>DUEZ01000062.1 GCA_011174825.1 Anaerolineae bacterium | reverse complement strand
GGCGTCCAGGTCACGCTCGGTGTGCTGGTATCCCCATCCGTCGGTTGAACTCCTGGTGTTGGCGTGCTCGTCGGCTCGGGCGTCGGCGTGTTCCAGAACGGACCCGGGATCACAACAGGCTCCGGTTCCCCTTCCTCCGGCTCTTCATAACGCTCGATATCCCGCTTGATCTCGTCCACGATCTCCGGGTTGATGGGCTGGATCACCATGAAGGGCCATTCACTGTAATCGGCTTGCATTTGGGAGCGCGTATCGGCCTCAGCGGCTCGGGTCTCGAGCAGGGCCAGTGAACCGCAGCCGAAGAGCAGCAGCAGGATTAAAGGCACAATCAGCAGCCAGCGCGCCAGATCTCGCAGCTGCTTCTGCGTCTCTTCGTCCTCAAGCCATTCCTTATTGAACTGCACGCCCTGCTACCTCATCGTTCTCTTGAAATGCGTATTGACCTCAAGCGGTTATTTCGCTTCGAGGCTTTCGCCGCATGTATTCTCTTGATACCGCTGTCGCTTGAGGGTGTCCCCTTCAAGCGACAGTATGCTTTACCACTCTCTATAACCGACCCTCCTGATACAACCTACCCATAGACACTTTTATTGGCTCAGAGAACCTGGATCCTCGGGCAATAAAACCTTAAAAGTTGTTCCCCAACCAAGCTCACTCTCAACCTCGATCGTCCCACCATGCCGGGAGACAATGCCATAGCTTACCGAGAGCCCCAACCCGGTTCCTTCTCCTTCGGGTTTCGTGGTGAAGAAGGGGTCAAATATGCGGGTGAGGTTTTGTTTTGGAATCCCTGTTCCAGTATCCTGGACACCGATGGCGATCTTGCTACCCGACTTGTTCAAGGTAATACGAAGGGAACCACCATGTTGCATTGCTTGAACAGCGTTGGTGATCAGGTTGATCAACACTTGCTCAATCTGCTGAGCATCAAAAGCCATCATGACGGGTTGATCTGGTAATTCAACAGCGACCTCGATTTTGCCCTTTCGGGTTAGATATTCGGTTAGACGGAGAGAGGACTGTATGGTCTCTCTCATGTCACGACGTTGCATCTCGGGAGTGGATTGACGGGCAAATTTCAACAGATCGGTAACAATCGTGCTCGCCCTACTGGCACTATCCCTAATGGTTGTCAATTGGGCTCGCGTACTGGGATCAATACCGACTTCCTCATGCAGTTCCTCAGCCAAGCCCTTAATCACGGCCAACGGATTCTTCACATCATGGACAATTCCAGCTGTTAATTGACCCACCGAGGCTAATTTTTCCGATTGGACCAATTGTGCTTGTGCGCTTTGTAATCGGGCGTTAATTTCGGCCAATTCCTCGTTTCGCTCCACAGTTTCCGCGTATAAACGTGCCGCTTCAGCTGTACGTTCCCGCAATCTAAACGTCATCGTATCGAAAGCACTTGCCAACTCCCCGATCTCATCCGCCCGCTCAAAACCCGTACTCTGGTCCAGATCTCCGGCCGCTACAGATGTGGAGATAGATCTCAGACGTAGAATCGGTTTGGCGATGCTCTGCGCCAGGATGTAACCAACGATGATCGTTGCCACCGTACCCAAGGAGAAGAGAAGACTGAAGGTGTTGCGGCTGGTGGCCATCGTTGTGACGATGTAGTTGCTCGGTAGTACTACGCTAAGAATGCCCATTTCCATTTGTCGAACGACCAAGGGAGAGTCAACAGCCTGATAATCACGTCCATATAGCTCAAGCTCACGAGTTGTTGAGTTACCCGATGCCAGAACCTGGGGATCAAGCTCCAAAAGTTGAAAGCCTTCATCAGGTTCGACGAGTGTCGTAGCGATGAATTCCCCATCCCAGTTGAGCATCGTGATATCAGACAAGGATTGGGATTTAAGCTCAGCGAGCAACGATTCAAGACGAGTCCCAACCATCAACAACCCAACCATGTGACCTGAATCATCACGTACGGGAGCATTGGTGAAGAGGTAAGGTCCAAAGGAAGTCACCATCAAGTCTGCGTACTTATCTCCAATCTCATCGACCATCCCGGCGAGACCTCTCACCACCATATCGAATCCCGAAAAGTCTTGACCTGAGGAAACGAGATATTGGCTCGTGGCAGGCTCCAACGCCAAGGTCATGATCTCTTGACCAAGGGGATCGATAACTGCGATCGCTTCAATACTGTTGTTCAAAGCGATCGGCCAAAGGATTTCCTGCAAGCGATCCGCATCACGATCCAAGATCGCTTCTGGAACACCTTCCATGAACGCCATCAGGCGCAGATCCTCAAGGTGATTCTTCTCACGACGGACGATGCCGTCCGCGACCACACGGCTTGCCTCGAAGAGCTGATTGACGAAGCGCTCACGAATGGACGATGTCACCAAGCTGGTCACGATGAATACACCCACCATGGCGATCACCATCGTCAGCAGGACATATGGAACGATCAGCTTGGCACGCAAGCCTGAAAGGGCATCCAGCATTACATCGAGGAACGTCTTTCGCTCGTCCTCGTCTTCCGTATGCCTCGGCGGTTGATCTAAAAGTCCTTCTCTGATTTCCATTTTCCCCTCACGCTAATTGGGGAGCGAGGACAAATATCCTTCGCCCGCCCGCATGCTTGGCCTGGTACATGGCCTGGTCGACCGCTGCGATGAACTCCTCCACGGATCCGAAAGTGGCCGACCACTGTGCCACACCGGCACTAACCGACAACATCTGCCCCCGGAATCTGGTGCTGGTAATGCGACCGCAAACACGTTGTGCAACGAGTGTGGCTGCATCAAGATCAGCCTCGGGGAGCAGGATTACGAATTCATCACCTCCGAAACGAACCGGAAGGTCAACAGACCGGATCTGACTGCGGATGGCATCGGCGACCAATTTGAGCACCTTATCACCAGCAGCGTGCCCGTATGTGTCATTGGTGACTTTAAGCCCGTCAAGATCGATCATGATCAAGGAGAGAGGCCGGGCGTACCGCCGAGCTCGCTCCATCTCCACGACTAGTGCTTCATCCAATTTATGGCGGTTGTATAGCCTGGTTAGCGGATCCGTCATCGCTAACCGTTGAACTTCCGCAAACAGACGCTGGTTTTCCTTGACCAAACGGCGGTGGTCCAGTGCACGGTTTAGCGAGAGTTCAAGATCCGCCATAGACTCGAGAGGCTTTGTCAAATAGTCGTAAACGCCTGCCCGAAGCGCTTCTACAGCCGTTTCGATCGTTGCGCCTCCGGTTAAAATAACCGCCTGCAAATCGGGATCGATCTCCTGTGCAGCCTGAACAACATCCAGGCCAGTATGTTTAGGCATGTAAAGATCGAGAAGGAGGACATCGAATGACCCGATTCTTAAGGCATCGATCGCCTCTTGACCATCTTCTGCTTCAACCACTGCAAGACCCATCTTCTCTGCACGCCGGACTAAAATGCGGCGGAAATCTGGATCATCATCAGCGATCAGAATATGTTCCTTCGAATTGTTACCGTGCATAATTTCCTGCAAGCCAACCACCTCCACGTGGTTTTTTCTGGCCGTTGAAACACCGCGTTGGACCAACCAGGCTTCCTTTTAATGCCCGGAATCCACTCCCATCATACCTAAGAAGCCTATCCCCAGACCTTTCAATCACCCTACATCTACAGCTATCCGTTAGGGTGAATTCACGCCTGTTCAAAGGGCCTAACAAATTCCAAACAAACCCCCTAAAACAAACTAGGGCAAGCACAAGGTATGAGTTGATAACGGAAAATTTCAGCACCCAAGGATAAGGTTGCAAGGCGTGGACCAGACTTATGTTTGTGACTTATTAGGGGAGGATTTTCTGCGAAGTAATCGAAGAGATGGGGTGTGCAGAAATCGGGGCACTTAGGCACTGGGGCACCATGGCACCTAGGCACTTGGTTGTTTTAACAATCAGGAGAAATGTATTCGCACACTTCAGGGGTGTTTTGGAGTGCGCAAGCTCTGCTTGCGCCCAAAAGCAGAGCTTTTGGATTCCAAATTCCTTTGCTCCATCCAAAGAGTAATAGATGTGGTAGCGCTCATTAGGGTGCGCAGAGATGCGCAGGTAAAAGCCTGCGGCTATATAAAATGGGCACTTGGACACCAAGGCACTAAGGCACCAAGGCACTACGGAGAAATGTAGTCACTGCCTTAGGATCCGAATAGGGGTCCAAGCTGAAGCCTGCGAAGGTAGAATTTCAACCCGGGATATTTGCGGGGGAAATTCTATCCCTGCTTTATGAATTAACGATGTAGGGGTCCACGGCCGTGCGCCCCTACGAGGATCTTGACTAAGAGGTGCCACATTAGGGAGCTGATATACAAATTATTCACACTCTTCACAGTGTTCAGATGCACAGGCTGAAGCCTACAGATACAAGTGCATTTGGGCACCTTGTCACCCGATCACTTAGGCACCACGGCAATCTACTCCCAGGTGCCCGGGTGCCGAGGTGCCTTAGTGCCCACTAACTGAAATTCACTTATAAGGTCTTGGATTTGATCAATAGAAGCTTGAGAATCAAAGAGGCTGCCCAATAAGGGCAGCCCCATATTTCACACATCCTGCGATTCTAGCAATCCATCCCACAACCAGAAGACGTGTTGGTCTTCGTTGGTGTCAATGTCTTCGTACTCGTAGGTCCAGGGGTCCTGGTAATCGTTCGTGTTGGTGGTATGGGCGTGATCGTTCTGGTCCGTGTGGGTGTCCTTGTAGGCGGTGCCGTGAGGGTTGTGTCACCGGAGATCGTACATGTACCCCAACCCGGGTAGTTGAAAGTCAGCTCCGCCTTGAAGTAGCCTTCAAAGGGTTGACCGTTCAAGTTGAAGTCCGCTTCCCACCACTCAGCGTCACCACCTACCAACGGGATCGATGGTGCAGAGGCGGAGACCGGTGAATTGTAGGAATTGGAGCCGTAATAATTATTACCCTGGAACCGGAAGTAGTCGAAGTACATCGGTGGGGCATACGCCGTGTTCCACCATAGTTTCGAAAATGTCAGATACGCCGTTGCGACGTTGTTGTTAATGACCCTCACCTCGAAGTCGTCGCCATTGCCCCGTGTGCTGCTGATAAAGATGTTATCACAATCCGGCGTTGGTGTTTTCGTCGGCGTTCGCGTAATCGTCGGCGTTCGCGTGATCGTAGGAGTACGAGTGATGGTCGGCGTACGGGTGATGGTCGGTGTGAAGGTCGGGGTTGGCTGAGGTACGTTCAACGACGCCGAGACATCACAGCGATAATCGAAGGTCAGATTTACTGTGAAGTTACCCCATAAGACCCCACCAGGAACGTTGTTGAAATCTGCCCGCCAGACGCGGTTTGTACCGGCAGGATGAACCCAATCCGTCGGAACAGCAGGGCTCGCACCGGTCGGCGAGTCGTAATCATTGCCGTTGTAATATGAGGTCCAGTCGTATTGGAAATAGTTCACATACTGGCTGCCGGAGAGTTCCGTCCAGGTCATCGAAGAACCGGAGAGGAAGATCGAAGAGGGATTGTTGTTCTGAACCCTTACGCGTAGATCGTCGTCCTGAATCCAGATGGAGCTGATGTAGATGTCGTTGCAGTCCGGTGTCGGCGTGATGGTCGGTGTGGGTGTGTTTGTTGCCGTCGGTGGCGCGCCGAGGTTGAGATCGCCAAAAATATCACACGTAAACCCTGAGGTCAATCGAAAAGTCAGGGTCACGGCGAAATACCCATAGTAGTCTGCAGGGAAATTGTTGAAATCCCCTTCCCACCAATCCATGTTGCCATTTCCTGCGAAGGGTACCGAGTTGGCCGGGGCAGTGGTCGGAGAATTGTATGCATTCCCTGAATAATACTGATAGTCGTTCCACTCGGCCTTGTTATAGTACATCGAAGGGGACAGATCATCCGGCCAAATAAAGACCGAGTTAATCAGGTTGACCGTAAATCCGAAATCGTTACGCACTTGAACCTCAAAGTCGTCACCATTGATGCGTGTTTGAACGAGAGTGAGGTTGCTGCAGTCCGGTGTTTCGGTGGGTGTATCGGTGATCGTCGGCGTCAAGGTTTCCGTTGGAGTGTCCGTGATCGTTGGGGTTAACGTCTCCGTCGGTGTGAAAGTAGGCAACGCGATCGTTGCCGGAAGGCCCACCACCCTCGCGACACGAAACTGCTCGACGATTCCCTCACGTCGAGATGTGAGATGCATCTGCGGCCACCACGTGCTGAGGAAGGGGGTGATCAGAGGGTGGTCAAAATCGACCGTAACAGATACACGGTCGCCAGGCCCACCTGCGTCTTCCGATGGTTGGCAATCAGCAGGTATGGCCGTATCTGGATCAGACGGGAAATATACCACACCGCCCTTGTTCGAACACACCGTTACTTTGAAAAATCCGGGTTGTCCTTGAGTGGCAGCACCGTCTCGATAGATCGAGGCAGAACCGGCATTGGCAGCGTCTTTAATCGATGGAATACGGGCGCCGTCCTCTTCTCCCTGCTCATCACAGATACCACCAGGGTAACCTGCACAATAAGAGTCATTGTATTCGCCTGTGACCGCATAACGAACGCCAAACCGCGCACCGTTCTCGACCGCGATCCATGCATGCAACAGTCTCGCCAATTCTATGATCGTAAATAAGACCAGAAGCATCAAAGGCAAGATGAGTGCAAACTCAACTAAACCCTGTCCCCTCCATCGAAGACGTGTTTTATTCTTTTTTGGCATCGTGCCTACTCCATTTAAATATCTCAAATATCAGTCCGCTCCCCTGGATAGGTATAAGCGCTCCTCGACAAACATAGTCTATCGCCCAATTCGCTTAATATTCCTTACAGACACCTTACAGGGACGCCTCAGAAATCAGTACTCAAGTCATCCCCTTGAAAGATGAATTGCATCCCATTGGAATGCAGGATTGAAAATGGAGAGGTAAAGTTTTTCGTGTTCAATATTCTTTTTAATAAGACCAAAGCTTTGGCGAGTTCATCACTGAAGGACAAGTCGCGGCTCGTATAATTGATTTCGGGGCAATTCGTGAAATGCCGCTGCCAATGCCAGAAAACCTCATACCTCATCACAAAAGGTTACTGGGCATTATTCTTTAAATGACTGGATGACTTAAGGGGTAAGGTGTCATTGTGATGAGCTTTTCGAACTATCTCAAGAAAGAAAGCCAATGCATTCGGAAAACGAGATCCTTCGCTTCGCTCAGGATGACATTTCAAGGAGGTAGGAGCGTAGCCGATCGGAGATGCAGGGTGATCTTCCCTGCTCGTGCGCACCTACGGATGTTACGTAAAGACCCGTATCATCACAGCAGGTGCAATTCATACCGTCTCGCACGCTGGCCGGTGTTCGAGGCACGAACGGTGAATTGCCCCTTCGATTGCACTAGAACTGCATATCCCTCAATGCCGATTGTCATTGACAGATGCTCACAATCAAACCTCCCCGCGAGCATAAAGCTCTCGGGGAGGTAAGAGGTTATTGGGGGCTAAGGCAATGTTGTAACATCCGTACAGGCTACCTGATTAATATAGCGCCCAGGTGCCCAAGTGCCCTTACATATCATCTAGCTAGGTAACCGTTAGACTTCACCAACGAAACGGTGAGTTTAGAGTTCCAAACGATATCCATACCCTCGAACGGTAACTAGCTGTTTTGGTCTCTTTGGGTCATCCTCGATTTTTTGCCTTAACAACCAGATATACCTTCTTAAGGTACTACCCCCACCCCGACGATATTCTCCCCAAACCTCAGCGACCAATTCACTCTGCTCCACGGCTTCCCCGGCTCGCTTGGCTAGATATGCCAGCAAACGAAACTCGGTCGGAGTTAATTTCAGCGATTCTCCCTCCAACTGGACCTCACGTTTACGCATATCAACCATCAACTGACCGATGCGATAAATGGCAAGCTCCCCTTCACGCTGATCCGAAGTTCGCATTAAGATCGCCCGCATTCGGGCCGATAGTTCTTCCAGACTGAATGGTTTCGTGACATAGTCATCAACACCTAACTTAAACCCACGCAACTTGTCTGATTCTGCAGCTTTGGCAGTCAGCATGATGATGGGGATCCCAGAAAGTTCGCGAATGCGGGCGCACGCCTCCCAGCCATCCATCCCGGGCATCATAACGTCCAGTACGACCAGATCCGGACGCTCATCGTAGAAGATGCGGAGACCCTTCAACCCCCGATCTGCAGTAAATACCTCGTATCCCTCACGCTCAAGATATTCTTTCAGGAAACGCAGCAAAGTCTTGTCGTCATCGACAACCAGAACACGAATTGGCACGGTTTCCCTCCACAAAGTGTCGATCTACGTAGGTTTATCTGTTGTGATCTATCCTTGCGCCTTCAGTGACAGTCTAATACGTCGTGAAATCAACCAGCTTGAGGTAGCCAGAATACAAGCCGTGCGCCACCCGTTGGGCTTTCTTCAATACGGATACCTCCATCCATGATCTCGAGCAGGCGTTGCACCATCGGTAAACCCAATCCGTACCCGTACACCTCTCTTGAATCGCTGGTATCGCCTCGATGGAACATCTCAAAGATAAGCTCCCGTTCATCAGGGTGTATTCCAGGTCCAGAGTCAGCCACTGCCACGAGAACCTTGCCCGCTTCAGCCCACCCTTCCACTTCAATCTCCCCCTCCGGGGCATACTTTATTGCGTTGTCGATCAAGTGAAAAAAAATGCTCTCTAAGGCATGCTCATCAGCGATCGCCGCAGGCAGATCTTTTGGGAATTGGAGATTCAACCTTTCACTGTATCCGGTCTCTGTAAACCAATTATTGACCTTCGTTGCGATGACCTCTACCGCCAATTCGGTAAGCTGGAGTGGAAATCTTCCGGCTTCCAGTGAAGACAGATCAAGGATAGTCTCGACAAATCGCGATAACCTTTGTGTCTCCGCTTGTACTAAATACAAGGCTTCACGTACGGAGGATGTCACATCTTTATCCTTATGAAGGATTAATTCTATGCCGCTCTGTATGTTGGTTAAAGGTGCGCGCAACTCATGTGAAACAAGTGCGACAAATTCACTTTTCATCCGATCGAGCACCTTTAGTTCTTCGAGTAAATTTTCAAGCTCGGCTACAGTGTTCTCCAGTTCGCTGGTTCGAACTTGGACCTTTTCTTCGAGCTCCACATTTAGCGTTTCTAGGTCAGCTCTTGCAGCAGCGACCTCGTCGAGTGCGGTTCGCAATTCGTTCTCGCGCTCACGGATGGTGGTTAAATCATGAGCCGTTCCAGCCAACAACTTGCGTGAGCCCCGCGCGTCCTCGACGGGCACAAGAAACAGCAACACCGGAAATTGGGTTCCATCCAGTCGCTGAAAAGTGATCTCTCCTCTCCAACCATCAACCAAAGCTTGATGGATAACATCCGTTACGCCATCTTCAATAATCGCAAAGCGATCAAAATTAACATGTTTCCCTGGGTCATCTTCTGGTCCAAGGATTTGATTGAGGGACGGATTCGTGAAAAGGATCCTTCCGTCCTCTTGGCAGATAAAAGCATAATCGGCAGAGGAATTGACCATCGTTGCATATTGACGCATTTCGAAATGCCCAGCGATGATACCTTGACGCCCGACGAGCAACAAACTCAAGATGACCGACGCGCCAATTGCGATCCAATCAACCTCGCCTGATAACCACCAATCAACTGCAGTGAGACCAACAACCGCATAGGTAAAAGCGATCGGAAGCAACGGTTCAAGTCTTGCCGACAACCTCTGGTGTCCTCTGCCGCGCTCATGATCATCATCGCTGACTGTCACTCTGACAATGAGATGCGATGCGAATGCAAGAAAGATGTTGCTCGCTAACCACCCCCCCTCAATCAAACCCACGCCAACTGCGCCGCCCTGTAGGATGCGGTAGCCATCCGCAAGGTCACTGACAGCGACCAATAAAAAAGCAAAGCCGATTGACCAGAAGGATCCTCTCTTTTGAGGGTGATTGGCGAGAAGGATGAGTCGCATCAGCAAGACGAGCAACACCGAATCAAAAACCGGGAAGATGGTCGACCAAATAATCTGAGCCGGATTTCCCAAACCGATATTGAGAATCGGACTAATGAAAACCAGCCAGGAAAGAGCGAGCGCCGCTAGGCCGAGGATGATTTGATCAATCAAATCACGAAAGCGGCCAAAACGCTCTGGAGGCGAAACGGGATAAGTAATAAAGGATGTTAGCGCCGCGAGATAGCCAGCAAAACGGAGTAGATCTCCCACAGATGGCGTGGGTATTGGCGTGCCCCTCACCACCCAGGATACACTCTCGATCGCGTCTGCGGAAACCCACAATGTTAGTGAAATGTACAGATAGCGCCAAGATTTACGTTCATCGGGTAGTTTTATGTCTTGAACGGCCGATCCAGAAATGAGCGCTGCCACGGCTCGGGCAGCAAAGATTAATAACGCAGCAATTGGACCTAGAATGGGAGATGAGCGGGCGATGATCAACAAAAACAGATAGAGGAACGCTGCCAGCGTTATATAGATCGGACCGCCCTTGACCAGACGTCGCCTCAAATGATCGATCGTTTCCATCATTTCGATTGCATTAATCCACTGAAAAAAGATCAACTGCGAGAGGTGGATCGGTATGTGTGGGCGGTGCCAACACCCCCACACATACCCCTCCCTGCTCCTCGCGGGAGATTTTTCAGTTCATTCATTGTATGTTACACACGAGGAAGGGGCAAGATAACCGAGGACACACTGCGGCCCCGCTGATGCGGGGCCGCAAGATTGAGCTTCCTGAAAGCACTCAACAGTCCAAACATTCTGGAGTATTTGTTACATCTTCGTCTGTAGGCGTTCGTGTTCTGGTCGGTCCTATCGTGTGAGTCTTGGTGCGCGTGGGTGAAGGTCCCCAAGTAGCGGTCCGCGTTGGGGTCCTGCTCGGACGCGGCGTCAATGTTCTTGTACGTGTTGGAGAAGGCCCCCATGTCGCCGTTCGTGTTGGCGTTGGTGTTGGCGGTCGCGCTCTCCAGATACTCCGGGAGATCTCACAGGTGCCCCAACCTGGATATTCAAGCCTTAAGGTTAATGTGAATGAGCCGTAGATCCCCTCGGGGGGCTCACCGTCAAAATCAGCCCTCCATGTTTCATTGCTTTCTCCACCGAGCCAGACCCAAGTGTCAGCTACAGTGGTTGGTGAACTTGAATCGTTGCCATCATAATACTGATCTGGGAATCTGAACCAGTCCACATAACCATAGGGAAGGTCATCCCAACGGAGTCGGGTCCAATACAAGTAGGCATCCGCAGCATTGTTGTTGACTACCCTAGCCCTCACCTCATCATCCCCACTGATCCACATACTGGAAATGTAGATGTTGCTGCAATCCGGTGTGGGAGTCAACGTCGGTGTGCGAGTGATGGTTGCAGTGCCCGTCTCTGTTCTCGTCTCTGTTGGAGTTAAGGTGATTGTCGAGGTGGAGGTTTCGGTCGGTGGGAGGGTATCGCTAGGGGTGAATGAGGGCAAGGAGATCGTTGCAGGAAGACCGACCACCCGGGCCACGCGGAATTGTTCGACGATCCCCTCCCTTTTCGCGGTTAAGTGCAATTTCGGCCACCACGAACTGATGATCGGTACGATCAACGGGTGATCGAAATCGACGGTCACAGAAACCCGGTCACCAGGTCCACCGGGATCTTCCGTCGGCTGGCACTCAGCGGGTGTGCTTGTATCTGAGTCGGGTGGAAAGTAGACTACGCCTGGCTTATTTGAACAGACGGTTATCTTGTAAAACCGTGGTTGTCCGGGGAGGAGGGTCTCATCACGAAGAATGGCGACAGAACCTGCGCGTGCTGTGTCTTTAATGGAGGGAATCCGTGCGCCATCTTCCTCATCTCGTGTCCAGCACTGTCCATCCGGATTTCCATAAATAAGACAGTAGGCTTCATCAAATTCGCCCGTTACAGCGTAGCGAACGCCAAAGCGGGCACCGTTCTCAACCGCCAGCCATGCATGCAGCACCCGAGCCAGCTCGATGATCACGAAGATAACAACCAGCATCACTGGCAGGATGAGGGCAAATTCTACTAAACCCTGACCACGGAAACGCTTGCGACGACCGAGGGTGGAACGGCTGGCTGGCAAGATTGTCATGGGAAACGATCCTTTTCTAATGTGTAATACGGGTAAAGATGCGGGCAGCGATCGCCTCAAAGACCTCTAAGAGATCGGCTCCGACCGGGGCAAAATAATAATTACCGCAGTTTTCACCGGTCGCGATACCAAAACATGGCTCAAAGGCTGGAGGTGTTTCGGGATCACCGTCGTCACCCACTCCTGCGATATAGCGCAGAAGCTTCTCGCCTTGATCCGCTTCACATCCTCCAGGATAGGCAGTCATGTTGCACCCCGGGTTGTCAATCACTAAGTCCCCTAGACCAATGGTGAAGATCACCGCAGCTTGACCGGGAGCCGGGCAACCAGCGGGTTGAGGTGAAAGGGCATCTGGACAGCCGACGAAAAGCGCCGCATCGACGGCAGCATCCTCAGCGTCATATCCAAAGGCCCCATTCCCACTCTCAAAATCAGCATCACGGCAGAACGGGGCAGCCCAGGTTGGATCGTCACCGGTTGGTCCTCCGGGACAGACCCAAGCACCCCCTCCGCCTGTAGCGGCATTGGCTCCGCCGTCCGAAAGGAGGATCACGATCCATACTGCTTCCGAGCGAGGAGACAACCCGAACTCGTCACCCGCCCCAATGAGACCATCCGCGGTATTTGTAGAAGTACAACCTCGAGGATCAGGCGGATAATCGGGACATTCCGGGCCACCGATCGTGGGCGATCTTGAGATCGTAAGATTCTCGAGCACATTGTCAATATCTGCCTTCACCGAGGTTAGATTTTGATGGACGATCGCATTACGATCGAAGGTCACGATCGCCATTCGGTCATAGGGGAAATACAACCGGTCCACCAATGCCAATGATGCCGCACGAACTTCCTCAAACGGGTGACAGTTGGATTGGACACCAGGGGTTCCAAGATCGGTATCCCGATTGCAAAAGTAGGGATCTCGGTAGAAGCTATCCGGGACATCCCATCCCACGGGAGGATCCGCAGGGGGATCCGAATCCCACCCCGGCCATTGGAATTGGGCCTCGTCGCAATCGTCATCCACCAGATCTCCATCGTCGTCATCGGCGTCATCACAGGCAGCATCGTATGCCATGGAGGGAGAAGTGTCGATCGAAAGAACCAGATCAACCGAAGCTGCCTCGGAGATCGCGTCTGCGGTGATATTGATCGCATTCCAACCAACGATCTGCAGGAAGGTCCATTCGACCGGCATCGAAGCCTCGACTTTGACGTACTTGCGTGGTGGAATACCTGAACCTTGGCAAAGTGAGGGAGGATCTAGTGTGCATGGGCAGTGATAGATAGGGTTGGGATTGGCGTTATCGCAAGGGCAGAGGCTCGCATCATGATAGTCAGAAGAAGCGCTTGCAAAATCACAGATAAACACATCAGCAGCGGCCGGATTGAGACTATTGAGATTGACAAACTCATCCGATGAAGCATCGATTTGAGCGATCGTGCGTCCTTCGCGGAATTGGTTAGCCGCTGCCAATGAGGCAGCGTCCACCGCCCGTCGCAGGTGGCCGATCTGGATGAAAAGAATCCCAACATCGACCGCTAATCCTATAAAGCCGGCCAGACCGATGAAGGCCAAGGCCATGAGGACCATCGCTTGTCCACGTTGAAACCGTTTTTCTTTCATATGAACCCTCATGGTGGGGTTGGCGTTGGCTCAACCGCAGAATTCGGCATCATGCTATAGGCATGGAGCATGATCGGATCAGGTACGAACATTTGGATCCAAGGAAGCCCAAGAATCATATGGTATTCGAAAAAGATCTCGACTAAGACAATACCTGCGTTCGGTGCGGCAGGATTGAGCATGCTGTTGACCATCGCCTCGGTGAATTTGGAGCTTTGATTACCTGCATAAGATAATCCCATTGGTGCGCCATCGGGAAAACGACGGTCCACGATACCGTTCATGACCGAAAATGTAGAGATCACAATGTCATCGTTATTGACGGTATCGAGCGAGATCTGTCCACCCGAGCCGATGTTGATCGAGTCGAGCGTCATATCCTGAGCGAGTTGATAGAAAGTATCGTCGGTTTCACCATCAAAAGGTCCACCTCGGATAAGCGGATCGTCGTCCGCCGCGAAGCGGGCTGCCTCCCTTGCTGCATCAACCAGGTCAAGATAGTAGTTGAGCAAAAATCCAAACTCAATCAACCCTGAGAGCATCATGAGTAAGATGGGCAACAAAACGGTGAACTCAACCAGACTTTGACCGAACGATTTTTTTCTTTTCCCCTTCTTTTTCTGCGCGCCTTCACTCATAGAATCCTCTATCTCTTCGACCCAATTCTCGGGACGAGATCGGGGGTTCACTCAAATCTCCCCTACATTATATAGACAGTGATGAGATGAAGATGGTAGTACCGATGGACCAAGAGGCCATATTGTCGCGTTAAGGAAACGTTTCTGTAACAAAAATGGAACAAATTTGTTGAGTGCACTGAAAAAATACCCTCTAGGAGAAGTGAAAGGTAGATGTGGTGGTGGGGTCGCAACCCTTACCACTAAATTCACCGATTCCCTTCTCGCAGTTTAACTTTTTTCAGTGGAATCACGTATCAAATAAGCTCCTGCTCAATTGGTCTCTCTCTGCCGTTCCCAAACATAGATCACCGCGAAAGTAGCGACCAACAAAATGAAAAACCAAAGGGGACCAAAGGGAAAAATCCTATCGACCAGTGGTCTCCCACCGAAGTAAACGATTGAAGCGCCCAGTATTAGGAAGGGTCCGTATGGTATTGGAACGAAAGCTTTATACATACGGCGGCTAAGCATAAAGAGGATATGCACCAGGCTGTACTCCCCCGCCGCCAAGATGCCAAGAAAAAGCGCTAAGAGTATGCCCGGATAACCCACACTTAACCCAAGCACTCCCGCCAAGGTCACGTCGCCAAAACCAAAAGCTACCTCATCTAAAACCTGGCCACGCAACCTCGCAATAAGCCGAGCGAACACCCCTCCTAAGAGATAGAGACCGAGAACCACGCCAAATCCTACAACGCCACCTACGGAGGTTTTTTGAAACCCGCGTTCTGGATCTAAAACACCGAGTAGCCCGATAAGTAGGGCGGATGGCCCCGTAACGACATGCAGGATCAGGCGATGTTCAATATCGATGATCGTTATTAAGAGGAATATTGAGAGTATAAGAAACCCAGGCCAAAAAAAGGTGCGGTGCGGATCTGTGGAAAAAAGCCAAAGTGAACCAGCCATCATCACGATTTCAATCAATGGAGTGCGCCAAAGCCGCGGCGTATCGCAATAGGGGCAGCGCCAATTATTCGAAAGAAGCGCTACAACTCCTAGCCACGACGATAAAGGCCGAGGGGCAGTACACGCGGGACAACGAGGTTTTTCGAATTTTCGGGATGTCGGGAGGCTGTCTGCCAGCGCGTTGACCAAACCACCAACCCCTAATCCCAATAGAGATACAAGGATTTCCACGACACCCCATTATACTGTCCCAGATCAGAAATAGAGCATACAAAACCTTTGCGATATCATGCATGGGTATACTAAAAAAACCGATCCACAAAGGTATGGAGTAGTTGCGGATTAGGTGCCCAGCGTGATCGGCTGACGATCCGGTAGGGGTTCGTCAAGCTCACCATGCGGGCTTGATCCGATTCTCAGCTACACAGCGTTGGACACCATCTCTCTGTAAAGAGGATTTCACATCCACGTAGCCAGCAGGTATGTTTGTCCGTCGAAGCTAAACGCCCGAAGATTAGGACCAATGATTAGACACGTCATTCGGCTGATGCTAGAATGCTGATGTGGATCTGGATCTCCCTCAACCCGATCGTGATCGTGTAAGCACTCTCACAGCGCTTCTGCTGCTAACATACACGCTCATACGGATCGTCACTCTTCCCTCTTTTGAGACCGAGTTTTCCTTTCTTGGTTTGCTTATCCGTCTCGAGCTCAATGCCAGCTTCGTCATGCTCACCATTGCGGCTTTCTTGGCAGCAGCAGGCTCAGATTGGCTTATCCGCTCACACCCAGCCGTGAAAAATGGAAGTACAAGACCCGAACACTGGGTAATCCCTGGGTTGGCTGCGCTTGGAACAGGAGTGATCCTTACCCGTATCCCAGAGGGTCCTGCTCTTTGGATAGGCCTCATCCTAACAGCTACGCTGTTGGTCGCTGTTCTGGTATCGGAGTTCATCGTCTTGGACGCTGAGGATCCTCGCCATGACACCGCGGCTGTTGGACTCACCGCTTTAGCCTATCTGCTCTTAATCGGCGCACTGTTCGCTATTCGTGCGACTGGGCTCCGAGCCGCGTTTGCCATCCCCCTTACATTTTGTGCCTGTGGAGCGGTCGCCTGGCGATTGCTACGTTTAGCGAGGATAAAGGCGTCGGCAGTCCGCTACAGTCTTCTCATCAGTGCTATTACGGCTCAGATCTCGTGGGGTCTTCACTATTGGCCATTGCCACCACTGAGAGGAGCGTTAATATTGGGTCTTGTCGTCTATTTAGGGAATGGTTTGGCACTGGCTCACGAGGAAGGCATGCTTGGGAGAATCAGGATTATTGAATTCATCATCGTCGGTGTTATCGGTCTAACGGCCGTCCTCATGTTGGCTTAACTCGTGAGATACGCCTTTCCAAGAAGAATATTATTATCTGAGTTGGAGGTGATAAACGAATAGATAAAGAGACTTTTAGCGACCACCCCGTCGAGCTCGCCAGCCGATGAGTCGCTCCTCCCCCCGCAACAATCGGCCGATGTTCGGACGAAGGGCCCACAGCAATAAACCCTCCGCGAGAACACCAAAAACAACATAAGCCCACGGTCCCACTTGCGCAATAGCCCGCCAAAGAAAAATCAGGGTTGCTGTCAGAGCAATGCTTATGGTCGCTAGGGAAGCGTACCCAACACCGTAGGCAAAGATAAAAGCAATCGGGGTAATGATTAATACTGAAGGCAGCCAAAGCCCCATTGAAGCACCGGTCGTCGTGGCACCTCCTGCTCCTCCATGGAAATGAAGCCGGCCTTCTTTAAACTGAACAAGAAAGATCGAGTAGTTGTGCCCCACGATTGCCAACAAGCCTGCGGCGATCACAACCCACACAGATCCTTCTATCAGCGAGCGACCCAGCCACACGGCTAAAAAGCCTTTCCCTACATCAGTTAACGTCGTGAATAAACCGGACCAAAAACCAGCCATTCGCATCACATTTGTGCCGCCAGTTCTACCGCTGAACCAATAGCGGATATCTCGGCCCCGAACCAACCTCACGATTAATAAACCAACTGGGATTGAACCAAGTAGGTAAGCTCCAACCAAAGCAGCAACTACTGTCACTATCTGCATCGCTTTATTTCTCCTCGCGAGGGCTCATCTGCATACCAGAAAACACCATCGAGTTCCAGGGGTTCCTCATGGATCCAACTCGATTGGGATTTCTTCATACCCTTCAGCCATCATGACGAACGCACGGCAGTTCCACTTCTCACCGGATGGGTACCAAATGAGATAAGCGGCTTCTTGATACGCGGCTTCATTCTTGTCCAACTCAGAGGGAACTTCGGGGCCCACAGGGTGCGAGTGGTATATGGCAACGATTTGATGACCTTGCTCCTCGATCTCGAACATGGCCTTGATTTGTTCGCTGGGGTCCATTCTGAAACGATATGAGCTCTTAGAGATGTTTTTAACCGGTCGCACAGAAAGGACATTGTTGCCTTCCCCCCCTAATAGACCGCACGCTTCCTCTGGCAAGCAACTGAGAACATGCTCCATCATGGCACGCCACTGATCTTTGCGCAATCGGATACATTCTGGGTACATCATGCCATCATTATATCGCCTGCCTGGGAGCTATCTCTTACTTGACAAATAAAATCATAATCCATAAAATTAGTTGAGACTAAATTATATATTAGCCTTAACTACCATCGCTTTCCTTTTCTATGGAATCTAGATCATGGTCTATTAAATAGGAAGTCAATATGGTTGATCCCCTCATCTCACTTCTCATATCGATTGCCCTGGTTTTCATCGGGTTGGTCTTGTTTTGGCCAGATCGCGGGCTTATCTCTCGCTGGAGGCATACAAGGAAGATGACTGAGCGCGTCCTCATGGAGGATATACTCAAGCATATCTTTAACTGTGAGATGGCTGACCAAAACCCCTCTGTACAAAGTGTCGCTGGTGCTCTCCAGATCCATCCAAACTTTGCTTCCGAACTATTGACGAAGATGGAGTCGGGCAACCTGGTGCGATGTGAAGGAGGATCACCTCATCTCACATCCAGTGGACGTCAATCGGCACTTCATATCCTCCGCGCACATCGTCTGTGGGAGCGATATCTCGCTGATGAAACTGGTTTTGCTGAGTCTGAATGGCATCTTCGAGCAGATCGTTACGAACATCAAATTACACCCGAAGATGCAGATATCCTCTCCGCCCAACTCGGTCATCCAACCCACGATCCACATGGTGATCCCATACCAACCTCCGAGGGGGAAATAGTTGAGGGAAAAGGCATTCATCTCACCGAGGTAGAAGACAATGTGCTGGCTCAAATAATCCACCTCGAAGACGAACCAGAGATGGTCTATGCCCAATTGGTAGCTGAGGGTTTACATCCAGGAATGCTTGTGCGAGTAGTCGAGAAGACACTACAGCGATTTCGTTTTTGGGCCAACGGCGACGAACATGTCCTAGCACCGATCGTTGCCGATAACATCACAGTAATCCCTATACCCGAAGATCAAGCCCCTTGCTATCCAATAGGTGACCGATTGAGCACATTAAGACCAGGGGAGATGGGCAAGGTCTTACGGATCTCTCCAGCCTGTCGAGGGTTAGAACGTAGAAGATTGATGGATCTAGGCGTTCTTCCTGGAACAGTGATCCAAGCTGAATACTCCAGCAGTGCTGGTGACCCTATGGCTTATCGTGTCCGTGATGCGCTAATCGCACTCCGTGAGGAACAAGCCCGCCTGATACAAATTACTCGCATAGAAGAGGAAACCCCATGATATCGGAAAAGACTCCAGCTTCTTCAGCTGCTTGTGAAACCTGTCCGGTACATCATGCGGCCTATTTATTAAAACTTGGCGTCGAGATGGATGAGTGGGATTTTGTCGTTGCATTAGCAGGGAATCCCAATACTGGGAAGAGTACGGTTTTCAACGCTTTGACGGGACTCAGGCAACACACTGGGAATTGGCCTGGAAAAACAGTGACTCGAGCAGAAGGTGGTTTCAAATACGACGGACAAACATATAAATTGGTCGACCTGCCAGGCACCTATTCTCTGCTCTCCACCGCACTTGATGAAGAAATAGCACGTGACTTTATCCTGTTTGGTCGACCGGATGTCACGGTTATAACTGTTGATGCAACACGTCTTGAACGTAATCTTAATCTTGTCTTACAAATTCTTGAGATAACCGAGAGGGTCGTCATTTGTCTGAATCTCATGGATGAGGCTCGCCGACATGGTTTGCAGGTCGATCACCGTCGATTAGCACGTGATCTTGGTGTACCTGTTGTACCGACGGCGGCTCGCTACGGTGAGGGTTTGGATCTATTGGTACAAACCATCGCTGAAATGGCTTCCGGTCGAATCGCGAACAAGCCTCACCGCATCCAGCACCTTTCTCCGGATCTCCAACAAGCTGTAATAAAACTTTCCAAGCAGATCGAGATGGTTTTCCCTGGCGTTCCAAATACACGTTGGGTCGCGCTGCGTCTACTAGATGGAGATGAGCGTATCGCACAGGCGATTACTGAAGGCGAACTAGGAGATTTAAGCAATGGGATTCAGGATCGATCTGAGAGAATTCGAGACTTGGGTGTTGAGGCAGTTTAGTGGACGAAATGAGTGAATTAACCCCGGACGATATTCTGAAAACCGCAAAATCACTCCGTTGGGAGAGCGGTGGCAATATCCACGAGAGGGTAGTTGAAGCGATTTATACCGATGCCGCACGGATTGCTGAGCGAGCTGTGACGCGTCCAGATGAAAGGCCAAGGTTTGATCTGGATCGCGCCATCGATCGCGTAGTAACCAGCAAGATTTGGGGATTCCCTCTCATGGTGTTCCTATTTACATTAATTTTTTGGATCACAATCTCAGGTGCGAATGTCCCCTCAAAGCTTATCGCTTCATTCCTACTGGATACAATTTACCCGATTCTAAGAGATGGAGCGGTAGAGATTGGAATGCCCCTATGGTTGAGCGGCCTGCTCATCGATGGCATGTATTTAGCCACAGCCTGGGTCATCAGCGTAATGTTGCCACCTATGGCCATTTTTTTCCCACTGTTCACATTGCTTGAAGATTTCGGGTACCTACCGCGTATGGCATTCAATCTCGACAAGATCTTCAAGCGTACTGGTGCTCATGGGAAACAAGCTTTAAGCATGATGATGGGATTTGGTTGCAACGCCGCTGGGGTGATCGCGACGCGGATCATCGATAGCCCGAGGGAGCGTTTGATAGCCATCATCACCAATAATTTTGCTCTATGTAATGGCCGGTGGCCGACACAGATTCTGATCGCCACAATCTTCATCGGAACACTCGTCCCTGCGCACCTGGCTGGTTTAATTTCAGCTTTGTCAGTTATCGCCATCGCGCTTCTGGGTGTTTTCATTACATTCGCAGTTTCATGGTTCCTCTCCAGAACGTGGCTAAGAGGGCAAGTATCAACCTTCAGTCTCGAACTTCCTCCCTATCGACCCCCTCGCATCCTTCAAACAATCTACACCTCCCTTATCGACCGCACCATCTTTGTGTTATGGAGAGCTGTCGTATTTGCCCTGCCTGCTGGTGCGCTTATCTGGCTAAGCGCGAATCTCCATATCGGTGAGTTAAACATCGCTGAACACCTCATCGATCTTCTTAACCCTTTTGGTCTTTTCTTGGGCTTGAACGGTGTCATCCTCTTGGCATATGTTCTCGCGATCCCGGCGAATGAGATCGTCATTCCGACGGTGCTTATGCTTACAGTCATGGTCACTGGGCTTCATGGTCTTGGTGCTGGAGCAGGCGTGATGTTCGAGCTTGAATCCGCGTCCGCCACGTTGTCAATCCTCTCCTCTGGAGGTTGGACGCTTTTAACTGCTGTAAATTTGATGCTCTTCAGCCTGCTTCATAATCCTTGCAGCACCACCCTATTCACCATCTATAAAGAGACTGGCAGTTTGAAGTGGACAGCAGTCTCTGGGTTGTTACCACTTGTGCTTGGTTTCGCTGTGACTTTTGCCGTTGCACAAGTATGGCGTTTGATCGCTGGAATTGCAGGAGCCTAAATGATTACTCAAGAAATCATGAGGATAACCCAACTCAGGCGCTCGTAGTTTCCGAGCTCATTAGATGCTTTCAGATATACAAAAGAACTGATATCCAGAGATAAGAAGGGAATACATCACAGTAAAGAATGTGTTATCGAAGAACGGTTTATCAAGTTCTCCCTCATGTCCGAGGAATGTCAGGCAATTGTCTGAAGGTAGGTTGGAATGAAAACATCAATGGGTTTACATTGTATATATTCCCACCCAAGATCAAAAATTGGAGAGTCTCATGAATGATTCGACCGCCATTCTCATCAAAGGTTTAATCAAATCCTATGGCTATGTTCAGGCGCTGCGAGGGGTTGACCTGGAGGTAAAGCAGGGTGAAATCTTTGGTTTCCTAGGCCCCAACGGAGCGGGAAAAACCACAACCATCCGTTGTATGCTTGATCTCATCCGACCTCAGGGTGGAACCATCAGCATCCTGGGAAAAGACCCACAGGAAGATCCGGTATGGGTTCGCGCGCAAGTTGGTTACCTACCAGGTGAGCTGAGCATGGAATCCAATCTCAGGGTCGAGAACCAATTACGCTATTACAGCGACCTGCGTCGTAATCGGATCGATTGGAACTACGTACATGAGCTAGCGGATCGACTTGAATTGGACCTTGCTATGCCAATTAAGAATCTCTCTAAGGGTAACAAACAAAAGGTAGGGGTCGTTCAAGCTCTCATGCCCCGCCCCAAGATCCTTTTACTCGATGAGCCTACTGCTGGCCTCGATCCACTTATGCAGCAGGAGGTTTACCGTTTGTTGAGAGAAGCGAAGAATAATGGTGCGACAGTTTTCTTTTCAACACATATCATGAGTGAAGCCGAGGCTCTCGCTGAACGAGTGGCGATCATCCGAGAAGGTGTAATCGTTGAAGAGGCCGAACCCAGTCAGCTTGTCAGCATGGTTATGCGTCGCGTTCGGATACGCTTTAGACAGCCAGTCGATGTTGCCCCCTTAACATCTATAGAAGGTGTTTCTATACTCTCACAGAGCAATGGTAACAACATTAGGTTACAAGTAGAAGGGGAGATGGATGATCTTATCCGGGCTCTCGCTGAATTCCCAGTTAGCGATCTAGAGACCGAACACCCCTCATTGGAAGAGATCTTCCTTACTTATTACAAGGCTGGCGACTAGGAGGCAATGGCAGATGTTCTCTGAATTCAAACACTCGCTACGTCGACTGCGCGGTCAGATTATTGGATGGGGGATCGGTTTGGCAATCTATGGCGTACTAATGGTTTCACTCTTCGATTCCATTGTCGGCATTGAAGGATTTGAGCAATTGATTGCGAGCTATCCTCCTGAGATTATGGCTTTTTTCGGCGACTTTATGGCGATCACCACTCCGATAGGCTATATTGATATCTATTATTTCACGTATATGACGTTCATCATCGGTATCTTCGCCGCCAGTGCGGGCGCTAGTTTGGTGGCTGCTGATGAAGAAAAAGGCATCCTTGACTTGGTCATGGCTCATCCAATAAGCCGCACATCACTCTTCTTAGGTCGGTTATTGGGATTTATGACAGCCACGGCGGTGATCCTATTGATCGGGTGGCTCAGCTGGGCAATTCCATCTGGAGGCACAGACTTAGAACTCACGTGGATCGAGTTCTTAAGACCATTCCTGCCCCTCTACGGAGTGCTGATCCTCTTTGGTACGCTTGCAGCCGTACTTAGCTTGCTTCTACCTTCAAGTCGCTCCGCTGGAGCTCTTTCAGGAGGTCTTCTGGTCGCTAACTTTCTCCTCACAGGACTTGCCAATATCAATGAGGATCTCAAAACGATCGTCAAGTACACACCGCTTAACTATTACCAAGGCGGTGATGCTGTGAGAGGAATAAATTGGGAGTGGCTGGGTGGCATGTTGGCCGTATCAGCGGTGTTTGCGTTGATCGCCTGGTGGAGGTTTCAGCGGCGCGATATTCGAGTCGGCGGTGAAGGTGGTTGGAGATTACCCCTCGTTAGGCGAAGAGCTCTTCGCAAACATGGGAGTAATTTGAAAGAACCAGCATAAGAAGGCTGCAGAGTCGATTTCCATTATGTGTAGGGGCGGGGCAACGCCGCCCCTGATCTATTTATTCGACATTTGCATATAACCGGTAGGAATAAGATTCCCTCTGGCCTGAGGAAAAGGGGTGAATGTGAGTGTAAGGGTTTGCTTTGAATCTCACCTCACTCAACCTCTCCCCGGTGGGAAGAGAGTATATTCAGCGAAGCCTACGTGTTATCCGAAGATCCCACCATCTGTAAGGCGTCTTAAATCACTGAGCGCAGATTCGACCTCTTCCTGTGTCACCTTACGATCCTGATTTGCGTGATGTAATTCTCCCGCAGCGGCTTTGCGAATGGCAACCTGTCGGATACTCTCATCCTGCTCTACGGCTTCCTTCGCCAATATCGCACCAGCGGCATAACCGATGAGAGGGTTAAGAGCGGTGACAACGATAACATTCTTCATCAGCCAGCTTTCAGCCTTTATCTGATTCGCTCGGACCCCTTGCACACAGCTCTCGGTAAAGACTCGCACTGATCCAATGACAACCTGCATCATCTCAAACAGGTTATGCGCGATAACTGGCATCATGACATTTAATTCCAATTGACCTGCTTGAGACGCCAAAGCGACGGTTGTATCGCAACCCATTACGTGAAACATCGCCATGTTAAGCATTTCCGCAACTACAGGGTTTACTTTGCCGGGCATGATGCTTGAGCCTGGTTGGACAGCCGGTAATCTAATCTCATCCAGACCACTGGCTGGTCCCGAGGACAGCAGCCGGAAATCGTTGGCAATGCGCGTTAATGTGATCGCCAGTGTGCGAAGCGCGGCCGAGAAATCCGCCATATCAGCCATCGATTGCATACTTTCGAAAAGGTCGTCCGATTCAAATAGGCGAAAACCGGTTAGTTCCTCGAGTCGACCCACCATCCTGCTGTGATATTCCGGATGGGCATTCAGACCGGTTCCAGTCGCAGTCCCACCAATTCCTAACCGTCGTAATCCCTCCGCAGCACGCTGGATACGATCGGTATCTCGCTCGACTGCCCGTGAATAGGCGCCGAACTCTTGGCCGAGACGGATGGGGACCGCATCCTGGAGGTGAGTGCGTCCCGACTTCACGATGTCGTTAAACTCAAGCGCTTTGTCACCCAGGGCTTGAGTGAGCCCTTCCACAACCCCTATTAGTTCTTCCAGGCGCCATAAACATCCAAGCCGTATAGCGGTTGGTATCGTATCGTTGGTCGATTGAGCCAGATTGACATGGTCATTCGGATGGACGCGGTATTCGCCAAGTTCACCGCCCATGATTTGTGTCGCTCTATTTGCGATGACTTCGTTAGTATTCATATTATGGCTTGTACCGGCGCCGGCCTGAAACGGATCGACCACAAATTGATCATTCCATTTCCCGTCGATGATTTCTTGTGAAGCAGTGGCAATCGCCTCGGCTCTAGCTTCATCGATCAAGGCCAGTTCACGATGAACCTCGGCCGCCGCGCGCTTAATCATCGCCATCGACCAGATGAACGCTCTCCATGGCCGAAGACCAGAGATTGGGAAGTTTTCAATTGCGCGCTGGGTTTGGGCTCCATACAACGCATCGCCAGGCAAACGCACCTCACCCATGGAATCCATCTCTACCCGCGTGGTTTCACTCATCTTTGTTATCCTTCTCATGACGCCATTTAAAAAAAGGTCAACTGCGAAAACACAACGGTACATGTTGGGGTGCAATCCGCGCCCCAACATATACCGTCTACTTCTTGAGGGCAGTCTTTTCAGTGCACTCTTTCGTATCCATCCAACTTTCGACCAATCGCTTGTCGAGAGTTACATGGGCAGAGTCACAAAGAGGGAGCCGATGGGCTCCCTCTCGCGTGGCATGGTGGTCACCATCAATCTTCTAGCGCAGTGTAACCGGGCCCGCTTTGGAAGAAATCGTAATTTGGTTGAATGTCAGGGGTTAGGTCAACCACCTCGCCAGCCTCTAAGACGCGGGTGTGCTCCAGGTGTACTGGTTCACCATGGTGATTTTCGCCATCGTAGACGGTCTCGAAACCTGAGGTTCCAGCAGGCATGCTCTGAACTTCGCCACCTTGTGCGGTGAAGTCTGTTGGGATCTCCTCCTCGGTAAAGATCGCCTCATAAGGGCATTCCGGGATGCAGGCCCCACAGTCGATGCATGTGTCTGGGTCAATGTAGTACCATGGCCACTGCTCGACTGGTTTGCCTGGCACGATGCACTCTACCGGACAAACATCAACACATCCGGCATCACGGAGGCATAAGCTGCTGATGATATGAGTCATATTTTGATCCTCCAGTATGATCTATAGGCGAGGAGCCTCAACCCCTCGCCTGATTACCCCAGAAAAGTTTCATATAACTGGGTGACCTGATCCCAGTTCACAACGTTCCACCATGCTGTGATAAAGTCAGGTCTCCGGTTCTGATAGTTCAAATAATACGCGTGTTCCCAAACGTCAATCGTGAGGATGGGTTTCAATCCATCGGAGAGTGGCGTGTCTTGATTGGCTGTGGAAAGCACCTTCAAACCACCAGAACCATCAAGCACTAACCATGCCCAACCACTTCCAAAATGGCCCGAAGCTGTTGATGAGAATCGATCCTTGAAAGCGTCAAAATCGCCGAAACTTTGAACGATGGCATCAGCCAATGTGCCTGAAGGTTTATCACTTGCACCGGGCGCCATGTTCTTCCAAAACAACATATGGTTGGCATGTCCACCGCCGGTGTTTCGAACCGCAGTTCTGATCTCCTCAGGAACGGCGTTCAGATTCTGGAGAAGCTCCTCAATCGGCTTTGCATGTAAATCCGGGAAATCTTCCAGTGCAGCATTTAGTTTGTTCACATATCCGGCATGATGCTTTGAGTAGTGGATCTCCATTGTTCTCGCATCGATGTAGGGCTCAAGTGCATCATAAGGATACGGCAGTTTAGGTAGTTCGTACGTCATGTTTCCTCATCTCCTTACCGATAGAATTCGAATAACGGGTTGACCCTACTGGGCAAATCCAGTACTATCGCAAGACATGAATCAAATCCATTCCGAAGCGATTGTAGACCTCCGAATCGTATTTTGTCAAGATTATGATGACCGAAGATCGAATTCTACCAATCGACAATCCTCACTCCCATGATGGAGCTGATATCCCTCCGGTCATTGGATTAACCCTCGCCATACTGGCAGCTTCTACAGCTTCGATCCTTATCCGCTTCGCCCAATCCGAGGCGCCTTCGTTGGTCATTGCGGCCTATCGATTAAGCATTGCGTCTTTGATTCTATCCCCGGTGCTCTTCGTTCGATACCGCAACGATCTTCAAGCGATGAATAAACGTGAAGTATCCCTGACATTAATTTCAGGCGTTTTCCTTTCGATCCACTTCGTTACATGGATCACCTCGCTCGAATACACCTCGGTGGCCAGTTCTGTTGTATTGGTTCAAACTGCGCCTTTATTTGTCGCCCTCTTGTCACCAATAATCTTACGGGAAAGACCCTCACGTTCCATCATCGTCGGCCTCATCTTAGCTCTCATAGGGAGCCTGATCATCGGCCTGAGCGACGCTTGTAGTTGGGGTGATGGTCTACGCTGCCCTTCCATGGAGGCTTTTTTGGGAGGCAGCGCCATGAAAGGTGACCTCTTGGCCATTGCTGGAGCCGCTGCTGGTGCTGGTTACATTATGATTGGCCGACGGGTACGAGGTACAGTCGCGCTCATCCCCTACATCACCCTAACATATGGAACAGCTTCAGTAGTTCTGATTGTTCTAATGCTAAGAGCCGGTCAAACACCATTTGGGTATTCTTCACAAACATATCTTTGGTTCCTACTTCTCGCGCTCCTTCCACAACTTTTCGCTCATTCTACATATAATTGGGCGCTTCGATATCTTTCCGCGGCGCTCGTATCCATTAGTCAGTTGGGAGAACCCGTGAGTTCAACCATCTTGGCATATTTCATTCTCAAGGAGATACCTACGCCGTTGCGAATTGTCGGCGCGGTTATAATCCTAACCGGAATTACCGTAGCATCGCTCCGTCCAACGAACAATACATGAGGGATGAAGCTGTTAAGCTCTGTTGATTAGCAATCCTTCCTTGGAGGATTTAAAATGCAAATTCGTTGTTATCGCTGCAATTGGAACTTCGCAATAAAAAGAGACGAGATCGCTTTCGTCTTAGAAGCCTTGGAAGAAAGCGGAGGGAACCACTACGATGTACCTTGCCCTCGCTGTCGTACGACAAACAAAATATCCATAGAACAAATGCGTCGGGCGGTTCCCAGACCCCCTTCTGAGGTAGAGGTTGAGGAAGAAGTTAAAGAGCACGAAGAAGAAAAAGTAGAAGGAGAGAGTGAAGAAGAAAAGGGTGAGGATTGATCCATTCGTTGGGTATTGAGCCCAACCTTGTATTTCACAAAAATGTATTGTTCTGACCTCCTTCCCATTCAATGTGAAGGAGAATTTGGCTGCACAGCTGCTCCTGATCCTCCTGTGATCCTCGTGCCCAGATCCTTCGTACAACTAGTTCTCCATCACGATAAACGATGGAATCCAAAGTGGAAGATCATCCTGAGTCCTTTAACAATCCTTCGACATGCTCAGGACAGGACTCAGGACAATGTAGGCTCAGGGTGCTTTTTCGCCATAATGCATCAAATCTTTGTTGACAGAGTGCTAGTTACTCAATTGATTAAACAATGTGCCGTTCAGTAGGAGATGTCCATAGAAGGACCTTGCTATTCACTCTTTTTTTTCCTAGCCTAGGCCATCTACGTTGGTATATCGTACAATAAGCCTCTCGACTTTATGAGCCTAGAATGCCCTACACGACCTTGATCTCTCCCGATGAACTTCTGCCGTACCTTAAAGACCCACAGTGGGTCGTTGTTGACTGCCGCTTCGATCTCTTTGATCCTGCCAAGGGTGAGCAGGACTATCTTAAGGCTCACATTCCAAGGGCTGTCTATGCGCATTTAGAACGAGACCTTTCAGCGGTTCCTACAGGAACCAATGGTCGCCATCCCCTGCCGACCATCGAAGATCTCATCTCAACATTTTCAAAATGGGGGATCGGAGAAACCGTCCAAGTTGTAGCCTATGATGACCGAGGAGGCTCTTTTGCCGCTCGATTGTGGTGGTGTCTCCGTTACATGGGACACAAATCCGTGGCAGTGCTAAATGGCGGATTCCCATCATGGGAGCGAGCAGGTTTTCCGACGACAAGCGGGGTGGAAAACCGACCACCAAGGAGCTTTAAATCCCTGATACAGGTAGATATGCTGGTTCATCTCGATCAAATACATTCCATGATTGGATCACCCGATGTGCTCCTTCTCGATGCACGGGCACCCGAGCGCTATCGAGGGGAAGAAGAACCCATCGATCCAATCGCAGGGCACATCCCTGGTGCGCTGAACCGATTTTGGCAGTTGAATCTTGACAAGGACGATCGTTTTCTCCCTCCGACGATCTTGCATAAGGAATTTGAAAGAATTTTGGGGACGGCTTCACCTCAATCCGTCATTGGCTATTGCGGTTCAGGGGTCACCTCCTGCCACAATTTGCTCGCGATGACTTATGCTGGTCTCCACGGAGCGCGGTTGTATCTTGGTTCTTGGTCCGAGTGGTGTGCAGATCAAGCTCGCCCTATCGAAACTGGAACAGGATCTCAAACGGTAAAATTGTAAAAAAATGGCTTATGTTCGCAAAACAGATCTCGTGTCTCAGTAAGCATTCTCCATAATCGATCACCCTGAGCCGTCAAACTGAGAGAAAGCGATGAAGACCCTACACATTGTCCCCCACACGCATTGGGATCGGGAATGGTATCTTCCTTTCCAATCATTCCGCATCAAGCTGATCCACCTGATCGATGGTTTGCTTGACATCCTCGATCGTGATCCAGCCTATGCTCACTTCACGCTTGACGGACAAACCATCATCCTCGAAGACTACCTTGAAATCCGACCGGAGCGTGAAGCGGATTTGATCCGCCACATTCGATCAGGGCGACTCGTCATAGGTCCGTGGTATATCCTGCCAGATGAGTTCCTCGTCAGTCCAGAAGCCACAGTGCGTAACCTCTTGATTGGAGAAAAAGTTTGTGGTCGCTTCGGAGCGCGCATGGACATTGGTTACCTGCCGGATCCTTTCGGACACATTGGGCAAATGCCACAAATCCTAAAGGGCTTCGGGATTGAAAACGCCGTGTTTCGCCGTGGCCTTTCTGATGAGCCTTGTGAATTGTGGTGGCAATCCCCTGACGGTTCTGGCATCTTTGTTTCGTATCTCCGTGATGGCTACGATAATATTGCCCGTCTCCCAACAGAACCAGCCACTTTTTTAGCGTTCATCGAAGATCGCTATCAATCCTTAGCCCCTCATAGTGCCATCTCACACCTGCTGCTCCTCAATGGCACGGATCACCAGGAACCTCAACCTGAAGTTCCGTCCCTGATCGCTATAGCATCCCCACCCGACACAAGACTTGTCATTTCCAGCTTCCCAGCCTACATCGCCGCTGCTCTTGGAGAAATCAAGGTTCAGAACATCAACCTTCCCATCGTTCATGGCGAGCTGCGCGACCCAAAACGTCATCATCTCCTTCCAGGTGTTCTATCAAGCCGCGTCTGGATAAAACAACGCAATCATACTTGTGAGACCTTGCTAGAGCGTTGGACCGAACCGTTCTCGGCTTGGGCGGATTTGATTCGAGCTGACGAGCCAGATCGGACACTCTGGACAGGTCACTTGACCACACCACGTATCCGAAATCCGGAAGGATTGATACATCACGCGTGGAAATTATTGCTTCAATGTCATCCTCATGATTCGATTTGCGGTTGTTCGGTAGATCAGGTACATGAGGAAATGCGAGATCGATTTGACCAGGTTGAACAAATCGGTGAGGAGATCACTCGACAGAATCTCTCAGCAATCTCTGAAACCGTGAACACGTCAACTCATAAGAATTTAGGATCTCGTGGCACCCTCGTGGTTTTCAATCCCAGCCACCACACCTGCACAGGGCTTGCTGAAGCCAAGTTCGAGGTGCCAGCAGGATTGGAACCGTTTGAGATCGTCGATGATCAAGGTCAGATCATCCCCTACAGGATCCTTGACCGAGAAGAACGTTCACTCGCCGATATGGAGCTTGATAGCGAGGGTCTTCGTGCCCTGCTTGCAACGGTGCAAGATGGAAAGGTGATGGGTTTGTCCATCCAGGAGGTCGCCGTCGTAAGGCATACCGAATATACGCTTGTCGATGTCATCTTTATGGAAGGTGCTGAACCGGTTCTTGATACGCTGAAAGAAGTGGCTGCCGTAATCGAGGCGCTGATGGTTGAGGATCAGGTCTCGTCTTTTAGGCTTCTTGCTCGCTTCGCAACCGAGCTCACGATTCAACTAGTCGCTTCAGATATCCCCGGACATGGGTATCGCACCTTCGGTCTTCGATCAGCATCATCGAATCCTTCACCTGTGCAGGAGAATGCAGGACAAGCCATCACAAATGGTTTATTACATGTGGAGGCACAATCCGATGGTAGTCTGTCTGTAAAGGATCTTAGAACAGGTATCGTCTTTGAGGATTTGCTTCAATTTAGCGATCGAGCTGATTGTGGAGACAGCTATAACTTCTGCCCATTGGAGCGGGATACGCCGATCAAAACACCCATTGAACCCCCAGTAATTCATCGATTCGTGGACGATTGTGGCGAGATGCTTGAGATCGATGCACTTTATCAAATTCCTAAAAGTTTGAACGAGGAACGCACTGAACGTTCTAATATTACGGTGGATCTGCCCATACGGATAAGAGCGAGACTTACATTCGGAATCCCACGGCTGGATTTAGCTATCACATTGGAGAACTACGCTGATGATCATCGCCTCCAAGCCCACTTCCAACTGCCTTTTGAGGTGTCCGAGGCTGATTATGATGGTCATTACGAGATCGTTCGCCGTCCGACCAAGCTCCCCGATGCTGGTTCAGATTGGATTGAACAACCAGCGCATGAGGTTCCAATGCGCAATTTCGTTGCTGCTAGGGTGGACGATCAAGGGCTGATGATCTCTACGCGTGGGTTACGTGAAGCGAGCGTGACACCAGATGGTGGAATCTTAATTACCCTCCTGCGGTGTTTTGGCTGGCTCTCTCGAGCCGATTTGGCTACACGCAAAGGCGGAGCCGGACCCCAGCTGCCCACACCAGGCGGTCAAGAACATGGCCATCATTCTTTCCACCTTAGCTTGATACCCTTCAACGGGGATCTATTGCAGGCACGATTACAAGCTGAAGCATTCCAAACCAACTTCCGAGGCATGGGAACCAGTCTTCACAATGGTCCATTGCCACCATCTGCTTCGTTGGCCCATGTTGATCACCACGCGTTTGCTCTCACCTCGGTGAAATCTTCTATAGACGGGTACGGATTGATCCTGCGGGGCGTTAATCTTAGCCACCAACCTCTAAAAACAAAACTGAGATGCTTGCTTCCTATTCAATCAGCCGCAAAGGTACGCATGGACGAAACGGTGCTTGAGGCAATCGAGCTTCAGGATGATCATCATGTGCCTATTATGATCAAACCACATGAGATCCTCACCCTCCATCTGACCCTCTCACCACGGATCGAATAAACACAACCGGAGCTGCGTTTTAAGCAAATCTGATAAGCAGGAGAGTGGAATCGTTAAGCACGAGGCTTGGTTTATTCCTTAGGAAGACGAACCGCGAGCAGGGCGGCAAGCAAGGTAAATCCCGCGAGGGTCAGAAACATGACATTAAACCCGGCAAAGTCAGCTTGATATCCACTGAGAAGTGTGCCCAATGCACCGCTGGTGAATGTGAAGCCCAATACCAATCCCGAAGCCGTCCCCGTTTTCCCAGGCATCATGCGTTGTGCCAACACAACGATGATGCTATGTGAAGCACCCGTCAAGGATCCAGCAATCGGCAGGATGATGTATACCCAATCTGTGTCACTGAAAAAGGGGAACAATGCGAGTGGAATCACCGCCAGGAATAACGTCCACAGCACGACAACGCGCTTCCCATAGCGATCCGCAAGCCAGCCACCGGTAACACCCCCAACGGCTACACCAGCCGTGAACATCGCCACGATGACACCGTAAAAACTCGGACGATAACCGAGATCGTTGTAGTATTTGGGCATAAAAGACACCAAAGCTGCCTGTGTCCACGAACGAAATGCGGTTAATAAAATAAAAGGGATTAACTGTTCGAGACCACGCGCCTTCATGGGCATTGAATCTTCGACACGTTTCTTTATTATCTTCTCTGGTGGCGCAAAACGAAGACTGACATTTAATCCCACTGGCACGACAAACAAAAGGAGCAGGATCAAGCCGGGCGGTCCCCAGCGATCCAGGATTGGACCTCCGATCACCGGCCCGGAGGAATAGCCAATCCCACCGAAGAAAAAGAAAAAAGAAGCCGCGGTCGTTTCTCGACCGGCAAGATGGTGACGCCCTCGAAGTGTGGCCTCCATTGTCCCCGCAGGATGAAATGCTCCCGATCCTAATGAAGCAAAGACAAGCAAGATTAACGGCGCATAACCAGGCAGGTTCACTGCAAGCCCGAAAGCTCCTGCCATCCAGAGCACACCAAGGGTAGCCACCCAACGTGGTCCAAGGCGATCTGCAAGCCATCCGAAGATAGGTTGGGAGAGCGAACCGGAGAAGGTATAGATTGTACTAACGAGGCCAATCGCAGTGTTAGATAATCCAAGCGGGACGCTTAATACAGCCAAGATAAGCGGTCTTTGACTGTTTAAAGCATCGACAGCGAAATGGGCCACGGCGGCGGCGAAGAATGGGCGATCTCGGAGCAGGCTCAACGATAGAGCCCCTTCTCTATAATGAATTCAGCTATTCCTTGAGGGAGTAGATATCGAAAGGGTTCTCGATTACGAACGCGATGTCGGATGCCCTGCCCTGAAATCCCGATCAAGGGGGCATCGAAAAAAGTTACCTTGCCTGTTACACCAGGTAATTTAAGTTCAAGTTCTAGCATATCGACTTCTACACCGGGTCGACGCATCACGCCGAGCACACCACAGATTTCCAGGAATCCCATGGGATCATGCCATTTGGGCAGATCCATCAGCGAATCAGCACCCATTAAGTAGGCATAATCTGCTCTGTCATAGCGTTCTTTCAACCAACGCAATGTGTCGATTGCATAAAATGGTCCGGGCCTGTCGATGTCTGCATATGAGAGTTCAAATGCAGGATCGTCCTCGATAGCCATCTCGACCATCGTAATTCGATCATCAATCGATGAGATGGGGGTATCCGGCTTATGAGGTGGCTGGGCTGTAACAACCCAAAGGACTTTCTCCAAATCCAATGCCCATCTTCCGATATCAGCCAAGACCAGATGACCGATATGGGGAGGATCAAATGTCCCTCCGAGAACGCCAATTAATCCAGCCATTCCAACTCGTACTCCCCTATGCGGACCGTGTCTCCAGAATTTGCCCCAGCTTCACGAAGTGCGTCCTCCACACCCATATGTTCCAGCAGACGTTGAAAGCGATGAACGGCTTCATCGTATTCCCAATAAGTCATATGAGCTGCACGTTCTATCGCAACACCGGAAACCCGCCAGCTTCCATCAGCTTCTCGGGCGATCTCGAATTCAGTAGGATCCGGTTCAGGTCGATATATAGGTAAATCATCATGCACAACCTCGACTGGCTCAGCAAGATGCAGGGCTTCATAAGCTTTGAACAACAGTTTCCTCAACCCCTCACGAGCTAAGGCGGAGACAGGTAATGGATCATACCCTCTCTCGCGAAATTGTGCTTCAAGGTCTTCCCAGCGAGCCTTAACCTCTGGTAAATCTAATTTATTAATCGCCACGACCATTGGCTTTTGAGACAATCTTTCATCAAAAAGGGCCAATTCTGTGTTCAGCTGCGAGAAATCTGCAAGAGGATCTTCAGATGAGCCGTCGATTAAATGGATCAAAACACGGGTTCGCTGAATATGCCGAAGGAACGCGAAGCCCAAGCCCTCTCCCGCGTGAGCACCTTCGATCAATCCCGGGATATCCGCTAATACCAGTATCACCTCATCATCTAACTCGGCAACGCCGAGGTTTGGCTGCAAAGTTGTAAAAGGATAATCTGCAATCTTGGGACGAGCGTTGGTCACAGCGGCTAACAAGGTGGATTTTCCAGCATTTGGCACCCCTACGATACCAATGTCAGCGATTAGGCGAAGTTCAAGGTGGAGCTGACGTTCTTGAGGTGGTTCACCTTTCTCTGCGACACGGGGCGCTTGATTTCGTGAGCTAGCAAAACGAGCATTTCCTCGACCACCTCGCCCTCCATGGCAGACAATTAATCGTTGATTTGGCTGAATTAAATCACCGAGCAACTCCCCAGAATGTTCATCACGCACGACGGTCCCAGGCGGCACGAGGATGATTTCATCCCTGCCATTACGTCCCGATTTATTATTCCCCCCACCGTGTCCCCCATTCTCGGCCCGGAATTGACGCCTTCGTCGGAAAGCGGATAGGGTATTCAACGTAGGGGAAACCTCGAGTATGACATCCCCCCCTTTTCCGCCATCACCCCCATCCGGTCCACCTAAAGGGACGAATTTCTCTCGTCGAAAGTGAACGACGCCATTTCCTCCTTGTCCGGAGGCCACGAAAACTTGTGCCTCATCAAAAAACATAGATCACCATCGAGTCTAAAGTCGATTCATGAATATACCATGAATGACTCCACTGAATAAAGGTTATCAGTATTCAGTAGTCAGATGTCAGTAGTCAGAATACTGACGTCTGACTACTGAGTTGATCATCCATCCCATCCCACGATAGTTACGGGATAAAAACCAAAATCCAGCGAAAATTAGTGGTTGCTATAATCTGAACTCATGATCTGTACTGACGTCTGACTACTGATATCTGACTACTGGTACAGTTTGCAATGGCGAATCTATTATGATAGATTCGCCGCACTACATCAGGTATATCTTGGAGCAATCAATGGTCAGATCCAACATCCCGAATATTGTTGTTGGTCGGATACCCCTCTACCTTCGCGAATTAACAGAGATGGCCGCCGAGGGTAAAGTGATTACCTCTTCCCAGGAGCTTGGGCAGCGGCTTGGAATCTCCTCCGCACAGATTCGCAAAGACCTCTCTCAATTCGGAGAGTTTGGTAAACAGGGAACCGGTTACAATATCACATTCTTAGCCGAGCAATTACGGCGGATCCTTAAGGTTGATCGGTTGTGGAGCGTTGTACTCGTAGGTGCCGGTGACCTTGGTCATGCGGTCGCGAACTATGGAGGATTCATCGATCGCGGATTCCGAATCACGAGGGTTTATGACATCGATCCCAGCAAAATCGGTCAAAAAATTGGAACCTTCACCATTCAAGACGTCGCTGCGATGGTCGACGATATACAAAAAGAAAGAATCAAAATTGCTATGTTGGCGGTTCCGGCATCGGATGCTCAGAGTGTCACGGATATGTTGGTAGAGGCTGGGATCCAAGCCATACTGTGCTACGCCCCTGTCTCTCTCAAAATCCCTGATGGTGTCAAAATCCAATACATCGACCCCGTCCTTCGTCTACAACATATGACGTTTTACGTGCCATAGTCATCCATTTCAGCGATATGAATTACCACTGTAGGGGCGCATGGCCATGCGCCCCTACGCTCATCTTAGTTTATAAGCATCTCCACGATTTGAGATTTAATGTAGCCGCACCCTTTGAGGTGCGTTGAGGACCGCACGCTAAAGTCTGCGGCTACAAATGAATGTCAAGGTGGGTATTTTGCTGCGGTCGCACCCTTCGACATGCTCAGAGTGCTCGCTGTACTAATCAACAGGACAGTCATCCTTCGACAAGCTCGGGATGACTGGAACCGTGATTCCAACCCTCACGCTACATTGAGAGACGAAGGTCGTAACCTGCGACCCCGTTTATAGGACACCTGGGCTCTTTGACACCAAAGCACTCAGGAAAGATATGCCAAAAATTCGTAGCTGCAAACCGCCCAAGTATCTAAAAACAGCCACCTCCCCGCGAGCTCAAGGCTCGTGGGGAGGTCAGATATTGATCTATTCATCATCAAAAGCTTCAGATCCTCAGGCTTACCGTGCAGTTTATTAAAGTAGCTCGTTTATCTTCCAGCGAAATACTAATTTCGGTGCGAACTTATACCTCCGGCAGCATGCGGAGCAATCTTTCAAGCATACCCAAGCCACGAGCTGCCCCCTTTGAAGTACACGCCACAGGTTCTTCAGCCACATAGGCTGGCACGCCCGTTTCACTGGTCAACCACTTGTCGATGCCCCGCAGCATCGATCCACCACCACAAATTAACATCCCCCTGTCGATGATATCTGATGCCAGTTCTGGCGGTGTGTGCTCCAGTACATTCCTCACGGCCACTAGCTGTAAATGAAGGGTCTCCTGCAACGCTTCGACGATCTCACTGGTGGTGAGAGTGATGGGTCGGGGCAGACCTGTCACTTGATCCTGCCCTTGGATTTCGATCATCGATTCTTCATCAGGTGAAACGGCTGATCCGATCCTTATCTTCGCTTCCTCAGCTGTTCGCGGTCCAATGATCAGACCATACTTTTTCCGTACGTAAGAGATGATCGCCTCATCCAATCTCAAGCCACCGATGCGGGTCGCATCACCAGCGACGATACCTCCCATCGCGATCACTGCTGCTTGCGTAACACCTCCTCCTAGGTTCACGACCATGTTTCCAGAAGGTGTTGCGATTGGCAAACCAACTCCGATGGCTGCCGCTAAGGGTTCCTGAATTAGATAAACCTCACGTCCTCCAGCTTGGAGCGCGGCTTCGTGGACCGCCCGGCTTTCGACACTCGTTACACCTAACGGGATGGTGATCATCAATCTCGGTTTGAACAACCTTGCTGGTCCACAAACTTTTTCGATGAAATGGCCCAACATGCGATGCGTGACTTCAAAATCTGCTATAACGCCATCCCGTAACGGACGCGAGACCTCGATCACCTCCGGTACACGACCATCCATTTCGCGTGCCGATTGACCTACGTCCACGATTTTTAATTCCATCGTATCAATGGCGACGATGGTCGGTTCGTGGAGTACAACCTCACTGCCTTCACATATCAGTGTATTGACCGTACCGAGGTCTATCCCCAAATCTTTGCCAAAGAGTGGCATCGAAGTATCACTCCTCTGTAGAAGCCGGTGGTCTTGATGGAGGACGAGCTCGTTTATAGCGACGGGCCGCTTCAAGCCTAATTTTCGACCGTTTGAGAGCAGCTTGGATCGCTAAGTATTCATCTGTATCGGGGGGTGGACCTTTCTTTAGCAGCTCCTCCGCTCGCGCTTTCGCGGTTTCAGCACGCCCAAGGTCAATCTCGTCAACGTGCTCGCCCACATCTGCTAACACGGTTACGACATCCGGTCGAACTTCCAGCATACCACCAGCGATGGTAAAGATTTCTTCTTCACCTTTATGGCGCACTCTCAATAACCCATAGCCGAGGGTTGCCAATAGAGGTGCATGATCAGGCAAAATTCCTAATTCACCTTCAGAGCCAGGTGCGATCACCATGTCGGCAGGGCCTTCAAAGAGCGATCTATCCTGGGTGACTATCTCACATCGAATCGGCATCTTACCTTCACCTCACCATAATCATTCAGCTGCTAGTCGATCAGCTTTCTCGAACGCTTCTTCTATCGGTCCCACCATGTGGAATGCCTGCTCAGGGAGTTCGTCGTGCTTACCTTCCAGGATCTCGTGGAAACCTCGCACAGTTTCTCGTAGCGGCACATAGCGCCCTTCTTGACCCGTAAACCGCTCAGCGACAAACATCGGTTGGGAGAAGAAGCGTTCGATTTTCCGCGCGCGCGAAACGACCAACTTGTCCTCCTCACTTAGCTCCTCAATGCCCAAGATGGCGATGATGTCCTGCAGATCCTTATAGCGTTGTAAAACCTGCTGGACCTCTCGGGCAACTGTATAGTGATCCTCACCGACGATCTGAGGATCGAGAATCCGAGAGGTCGACGCCAGTGGATCAACAGCGGGGTAAATCCCCTTCTCCACAATCGATCGTTCAAGCGCAATTGTCGCATCGAGATGGGTAAATGTCGCCACCGGAGCAGGATCGGAATAATCATCAGCTGGTACATAGATCGCCTGCATGGAGGTGATCGAACCCGTGCGAGTGGAGGTGATGCGTTCCTGAAGCTCTCCCATCTCGGTCGCTAACGTAGGTTGATATCCCACTGCTGAAGGCATCCGTCCAAGCAGCGCGGAAACTTCTGCACCTGACATGCTGAATCGAAAGATGTTGTCAATGAATACCAAGACATCACGTCCCTGATCACGGAAGTACTCTGCCATCGTTAGCGCGGTGAGACCGACGCGAAACCGCACACCGGGCGGCTCGTTCATCTGACCGAAGACCATCACCGTGTCCTTCATAACACCCGATTCGAGCATCTCTCGATATAGTTGGGTCCCTTCACGCGTTCGCTCACCCACCCCTGCGAACACCGAATTTCCCTTATGTACCGTAGCGATGGTGCGGATGAGTTCCATAATGATGACCGTTTTACCCACACCGGCACCCCCAAAGACGCCCGTCTTACCACCCTTGGTGAATGGTGCGATCAAATCAATGACTTTCAGCCCAGTTTCAAAGACCTCAACGCGGGTTGATTGATCCTCGAAAGATGGAGCTGGACGATGAATGGAGTAATATTCTTGCGCTTCGACTGGGTTCCCACCGTCGATTGGACGCCCCAGAACATTAAACAGTCTACCGAGAGTTACCTCGCCAACCGGTACGCGAATGGGCGATCCTGTCGCTTTCGCGATCGCCCCACGCCGGAGACCGTCGGTACTGTCCATGGCCACGGTTCGTACCACGCCCTCACCCAAATGCTTCTGTACTTCTAATACAAGAGACACACCCCCCTCGCGCGAGACCTCGATCGCATCGTAGATCTCGGGTAACTCTCCAGGGGGAAATTCACAATCAACCACAGCTCCTTGGATTTGTGAAACATGCCCATCCGCTTGTCTCATACCTTCCTCCGGGCTAATAACATGCTATTCTTGTGATTGCGCGAGGGCTTCTGCTCCACCTGCAATATCCAGCATATCGCTGGTGATCGCCCACTGCCTTGCTTTGTTGTACTCCAAGCGTAAAGCATCAGCGAGATCGGCCGCGTTTTCGGTCGCATTTCGCATCGTCACCATACGAGCAGCGTGCTCACTGGCTAGCGACTCTATGATGGCTTGATAAATCTGCAATTCTGTTAATCTTGGAACGATCTCGTCAACCAACACATCACGGCTTGGTTCGTAAATATACGTCGGTTCAGGACCCTCAGGCTCCCCTGCGGATGGCTGAACATCAGCGATGTAAGCACCAATGGGTATCTCTTCAAATTCCACTGGAAGCAGGAGTTTACTCGCTGGAATCTGATGCAAGAGATTAACGAAATCAGTGTAAACCAGCCAAACTTGATCCGCTTTCTTTTCAAGATATTCATCAATAACGATACGACCAATCGCTGAGACATCAGCAAAAGTCGGTTCCTTCGGCAAGTTGCTGAATTCGGCGAGGAGGTTTTGCTTCCGCCGAAGGAGCATATCTCTTCCCTTTCGTCCGACCGTGATATATGTCACCTTAGCAGAAGTATTCCTGAAGGCTTCAAGAGTATAGAAAACGACATTTGTGTTATACGCTCCGGCCAACCCTCGATCCCCGCTCACAAGGACGACCAAGATGTTTTCGACAACCTCACGTTCTGTGAGCAACGGGTGAACCATATCACGCCCAGGCTGGCGTGATAAATGTTTAAGAACCTGCCAAGCTTTACTGGCATAAGGCCGCGTTTGCTGCACTCGCTGTTCCGCTTTCCGCACCCGACTAGCACTGACTGCTTCTAACGCGCGCGTGACCTGTGCGATATTCTCGACGCTCCGTATGCGAAGCCGCATTTCACGCGCTGAGGTCATAGCTTATTGCACCTATACTGATACTCTATCCGAGCCAACTGCGATTGAAGGCCTCGATAGCTTGGCGTAACTCAGACTCTGTCTCGGACGTTAACTCTTTCCGTTCAGCGATATCCTTAAGAATCTCGGTTTGGGTCGTTTCGATGTTGCGTAGTAACTTTTCTTGCCAGTCCACCATTTGGTCAAGTGGGATCTCCTCCGCATACCCATGTGTCCCTGCAAAAAGCACAACGACCTGCTGCTCCAACTCGAGAGGCTGGTATTGTGGTTGTTTGAGAATTTCCTGCAATCGCTGACCACGGTTCAGCTGTGCCAAGGTTGCTCTATCCAAGTCGGATCCAAATTGGGCGAAAGCAGCTACTTCTCGGTAGGATGCCATATCCAAACGAAGCATTCCCACCACTTGTTTCATCGCTTGAGTTTGAGCATCACCGCCCACGCGTGATACCGACAGTCCAGCATTGATCGCTGGACGGATACCCGCGTTGAAGAGATCGTTCTCAAGATATATTTGGCCATCGGTAATCGAGATGACATTTGTTGGGATATAAGCGGATACATCCCCTAGTTGGGTCTCGATGATCGGCAACGCAGTGAGCGATCCCCCTGAGCCCTTTACTTTCGCGACACGGTATTTATCCCCCTCGGGCATTGCTTCCAAAGCCTGTTCAGCATAATGACTCGCTAAAGGTCCGTCATACACTTGGCCATTAACCGAAGTTTCTATCTCGGCATCCCCTTCAAAGTCCTTCGCAACCAACACATATTGATCGGCTATACGCACCGCGCGTTCCAACAAGCGACTATGAAGATAAAACACGTCCCCTGGGTAGGCTTCTCGCCCAGGAGGGCGACGCAGAAGTAGGGAGACTTGGCGGTAGGCCCAGGCATGTTTTGAGAGATCATCATAGACCAGAAGGGCATCAAGCCCCTGCATAGCGAACGCCTCACCGATTGCGCAGCCCGCGTATGGGGCAATGTATTGCAATGCTGTCGGCTCGTCCGCAGCAGCCACAACTACAATCGTGTGGTCCATAGCGCCATGTCGTTCCAGGGTTGCCACGGTGCGAGCGATACCAGCTCGTTTCTGGCCGATGGCGACATAAATACAAATTAAATCCTTACCTTTTTGATTGATGATCGTATCAATGACGAGTGCTGTCTTACCCGTTTGTCTGTCACCAATGATTAATTCACGCTGACCTCGACCGATGGGGGTCATCGAGTCAATAGCTTTAATCCCTGTCATGACGGGAGTATCCACATCTTTACGTTTTACAACACCCAGCGCGATTTGCTCGATGGGTCGGAAGGAATCGAATTGGACGGGACCTTTACCGTCAATTGGGTCTCCTAAGGCATTTACAACGCGTCCTATCAAGCCATCGCCTACGGGGACTGAGGCGATGCGCCCAGTACTATATACGGTCATTCCCTCTTCAATCCCTGCGTACTCCCCCAAAATGATCACACCTACTGAATCCTGTTCCAGGTTAAAGGCAATGCCCAGGATTCCGTTAGCAAATTGCACCAATTCTTGTGAGCTCACGTCAGCTAAACCGGAGATCTTTGCGATCCCATCGCCAGTTTCCAACACTGTCCCGACGTCTTTCAGTTCAACTTCTGGGGAGAAGGAATCGATTTGTCGTTGGAGCTCCGAAGACAAGCTGCTAACTAAATCTGACATGGTACCTCCAAATCATCGGCAGGAGTCATTCTTATCCAAAGGTTCTAAAAACATAGTATCAGGCCCGGCGACGTACGATATACATCAAATGCCAGGCCGTGATTGCTTATCATTATCATGGTCCGCTAGGGCTGTGATGGGACACAATTACCTAAGACGCGGGAATAATACCTGATGGCCTACCTTTTGTCCAGCCGTCGGCTTAGGACAAGGTCCCTTTGGCAATTAAACCTGTCTGTCACCTCTCTTATTACTCGATCAGCGTGGGATTCGGATCGGGGTATTCGTTACGTCAAAGCCATAAATTCGAGGCCTATGATCCACTCAGCACTCGAGCACTTGGTCAAAGCCTGCGTGGATATCTGCTACCTAAGGTCGAGCGAAATATTTCAATGCGAATTTTACGCGTCTTTCGATATCCTCTGGAGTATCCTCAGGTATGAATCGCACGGCTGCTTGCGCTTCAGTTAGACTGTAGCCTAATGCAGTTAGCACACTCAACACCTCAGTATCAACTTCACTTGGAAGCCCAATCTCCTCTAGAGGGACAGCGAGGCGATCTTTGAGGTGGAAGATCATTCTTTGTGCTGTTTTCTGTCCAACACCGGGTACTCTCGTAAGGACTTCGGGTTGATCCTTCGCTACTGCGTTCCGGATCATATCCGGTGAAAGATGCGAGAGGACTGCAATCCCCAATTTTGGGCCAACACCATTGACCTGCAATAAGAGCTCAAAGAATTCTCTTTGCTCGATAGTGCTGAAACCATAGAGGTTTAGTGAAGCATCCCGGACCACAAAATATGTATGCAAAAACATGGGCTGCCCCACTGCAGGTGCATCTTCAAGTACCGGCTTGGGTACAGCTACGCTTAATCCCACGCCACCGACATCGAGGACAATCTCATCATCTCCTCGATGATGGACCAGACCACGTAGAAAAGAAATCACGAGGAATCCTCCAAGAGCCCCCGCATAGGCATGGAATGCAGATGACAGATCGCAATTGCGAGTGCATCAGCAGCATCATCTGGCTGGGGAATGGATTCCATTTCTAATAACGTCCGTACCATTTGTTGTATCTGTTTTTTTTCGGCTCCACCATATCCCACGATGGCTTGTTTAATCTCACGTGGTGTGTATTCCGCAACTTGAACGCCCGCCTCAGCGAGAGCCAAGAGGGTTACCCCTCTTGCTTGACCAACAGAAATAGCCGTTGATACATTTCGCTGGAAATATAGTTTCTCCACCGCACCGCTGCTGGGTCGGTGGAGAACTAGAAGCTGAGACAATTGACTGTGTAATTGTTGCAGGCGATCCGACATAGGCATATCGGAAGGGGTTGTGATCACACCAAAATCGACAAGTTCAAGCTCGCCATTCTGTGTTAGCTGGACAAAACCGAAGCCAGTAGTCGCTGTCCCAGGATCAATACCGATCGTCAGCATGCTTCTCACATTCCTGTGTGTAGGAAGCTTACGCTGCCTCGAGGAGGACAACAGCCTCTTCGGTGATGTCTAGATTTGTATAAACATTTTGTACGTCGGCAAGCTCTTCTAATTCCTCGATAATTCGCATGACCTTGACTGCCCGATCTGATGACAACTGAACCACCGAGTTGGGCAGCAGCTTCAACGCCGCCTCATCAGGACGGATGTCAGCTTCACGCAGGTGATCACTAACCTCCTTAAACGCTTCCACGGGGGCAATGATCTCGACGTCGTCTTCCCCAAGAATCACATCGTCGGCCCCAGCTTCAACTGCCAAATCGAATACTGCCTCTGGATCAAGATCAGCAGCAGAAAAGGCGAAATATGCTGCGCGTCGAAATTGCCAAGCGACAGAACCTGCGTCGGCGAGGTTACCACCTGCGCTGGTCAGGACATGGCGGACTTCGGCGACGGCTCGGTTACGGTTATCGGTGACAACATCAATCATCAATGCGATGCCATTTGGAGCGTATCCCTCATACATAATTTGTTCTAGCGCTTCGCCTTCCTTGTCCTTTCCAGCCCCGCGATTGATCGCTCGCTCGATATTTCCCTTCGGCATGTTGTTGTTTTTTGCGCGCTCGATAGCAAGTCGGAGTCCGAAATTTGTTTCCGGATCGCCTCCGCCTTCCCTTGCAGCGAGGGAGATCTCACGAGCTAAACGGGTAAAAATTGCCCCCCGCTTGGCATCAACGGCGGCCTTTTTTCTTTTAATGGTTGACCATTTGGAGTGTCCAGACATCGCACACCCTTTCAAGCCTGGCTGACAGGCTATGGTATTTTGGCGTGAAAGCGAGGAAATGACTGTCGAATCATTATACCATTCAGCCTAATTGGTCATCAAATCAAGGGGGGCTTTATACGCTTCGAGGAACATCGGCACGACTACATACATCTATCTGTACTCTAGACATGGTTTGAGGTGAGCTAAACATATAGATCATATGTAGGGGCGGTTCGCGAACCGCCCCTACAACTTTGTAGATGATGATTCAATTCGTGTAGAGGTAATTCACGAATTGCCCCTGCTCATCATTTGAAGAACAGTGCACAAAGTGCACACTTGTGAATCAAATTTTTATCCCTCACCTACAAGGAGCCTTTCCAATTTTCGTAATGTGTCTACACTCTGACCGCGGTAGTGGTTGTTAGCGTAAACCAAGGTCAGAGGTGAGGCTGCTTCTAATTCCTTGATACGCGGTACCCACTCAGATAACTCTGGCTCGTTATACGTGTAATCGTAGCGTTCCCAAGCGTGTTCGTGTTGCCACCAACGCTCAGCATTCCGACCATGGAAACGTACATAAGCGACGGGACCACTGGCGAAGGTTGTAGGGGGCATGAGACCTTTCAGTTGCGGTTCGTCAACACAGCAGAAACCGATACCTAAAGTCTCTAACTGCTTGAATGTCTCTTCCTTGACCCAAGCGCTGTCACGGAACTCAACAACAACCGGTAATTCCGAGAGGCCTTCATGGAGTTGAAGGAGATAGTCTTGGTTAGCAGTTGTGTGATGGAAGGAGTGGGGGAATTGAGCGAGAACGCAAGCGAGTTTTTCTGATTCAATAAGCGGTGCAAGGCTATCGATGTAAGCATTGAAATCAGGTCGTTTCCTCTCGTGGGTTAAGCTGCGATGTGCTTTTACAGAGAAACGAAAATGGTCCGGTGTTCGATCCACCCAACCTGTCGCAATTTTGATCGAAGGGAGGCGGTAGTATGTAACGTTTAATTCGACGGTATCAAATTGAGAGGCGTAGAAGGGCAACCACTTCCAACGAGGAAGGTCTTCTGGATAAACAACTCCGATCCAATCATCATAAGAGAAACCAGATGTTCCCAACATAATCATGGCAGCAAAACTCCTGCGCCGTCGATACGGCTGTTCTTTAAATCATTCAACGCCTGATTAGCTTCTTCGAGCGCATATTTTCGCGTCGAAACCTTTACTGGTATTTCAGTTGCCAATCTCAGAAACTCTACGCCATCTCGATAAGTAGCGTTGGCCACACTACGTAGAGTGCGCTCTCCGTAAATCACTCGATATTCCATCTCCGGTATCGAGCTGAGGTGGATAGCGTTAATGGCAAGGGTTCCGCCAGGTCGGATCTTTTCGAGTGTTACAGGAACCAGATCACCAACCGGTGCGAAAAGGATGGCTCGGTCCAGTGGTACAGGTGCACGATCTTCAGAGCCACCAACCCAAACAGCCCCGAGATCCCTCGCAAGTTGACGATGACTTTCACTGCGGGTGAAAACATAGACCTCGCAATCCCAATAAGTCGCAACTTGTATCGCCAAATGCGCGCTGGCGCCAAAACCTACCAATCCTAATCGTTCACCAGGATGCAAATCGGATTTGTGAAGCGATCGATAGCCAATGATACCAGCGCAAAGGAGGGGAGCTACCTCCTCATCTCCAAGTCCATCGGGTAATGGGAGAACATACCGAGCATCCGCAACCATGAACTCGGCATAACCCCCGTCAACATGAAAACCAGTGAATTGAGCTCGATCACAAAGATTCTCATCACCTCTGGCACAATGGTCGCATGTGCCACATGCACGATACAGCCACGGCACGCCGACTCGATCTCCATCATCCCAGCCCTCGACACCATCCCCGAGTTCCTCGATGATGGCGACGACCTGATGCCCAGGTATGATTGGGTAATGTGGTGGGACGATGTCGCCCTCGATTGTGTGCAGGTCTGTATGACATAATCCACACGCTCGTACCCGGAGTAGCAATTGCCCCGGCCCTGCGATTGGTCGGGGCAATTCAGTAATTTTCAACGGGGATCGCTCTACTGGTTCTGGCTTGTTTAAACGTGCCGTCTTCAATCCACCCTCCAAAAAGAGCAATTGTAGGTGAATGATTCCCAACGAGCTATCTTTGCTTCCTGATGGAATGCACTAAGGGCTCGCGAAAGTTTGACTACTGATAGAAGTTGATCCTTAAATGGACTGATCAATCGTTCGATGAACCTTCTTTAGCGATGAAATCTTCCGTCATTTGCCGAGCGATATCATCAGTAAATTGCTTCGGTGGCGTTTTCATAAAGTAGGCTGAGGGTTCGATTATTGGTCCTGCTAACTTGCGGTCCAATGCTAATTTCGCACACCGGACAGCATCGATTACCACACCAGCCGAATTGGGGGAATCCCACACCTCTAATTTAAGCTCGAGATTCAGCGGTACATCACCGAAGGTAGTGCCTTCCATTCGGATATAACACCACTTACGATCCGTCAACCATGGGACATAATCGCTTGGACCTACGTGAATGTCATCGATATTCATGGCGTATGGGATCAGGCTAGATACCGCGCCTGTTTTGGATATTTTCTTCGATTGCAATCGCTCACGCTCGAGCATGTTGTAGAAGTCCATATTACCGCCAAAATTAAGCTGGTAGGTATGATCAATATGCACACCTCGATCATTGAACAGAGAGGTTAGAACCCTATGGGCGATGGTCGCACCGACCTGACTCTTGATATCATCACCGATGATCGGCAATCCGCGCTCATGAAATCTCGTCGCCCAATACTCCGAGCTCGCGATGAAGACCGGAATGCAATTGACAAATGCACAACCAGCCTCAAGCACTTGTTCAACATACCATTTGGTCGCCATCTCCGCGCCAACTGGAAGGAAACTAATGACCACATCGCTCTTGGTCTCTTTCAGTATGCCAACGATATCGTCCGTCGGTCCTGGAGCTTTCTCAACCACTTCGGCCAAGTATTTTCCAATCCCATCGTGGGTCATGCCACGATGAACAGGGACTCCAAGCTTAGGGACATCAGTAAATTTGACCGTGTTATTAGGATGGGCGAAAAGCGCTTCGCTTAAATCCAACCCCACTTTACTCTTTACCACATCAAACGCAGCGGTAAATTGGATATCCCTTATGTGATAGCCACCCAAATCGACGTGCATCAACCCTGGCACATTGTCTGTAGATTTGGAATCACGATAATAATGAACCCCTTGTACGAGAGACGACGCACAATTTCCTACGCCGATAATCGCCACTCTCACTTTCTTTCTCGCTGGCATACATGCCTCCTAGGAATTGTTATTGTGGATGAATATAGCAATTACGAGAACAAAAACCTAAGTAAGACTATAGAGCACCTTGCTACACTTTCCGGCTGTGCTAGAATCATTCTAACGTTAAGGACATGCCGGATAAGAAACCTGCCTTCCGTTCATCAACTCAACGTCTCGAACGCTTGCTGGAGATCAGCCGCAACCTGTCATCGACACTTGATCTTCAAGAACTCCTGCAAATGATCGTCGATGTCGCTTGCGAGTTGACACTAAGCGAAGCGGCGTCGATCCTCCTGCATGATCCGGCTACGGGCGAATTACGCTTTGAGGCGGCACCCGGTTTTCAACGAGATACACTAAGCCAAGTCAGCGTCCCCATAGATTCAAGCATCGCTGGGTGGATCTTCAAGAACTGCCGACCGATGGTCATCCAAGACGCCACCAACGATCCCCGTATCTACCGCGAGGTCGATCGGAAGATGGACTTCCAAACCCGATCGATCCTCGGTGTACCCTTGATCATCAAGGATGAACCCATCGGTGTGCTTGAATCTGTTAATAAACGAGAACAGCGTAATTATACCGAAGATGATCTGGCGATTCTAGAGACATTGGCCTCTCAAGCTGCGATCGCGATTGTAAACGCCCGTCTGCTTCAAGACCTACAAATTGCGAACGAGGATCTACGTCGCTTGGACCGTATGAAATCGGACTTCATCGCGATCGCCTCTCACGAATTACGCACACCGTTGGGATTGATCCTTGGTCACTCCACCTTCCTCAAAGAACAGATTGCAGATAAATATGACGATCAGATGGAAGTGATCATCCGAAGTGCCATGCGCTTGAAAACCATCATCGAGGACATGGCAACCATTGCGCACAGAGATGAGGGACAATCCAGGGTACGTAGAGCGCCGTTTTCGATGAGTCAGGTAATCGAAGATATCGTAGGACGTTTTAAAGAAGCTGCCGAGAAGAAGAACATTGCATTGAGCTATGACGTCCCTGAGGATAACCCTCTCGTGATCGATGGAGACCGAGAGAAGATCGATGTCGCATTGGCCAACCTTGTCCAGAACGCGGTGATTTTCACGGATCCTGAAGGCCAAGTAGGCGTCAAAGCGGAAGAAGCTTCAGGATATGTGAAAGTATTCGTCGTGGATACAGGGATCGGCATCCCTGAGGGTGATATCGATCGTGTTTTTGATCGGTTCTATCAAGTTGAATCCCATCTGACGAGAAAACATGGCGGCATGGGACTTGGTCTCTCGATCGCGAAATCCATGGTCGAGATGCATCATGGACAAATCTGGTGCGAGAGTAAAGAGGGCGTAGGGAGCCTATTCTGTTTCATGCTCCCGGCTGATGAACGTCGTGCTTCAGCAGCAGCGAAGGTTTTTAAGACAGATTAGGGGTGCGGCTAGAGCGATTATCACCTTCCCGCGAGTTTGAAGCTCGCGGGAAGGTACCTTATCAATGTGCACTTAGGCGCTTCGGCGCCAAGGCACCTGTGAGTAGGTTACCGTGGTGCCCAGGTGGCCCGGTGCCCAAGTGCCCGTTTTATATGTAACCGCAGGCTTCAGCCTACGTATCTCTGCGCACCCTAAAGGGTTCGGCTACATTTGATATCGATCCCCTTGGAGGATTTATATGGTCTAAGATTGTCGTAGGGGCGCACGGCCGTGCGCCCCTACATTTTTTATAAATGTCATTCTGAGCGCCGATAGGCGCGAAGAATCCCTACGATGTTAGGAATATTAAAGTTTCACTATAGGGATTCTTCGCTCGCGGAGTTTATCCTGAGCGAAGCCGAAGGGCTCACTCAGAATGACATCTGGGGAGATGACTTCCTTTAATCGCAGAACTTAGCCTGCGCATCCATTGCGCCTTTAATTGCGGGGATGCATTTCTCACCTGCACCTAAGCGCTTGAGTGCCCAGGTGCCTATGCGCCCAGGTGCCCTCGTGCTCATTTCTTGACAAAAATCCAGGTTGCTTTCTCCAACACGCACAGAAAGAGAGTATCCAGTTTGAAGTATGGCAAAGCCTGAAGTATAATCGCACCACCATCGGGGCGTGGCTCAGCCCGGATAGAGCGCACGGTTCGGGTCCGTGAGGTCGGCGGTTCAAATCCGCCCGCCCCGACTACAAACCTCACGGTAGCTCAGAAGCACCGTGAGGTTTGTTTTGTCACCTGGATCTGGTTTTTTGTACTAAATTCTAACTACCAAAAGCTCACTTTCTCCTCCCAAGAAAATCTATAAATACCCTACCCGCTAAGTAATACAGTCCTTCGTTAATTCAAATATTCTCGAAATGATAACCAAAAAGAATGAACTGATCTACTCGATTACATCAGGTCGTTTGTCGAGCAGTTCTGCGATCCTTTCAATCTCTTCCTCAGTTAGCTCCCATTCACCAGCCTGGACGGTTTCTTCGATCTGGTACGGCTTCCTCGCCCCTACGATCGCTGCAGTGACCTCTGGGCGACGAAGTGTCCATGCGATGGCAAGCTGCGCGATGGTCTTACCTTTCTCCTTTGCCATCTCCCGCAACCCCTCGACAAATTCTACGTTCACACTCAGCATGGGTTCTTGAAATCGTGAGTCACGAGCCCGATGATCACTTTCCGGCAAGCCTAAAGCCCATTCCCTTGAGAACTTATCAGTCAAGATCCCTTTCTGCATAGGACTATAAACGATCACACCGATATCATGCTCCGCGCAGTACGCGAGGGTCTCATCCTCAATCCCACGTCTCAGCATGCTGTATGGCGGCTGGAGAGAGGCCACTCGGTGGATAGGTTGGATGCGTTTCAGCTGCTCGATCTTAAAATTCGACACCCCGGCATAGCGAATTTTGCCTTCCTTAACCAGATCAGCGATTGCCCCCCACCCTTCCTCGATCTCCTCCTCTGGGTTTGGCCAATGGATCTGATACAGATCAATGATCTCTACCCCTAATCTCTTCAAGGAAGCTTCAACCTCCTCCTTCACGCTCTTCTTCTTTAGACTATTAATTACGACTCTGTCCTCTCCCCAGACCAAACTGCATTTGGTGGCGATGATGGGCCGTTCGTCGATCAATCTAAGCGCCTTCCCGATGACCTCTTCAGATCGGCCGAGTCCATATACTGCTGCGGTGTCAATCCAATTAATCCCCAGGTCGAGTGCGCGCCGAATCGTAACGATGGATTCCCGATCATCCTGTGGTCCCCAGCCCCACTCCCATTCTCCTCCTCCTAGCGCCCATGTCCCCAATCCTATCGTTGTTAAGTGAAGGTCGGTCCATCCCAGTTGTCTTTTCCTCATTAATAGCTCCCTTCTCGTTTCTGCTGACGTCGTGATCATAAGATCAGTCTTTAAACAGGCTCTTCAAAATATAGAAACATAATTGTACGCTAATACAGCTGCCACAAATAAATATGAATGCGCAATTCACCGTTCGTACCGCGAGACGCCGAGAAAAACACTCGGCTCTTTCAGCCGGCCAGGGAGCGAGACGGCATGAATTGCCGCTACATTGCCTTATAATAAAGTGTTTGACAGTTCAGAGCCTATAACCCATCTTTGAGGATCACAATAGAAAGGTAAATGGTCTCCGAGGTATTCAATAACGAAAGTCCTCGATAAGATCGCTTTACGAGTATACCGCCAACCAATCCAATCCTCGCTCCATGATCCACATAGAATAAGTCAGCATATACACAGAGTAGCAATCTCAATCTTTCTTGGTACAATCAACCATGTCTCAGCTTAGTTACCTTGGGAAATGCCAGATCGTGATGGGGGCAAAACGTTGGCACGAACGAGGTGTTATGCATTGTGAGAACTCCTAAATACCGAATGGAAATGGGAATGGATATCTTCGAGAAATGCGGACAATTTGTGAGAGCCCGGGAGATGCAAGAAGCCGGCCTTTATCCCTATTTTCTCCCGCTTGAAGACACAGAGGGCACAGAGGTGGTCATCGATGGGCGAAAAATCCTCATGATCGGCTCGAACAACTATCTTGGATTGACCACGGATCCCCGCGTTCGCCAAGCTGCTATTGATGCCGTTAAACGCTTCGGCACAAGTTGCACAGGCTCTCGTTTTCTCAATGGCACCCTTGCTCTACACAAGGAATTAGAAGAACGCCTGGCGACATTCGTGAATAAAGAGGCGGCCCTCGTTTTCAGCACAGGCTATCAGGTCAACCTTGGGGTGATTTCTTCCATCGTAGGACGTGGTGATGTGGTAGTAACGGATAAGGACGACCATGCAAGCATTGTGGATGGATGTATGCTCTCATTAGGTGAGTTACGGCGTTTCTCTCACAACAACGTCGAGCACCTCGAGCGTGTTTTGAGCAAGATTAATAAGAAAGCCGGGCGTTTGGTTATCGTTGACGGCGTCTATAGTATGGGCGGCGATTTGGCACCTTTACCCGAGATCATTCCCATCTGCCAGAAATACAATGCCCGCTTGATGGTAGACGATGCCCATAGTTTCGGTGTGATGGGAAATGGCCACGGCACGTCGGCTCACTTTGGGGTTACAGACCAGGTTGACTTGATTATGGGGACCTTCAGCAAATCCTTCGCCTCCTTGGGAGGCTTCATCGCCGGGGACAGGGAGACGCTTCACTATATCCAACACACCGCACGTTCGCTGATATTCAGCGCTTCGATGCCGGCCTCCAATGTGGCAACGGTCATTGCTGCGTTGGATATCATCGAAAACGAACCCCAGCATTGCGAGCGTCTTTGGGAAGTCACCGAGCGTATGCGAACTGGTCTAAAAGCGATGGGCTTTAACACCGGCCCAAGCGTTACCCCAATCATCCCCGTCATTATCGGAGGGATGGAAGAGACGTTCTTGGCTTGGAAGATGTGTTTCGAGGCCGGTCTCTATACCAATGCTGTCGTGGACCCTGCAGTCCCTCCCGACCAATGCTTAATACGCACCAGCTATATGGCCACTCACACGGATGAGCAAATTGACCGGGCTTTGAATATCCTGGGTGGAGTCGGTCGGGAGTTGGGATTGATTGACTAAGACGGTTCTGGTCACTGGTTCGACAGGTTTCATTGGTTCGGCTCTATGCCGGAGATTAGTAACGCACGGTTATTCCGTGCGTTCACTACATCGAAAGACATCCCCACTTGATGTTTTGGCGGATTTACCTGTAGAGCGAGTCGTCGGAGATATTCTTGAACCGGAGACCCTGAGGTCTGCGTTCAAAGGTGTAGATTGGGTGTTCCACACGGCTGCTCAATCGGATTACTGGCGCTATCCTGAACTCGTACTAAAGACATCAATCGAAGGTACTCGTAACGTGATGTTCGCTGCGGAAGAAGCCGGGGTACAGCGCGTTATGCTTACGAGCTCGCTTGCTGCGATGGGTGTTCCAGGACGGGGAGAATTATTAAGTGAAGGGCACAACTTTAATCTCCCTCCGAACCTATTCCCATACGGCTACTCAAAATTCCTGGCGGAGATCGAAGCCCGCAAAGTCTCAGCACAAGGTATTGAACTTGTCATCCTCAACCCATCGATCGTGCTAGGCCCTGGTGACATTAACCGCATCAGTGGAACCATGGTGATCGAGGCTGCCAAAGGATGGGGTTTTTTCTGGGTGGAAGGTGGTGCGAATTATATTCACGTCGATGATGTCGTCACCGGCCATCTGGCTGCTGCGCGGCAAGGACAGTCCGGTGAACGATACATCCTTGGAGGCGAGAATCTTCCGCTCCGCGAAGTCTTCACCATCTTGACAGAAATCGTGGGCAGACGACCACCATGGCTAAGAATTCCTCGTCAGGTGATCGAGCCAGCTGCAAGGCTTATCGACTGGGTACGCCCTGTAATCACCCTACCGTTCAATAGCAGCCAATTGCGACGCAGTTGTCAGTACCTCTATTGCGACACATCCAAAGCACAGAAGGAACTCGAGCTGCCCCAACCGCTCCCATTTCGCCAAGCTGCTCAGGATGCGTATGACTGGTACCTCGAACAAGGAATGATTTAGTCAAAGAAACTGGCCAAGATATAATTATCTACCAGATCTAAGGAGGATCCCCATGACTGAGTTAAAGATTTCTCAAGTTCAAAGTAAAGATGATTTGATGGATTTCATCCACTTCCCTTGGGAGGTCTACCGCGAAAATCGCTACTGGGTGCCACCTTTGCTCTCTGAACGGGTCGAGTTCCTCGATCCGGAACACAATCCTTTTTTCGAACATGCGACCGTAGAGTATTACCTTGCACACCGAGGACCCAAAATTGTTGGTACCATCGCTGCCTTCACCAATGATTTGTACAACGATTTCCAAGGTGTGAACACGGGGTTCTTCGGTTTCTTCGAGGTTTTAGAGGATCAAGAGGCTGCCTCGGCGTTATTTCAGCAAGCTGATGAGTTTGCCTCGCGTGCTGGACACGACTCTATCTTGGGTCCCGCGCAATTCTCAACCAATGATGAGGTTGGGATGTTGGTTGATGGCTTTGATGGCGTACCGCGGGTCCTCATGCCCTATAATCCTCCTCGTTACATGGATTACGTTGAAGCAGCCGGGTATCAGAAGGCTATGGACCTATGGTCATACAAAATTGAGTTAGAGAATTTCTTACAAAACCTTCCACCCAAACTGGTGCGAGTGGTCGATAAGGTTAAAGCGCGGCGAAACCTCCTCGTACGAACGATCAATATGAAGGATTATGACCAGGAGGTTGAGCGCTTTAAGCGTGTTTACAACAGCTCCTGGGAGCGTAACTGGGGATTCGTGCCATTGACCGATCCTGAGATCGAACACATGGCGGCGGGTATGAAATCGATGCTAGATCCAAACATTGTGCTAATGGTAGAACGCGAGGGCGAGGTTATTGGAGTGGCGCTTGCTCTGCCGGATTTATGTCAGCCTTTGCACAAAGCCTATCCTCGACCCGGTACACCGGAGATCTTGTCCATGCTGAAATTAGCTTGGCATTGGAAGGTGCGAGGGGGTATTGAATGGATGCGGGTGTACGCTCTGGGAGTGATGCCTGAATATCGCGGATTGGGCGTCGATGCTTTGATGTACCTCGAGGTTGCAAAGAACGCCAGTCGTAGGGGATACACCTATGCAGAAGGAAGCTGGATTCTCGAAAATAATATGATGACGAATCGCGCTGTCCAATTAATCGGTGGAAAGGTTTATAGGACACATCGAGTGTATGAGAAGAGGTTATAGAAGCGATTACCGATAGGAGATCGGGAGTCTAACAACCGAGTTTACTAACTTTCACTTTCATTTCATTGAACCGCTCGCTCCCGGCCGAGGCTGAGGTACAAGACTCGGCCTTAATTCCTCTGCGATCTCTGATAAACGACTGAATATATCTGACGTGATCTCAAGGTGTAGAACCTCAGCGATGTGTTGAGTCCAGCCATGGAGGAAGTACAACCAGCCATCTTCCACCGTTAGATTTCGCGGACTAACCTGGGCTATGGCTTGATACCAAAAATCAAGCTCGCCTCTGTAGTTTATCTCCCATGCTATCCCCTTCCGAGGGAACAGCCCCTTATCCGTGATAGGAGAACCCGGTCGATCCTTGCCAAGCCCAGTTGCGTTGATGACAACACTTCCTTCGGCTAACCCTGCCATTATCTCGTCATTGTGCTTTGGGTCCTCATTGCATATGTACTCGAAATTAATGTCTGTGTTTAAGTTCTCGACCATCAATTGAAGCTGATCAAGCCGAGGTTTAGATCGGTTGACAACCACGATGCGCTTCGGCCGATCCCCAAGGTCCTCCTTGTGTATGAAATGCAAGCAAATCGCCTTGCCTGATCCACCAGCTCCGAAGATGAGCACCTCACCCCCCATACGGCCAAAGTAGCCCTCACCCAACATGGCATCTAAGCTCATACCTGAGGTGAGAGGGTCCTTTGCATGACCTATAAGCATCCCATTTCGCTTTGACACACAAGAGATCTCCCCTGTGATTTCTGCCGAGGGATGGAGAACATCAAACATATCCCCTGCAGCTTCGAGAATATCGATCTTATGTGCAGTGATCAATCCGCCCAACGAAAGCGGATCATTTTTAATTTGAGCGACCGTCTGTCTATATGCTTGACGCTGATCATGTAATGCATGATCAACACCTTCCATGATAATTTCAGGTCGACCGAGAGCTTCCATCCAGAGAGGGAATATATCTATGATCGAGGATTGCCTCGTGGTTACACCGACAAAATAGAAAGTCGGCACTGATTTTTGAATAATCTGATAATCTAAACTTCCACTTTGATCCATCGAACTAGTTTGCCTTTAGAAGATTACAGAAAAACATCCCAAGCACGATGAGGATGAGCTATCAGATATCAAGATAGAAATTCTGTGATAGATCGTAATGAAACACAGCTTTCCTCGCATCCAGCCAGAGGCCACTCAGAAAAAAACCTCTATCTATTGATCTTTATCGTACCCTCTGCACCTCTCTGACAAACGCTTTCGCTCGTTCGGTAATCTCTTCAAAACGCCCCTCCAAAGCCCAGGCGCTTGGGCAAAGCGCGCTTCCAGCTCCAACAGCAAAAGCTCCGGCGGCGAACCATTCTCCGATGTTTTCGATGTTTACACCGCCAGTGGGCATGATTGGAATGTTTGGGAAAGGGCCGCGGAGACTTTTTAAATACTTGGGGGTTCCTAACGACCCTGGATACAGTTTAACAACATCAGAACCCAGGTGATATGCTTTCATGATCTCAGATGGGGTAAAGGCTCCGATCATTGTAACCAACCCGGTAGCTATCATCGCTTGAGCTAGATGCTCCTCACAATGAGGGCTCACAAGAAAACGAGCCCCGGCTTTCACCGCCTGTTCGACATGTTCGACCGTGGTCAAAGTTCCCATTCCCAACAAAATCTGGCTTCCGTACGTCTCATCCAAAATTCTAACTACCTCAGAAGCTTGTGGGGTCGTGAAAGTGATCTCTATCCCATACACACAACCGAGGATGAGGGCCTCTACCATCTTCAATGTCAATTCAAGGGACGGACCTCTGACCACAGCAAGTAAACCAAGGGTAGAAATCCTGGATAAAGTGTCATCTCTGCTCATGTGAACTCCCGGTTAGCTAAACCACACGATAGACAGGTTCTTCACCCTGTAATACCGATAAACAATCTTTTACTGCCATCCAACCCATCGCATTCATTGCGTCATCAGTATGCGAACCCATATGGGGAGTAGCGATGACTTGAGGCAACGATAATAGTGGATGTTTTTTGGCTGGAGGTTGATCACAAAAGACATCCAATGCAGTACCACGTAGCTTACCGCTTTCTAGTGCATCTTGCAGGGCTTCTTCATCCACTAATTCAACTCTTGCTGTGTTGATTAGGAATGATCCTTGTTTCATCTTATCCAAAATATCAGCGCCAATCATTCCATGAGTTTCAGGCAAGAAAGGCAAATGCAATGACAAGAAATCTGATTCGCTCACCAACTCTTCTAGAGAAACGAATTTCACACCAAAGCTTTCAGCAAATGAGATATCTGGCACTGGATCGTATGCTAGGATTGTGCATTCAAAGCCAGCCAACCTTTGCGCGACCTGCTTTCCAATGGAGCCAAAACCAAACAAACCGATAACCTTACCTTTCAGTGTGACACCTGGCAACCGAGGCCACTCCCCGGCTTTCGTCGCATTGACTGCAGAAGGGATCATCCTTGCGAGAGAAAGTAGTAACCCGATGGTCAATTCAGCAACTGACACTGCGTTTGCTCCGGGCGTGTTTGTGACGACAATTCCTCTCTCCTTTGCGATCTCCAAATCGACATTATCACAACCCACTCCATATCGGGAAATCACTCGCAACTTATTTGCACGATCAAAAACAGCACGATCGATCAAATCCAAACCAGCGATGTAGCCGTCTACATCTGCAATGAGAACGCTTAACTCCTCGGATGTATATGGTTGACCCGAAGTATTGTAGATCACCTCTTCTACCTGTTGCTCAAGGTAGGACCGAATATCTGGATTTGCTTTCCCAAAGGTAGTCGGAGTAACCAAGATACGGCAGTTCTTAAGATCCTCCATCATCTTCTCTCCGGGGGGAGCCACCTTGGATTATCTACGATCTCATATGTGTCACCCCCATCAAGGATAAGCTTACGAAATCCATGTTCCTCGATCGACTTGTAATCATGCCCAGCATGGGCTGGATAGGCAAAAAACAGGATGAGATCACCATCAAGACTCGTATTTACTGATCGATGTGCCCAACGTGGAGGGACAAAGGTTACCGAGCCAGAATAGAACTCCTCTACAGCCCAATCCCCCTCGAGTGATTCCATCACCAACACTCCCTCACCATCGAGGCAATAATATAACTCAGCTGTCTCTAGTACGCTATGGAAATGACCTTTGGTCATAAAAAACTCATCTCCCACCTTCCCAGGATGAATCACAGTTACTCCAAAGAGAAGCTCTCCAGGTAGTTCAGGGCGACGAATTTCAAAGACTTCGTAGAGCAGCATATCAGCGACATTTAGGGCATCATGATATGCGTCTTGGTCATGGAATTGATTTTTAAGTGCAGAGAGGTGGCGAGTGATGTGATGATCGTATCTTGATGGAATAGCCTGCGGACCAAGAAGCTGAAGAGTGAAAGGTCGGTTGACCATCGATACCCCTCCAACACATTATGCCGACTATGAGCATCTTTCTCTTAATCTTAAGGAATTCGACTACTAATCCTCAGGCGAAATCTACACTTCGTTCTGATAGATTTTGGTTGGGGAAAGCGAAATCGTTTATGCAGAACGCTTGGCTTGATATTGTATACCGATCTTGATGTTGGTTTGATCCTAATTAATAGCCCTGGTTTAACTTTTGGAGATCAGAACCAAGATCGATCAACTCAGATCCTCGATTAATAGTTGTTTCACCCGATCGCAGCATTTGAATTCGTTGCAGCTTCACAAAATCGGAGACACCCTCTGCAGTACACAAATACTCTGCCAGAAGAAATTTGAAGTGCAGTCTAAAATCCCATCAGCGGAATTGGGGTGAAGACCAGGACGAATACGATTAATCCAAAGATCGCCAAAGTTTTCCGTCGGTTATCAAGCGGCGTAATATCGTTCAAAGGTTGAGCATAGATCCGTCCAAGAAAGAAGATCAGCCCAGCCCATAATAACCAACCCCACCAAAAAACACCCAATATAACCAAGGCCACGATGATAAAGGGCACTAGCTTTGCTGCACGACGACCAAAGAGGACGTAGCTGATGTGACCGCCATCCAACTGGCCTGCAGGAATGAGGTTCAGGGCGGTTACCAATAGACCCGCCCAACCTGACCATGCAAGTGGGTGCATAAAAACATCGAGACCTCCGTAAGGTAATGGAAGACCGATGAAGAAGTAACGCACCCAATACAGGATGGGATCGACTCCTCCGAAGCTCACTGGCGCTGGTAAAAGCCTACCTTTAACAAGATATTTCAGCGCCAAGTAAAGGATGGAATTTCCTTCCAACGCCTGATTCTGCCACGCTTCAGGGGTCAAGGGCAGCGTGCCCAATTCTGAGAGCGAGAGCCCAAGGATCAAGATTGGAATTGCGACGACCAAACCAGCTAGCGGACCCGCTAAACCGATATCCAACAACACTCGTTTATTCTTCGGAGGTTCTTTCAAGCGGATAGCTGCCCCAAGCGTCCCAAATGGACTGAAGGGAAAGGGGATAAAGTAGGGAAAGGATACCGCTGTCTTGTGATATCTCGCTGCGAGGTAGTGACCAAACTCGTGCGCAAGCAAGATGGCAAGCATACTCACTGCGAATGGTATGCCCCTTTGAATCTCTCGCAGGGGAAAGAGGAAAACCTCAAGCGTGGTTTCAGGGATCGGTCCCCGGTAGCCATACATGGCTCCAGCAAAGAGCATACTGAACAGCGTCAGCATGAACAACCCGAGGTTGATCCATGGGTTGGACGGTTGAGGAATGATGATGCCTGGGAACGCTAGAATGACATCTTCATCGCCATCAGATCGTAATGCTAATGTTGTCTCTTCACGCTGAAAGATGGGATGAAGACGATCATACGCTTCGTCCGCATCAAAATACAATCTGCCCCGAAATCGAGCAGCGAACCGATGTTCCGCGCCGCCTGAGGTCATCTCACGAACCGACATAACTTGTCGAACCGCTGGGAGTAAACGGTCTACCACTTCCAACGTACCCTCCATTTGTTGCGACTCCATCATCGTCCTAATAAACAATAAGGCGGGAGTGGATGGGAGTCGAACCCACCGCGGCCCGTTCTACAGCCCGCCACCGGTTTTGAAGACCGGGGAGCCCACCGGGACCCAACCACTCCCTCGCGAAACTCAAGGATACCGTATCGATCATGGGGAATCAAGGGAAGATTATTAAGAAGCTTGCCTCGATCAAACGCGTCCTCATTCACAATTCCCTTTCGATCTATGTGGGCTTACATATCGTATTTACTGCTACAATGTTACCCATATAGGAAGGTAGTGATGAAGAGACTGCAGGATAAGGTCGCCATCATCACCGGTGGCGGTCGTGGGATTGGTCGGGCCATTGCACTTGGATTTTCGCAAGAAGGCGCTCATGTTGTGATTGCCTCCCGATCCGAATCCGAACTAGAAGACGTGGCCACGGAAATCATCCAAACCGGACAATCTGTCATCCCAATCGTATGTGATGTCACCGATGAGGATCAAGTAAAGACATTGGTTGCTGAAACTCTAGATACATTCTCTCAGGTCGATATTCTGGTCAACAATGCCGGTACGGGTGCAATGCGTCCTGTTTGGGGAACCCCGAAGGGAACCTTCGAGTCGATCTTAGCGGTTAACCTGATCGGCACATTTCTCTGTACCAAGCACGTTTGGCGACCAATGCGAGACGCCGCTGGCGGTTCGATCATCAATGTCTCCTCGATGGGAGGATTAGAAGGGTATCCATTGCTTTCAGCTTATTGTGCCAGCAAATTCGGTCAGATTGGATTCACTAAAGCTTGTGCCGAGGAGGGAAAGCAAGATAACATTCGAGTGAACGCCATCGCGCCTGGCAAGGCTGATACCGCCTTTCGTGCCCAGATCAAAGAGAATAAGTCACAGATGCTGAAGGCCGATGATCATGTCGGCATCTGTATCTTCTTGGCCTCAAACGAGTCACAATACATCAATGGACAGGTAATACCGATCGAGTGGTATGGTCCTGAGGTTATGAGAGAATGATTCTCCAGGCTTTAGATCATCGGAAGGCTGATTTCAAGAGTCAATACCTGAGTAAATTTAAAATCTCTCGCCTCACAATTCTGGGAATCCTCATCTGTCTATCCTTTCCAACAACAGCATGTGCACCTCCTGGGACAATCCAACCGACCCATACACCCCCTCCGAGCCGCACGCCTATCAAGCTTGGACCGACGTCCACGATGTCCCCCGTACCACCAACTGCAGTTCCACCCATCCCCTCTCCTACGTTGATCCCCATTCCTCCCATCTCCGACGAGGATTGGAGTCGAGGCTCTGAGGACGCCTCATTCACATTCGTGGTGTACTCCGACTTCCAGTGACCCTTTTGCGCACAACTTGCACCCGTGTTGGTGCAGTTAGAGGAATGGCATCCTGAGGACATACGAACGGTTTATCGCCATTTCCCCCTGCTGACAATCCACGATAAAGCCTCCCTTGCTGGCCAAGCGGCGGAGGCAGCTGGAGCTCAGGGATCATTCTGGGCGATGCATGATGTATTGTTCACTCAATACAACGAGTGGACAGGGCTCTCCCCCGAGGAGTTCAAGCAATGGTTGAACATCGCTGCTGAGGAACTCGAACTTGATGTCCAGCGATTCCAGAACGATATTGAAAGTGGTCGATATGCAGCAGAGATGGAAGATGCTTTTTTTCAAGGGATCGCTTCAGGGATCCTCGCAACCCCCTTTTTATTCCTAAACGGCTCTCTATATCAAGTTGAGCCAAGTTTGACCAATTTAGAGGCCTACATTCGACTTGAGCTATTAACCAAAGCACAATATGATAGATACCCTCCAATGACTCTCGAGGATGATGTTCAATATATCGCGCGCATTGAATTAGAGATCGGCGAGATCATCATACAACTGTATCCAGAGCTTGCTCCATTAGCGGTGAACAACTTTATCTTTTTAGCTCAAGAAGGCTGGTTTGAAGGTAATCCCTTCCATCGAATCGTGCCTGGGGTTTATATAGAAAGCGGAGATCCAACCGGTACGGGTCTCGGCGGACCGGGCTACTATTTCGACGATGAGATTTCTGAAGCCCTTACTTTCGACGATCCAGGAATGGTTGCACTGAGCAGCTCTGGTCCTAACACCAACGGGAGTCAATTCTTCATCACGCTGGCGCCTCTCCCCGAATTGAATAACAGTCGAACGATCTTCGGTCGTCTAATTGATGGCCTCGATCTCATAAAGAGCCTAAACGCTAGGCAACCTCTGGAGGATTTTCTGGATCCCCCTGAAGTTGTGATCTTATCCGTGACAATCGAGATTCGATGAGTGATAAAACCGCTGAACGCAGACCCCTAGATCTTATACTCTTCATCGTATCTTTAGGCGGTTTCCTGCTGATCCTCGTCACCTCTGGAATGATTGTTATTGAAAATCTTCTCTCGGGTCCAAGCGGAGTGGATACTGGGTTAAACTACAGCATCACGACCGCCCTCTCAATCACGTTTGTAGGCATATGTGCTCTGCCAACATGCATAATGAGCGCTCGTGCCTTGATTGGTCAATCACCTTTCCCGCCCCGTCCTGGATCATCGATCTGGCTGGTAAGCATCGTCTTACTCCCTCTTACGCTAATATTGGGACATCTAGCGTTTACTCGAGGTTTATTCTCCGACCTCATCGGACCTCCAGCACACATCCTGACTGCCTTGGTGCCTGCTCTCATCGCTATAGTATTAATTCGCCGTCACGGACCAACCTACTCGCCCCGCCGCACCTGGGGGCAATTCCTCGTCGGCCTTTGGGCAATCCCGATCACATCTCTAATCCTTGAGATCTTAACCTTAATCCCAACAATGATAGCCATTGCAGTGCTACTCATGAGCACAGCAGGCGGTCGGCAGTTAATAGGAATTCTGACGAATCCGGATCACTGGCTCGAGTCCCAAATTTATGAAACTCTTTTTCAGATCCTTCGTCAACCAGGCGTCCTCATGGTCATCCTGGGGTATGTTGTGATTATTGTCCCCTTGATTGAGGAGGCTGCGAAAACGATGGCTGTATGGCCGTTCCTTCGAAGAGGTTTGCGACCTGCCTCTGCGTTCATCGGCGGCGCGATAGGCGGCGCAGCCTATGGGTTGTTTGAAGCTCTCTTCCTAACCCAACCCGGACCGTCATGGACCACGAACATGATCGCTCGTATTGGTGCAACCGTGATGCACAGCTTTACCGCTGGCCTTTCTAGTTGGGGACTCGCTCAGGTCGTTGGCAATCGCGAATGGAAAAGGTTCGGACGTGCCTATCTTGGTGCTGTGCTCATGCATGCTTTGTGGAACGCGATCGCTCTGGGGATCAGTTTTAATTCAATTGCAGTTGAGTACCAATATATCAACCTTACCCCCTCGATGTTGGCCATGATCAACCTCAGCGGAGTAATTCTACTCACGCTCCTTAGCAGTCTGGCACTGATAGGGCTGATTCGAATGCCCCGGAGATTAATGAGGGAACAGATCGACAGTATGGTAGAGGTTGTGCAACAATCTTCCCGCGAGCCATAAACTCTCGAGAAATTGGTGTATTAAGATTCCCCCTCGCTATGTTTACGTGCTCCTCGTCGAACGTGATGGTATATGTAGTAAGCGAATCCGCCAAGCAGAACGATAGCGATCGGAATATCAAAAGGTCTCATGATCGCGCGCAACTCTTCCCAGCGCGCACCGAAGACATAGCCGCCATAAGCTAGACCAGCGCACCAGACAAAAGAACCTATAAAGCTATATACCGTAAACGGGATCAACCTGGTGCGCGCTACGCCAGCGGGAAAGGATATAAAGGTACGTACGATCGGAAGCAACCGGGATAAAAATGCCGTCCAATCACCCAAGCGAGCGAACCAGCGATCGGCCACCTCAAGATCGTGGGGGTTGATCATGAGATATTTACCGTAGCGATCAAGTAAAGGCCTTCCCCCCAAGGCACCCAATCCATACGAAACGAGTGAACCTATCGTGCATCCGACCGCACCCCAGAGCCCTCCCCATAAAGCTGCTTGAATTGCCGTGCCACCCTTCGCCTGTATCAACAACCAGCCCGAGAGAGGCATCGTCACTTCGCTCGGGATAGGGATGTTCGCACTTTCAAGCGCCATAATGCCTACGACCCCTGTCCACCCCATCGTTTGGAATAAGTTTGTTAAGAATTCCACAATTCGATGTTCAAGCCACACAGGCATACGATCTCTCCCTGGGTAATATCCTCGACTGGTGTGCAAAAACCGGCTGGACCAAAGTCTGTGGATTATAGCTCAAATACGGTATCGAGGGGGGAAAGCATCACACCACCCCCTAAGCTTGACAGCGCGATACCGCTATGCTACAGTACCGCCGCTTCATTAAGAAATTGCCAGCAATATACACTTCGTTAGGAGTTCAACTTTGACCAAGTCACGCACCGAACTCATGGTTGATCGTCTCCGGGATCTACAAGCCTCCTCCCCTGATGTTGAAGCGTCAGCAGTGGTAAGTGTGGACGGTCTAACCATCGCGTCCGCTTTACCAAGCAACGTCGAAGAAGACCGCGTCTCTGCTATGTCGGCGGCGATGCTCTCTCTTGGCGAGCGTATATCGAGTGAATTAGGTCGGGGCAACCTCGACCAAGTTTACATCAGGGGCGAAACGGGATTTGTTATTTTGATGTCCGTAGGAGAAGAAGCGGTCTTAACGCTTCTCGCTCGTCAACAAGCTAAACTTGGATTGTTATTTCTTGATATGCGTCGTGCTGTTGAAGATTTGTCGAAATTATTGTGAGGCAACCCAGGAGTATTAGGGTGGCATCCATCGACAAGAGCGGTTACCTCTACCCCAATAAAGCCGGTCGAATCTACCTTCAGGCGCTCGAAGATGTCATGGGCAGGAATGGTGTAAGCGCTATCCTCAACTTGGCCGGATTAGAGACCTGGATTGATAATTATCCCCCGAATGATATGCAAAGGGGGATCGATTTTGCTGAGCTATCCGCCATCAATGCCGCGCTTGATGAATTGTATGGTCCACGTAGCGGTCGTGGAATGGCTCGTCGTGCAGGATGGGCTACTTTCGATCAGGTACTCCGAAACTTTGGCGCCCTTGCTGGTGTCAGCGATATTGCTTTTAAGGTTCTTCCTCTCGCACGCAAGATCAGGATTGGATTACCAGTCTTAGCTCGTGTGTTCTCCCACATAAGCGACCAAGTTAACGCCGTAGAAGAGGGGGAAGATCACTACACCTACAGAATTCAGCGATGCCCCGTCTGCTGGGGAAGACAAGCAGATACACCAGTTTGTCACCTCGTGATGGGTTTGCTTGAAGAAAGTTTACGTTGGGTTTCAGGCGGACAGAACTTCCGAATTCATGAAACGAAATGCATCGCAACCGGCAACGAGGCCTGCGAATTCGTAATCGAAAAAACACCCATTGATTGAAGCCTCATACGATAGGTCCTATGCATCGGCTTACGATCGTCGTACCAACGTATAACGAAGCGGACAATTTACCAGCATTGGCCGCTGAGTTATGGGCTCTCCCGATTCCCCAATTGAAGATTTTAGTCGTAGATGATGCCTCTCCGGATGGCACCGGAGAGCTCGCAGAACGATTGGCCTCCGGCCAGCCCGAACGTCTCACCGTAATCCATCGAGAAGGTAAACTAGGTCTCGGATCTGCGTATGTCACGGGTTTCAAAGCCGCGATCGAAGATGGAGCCCAAGCTGTGGGGCAGATGGACGCTGATTTCTCTCACGCACCATCCTACTTGCCAGGGTTCATTGAAAAACTCGATGATGCCGATGCCGTCTTCGGCTCCCGTTATATTCAGGGCGGTCAACTCGATGAAAATTGGGGGATTGGTCGGGTCTTGCTTTCCTGGTTTGGAAACGCATACGCAAGAGCAATCTTGCGGCTCAATGTGTTAGATTCTACCGGTGGGTATCGTGTGTGGCGACGCGAGACCTTGATGGGAATGCCGCTCGACCGAGTCAAGTCTAATGGCTATGTCTTTCAAGTAGAGATGGCTTTTGTCGCTCAACGCCTTGGCTATCGACTCCACGAGATGCCGATCTACTTCGAAGACCGACGCATTGGAAGATCGAAGATGACGTTACGCATCCAGATCGAGGCCGCCTTACGAGTATGGCAGTTGCTCGTGCTGCATAGAAATTTAAGTAAGATAAAGAAAGTGCACGAAGATACACCTCAAATATGATCCTTCCCTCGGGTAACCACCCCAAGCTGTGATCACACGATTTGTAAGTACTATGAAATCCAAAAGTTCTGGATTTGGGCGCATGCAGAGCTTGCGTACGCCAAACTATTCGATAAGCTAGTTGGTGTATTTGGAATCCAAAAGCTCTGCTTTTGGGCGCAAGCAGAGCTTGCGCACTCCAAAACCACCCTGAAGGTTGCGATTACTTTTCCTTCACCAAATCACTGTAGTCGCAGGCTTTAGCCTGCGTATCATTGCGCACCCTTTAGGGTGCGGCTACATTTTGATTCTGAGAGGACTAGAGGGAGATTATTATTCTTGAAAATCAGCCGTGGTAATCCCGTCTTTACTGCCATGATCAAGCTAATGGATTTTGGAATCCAAAAGTTCTACTTTTATCTCGCCTCGATCATAGCCGAAGGGACGCAAGCAGAGCTTGCTCACGCTAAAATACTCGATGCAATAGCTAAAGGTTTCTCTAGGATATCTGAAATCTGGTTGGGGATTTATTCAGGGTAGAGGACTTATTATCTAAAAATCAGATTTCGTTCTCATCTGGCTTCGTAATATCAACTTCATCTACAACGACTTGAGCCAATTGAGCCCACGCTTCTAATCCAAGCTCCTGTGCGCGAGCCCTAGGGGGAATCGCTGCCTTCTCTAACCACCCCATGACGACCAACGGCGACTCATGAAGGCCACCAGCAAGCGCATTGCGTAACTGCTTCCGCTTCTGACCGAAACCTGCTCGCGCAAGGCGAAACAGAGTCGGCAATAATTCTTGGGCCACGATGGCTTCGGGATGTACGTCAATTCTTAAGACAGCCGAATCGACTTTAGGTTTAGGGTAGAAGGCCTCGGCAGGGATTATCGCGGCGATTTGTGGCTTACCATAGATTTGGACACTGACTGCAAGCAGACTCAGCGAACCAGGGTGGGCTATAATCCGCTCGGCCACTTCACGTTGGACAGTGAGCACTATTCGTTCAGCAGATTTCTCAGCCTCTAATAAATACCGGATGAGTGCAGAGGTGATGCTGTAAGGAATGTTAGCTATGACGGCGTATTCACCTTCGTCTATCAATGTCGCTAAATCGAGCTCGAGAATATCACCGTAGACAAGTTGCACATTCTCATACTTGCTTACAACGTCTCGTAGAAGTGTAAGTAGCCGCTGATCTACCTCCACTGCAATAACCCGTCGTGCTGCTTCAGCTAAATGACAAGTTAGTGCTCCCAACCCCGCCCCTACTTCCAGGATGGTCTCCTCGCCGGATAAATCCGCAGCAGCTACGACCTTTGCTAAAGCCTTATGATCCACAAGGAAGCTTTGGCCTAAGCGACGATCTGGGCGAATCTTATGTTTCCGTAAAAGTTCGCGTGCATTTATCAGGGAAAACGAAACGGATTTGTTGCCTTCTAGCAAGTCAACTCCCTTTGACCATGTCATCCTGTCTATATGGCTATGCGCAACGCGCTCGGATAAAGTATCACAAATGCAATATCCCCCGTATTCAATATTGACCCCTCATCAATAGCGCTCTAAAGAACGCTCCGCCAAACCTAACCATAAACGAAACTTTAAGCGTTTGGAATTTTCCGTCTTCATCCATCGATACGAGAAACACCACCTGATCAATGACTCATGGCAAGATCCATGGGATCAGATCGAGAGATGGGACAGGTGGTATGAAATAGAGCGTAGTCCAGGTATGCCAGCTCTCATACTCCTCATCGGTGAAGCCTAGATCGACCCAATGCCTCCCAGCCATCCCGGCACCGATATCCTCAATGGTCGCGAAACCATAACCCGGGATGTAAACCGACCACCCACGCATCATGTTGTACCAACTGCGGATGACACCGATCATCCCCCTTCGCAACTCCTTACCGCTCGCCGTAGTTGAATTACATCCATCGATTCCTAAATTACACGGAGAGTATGAGGTTGCGTAGACAGGAACCGCCCGCCAATATTCGATCCTACCATCGGGCGTGTCCACTGCTCGTACCTCAATCCTCGTACCATAACCGAGCACCCTCGGTTCCGCATCTACTGCCACCCACGTCTCTTCGATGGATCGACCCACCTCCTGGCCTTCCTCAAGACGTACTCGGATCCTCGTTGCCAAGACACCATAATTCCCCGGATCAAGAATTTGAAGGTTATCGAGTTCTAGGTCCGCAGCGGGTTGATAAATGGTATCGAAGGGCAAGGGTTCCAGCTCAACTTGGATTTGTTCTTGAACACGGACAATACGAATGTGGCCATTCTCCGGGAGAAGCATTTCGACGGATGGTCGGCTGTAATCGAGTCCAACCAGTGCAATCCCGCTCTGGGATAATGCATCTCCCACAGTTGGACCTACAGCTCGGGTTTCGATCTCGACACCATCAACATTGATGACCAATGACCGGGAACGAATGAGAGCTGCATGAATCGAGGAGTTTACTCTTGTCTCCGGAATTGGAGAGAGGATATCACCTTCTCGCATGACCACTCCCCCTTCCCAAAGAGCTTCGCCCAATGAGGGAGCAGCAGAATGGATCACCCGCGTCATGTCACCCTCTTCAAGAGTGATCGTTTCGGCTCGATCAACACGCATGTAATCAGGTTGGATCTCCAGAACTCGCGTTGGATCTAGCATACGGTACCCATCCACCCATACCCGGTCTCCCGGATAGAGACGGATATCCGCCTGAGCCAAAATGTTGGCCGGCGAACTCTCCGGAGAGTTGACGACAAATGATCTCTCTTCAAGCTCTATCACCACAGGGAAAGCATGATCCAAATGGATCACTGCACCAGAAGTGACTTGATCATCCAGTTGGGGGCTGACCCGATCATCTGCGGATGGCTCGAAACCAGCTGATCGAAGAACACCGAGGACAGATCGGGCATGAGTGCGAAACTCATAGGTTTGCCCATCGATCACAAGGATCATTGGGCGAGCTGTGCCAAGATAGATCAACACCAGCCCAAGCAGGATCAAACTAGCAGCAAAACCCCAAATCACCTTCCGAGGTAAGGCTTGTGCCCATGTTATAACTTTCATCGTCGGAAAGCAGTATACCAGAGCCTGGTGATCACGGTGGTCAAACACCTCTCAAGGTTCACTCAGGCCTTATATCCCAATACATATGAAGCGTGAGCACCTTAATATTTGAGAGGGGCTGTCCGTTTCTGCATACCTTAATAGGTTTGTGGAAGAACCATAGGGTGTTAGAATTTCCCCATCCTTGTTGGGGGGGATGACGCTGGATAAAACAGGTATTCATTCCTTTCACCATGAAGCGAGCATTCTCAATGCTCCAGCAAACGATACGGATCGTGACAAATACAATTGAATATAAAGCGGACACCCGTTTCTTTGCTCCTCTTTCCAAAGGAGATGCAGTATGGACGTCCTAGCAATTGTAGCAGTCAGCATCTTCCTCGCCCTGACCCTTCTATGGCTCATCAAGCTGATTTGGTTCAGACCATTTAACATCAACCACTTTTATGAGCGCTCTATGTTCCAACTCTTCCGCAAGGATCCTGAAATCCTAACAACGATCGGCGTCCTGGAGAGATTCGGGTTGAACTTCCATAATGATGACCTGACCGATGAATCGGATGCTTACTTTCAAAAACTTATCACCATGACAGGGAAGAATCTTGAAATACTACGCAGCTACCCGCGCGAAAAACAAACTCCAGAACAACAACTATCCACAGACATCCTCGACTGGTTTCTTGAGAACCAAATTCTGGAATATGAATTCATGTACCACAACTATCCTATCAATCAACTTTTTGGGGAACAAAATGAACTGCCAAACTTTATGATCACTTTGCACCGAATTGGAAATAAACGCGACGCCAGAAATTACATCAAACGCTTATCGAAATTTGGGGTGAAATTCGATCAGATACTGGATGGACTTAGGATTCGTGAGGGCAAGGGTGTTATCCCGCCCAAGTTTGTGATCGAACGGGTACTGAATGAAATGCGTAACTTTCTCGAAGGTGATGCAAAGGAAAACATCCTCTTTACGGCTTTTAGGGATAAGGTCGGACAACTCAAAATAAGCGAGGTCGTGAAAGAAACCTTGCTCCAAGAAGCAGAGAGAGAAATCCAGCAAACCATCATCCCGACCTATCGTCGATTAATCGACTACTTCGAGCATCTGGAAATGATAGCTACGACAGATGATGGCGTCTGGAAATTGCCTAATGGCGACGCTTACTATGAACGTCAATTGCAGAGCCATACCAGCACCAAGCTAAAACCAGAAGAAGTACATAATATCGGCTTGAGGGAGGTCGATCGAATTGAAACCGAGATGCGCGAGATTCTTAATAATGTTGGGCTCACAGGGAAATCCATCGTCCAACACATGAAGGATCTCAGTCAAGACCCGCGTTTCCTCTACCCGAACACGGACGAGGGAAGAAACCAAGCCTTAGAGGACTACCGATTGATTGTCACTCACATCGATCAAAACCTTGATGAGATCTTCGACTTGCGTCCCAGCGCAGGGGTAGAAGTTGAACGCATGCCTTCGTTTCGTGAGGAGACAGCTCCTGGCGCATACTACATGATCCCCTCGCTTGACGGTAAACGACCCGGGGTTTTCTATGTGAATCTGCGCGACATGAGCGAGGTCCAGAAATATGGGATGCGGACCCTCGCTTACCACGAGGCGATCCCAGGACATCACTTTCAATTGGCCCTCGCCCTAAAGTTTAAGGGCCCAACATTCCGAAAGTTTATCCCCTTCACCGCTTATGTTGAAGGATGGGCGCTTTATGCTGAGAAGATCGCTCGCGAATTTGGTTTCTTCGACGATCCTTACAGTGAACTTGGTTATCTTGAGTCAGAGTTATTTAGAGCTGTACGCCTTGTTGTCGATACCGGCATCCATCAAAAACGTTGGACTCGCGAACAAGCCATTGCCTACATGGATGAACATCTCGGTCAGCCTATTGAGAGCACAATCACCGAAGTTGAACGATACATCGTCATTCCAGGTCAGGCTTGTGCCTATAAAATTGGTGAATTGAAGATCGTGGAGCTACGAGAAAGAGCACAATCAGCATTAGGAGAACTGTTTGAGATCAAGACCTTCCACAATGTGCTACTCCAAACGGGTGGAATGCCGCTTGAGATTCTAGAGAATCAGGTCGATGATTACATTACTAAAACCCTCAATGCTGGCCCAGAAACGTTTGGGAGCATGTGAACATCACCTGATGTTCCAATAATAAAACTCAAGAACAGCCAAGACCGTCACGACCATTAATACAACTGACTGAAACACGGAGGAGAAAGCGACGATGCCTGAAAACAAGAATCCCAAAAGCAATAATGAGGAAACTGAGAAGAAGAGCGAACAGAAGTACGAGGTTCCTGACGAGGTGATCTCGGAGACCAAACACTCCGTCCTTATCGACGGCAAGGAGATCAAGTACACCGCCACAGCGGGAACGCTATTGCTCAAGGAGGAAGTTCGAGAGGAAGAAGGAGATATTGAAAAACCAAAAGCCGTGATCTTCTTCATCGCCTATAGCATGGATGACGTAGAAGATCTGAGCAAACGCCCGCTTACATTTTCTTTCAATGGGGGGCCGGGCTCGTCCTCCGTTTGGTTGCATCTCGGGTTGCTCGGTCCTCGCCGTGTCTTTTTAGACGACGAAGGATATGCACCCTCACCCCCGTACCACTTAATCGATAACGAATATTCGCTCTTAGATAAAACCGATTTAGTGTTTATTGATCCTGTGAGTACAGGGTATAGCCGGGCCGTCCCTGGTGAAAAACCTGAGCAATTCCACGACTTCACCAAGGATATTGAATCGGTCGGTGAGTTCATCCGTCTCTACACAACACGCTACAAACGCTGGTCCTCACCCAAGTTCATCATCGGCGAGAGCTATGGAACAACTCGGGCCGCAGGATTAGCCGATCACCTGCTTGAACGGCATGGGTTGTTTCTCAACGGACTAATGCTGGTTTCATCGATTCTTAATTTCCAAGATGCGAGGTTTGATGTAGGCAATGATCTTCCCCACATCCTCTTCCTGCCTACCTACACAGCAACTGCCTGGTATCATGGAAGACTCACGCAGGAGCTACAAAAGGATCTCATTCACACACTCGCCGAAGTCGAGGCCTTCGCTTTTGGCGATTACACGCTCGCCTTAATGAAAGGCGCCGAGCTTCCAGAAAATGAACGAGGGGTGATCATTGATAAGCTCGCTCACTATACGGGCTTATCGCGCGACTATATCGCACAGACGAATCTGAGAATTGAGATTCATCGCTTCATAAAAGAACTCCTCAGAGACGAAAGATCTATGGTCGGGAGGCTTGACAGTCGTTTTAAAGGGATGGATCGAGACGCAGCCGGTGAGAAACCGGAATTTGATCCCAGTTACATCAATATCCAAGGGCCCTACACGGCCTGTTTGAACGATTATGTGAGACGAGAATTAGGGTATGAGAGCGATCTGCCTTATGAAATCCTAACCGGACGGGTAATGCCGTGGAATTATGACAAGTATCAAAATCAGTACGTCAATGTGGCTGAGATGCTCCGCTCCGCGATGACTAAAAACCCTTCCATGAAGGTTTTCGTCGCCAATGGTTATTTTGATCTCGCAACACCCTACTTCGCGACGCGCTACACCTTTAATCACTTAGGACTTGAAGATGCACTCCAAGCGAATATTTCGATGGACTACTATGAGTCGGGACATATGATGTACATTCATGGACCTTCGCTCGCCAAACAAAAGGCCGATCTTACCCAATTCATTCAATCCGCCTTGTCTGGATAAGAGGTGTTGGTGCTGCGTGGATACTAGCTAGATGATAAGGTGTAGGTGCTGTCGAGGAAAAGTAAATCGAGAAAATCCATATCCGACTCACGAAGAATAAGAAAAAACTTGCTGGGATCAAAGATCGTCTTTCCTGACAGTGCAATTTAAGTTGGGTGGAAGGAATCTAAGACCGGAGCCTGTTTTCAACCGAATGTTTAAATCAGAGGGGGAGGGTAAATAGGGAAGAATGGACCTTGACCGTCTGAACCAACAAATCCGATTCATCATTGAGGCAGACAAACTGAAATCCGTGTTGCGTCAAAATTATCTCCCAGAGCAGGATCGCCACGAAAATACAGCTGAACATTGCTGGCATCTAGCTCTGATGGCTTTTCTGTTAGTCGAGTATGCCGACTCGGAAATAAACATTGGACATGTAATTGAGATCCTTCTGATCCATGATCTTGTTGAAATCTATGCCGGGGATACCTATTGTTACGATGAGGATGAGACTCAGGACCAAGAAGAGCGGGAGGCACAAGCCGCAGAGAAATTATTCGGTCTACTGCCGTTGGATCAATCCGCCCGCTTACATGAACTGAGGAACGAGTTTGAGGAGGGAAGGTCACCAGAGTCGAAATTCGCCGCGTCATTAGACCGTCTGATGCCTCTTTTACTGAACTATTACTCGCAAGGACGTTCATGGAAAGAGCACAGTATCACAGCGGATCAAGTTCTCACACGTAACCGACTCATCTGCGAAGGATCGGATCAGCTTTGGTCTTTCGCTCAATCCATTATTGAGGACTCTATTACAAAGGGTTACTTAGCAGCCGAGTCTGATCCCAACAGGTAGCTTGAATTCTCAAGGGATACAAGAGACATTCATATCTTCACAGCAGAGGTTTGAACCACCCATGAAGAGAATATTCTCCCCGGAAAGCATTGTAGTCATTGGTGTTTCCGAACGGCCTGACAATCTTGCGCGCAACATCATCGGCAATCTCCGCACCTTTCGGTACCAAGGCGATCTTTACGCTGTTGGGCTTCGTGAAGGAGAGGTTTACGGCATACCGATCGTGGATTCGTTAGGCATGGTCCCCGATGATTTGGACTTGGCCGTGATCCTTACACCTGCAGATACCGTGCCAGCCTTGATGGATACCTGTGGTCGAAAAGGAATTCAAAGGCTCGTCATCGAATCGGCGGGATTTAGTGAGTTCTCAGATGAAGGCCGCCGCCTGGAAGAACAACTTCTCGAAATAGCTCGCAAGTGGAACATTCGCTTCGTCGGACCCAATTGCATCAGCGTCATAAATCTCGAGACCGGTGTGTGCTTGCCCTTCGGGCCGATCTCCCCTGAGATCTTACGGAAAGGTCCAGCATCTGTTGTCGCCCAAAGTGGTGGCGTATCACTCACCTATCTAGGCTTGCTTAGTAAAACTGGCGTGGGAGTGAATAAAGTCGTTAGCATTGGAAACAAAACCGATCTCGATGAGACTGATTATCTAACGTACCTTCTGGACGATGAAAAGACTGAGATCGTTTGCTTATACTTGGAATCGATCAGTGATGGTCGGCGTCTTATGGACTTAGCCCGATCGTCTTCCAAACCAATCGTCATCCACAAAGCCAACCGAGGGAAAGCCAGTCATGGCGTGGCTTTCTCTCATACTGCCGCACTGGCGGATGACGATCGGATCGTAGATGCTGCCTTTAGGCAAGCGGGGATCCTTCGCGCGCAGGGATTTCAGGATATGGCAGCTATAGCCCAAGGCCTCTCTCTCCCACCGGTTCAAGGAAATGAATTGTTAATTATCTCTCGTTCTGGTGGCCATGCTGTTTCAGCGGCAGATACTGCTGAACGTCATGGATTCCAACTCCCCCCACTGCCTGATTCGTTTATCGCTGCCGTTCGCACCTTATTCAGCGCCGACGTCATTGCACCCACCAATCCACTTGATCTCGGTGTTATCTATGACTTCCAACTATACGCTCAAATCGTCGAGCAAAGCCTCCAAGCCCTCTCTCCTAATGCCGTCCTATTGATTAACACCTACAGCCAACATGAAGCTGATAACGCTCGCCAGTTGGCAAGACGTGTGGGTGAAATCGTTCGCGAAATGGGTTACCCGATCGCTGTTTGCAACTACACAGATGTTGATGATATTCAAAGCACCCAGAATGAGATCGGATATCCTGTTTTTGATGATATCCATAGCGCTTTACGAGGGTTAGCTTCATCCAGGGATTGGAACGTAAGCGTACGTAATCGTAGGGCAATCACACCATCGTACTCAAGGATCAAGATTCCCGAAGATAAATCCGATGAAAGAATTCTCACTGCGGATAAGGCTCTAGATTTCTGTGAGAGTTATGGTATTCCTGTTGCTCAATGGGAAATCGCTCACAACCCAGAAGAAGCGGTGAAGTCGGCAGAACGAATCGGCTTTCCTGTAGCGGCAAAAATCCTCTCGAGTGAGATGATTCATAAGACGGATTATGGTGGTATTGGCTTAAAGTTGGCGAATGCAATCGAGGTCAAGTTAAAGGCTCAAGAAATGTTAAATCGCATGGCAGAGTCCTCTAGAGAAGCTCAGCCTTTGGCAATCATGATCCAAGAGATGGTTCATGAGGGAGTCGAGGTCATCCTCGGGGGTAAATGGGATCCCCATTTCGGACCTGTAGTGATGTTCGGCTTAGGTGGTATCCATGTTGAGATTTACGACGATGTGACCTTCCGTGTCGCACCACTTACTGACTTCGACGCACGATCGATGATCGAAGACGTGAAAGGGGCACGGATCTTTGAAGGTTATCGGGGGACGGCGCCCATAAATCGGGAAAGCTTAATCCAAGCCCTTCTATCCTTATCTCAACTTATGGTCGAGAACCCTAACATCGTTGAGATGGACATCAATCCACTCATCGTTACGAATGAGGGCGCGGTTGCAGTTGATGCTCGAGGAAAGATTGTGTATTCATGACAAGGATCGGGTATCCCCCTTCCAATCGTTCATTCAACCCATCCGTCGCACAAAACTGCGGGTGAATATCCACGGCACATGGGATACTTGATTGTCTTCCTTGGCATTCCGAGTTGATCTCTCACATACCGAGCTCTCGGGTAGATTGCGATCATCTGGCTATTGGAGAAAAACGCCATGCCGAAAATACATGTAAACGACATTGATCTCTACTATGAAACCGCTGGCCAAGGTCAGCCCGTTCTTCTCATCCATGGGTTAGGCTCAAGCACCCGCGATTGGGAATATCAAACGCCAGCCTTTTCTACACGCTATCGGGTCGTTGCCCTCGATGTACGTGGTCATGGTCAATCTGATAAACCTCCTGGGCCGTATTCCATTCCTTTATTCACCGCCGACACCGCTGAACTTATTCGCTCGCTAGAGATTGGATCTTCTCATGTCGTCGGAATCTCCATGGGAGGGATGATCGCATTTCAACTCGCGATCGACAAACCCGATCTTGTTCAAAGTTTGGTGATTGTCAACAGCGGTCCTGAGCTTATTGTCCGAAGCCTTCGAGATCGCTTCAATGTCTTACAACGATCCCTCCTCGTCCGAATTTTCGGAATGCGGAAGATTGGTGAATTTCTTGGCTCACGCCTTTTTCCGAAACCTGAGCAAGAGCCATTGCGTCACATGTTCATTGAGCGCTGGGCAGAGAATGACCGACGTGCTTACTTAGAGGCATTCCAAGGGCTCCTGGGATGGAGCGTTTTAGATCATCTCCACACGATAATGTGTCCCACACTGGTGGTTGCCTCGGATGAAGATTACACATCCGTCTCTACCAAAGAAGCATTCCTCGAGAAATTACCGAGAGCTGAACTAGTGGTGATAGAAGATGCTCGCCATGCGGTCACTGCGGAGCGACCTGAGGACTTCAATAAGGTTGTGCTCGATTTCCTCGCAAATCAAACTTAGCTCTGTAACATTTGACCAATAGCTCCACAAAGAACGATGACTTTTATTTCGTTAACGGATGGTTTGTCCATGAGTTTCAGCCAATCCTACAAAGCCACTTAGTAGGAGGCATGACGATGGTAGAAGAACCCAAAGTGTTGTGTAAGACCCCGACACCGGGCAAGAAAGGGACTCGAATTCTAAAATGGAAATATGATTTGATCAGGAGTGCGATCCTGGCGGTTGTTCCGTCGGACGAGGTTGGCATCCTGTTTAAAGACCTCCCGAGATTGGTTCAAGGGCTGCTCACCGAAGCAGACCTTAAGCGATTGGGATCACTCGGTTGGTATACGACCACGGTGAAACTCGATCTTGAGGTACGCAGCGAGATCGAGCGCATCCCTGGCGTGAAGCCACAACGTCTGAGAAGATCTCATTAATTTTCTTGGCTAATCTTGATGCGTTGTTCTGCTCTGGAATATAAGTTGCATCTGGAACCATGAACGTATAGCACGGTAATGCATGATCAAAGAACAATGGATAGACCCAACCATTCCGTTGATTGATCTCCATCGTCATCTTGATGGCAATGTACGGTTGGAGACCATCCTCGATCTTGGTCGTCAGCACAACCTTCCTCTCCCAATGTGGGATGTAGAAGGTCTTCGTCCCCATATCCAAGTATCGGATCCCCAAATTGGGATTATGGCATTCATCGCAAAATTCAAATGGCTAACTGCGGTGATGGTGGATTATGATGCCTGTCACCGCATTGCATACGAAAATGTCGAGGATGCATGGCGAGAAGGCATCCATTACATCGAACTACGTTTCAGCCCCTGGTTCATGGCTGAGTCGAACGATTTGGATCCCATGGGTATCGTGGAAGCTGTAGTCGACGGTATCGATACTGGATCCCGCGAATTCGATATCAAGATCAACTTGATCGGAATCCTCAGCAGGACTTATGGCCCCGAGATTGCCTTGCAGGAGTTGAATGCACTTTTAGCCCATCGCGACCGCATCGTGGCCTTGGACCTAGCAGGTGATGAAGCGAACCAACCCGGGGAACTCTTCATTGACCACTTCCGACGAGCAAGGGAGGCTGGTTGGAGAATCACAGTACATGCTGGAGAAGCAACCGGACCTGAGAGCATATGGCAAGCTATTCGTGGGTTGGAGGCATCCCGCATTGGCCACGCCCTCTCAGCCATTGAAGATCCAAGATTAATGGATTATATGGTTGAACACCAGATTGGAATTGAATCAAGTCTAACAAGCAACGTTCAAACCAGCAGCGTTCCTGATTACATCAGCCACCCACTGCGCGCCTTCTTAGACCATGGACTGCTAGCGACGATCAACACCGATGACCCAGTCATCAGCAACATCGATCTCCATCATGAGTATCAAATCGCTGCCCCAGCTGCTGGGCTGACACCCCAGCACAGCCATCAAGCTCAGCGTAACGCTCTCATGATCGCTTTCCTCACACCCGAGGAAAAGGATTCGCTCCTAACCCAATATTTTGCGTGAATACCTTCAACTAAGGTTAAAAGAAAGCATCTGGGTCGGTACCCCGGCGGCACCCGGAGTGACCTCCTTACCGCTGCTTCCTCTCGGACCTGACGGGATTTGAAGGTCTCCGCCGCGCCGGACCCACCCAGACGCCAACGATGAGGATACTCTCCTCAGAAACGAATGTCAATGTACGATTTGAAGATTAGGTCGTGGTGTTTTACGGAAGATAGATTTGAAGATGCTCTTCGAATAAAAAAAGGTCATGGGAAGATTGGAAACGTTAAGTTTGAGTGTGTAGACTTTGCCCACACATCCACAAATACACCTGCATCCCGCCTCTTTTTGTTAGATTCAAAGACACCGCTTCTGCGGTGTCGAATGGCGGAGAGGGTGGGATTCGAACCCACGGAGCCTTTCGGCTCACGCGCTCTCCAGGCGCGCGCGTTAGGCCAGACTACGCAACCTCTCCATAAACAAATAAGTTGAAATGAACTTTACAACTTGAGGCGATTATAACACGCACAAATTACGGAGAAGGTAACTCTAGAAGCCATAGATTCTGATCCTCAGCAGAGCGGAAGACAATTTTCTCCCCATCCGGCGAAGGTTGCCAATCGTTGCTAGCAATTTGCCAGGATGTGTGTAGAGGATCGATCAACTGCCAAGATTTTCCACTGATGACATCCACTTGCCAAAGGGCAGGACCCGCTTGCTCAAGATCAAGTGGGATAACCAATAGTTCACCCTCACGCCTCCACCTATATGCACCGAATAGATCAAGCTTCTTCGAAAACGATCCATCCGTTCGCATCACCCACAGCCCGTTGCGTTCCTGTTTTGTGTCGAAAGCTACGGTGAAGGCGAGCCAATCGCCATCAGGAGACAACAGTGGGCTACGGACGCGGTCCATCTCCAACAGCAATTGACCTGCACCGTTTTCAAGCAGAATTCTCCAAATTCCTGCTGGTCCATGGGGAGCTAAACGACCCGTCACAAGGATTTCTCCCTCTCCATTCACCCACCCAACGAATTCACCACCCATGATGGTTACAACCTCACGGGCGTCCGTGCCGTTATAGTTCGCTAACCATATTGCTTGTTGGCGTAGGTCTGGAAATTCGATCCCTCGGGACATGACCTCCCACTCGACAAATTGGCCACTTGGAGAGAAGCAGACCGCCCTTCCCTCATTTGGGATTTCCCATCTTTCGCCATCAGCCCAGCGTTCCACAAAGGTTCGTCCGCCATCAATATAGGCTACCCGTGACCAATCTCTAGAGAAATTCCCGGCGCGATCAACGATTAATGCGACCTCACCTCCACTCGCCGCAACAGCATACAAACCAGCAGGTTCATAGGCCCCAGGTCGATCAAGAAAGGGTACCCAGAGCGAATCAGGCGACCACGAGGGATATGGGCAGCATCCTCCCTCAGTCAGCCTGTAAGGTGTAGGCTCACCCACCGCAGTGGGTGTGGGTGTTCGAATAGGCATCCTGGTAGCCATAGGAGGAGTCGGATAAAGAAGAAATGATCCTGACTCCATATATCTCGCCGAGGATGCGTAAGCAACACCACCAAGACGTATGATCGTGGCACAAAAGAGCATAACCGCTGCGAATGCCACATAGCTTACGATTCTTTGGTGAGAAGACATCGTCACTTTACCAATCGGGAGGCCAAGGATTCTCATAATCGTTTACCAATGGGAATCCGAACCGGACATCAGGTTGGTCGAGAAGCTCCTGCCAACGTCGCGGATGATTAATATCTTGTTCGAAGGTAATAGGATGACCCCCGATGAGCGCGATCCGTTCCCAATCAGCATCAATGAGGGGCATCGGGTTAAACGCTCGTGTATGGTTTGGCGCGTCCCGGATTTCAAGATGCAGGTGAGGTCGAGAAGCGCATGTCAAATCGGGATCCCCACTCAAACCAACAACATCCCCAGCGCTTACCTCCTGACCAGGTTTCAAATGAGATCTAACCAGGAGATGTCCGTAAAAGGACGCATATCCGTTTGCATGGTTGATCATCAGATTGTGTGGCTTGGCACCATGCCAACTATCGATGCTATAGACGATGCCATCCCCAATGGCAAGCACCGGTGTTCCGCATGGCGCAGCTAAATCTAAACCGAAGTGAAGACCTTGACCGGCCCAATAAGCGGAGCTTCGATAGCGATAGGCAAAGGTGGTGTTCCCGTATGGTTGAGCGAATAGCCATGTATCGGGACCAGGTGGTCCAGCAAAGGGGAGGATGAAGGGTGCATCCCCCTCTCCCGAAGATACAGCACCTACCTCACCTGCAGAGGGCAACCCGCTTAGTATAAGGGTCACCAGCACGAGAACGCTCGTGCGTGCTATAGGGATCCCCGGAAGGATCCGACTCAATGATCGTTTATGCATATGACGCCACCAACTCCGGCGATCCCCGTGGGGGAAACATCGAATGTAATACCTCCGGGGCATACATGGCAACAACTTCAGAGGATAGACCGTTCAATTTGCAGATCTCCTCATACATTTCAGCGCTTGATCGTTTCGTACGCTCTTGTGTCATCGTATCCAGCCCCCACAATCCAAAGCGCTGCGTCCATCCTCGCTCCCATTCAAAGTTGTCAACCAGTGACCAGTGGAAGTATCCTCGCACCTTCCAATTGAAGTTCGCTGCTCGCCACACCTCTCTCAAGTGTTGTGCGAGGTAGCGGGGGCGTATTTGATCCTCAGCATCTTCGATACCATTTTCAGTTACGTAGATCGGGAGTTTGAATTCATGAGCCCACTTAAGTGCTTCCCACATCCCTTCAGGCTCATTGGCGATGAATCCTGAGGGGCTCAGATCGGCTCCTTCAGGAAAGTCTGAATGATCCCAACGATCGGTTAGTTGACGGAGTCTGAAAGCCGAAGTTTCTGAAGTGTAGTAGTTGAGACCGAAGAAATCCTGCGTGTCGGCGGCCTGGGGCACTCTCCCCCTCCAAGTCAAGAAGCGAATACGACCATCCGTCACGGCTCGTGGAAACACCTCATTAAATGCCTGCGCCTTGAAATTTGTTACCCATCGATCAAGCGGGTTACGAGGGTTGGCAGGATGAAAACCACGATAGTTATGCGCTAATCCCACCAGACTACCTGGTTGGAGTTCGTGGATTGCATGGTAGGCTGCTGCGTGCGCCATGACCAAATGCTTAATCACCTGAGGTATCAATCTGAGGTCCTTTTTTCCTGGCGGCCATACACCTTCCAAGTACCCCGCAACGTAATAAACATTGGGCTCATTGATCGTTACCCATAGTCCCACCAAATCATGCAGCGCGGCGACGACCTTACGAGTGTATCGCTCAAAATAATGGACGATTTGAGGGTCATGCCAACCGCCTCTCTCTGAGATCCATTGAGGGATCGTAAAGTGATGCAAAGCCACCATTGGCATTAAACCGCGGTCCAGGGCTCCTTTAATCATCTGGCGATAGTGATCAAGAGCCGAGTCGTCCCAAATTGCCGGGTTTGGTTCAACCCTGCTCCATTCGATCGATAAGCGATGGGCGTTTTGCCCTCCCTCCATAGCTCGATCGAAATCCTCCTCCCATCTACCACCCCACCAATCACAGGCCTCACCAGATTGATGACCTTGCACGACGCGATCGGCTTCTTGTTCCCAGGCCCACCAATCATTATTGGTATTGTTCCCCTCAACTTGGTGGGATGACGTCGCCGTTCCCCAGAGAAAACCATGGGGGAAATGGTGTGTCGCGCGTATCACGGGACCTCCAACACTAAGAGGGACAACCTTTATTTTGCAAGAGTTGTGCCGGTAATGAACAATATGACAGAAATTTTAAACCGTGTGAAACTCCCTCGCTAGGGGTACTTAATGGGTGTGTTGGTATTAAGCTAGTGCTTTATCACACAAGATTTAAAACAACAAGCAAGCACCTTGAACCTGCATAAGGATTTTGGAATAAATCAACCACGACAGAATGTCATTCTGAGCGCTGCACGGCGCGAAGAATCCCTGTGACATAGCTTATTCATTAGCCTCATCATAGGGATTCTTCGCTCGCGTAGCTCGCTCAGAACGACATTGAAAGATTGTTTATCCCGCACCATGTCCGGGACTTGCCGGAGGGTTGTCGAGGGGAATCTAGCCGTAGGGGAAATTTATGATGTCTCGCACCGGTCCGCCGGTGCTCGCGGCACGGACAGTGAATTGACCCTACACTTTTCGTAAACACCATAAGTATGAATTTCGGTTTATGGATCGTCGTTTTCATGCCACGGAATAGAAATCCATAGGGATGAGTAAAGAGGTAAATATGAGGTGATAAAGAACTTCAAGCCTTAATATATTTTGGATCAAGGGGAATACTGAGCTTCAGCCACGAGCTCTACATGATGAATAACCGGTCCGAGACTGAAAACCACCAAATCAAACGTATGAAGGTCACCAGGTTCAATCTCAGCATCTGTTCCCCACAAACTGAAACCAACGATTTCCTCTTCCTCGTCGAACGCGATAAGTAGTAATTTTATGCTTGCATTTGGGAGTGAAGGAGTGATAGGCAATCCCACTTCACCTTGAACTTGCCAGCGATGGCCATCAGGGCTAGGGTCATTGAGGATTTGCACAATGTTAAGATCTGAATAACGAGACTCCACCTCCTTCGCTTCAACCGCACTTAACAGAGTGGCACTCGCCACACTCCACCCGATAGGCGGATCATGAAAAAATACCGCAAATGGCATTAATCCGCCTTCTAGAAGAAGATTTAGAGGCCCGTACGTCGGCTCATGCACAAGTGCTTCACCACTCGCATCAAACAAGGTTACCAAGACAGAAACCCCCTCCAAAGCAGGAGATGTCTCATTTCTTACTGCAACCAAACACCAAAGACTATCGGATGGGGTTGGGAAGCAACGGACGGCAGATACGTCTAACGGTAATGGTGTAGGTGTCGGCAGTAATGCACCAATAGGCTCACCCTCTGGGCCTGGGATGATGACCTCCTGACCTATGCTCAGGAAGCGAGGATCGATACCAGGGTTCACAAGCAACAACTGCTCTAGGTCGACTGCATAGCGACTTGCTATTCCAAGTAGGGTTTCGCCACTTTTAACAATGTGTACGAGGGGCGTCGGTGTTGGACCAAGAGGTGGCAGAGAGGGCATTACAGGTGGGGTCTGATCGGAAGTTGGGATTGGGGTGAGTGTTCGATACGGTCGTAAAGTAAGTGTCGGTAGGGTGGTGGAAGTCACTTGTTCTACCGAACAGGCGGCGATTAAAGGCAGGATAAATAGGACGAGAAACCTGATTCTTAACTGGACCACAACAGGAGGATTATACCAACGGGGGTACCGTTGTGCGATCTCTCGCGCTATGCTAGACTTCGAACGGATACTATAAGGCAAAAGAGTGACGACACCATCTAAGTCGATGCTCACTGAAGCTATTGCCGCCGCCCGTGCTGGAGATAGGGCACGAGCACGAGATCTCCTTTCGCGCTTATTACGCGCTGATTCCTCAAACGCCGAATATTGGGTCTGGATGAGTTCGGTAGTTGATTCCAAGCGTGAAAGGATCTACTGCCTCGAATCCGCCATCAAACTTGATCCGACAAATAGGGCCGCCATGCGCGGCTTGGTTATCTTAGGTGTTCGAACACCCGAGGAAGCGGAATTAGCGTCCGCGGTTAAGATTCCACGCCGCCAAGTAGCTGCAATCACAAAGGGCCCTGCTGTTGGACGTGAGGTTAACGTCCCGTGGAAGGTGATAGCCGTAGGCGCTGTTGGAGTGATAACGATCGCGTTCATCTACGGCTTATCGTCGCGGGTTATAGCGCCATGGGTGAGATCGCTTACGGGGAGACAACCCTATAGGCCTGCTTCTACGCTTCCTCCACCTAGCTCGACACCAACGGACACCCCGAAACCCGGCACACCCACACTCACACCGTTACCTGCCGAAACTCGAGTGATGCGTACGCCAATCCCGACGGAGCTCGCCGGGACACCACTCGAATTGTTGATCGAGAATTCAGTCACGCCCACGCCTCTCCTTGGGGTAACACCAAATGCCTACGGAGCGTATGAGTCGGGTCTAAATGCTCTGATTCGTGGTGACTACGAGCTGGCTGTGGAATTCATGGAGCAGGTTATCGATGCCAATCCCAATCTGCCGGATGCTCACTACTTTAAAGGGGAAGCCTTACGCTTAATGGACGAGATTGGGAACGCGATCATGGCCTACGATCGGGCGGTCCAAATCGACAATGAATTTGCACCCGCTTTTCTTGGTCGGGGGCGCGCCCTCTTATTCCGCGATCGAGATGCAGCCATTGATGATTTTGACAGAGCAATTGATCGCGATCCTTCCATGACCCAAGCCTACTTGGCGTTAGGGGAAGTGTACGTCGAGGATAAACTGTGGGTGCGGTTGGAGACGACAATGGAAGCCGCGCTCGAGGCGGGCGTTACGACACCAAGAATTTATATTTACCTCAGTGAAGCTCAAATGATGCGTGGTAAGTTTGACGACGCTCTCGAGAACGCGCTGGAAGGCAGCGCCAACGACCCCTCGATGCTCGCTGGATATTTGGCGATAGGTAGAGCGTATGTCACCCTTGGTATAAACACTTTTGATCGTGGTAATTATTCCTCTGCCTTATGGCCACTCCTGACATTCATCACCTACGATCAAACTAATCACCGCGCCTGGGGTTATCTCGGGCGCGCTTATGTAAGTCTTGGATATTTTGACGAGGCGATAACGGTTCTTGATACCGCGTTAGAAATGGAGGAACATTTCGCACCAGCTCTCATCGCACGCGCCATCTACTTTACAAACCAGGGTGATTATGAAGCAGCTGAGGTTGACTTCGGACTAGCTTACCGCCATGGCACTCAAAACTATGACCTTCTTTATTGGAGCAGCAACTTATATTACCTTACCGGTGATTATGATGAGGCGCTTAAGAATCTCAGGCTCGCCCTCACTGAAGCGAACAAAGAATCGAAGCGAGCCTACCAGGAATTGAAGCTTTCAGAGGTCTACGCGCTACGGGCTCTGATATACGAGACAAATCCTGATTTACGTGGAGACGCCATTCGGAATTGGGAATGGATCTTGGGCTTTACCCATGTTCGCCCTGAAACACGGGCGCTAGCAGAATCCCACCTAGCAGAATTAACGGGTCGTGCACCCTCCAGAACCCCGACAGCTAGCCCTACCCCAACTGCTACACCCACACGTACACCCACGCCCACACGCACTCCGACCTCAACTAGAACACCCAGCGCTATTCCGTAAATACTGCGCTCGGCGTTCGCTTCATTGAGTGCTGATGAAACCCAACGACACTGTTCAGAAAACGAAAAATAAATATCCACCTCATTGGTCACACCAACTCTGGTGGCTATTAACATTAGCCAGCCTGATCACGCTTTGCCTCTGGCTTCGCCCATCTTCAGGATTCCAACTTGATTGGACTGCGACGATATTTGGCACCGTGCTTATCGCGTTCTTGGTGAACTTTCAGATCCCGGTTGGAAGGGTACCGACGACATTAGCTCACGCTATCAGTTTGCCTTTGGGAATGGCGCTCGGACCAGGATCGGCCGGGATCGTTCTTGCCAGTGGGATATCGATTGGTGAATTCATTCATACAATACGGCAGCGGCGCCGCGTTGATCAGCCTCCCGATATATGGACTCACGTAAAACGCGGCGCGCTCATTTTCAGTCGGCAGGTTTTAAGTATATCTGGAGCCATGGCAATCTATCTGCTCTTGGGAGGTCGATTTCTTAATGAGCTCCTAAGTCTTCCCATGATACTTCCTACACTCGGCCTTCTGTTAATCTTCAGTGCGATTTTCCTCGCACTCCACTGGCTGAGCAGACGAATATCGAATTCCATTCAATTGGATCGAAGGGATACCTATATCCTCATCTTGATCGCCCTCGTACCAATACCTTTTGCCATCCTCTCCGCTGCTTCTTATGTGTTTCTTAAAACCGCGGCACTCATCATCTACGGAACAATAGTGGCGACCATATCGCCCATCGTTCGTAGTTTGACGATAGCAGAGCGCGATCTTCAACGTCGTATCCAAGAACTTACTACGATTGGTCGTGTTAGTCAGGTCATGCGAACCAGCTTGGATCTGGAAACGCTCCTCTTAACAATTCAATTACAGGTCATGGAGCTGCTCCTACCTGATACTTTTTTCATCGCACTCCAAGATCCGAGCGATCAGCTCATCTCATATCCCCTCGTTGTAGAACACGGCAAGGAATTGGAGTGGCCCAGTCGACAAATTGGGGATCGCTTATCGGATCGCGTCATCAGAACAGGGGAACCGATCCTCATTCCTCGAAACGCACCTCGTGCCCTTAGCGCCTTAGGCCAAACCAGTTGGGAGAACCCACCTCAAGCATGGTTAGGTGTACCGCTCATGACCCCTGATCGGACAATTGGGTGCTTGGTCGCCTCCCACAGCCACCCCGGCAAGGTATTCACAAGGAAGGATCAAGAGGTATTGGTCACACTTGCCGGACAGACAGCCGTCGCCATTGAGAACGCTTTGCTCTACGAGCAAACGAGGAGCCGTGCTGAAGCGCTGGCGCTAATAAATGAAATTACCGCCTCGATGAGTTCGACACTCGATCCCGAAAACGCTTTGGAGTTGGTATGTCTTTCAATGATCCGTGTTGGAGGGGGGCAGAAGTCCGCTATATTTCTGCTTGATGAAGATCATGATCGATTGTTCCTCGCCCATGCGATCAACTTGTCTAATGAGTTCATGAAAAGATGGGGGAATATCCCACTTGAGGATCAACACCGAATTCAAGCATTTCATCATGAGAAATCTCTCCTCATTTCAGATGTTTCATCATCGAATCTTCCTCCGTTGATCATCGCTCCCTTAGAATCAGAGGAGATACGAGCTTACGCGGACTTCCCACTCATCACACCATCGGGGACAATTGGTCAATTATCAGTTTATTTCTCTAATCCTCGTCAATTCCAAACAGATCAAATCGAACTCCTTGAGACCTTTGCTGCTCAGGCTGCTCTTGCGGTCGCTAATGCTCGAGCTCATGCCGAAACCGATGAGGCGCTTCGGCATCGAGTGGATCAACTCGCCACCCTAGAAGCCATCGGGCGTGAGATGACCTCAACCCTCATCACAGAAGATCTTTTCACGGCGATCATCACACATGCAATCGACATCCCCCAAGCTACCGCAGGATACCTGACGATCTATGAAGAGGAGCTCAATACATTACGCATTGTTGCTCATCATGGCTATCCCGCTGGTTCTCCCTTTGCAGATTCAAGCACGATCCTCCCTCTTGAAGAGAGTATCAGCGGTCGTGCGTTTCAAACTGGAAAACCTCAAAATATTTCCGATATTAGCCAAGAGTCATCCCCGTTTATTCAAGAGAACTCCAGGAGTGTTCTAAGTGTTCCTATCCTTCTTCAGAGTCGAGTTCTCGGAGTGATTACGATTGAGGATCCATCTCCATACGCTTTCTCCGCAGATCATGCGCAGCTGCTATCGCAATTAGCTTCGCAAGCGGCCGTTGCCCTAGAGAACGCCGCTCTCTATCAGCAGCTTGAAGCCCGTTTACGTGAGCAGTCGCTCTTGTACCAAGCGAGCACTCAAATTGCAGCAACGTATGAGACTGAGGCCGTCGCCATGGCCATCGCAGATAGCCTTGCCGTCGCCCTTTCCACAGTTGGAGCACGCGTTTCAACCTGGAATGCTGAAAACCTCACACTGAAAACAGAGGCGATGATGGTGGAAGGCAAACCGTTCAACGATCAGTCTTGGTCAACGACCTCCATCGAAGATGCACCATCATTTTCCAGCTGCATAAATGAGCACAGGCCGGTTCAATGGACAGGTAAAACTGCACCCAGTCAATCCGATCGTGATTACTTGACTCGTTTTCCTCAAGGGCTGAGCCTGCTGGCCGTTCCCCTCATCACGGGCACAAAGACATTAGGATTGGTGGAGGTTTTTAGCCGCAGCGAACGCTCCTTTGACGAAAATGCAATTCGCACTGCACAAACGATCGCCAGTCAAGCTGCCGTCGCGCTTGAAAATACGGATCTCTTCCGCCGTATACGCGAGAACCATAATCTATTGATGGCCGTACTTAATTCTACGCGTGAAGGTATGTTGATGACCGACACACATGGCAAAATCGTCCTCGCGAACCAACAACTCGAGGTACTCACCGGGCTTCGAGTGGAGGATTTGATTGAGGCCAACCTTTCAGATGTTGATTTGGCGTTAGCTGACTTTTTAGGGTACCAACAGGAAGAGCTGGGGAACATCATTTCATCCCTTCAAGATAAACAGCCGCTGAAAGGTGAATTAACTACCTTTGATGTAGAGGCACCAAGCCATCGCCGGTTGCAACGGTCCGATGCTCCTGTTTTCGATATTGACCACCAGATGATCGGATGGTTGATCGTGCTACGCGATATCACCGAAGAGCACGAATTGAGCCAAACGCGGGAGCAACTCACAGAGATGATCGTTCATGACCTTCGCGCTCCACTGACAGCCATCCTCGGAAGTCTGAATTTACTGGGTAAAACCTTACGCTCGGAGGATCTCCTTCCTGTAGTTCGCCAGGCTATTACGATATCAAACCGAAGCGTGGAGCAGATGCTCGGTTTAGTCAATTCTTTGCTCGATCTTGCTAAACTTGAAACAGGTGAAATGCCACTTTCACTGTCTGAGTTCTCTTTGAATACACTTTGTGAAGAATTGGTTGCGACCTTCGTGCAGGAGGCCAACGAGAACGGGATTATCCTCAGCTATCGTGTAGATGAAAAGTCGCCCAGGATTACCGCAGATAACGAGAAACTTGGACGGGTATTAGGAAATCTACTCGATAACGCTTTAAAGTTTACACCTGCCGGTGGACAGGTTGATTTATCGGTCGAAACCACTGGAAACGAAGTCAGCATCACTGTTGCAGATACTGGCCCAGGTGTTCCGGAGGAATTTCGGGACAAGATATTCAAGCGCTTCGTTCAGGTTCCAGGAGTCGCAGGACGGCGGCGTGGAACCGGATTGGGTTTAGCATTCTCGCGTATGGCCATCGTAGCACATGGTGGGAAGATATGGGTGGAAGAGAATCCCGGTGGAGGAAGCGCTTTCAAAATCCAACTCCCCGTTCATCCGTGAGGTCGTACAACCACACCTTTTAGGGGAAGCAGTTTTTTTCCAGCAGATCAGGCTCCAACGCCTGACCGTCGGCGGTCCTTCGGTATCGCTCAGGTCAGTCACGCGAATCGCCTCTCCTGTGGGTTCAGGTGCGCACTCTGAAACCTGCGGCAACAGAAACACGAAAGCACTTAGGCACCTGGGCACCCGTGCACTCAATCACTCAGTCGCACCCTTCGAACCATCGGATTGTTCAGGACGATCCATGCCCAAGGTGCTCGCTGACCTCATCAAGGAAACAATCATCCTGAACCTGTCGAAGGATGACTGGAATTTCACCCTACGTCATACACAACTTAGGCTGAAGCCTGCGGTTACAATACGAGCCATACGGGAAGGTTAGCCACTTCTCGATAGCCCTAGACAGGGAAATCAGCCTGCGCTAAAATGTGATTTCGTGAGCGTATCTAATGTAGGAGGATATTTTGGCTAACTTACAGTCGGCGAAAAAGCGAATACGACAGAACGCAAAACGCCGAATGCGAAATCGAGTCTATCGAACCAGAGCACGCACGTTCGTTAAGCATGCTCGTATTGCCATCGAAAGTGGCGATTCTGATTCAGCAGCTGACGCAGTTCGCAAAGCAGTGAGCGAATTGGATCGAGCCTCATCCAAAGGTGTAATCCATCGCAAAAACGCAGCTCGCCGCAAAAGCCGTCTGATGAAGCATCTGGCGTCTTTGGAGAAAAACCCATAAGGCATGGGTTCCTAAGCACTCAGCATATCCACGACGCACCAGATGGTGCGTCGTGTCGCGTCTGATCACAGTCAACATGCTATAATGGCCCGATTTGAGGGATCGATGATGTTTGACCAAGAGTTAGAAAGCGCTGCCCAAAGTATCCGCCAATCACTTAAGCACCTAGAAGTTCCCATTCCTGATCAAATTGATTGGATGCCCACTCCATTTGAAGGGCAATGGGGCTTTGGCACGAATGCTTGTTTCCAAGCTGCCGCAGAGGAAGCTCGAGCGGGGAAGAAAGTAAACGTCCCGTCTCGAGCTCAGGAAATCGCAGAGAACGTTCTAAACGATCTCAGTCCCATCGCAGGCTTTTCACGAACCGAAGCAGAGAAAGGATATCTAAACCTATACATCGAACCCACACAGTACGCCAATCGGGTCATCGATACCGTCCTCGAACAAAGCGAAAACTTTGGACGTGGTGATCCAAAGAAACAGCGTGTGATGGTGGAGTACTCACAACCCAACACCCATAAGGCTTTTCACGTCGGCCACCTTCGGAATGTGATCCTAGGTGGCGCGATGTCTAACATCATCGAATTCGCCGGTTACGACACCGTTCGAGCAAACTACATTGGGGACATTGGTTGGCATGTGATCCAATGGCTATGGTGCTACTTGGAATTCCATGCTGGGGAGGAGCCGAAGGGTGATCGCACGCGATGGATGCAGGATATTTACACGGAAGCCATTAAACGCATTGAAGATAATCCGAAATATGAGGCTGAAGCTCGTACAGTCTTCGCTCGCTGGGAGAACGATGACACAGAACTGAAACAGATATGGGAAAAGACACGGAATTGGAGCCTCGAAGGATTCAATGAGATTTATGAGATCCTGGGAGAACAGTTCGATGTGTTTTTCTATGAAAGTGAGGTCGAGAAACCAGGGAAGGTATTGGTTGAAGAACTCATAGAACAGGGATTGGCTGTCGACGAGCGATCCATCGGAGGACCCGTCGTCGTAAAACTGGATGAAATACTGGGTTTGGAAAAAGAAACCTATCGCGTCTTGGTCATCCTTCGAAGCGATGGCACATCTCTCTATGCAACGAAAGACTTACCGTTGGCGATCAAGAAATTTCAAGATTGGCAAATTGATAAATCTATTTATGTTATTGATGTCCGACAATCGTTGTATCTTAAGCAAGTCTTTAAACTACTCGAAATGATGGGCTTCAAACAGGGAGTGGATTGCTATCATCTGTCCTATGAGATTGTTAACCTTCCAGGAAATGTGACTATTTCCTCACGAGAAGGTATGATCGTGATGTTTGATGATTTAATGCAAGAAGCAATTGAACGCGCGCTTTGGATTGTCGAGGATAAAAACCCCTCCCTATCCGTATCCCAGAAGAACGATGTTGCCGAGATGGTCGCCTTAGGAGCGCTTAAATATCCGATGCTCGCAGTGGATAACAACAAGGTCGCGACATTCGATTGGGAACGGGCGTTAGATTTCGAGGGACAAGCTGCCCCCTATATCCAATATGCCCACGTTCGTGCAAACAGTATTTTAAGCAAAGCCGGTACGATCCCTCTTCCTGTCCCTTCTAATTACGAATTGGAGGTGCAGGAAATATCCCTACTTGACCAGATCTCCCGCTTTCCTGACGAGGTAGCAAGATCGGCTGAGAACTACAAACCTTTGACGATCGCCAATTACGCTTACGATTTGGCGAAAGCTTTCTCTGAGTTTTACCAACACTGCCCGGTGCTCAAGGCGGAAAAAGATGTCAGGTCTTTACGACTTCGACTTACCGCGGCTACGAAGCAAACGTTGGCAAACAGCTTGCGGCTTCTCGGAATAATGTCTCCAGAAGTGATGTGATCAAGAATGGATCCAGGATTTATCATGGGGTGCAATACAAGCTGTCTTGGTGATTACCCTATTGATCTGGGTCAGCTCCATGAATCCACCCCATACTTCCAGTTTGGCCATATCATGCTACAACTTCGTGAGTGGTGTTCAAAAAGCAACGTTTCCTCGATCCGTTTCTATAGGAATTCGTTCGGATGATCCGATGAAGCGGTCTCGTCGTTCTAAACCCTTCGCCCGTCTTGAGTGGCATGGCCGTCGCGAGCCAGCATACAGACCAGCATCACTCCAGCTAGATACAGAAGCCTACCCAAAAGGTGCCCTGACCTCATCAGATTTTTCCGGCCAGTTAATCTTGGGGGACAATCTGACCGTAATGACCGCACTCCTGACTGAATGGGAGGGGCAGATCGATCTTATCTACGTAGATCCACCTTTCCTGACGGGAAAAGCATATTCAACTCGCATCGGACGGGGCGAGGACTCACGTCGTCCATCCGAATGGCAGACAGTTTCTGGCTACCAAGATACGTGGCGAGATGGTGCTGAGTACTTGGATATGCTCTATCCTCGTCTGGACATCATGCGTAGATTGTTATCGCCTTCGGGAACGATCTACCTTCACCTGGATTGGCACGCCTCGGCTTACGCTCGAGTGCTGATGGATGAGATTTTCGGTCCTAATCGCCTGCTCAATGAGATCGTCTGGATTTACCATGGCCCCTCACCCATTCGTCGAGCATTTAAGCGTAAACATGACACGATCTTGGTCTATACAAAGTCGAAAGATTACAACTTCAATGCCGACGCAGTTCGTGTAGCATACGATCCTTCAACGGTTAAGACTTTTTCCAGTTCCCCAAAGGCCGGTTTTGGAAAGGTCCCCGATTTGGAACGCGGTAAAGTTCCCGAAGACTGGTGGTATTTTCCAGTTGTTGCGCGACTTCATAAGGAAAGAACGGGTTACCCCACCCAAAAACCTGAGGCATTAATCGAGCGTATCATTCTCGCTTCAAGCAACCCGGGTGATATCGTAGCGGATTTCTTTTGTGGCTCAGGGACAACGGCCGTCGTCGCAAGCCGTTTAGGCCGCCAATGGATAGCTTGCGATAGCTCACCCTTGGCCATCCATACCACATATCGTAGGCTGCTTCTCGAAAACTTAGACCACCCCTTCACAAGCTGGAGATCTGAAGAAGGGACCAGGAGTCAGGGGGTAAAACCCCTGGTTACAGTGTCTCAGTCTGGATCACTGGTCCAAGTGGCGCTCGAGGACATCCAATCGGAGAATCCCGAGGGTGAACCCTTCCCAGCCAACATCAATATTTGGGAAGTTGATTGGGAATTCGACGGAGATATCTTTCGAAGCCGCTCTCAGGCAGTCCGCTCATGGCGCGAAGATGAGATTGGTACACATCTAAAACATACTTATCAACAGCCCGGCGACTATACCCTCGGTGTCCGCGCCTTTGACAACCAAGGTTTAGTAGGTCTTATTACCCATCAGATCACACTACCAACCTAAGCGGTTTCTGGCAATCCTCGAAGTTGAATCTCGTTCGACAATCATTACCTCAGGCGGCAAGATATCGACACTCACGTTAGAGATTGTCTCACCTCTTAGGCTTCTATTCATAAAATAAAAAAGCGCCCCAGTGGGCGCATGTTCTTGAGGGGATGAAGTTTATACCTCTTGCGGAAGATCGAGGCGGTATCCCATTCCCCGAATCGTCTTCAAGAATGAAGGTTTCTTCGGGTCTGGTTCAATTGCGTAGCGAAGCCAGCTCATGTGGACATCCAACGTCCGTGTGTCCCCCGTGTAGTCAGTATGCCATACCAAGCGAATTAACCTCTTGCGAGTCATCAATCGACCGGGGTTCTGCATGAAGACTTCGAGCAACTGCGACATTTTTGGGGTGAGGCGCGTTTCCTTGTTTAAACAACGCACTTTGCTTTGGACTTGGTTGAGCTTGATGGGACCCATTTCCAAGGTGAAACGATCATCCCCCGGCAGAAGGCGAGTGACTCGGTTGAGCAGCTTACGAGGCGTGAAGGGATGGACCAATGTCACGTTGGAACCGCACCCAGGATCGGGATGCGTTCCGTTGGGCGATACCAAGATAATGGGAACGCCGTCAAGAAGGGTTCGAACCTTGCGGCACATGCGTGTCCCGCTGGTCTTCATCGATGCCGCATCTAAGACGATCAGATCCGGAACCTTTTTCGTGGCTGCTTTTAAACCGGGATCAATTCTATGGTAGACAGATACGGCGTACCCCTTCTTCTCCAGCGCAGGGCCAAAGGATGGCGCATTCGCTCTGCCACTTTCGAATAGAAGAATATTCGCCATTGACATTAGGGGGATTCCTTGGGTTCGAGTTAAAGCAGCACCCCTTCGCCTCGATGCTGCCTGGCGTTCATTATACACGCTTTTAAGGTTCCGTGAAATAAGACATTCGTTCTCCGGGTGATTTTAAGCTTTCGAAGCGGAAGAACAGTCACGCGCCTTATGATGGATGAAGAGGTGGGCATGCTACACAGCGACAAACCGATGTCAAGATTGGGTTACCCCACGATGATTGGCTTCGTTGTTCGTTTCTTGATCAAACCTTGCTCTCTCACCCTTTCGATGAATATTGCGACACATCTTCAGGTGTGATACGCGCACTACTCCGAATCAAGCTGGCACCACCACCTTCCACATGACTCCGCCCACCCCCAAAACCACGAAATGGTACCTCGTCCATCATGAATGCTAATCGACTCGCAAAAGCCACAGGTCCTATCCACAAGCCCAAAGGAGCAAGGGCTTCTCGTGCGAACGGAGACCAACCTTTGCCTCCTTCCCAAGTGCTTAGGTAAAACTGGCGTCCGATGGTTCTCGCTGCAGCTTCTACCTCAGACTCTCGACCTAGACTTCGCCCCTTGGAACTGAGCAGCCAAGTCGTCATAGACGAGGGCTCACAAAAGTATTCTAAATGAGCCCATTCCTCCACATCTTGTCCCCATGCTTGCACGCCCGCAGCTTCGATCAACTTCGCCGCTGAAAAGAGGGCCGAGCCGTATGCAGGTCCAGTCCCGAGGAAGATTACCGCCCCACCCGAATAGCCCCTGGCGGCTTCTTCACCCAACTCGATTTGCTCTCTATGCCAATCTCTCAATACATCTGGGATTTGTTCGAGACAACGCTCAAGCTCCTTTTGTCGAGGAGCTGGTGTCAAGACTGTGGTCAACGAAAAACCCATCAGGAGAGAAGCAAGATAATTTATCAAACCTGGTCCCACTGACATGGCGGGGGTAGACAGCGAAAGAAACATCTGAGCTGTGCGGGCTAACTTGCTTTCTGCAGCACCGGTGATCCCCAGTGTGAACGCACCCATCGCAGCAGCTAACTCGATTGCTTCAAGTGTGCGAGCGACTTCCCCAGAAGCGGAAATTCCAATTACCAATGTCTTAGCTGCTGTTGGGCGGATTGCCGGCACGAGATAACGCGAGGCTTCCATCGCAGGAGCAGAACGCACTCGTCGTTCAGTCCATCCCCCGATTGCCATCTCAAGGTTTCTAGCAGCGTGGTGGGAATCCCCACATCCACACAAGATCACTTCATCGATCTCGGAAGCTCGATGTGAAATGATTTCCCTCGCTTGCTCCAGGATGGGTTTCCATTCCTTCTCAAGGAAATCCGCAGCCATCTCGGATTGAAGTTTTAGAGAATCTACCACGAAGACCTCCCTGCTCAGGATGTATAATTTCTTATCATGTCGGAGTCTGAGTACCAATATGTCACGCTTGGGGGGATACGACAAGATTATTGTATCACCCACGACGGACAGGTTTTCCTAGGTGTCCTTGGGGGGAACGCGATCTACTCCGCAGTCGGAGCTCGATTGTGGAACGATAAGATTGGTATTGTCGGTCGAGTGGGCTCGGATTTCCCTGTCAAGTGGCTCGATCAACTCACGATCGCTGGATTCAACATCGAAGGGATTCACCAACTTCCCGAGCCACACAATAGTTGTACTTTTTATGCTTACCTCACACCGGAAGAGCGGGTCGATACGGACCCGGCCTCACATTTTCTCCGTATCGGCGAACCGCTTCCAAAAGCGTTATTAGATTACCGTTCTTCCACCGAAGGACAAACCAATCGTGACACATTCCCCCCTTTAGCCATTCGCCCTTCGGACTTGCCTAGATCGATTACAATGACCAGTGGTGCACATATAGCACCGGCTGATTATTTGTCCCATACAACGATCCCACTTCGACTGAGAGAATTCGGCGTTCGCACACTGACTCTAGATCCCTCCGAACGCTACATGGAACCTAGCTTCGAGAAAGAGCTCCCCGTTATCGTCAGCGGGCTGGATGCTTTTATCCCGAGCGAGAAAGAGGTGATCTCATTCTTTCGACCATCAAGACTAGACATCTGGCAAATGGCAGAAGCTTTCGGAGATATGGGATGTCGTTATGTCGTCATTAAACAGGGAGCTCGCGGCCAATCTATTTGGGACAATGATGCAAAACGCCGTTGGCATATCCCAGCATATCCAGCTAAGGTTAGGGATGTAACCGGTGCAGGCGATTCCTTTTGCGGTGGATTCTTGGTCGGATTAGAGCAGACTGGCGATGTCGTTGAAGCAGCATTACGAGGCAGCATCTCCGCATCGATCACGATCGAAGGTTCAGGCGCTTTATACGCAATCGATGCGCTGCCAGGATTGGTTCGAGCCCGTCTCGACGCGCTGAGGCCCTCAGTAATAAAGGTGTAGGCTATGGATCTAGAACGCATGATTGAGTGTGCCCGTGCTATTCAAGCCATTCCAGCACCCACATTCGATGAAAGGAAAAGAGCGCTCTTTCTCCAAGACACATTCGAAGGAGCCGCACTTGAGGATGTCCAACTGGATCAGATCGGCAACCTCTTGGGTCGGATCCAAGGAGGATCACAGCCGCCTTTAATCATCTCTGCTCATCTCGACACTGTCTTTCCTGCTGATACTCAATTAGCTTCGAAACACACGGAAGATCGATTGTCTGGTCCAGGGATTGGGGACAATGCTATCGGCTTAGCAACCTTGGTCGAATTGGCCTATGATTTACCCCGATCACCGCCAGGGGATATTTGGTTTGTGGCTACTGTGGGTGAAGAGGGATTAGGGAATTTACGAGGAATGCATGAAGTTGTGAAGCGATTCGGTGAACATCCTATTGCTTACATCGTTTTGGAGGGGATGGCTTTAGGACATATCTATCATCGTGGATTACCCGTCCGCCGTTACGAAATCACGACGATAACCGAAGGTGGTCACGCTTGGATACATGCAGGAAGACCCTCAGCAATCCACAGATTGATCGAAGTTGGAGCGGAGATAATCACATTCGCCCTTCCCACTCTACCTCGTACATCAATAAACATCGGCCGGATTGATGGAGGTACAAGTATCAATACCATTGCAAATCGAGCGAGCATGAAGATCGATCTTCGATCAGAGGAAATCGAGACCCTTTTAAACCTCGAGGCGCAGATGATGGATTTGGTTAATTCCTATCAAACTGAACAGAGTGAAGTCAAATTAACACTCATCGGAGAGAGACCAGGTGGTGGGATACCTGAGGGACACCCTCTAGTCCAAGTTGCTGTTCAGGCTCTCAAAGAATGCGGGGAAAAGGTGATCCACTTGAAATCAGGATCGACTGACGCCAGTGTACCTCTAAGCTTAGGTCTACCAGCGATTTGCATTGGCATCACGCGTGGCGGTAATGCCCATAGCCTGAGTGAGTACATTGAAATCGAGCCCATCTCTCGAGGCTACAATGCCTTAATGTCGACCATCGGGAGGGTACTCAACGATCGATCCATCTTTACGGTGTGACGGTAGATGTATTGGTAGGAGTTACCGAAGGTGTTGCTGTTGGCAAGGGCGGTTCACCTACGACTCTAAACCGAGCCGATACTTTCCACTGCTCCCCTAGAAACATTTGAATTTCATAATCTCCCGGGAGCCATTGATCCGGTAGGCACTCCGTGTAACCATAACCCCCTGTTCCACCATCCCATGCCTTTGTCTCAATGCATATCTCCTCTGTCCCTAGGTACCAGATTGCGGTCCAACGGATACCGTCTCTCAAATTGTTGTAGGTGAACGCGCCGAAGACCCTGCCCAGAGGGTTCTCGAAGACCTCAGCTGGGTCCAGAGGTCGGTTCAAACTATCAAGTTGTGTGGCAACTTCTATGGGGCTGAAGGCCGCATCGGGATCAGGAGTTATCGTCTCGCGGATCAACAATCGTGCTAAGGCCTCCGGCAGCTTTGGCGTTGGGGTCTCAGTCGGGGTCGCAGAAATTGTAGCTGTGGCACTGATGGTCGGAGTACGTGTGATCGTTGGTGTACGTGTGATGGTAGGCGTTAGCGTTGTAGTGCCAGTCGGAGTCACCGAGGGTGTTGGCGGAAGGATGACATAAGCCACACGAAGACCAACCGTTTGGGTTAACAACCCAGCTACTCCAAGCACAATGCCCAAGAATATCCAACGCCAACCCTGACCAAGGCGCTCCCGTCGCAGGAGGAAATAAGGCAACCCGCGCGCAGATCGGATCAGACGATATCCGTACCAAATCGCCGCCAGAAGTCCACAAATGAAAAGTAGAAACAGCGATTGTACAAATTGATCGATGGTCATCAGATTCAGGTATCCCAAACGATTTCTAAACGAGATCTCCCATCTATGGCAAGATCACATACGAACACATTGGATGATGCATGTTGATAGGTGATCGGCTTCCCATCCAATCTCATCGACAATGGCTCGGAGGGTAGTGTTAACCAAGCTTTACCCTGTGCTTCTCGACCTAGATCGAGTACGATTTCAAGCTGTTTGTCCAAAGATTTCCATTCTTGTACGGCCAATCCCTGAGAGATGTGCAGGGTGTCCCCAAGCCAAAGCGGAACCTCACCCACAGGACGTATCGCCAACAACCGAACACCATGTCCTGGAATTGAAGGCAAATCCAGCCAACCGTCCTCAATTCGGTGATAGGATTCCCCCCAGAAGTCCACTGCATGATAGGCTTCCGCAAGTGGTAATCCCAACTTAGCCAAAAGAATTCTGATATCTCCTTCCATTGCATCCCAATTAAGAACAGCGAGCAGATGCCATGACCCAATCTCTCCAGATAGTGGGAGCAAAAAACATGACGGATACGCGGTATCGAACCAATCCACTGCTTGGGCAGATCTCGGAAGCAGTGGCAGCAGCCGCGCCAGCCAATTCACCCGTGGATCGCATAGCGATGGCAAATCATCTGAGGTGAAAAGCGATCCGCCCAGGAGGGAGGTGATGGTTGCCAAACTCTGAACCTCAGCTTCTGTGAGCTGCGAATCCTGATCTCGAATTAACAGACAATCAGGATCGTTAACCCACCATCTCCGATGCAGCAAGCCGCGGTTGATGGCAGCCTGCATTGCGTTCCTTACCGAAGGAAAACCTGGTTCGTTCCTAAATGGGAACTTCATCCCCCGGTATGACGGCGACCAACTCGGGGCGACATCTGGTCCAATGCGCATCATATCAAATATACCAACTCCTGAACCCAATGGACAGCCGCACCCCAATAACAGCACATCCTCACCTGCCGATTGACGGATGACACGCAACGCTTTATAAAAAGCTTGCGCCCTCGTTTGTGTACCGTCATAGCGCACACCAGGTAAGGCACCAGCGTAAAGGAAATCCAGCTTCAAATAAGCATAACCCCATTCATGTGAGAGTTTTGAGATGAGATCCTGCAAATGCTCCAAGAAACCTGGATGCGTCACATCTATCGCGCGTGAAAACGTCTCGAATGTCAAACCTGGGTTGGTGGGTATACGCCAACGATTACGCAGGATCCACTCTGGATGGTCTTGTAGCAATTGGGCTCCAGGCTTGGCGATAAAGGGTGCAAGCCATAATCCTGGCATGAATCCGGCCTCTCGAATCTGTTCACTGAGCTGCGCCATCCCCATCGGAAATGATCTCGCATCGCTGCTAAGCCAGTCTCCGACCTCGGCCTGAAAACCGTCATCGATTTGGATAACTTTAATAGGGATTGCGTCCTTCCTTTTCTCCGCCCATCGCATGTTCGAGAGAATATTGTCCTGAGTCACTGAATTAAAGAAATAGTACCAGCTGCACCAGCCTATTGGTGAAGCTGAGGTTCGGCGAGCTTTGTTCTCCCTCGCAACAGCTTCGAGATACGGTCCCAAAGGAACTTCATCATCGAGGTCCACAAATTGAAGGCAAGCCCAATCCGTACTAAGGGTTTGACCTGGCTTTAGCTGCGTACCATCCCCATCTGCCCGTAGACACAAGTATGGGGTGGAATCATCTAAGTGGACATCTAACCTGCCGAAGGTATCGCGCTGAGAAAGGAATCCAGCAAGCAGCCCCACACGGTTATGACGATCTCCGATCACACCGAACATATCGGAAGTAAAACTCCCTCTTTGACGTGGTAAAGGTGAACCATGATTCACAGCCATTGGACCAGTTAAGGGACCGAGACGACTCCGAGGCAACCGCTCATTTGAGCCTAATGTTCCAGCAAAAGTCCAACTTTGCCAACCTGTGCTGTAAAAGCCCAGATCTCCTGGATCTGGATGCAACCTCAGGGTTCCCTCACCACCCTCGACGAACGGTCGACGGATCGGTACAAAGAGTCTCTTCCATAGTGTTCGGTTAAAAATACGTGCTGAACCGACATGCATCAAAACGAAGTTGTCTACAGTGACCGATTCATTGGACTTGTTTTCAACTTGGATTCGCCAGAGGAAGATCGGCCCTTGAAGGCCGAGAGCAAACTGGAGATGAAGATGGAGGCGACCCCCTAGGAGCATCTTGCGTAAGACGACGGAGTTCAGCGGTCCATGAATCGATTCTTCGACCATGGTTTCGTCCAATTCCGCATGGTCGAGATCACCATCCCACTGAAAACGGGCTCCACCTACCCGTAAAGTCATCGACATTGAGATCGATTCGAGAAAGGAGTTGGGCTCCTTCAGTAGGGAAAGATCCCAATGCCCATCAGGCAGGCAAAGGTTGAAAGTCATCGAGTTGGAGTTTAACGTGAGGCTCATTCGCCAAGTACGTCGTGTATGGCATCAACCAATTGGCGGTGGCTAAAAGGTTTACTCAGGGTCGCCGTTGCACCCAGTTCATTTGCCTGCTCCAAATCGGCCCGAATGCCAACGGCGGTGACAACTAAGGTGGGGATATCACAGATCGCTGGATCGGCTTTCATTTCCGCCAGCAAGTCCAGCCCACTTCTACCAGGCATCATTAGATCGACCGTCACAATGTCAGGCTGGAATGATCGGATAAGGTTTAGTGCCTCCTCTGTTGAAGAGGCAAGTCGGACTTCGTAACCCTCATCTTCAAGTACAAATCGAATCAGACGACGGATATAATCTTCGTCATCAACAACCAGTACTTTAACACCCATCGATCACCTCTCAAGGTTTTAGTAAATCGCCTTCGTTTAGAGCTTCTTCTACAGAGGTGAAAATTGGGAAGACCCGATCAAGCATGGTGAGTCTTAACGCAGTTAACGCCTGGGTTTGGGGTTGGCTCAGGTTCAGCACACCACCGTGTTGGCGTAATGCTTTCAATCCAGAAACAAGCGCGGACAACCCCGAACTGTCGATAAAATCGACGGCATGCAAATCAACAATGACAGATTCAGCACCGGTCTGCGCGATTTCTCGTAATTTGTCCTTAAGACTCTGCGCAGAATCAGCATCGACTCTGCCGTGTGGGCGAACTACAACATGACCAGATTGGGGGTATTCAATGTCGATATTCATCATCATTCGACTCCGGTTAGCTCTTTGACAAGGTGCCAATGGTTACGTCCACCTTCTAGCCTACGGGTTTCAACTCGATCCAACAATCCGCGCACCAATCTGAGTCCATAACCCCTCTCAGGGGGGTCGTCAGGATCCACCGGTACGATCGGTCTGTCAGGGGGTTGGAAAGGTGCTCCACGATCATACAAGTCAGCGATCAACTGGCTACTTCCAATCGAAATCCTGCCATGAATTTGGCCCTCCTGTCCCGAGAAGGCGTGCTGTATTTGATTGGTAACGACCTCAGAGATGGCGAGAGCGAAATTATCCGCCACTTGACGACGAAGTTTGCTGCTACGGATAGGTAGATTCGAACTAAGATTCCGCACCAGGTCTACCAATTGTCTTACAAATAAGACCTCAGCTGGGATGACGAATGGGAATACCTTAGCCTTCTCCTCGTCCTTGTTTAATGCCCGGACCATCATTAAAGCGACATCGTCTCTCAAAGGCAAGCCGTGACGATATACATCGAGGCTCTCTACGATCACCTTGATTTGTTCCTCAGCTCTTGCCGGGTATGTGGCGTCGATTATATCCGATAGCCCCTGTAAGCCAAGGATCCCCCCATCCGGGTTCTCAGCTTCTGTTACACCATCCGAATAGAGAAGTAAAATGTCACCCGGATCCAACGTAATCTGCTCAGAACGATAGATAGCAGATGAATCGATCCCCAAGGGGAGACCTGTTGCACCCAACAATTCAACTTTCTCCTCGCGGCGACGCCAAAGCACACAATCGGCGTGTCCAGCAGATGCATAGGAAAAACCCCTCCCATCGCTTTCCAGACGAACAATCACCGCTGTGACGAATGCCTCGGCTTTCTCAAGATCTGGGTGGAGCAAACGGTTCATTAGGCGGAGCAACTCTGCCGGATCACGTCGGTGCAACGCTTCACCACGGAAAGTGGCATGAACAACCGCTGTGAGGATCGCTGCAGGCGAGCCTTTTCCTGCCACATCAGCCAGCATCAACATCGGTTCCCCGGTTTTGGCTTCTGCCACGTCATAGAAGTCACCTCCGATATGACGTGCTGGTCGTAGGTAAGCCACCAGCTCCAATCCTGGGATCTGCGGCAGGCTGGTAGGTAGTAAGCTAGCTTGGATCCCGGCCGCGATTTCTAATTCATGCTCCAGTCGTTGGCTTTCCTCCCGCTCAACCCGCGCTTTCGCGGCTTGGATCAATCCACCCACTTGCTCTGCTACTGAAGCAAGGAGCTGAACAACACTTGAGTCGAAACAACCTTCCTGTGAATCCATGAGCCCAATGACCCCTGAAAGATCACCTTCACCGATCAAAGGCGCGATCAGCAGGTCACCAACCTCCGCTAATGGTGAATCAACCCTTTCCAATGCAGGTTTAAGCTCAGCAAGACCAAGAGGGCGCCCTACATAATAGACATTCTCAACCAAGACGCTAGGAGATACGAGCGGTTGGCCTGAGGCGGTCACGGATTCCCAACCAGCATCATCAACAGTGACGATGAAAACCTCCTCCGCAGAGACGACCTGTGAAAGGAGGCGGACGATTGAGTTCAACATACTCGGAAGCTCGGTTGCATGGCCTGCAATATGTGTCAGCTCATATAGGAAAGTCAAACGATCCCAAGCTTCTACTAACGCTTCTGTCAATCGATCCGCAACTGCTGTCTCACTACACGCGATCGTTAGCATATCTGTCCAGCTTTGGAGCAAATCCTTCCAGCCTCGATCTTCTGTAGCCCATGCTACAAGCTGTACTTGACCTCTCAGGTACGGAGAAGGGGAAATAACCCACCAGAAATTCCCTCGTATTTCTAGTGGTTCTAAGCGCGCTTTTTCTCGTACAGCATGGCGGACGGTAGCCGGTAGCTTCTTGCCACGAATCGAACCCGGTGAGTTTCCACCTTCTGTAATTACACACAAACCACCATCTGTGAGCGATTGCCACAGAGGTTTAATACGCTTTACGATCCCCAACAAATCAACATCCATGCGATATACTGTAACCTATCCAGAAACCTCGGGCAATCGTTTCTTGGTAACCCCCAGCTCCTTAGTTGAATCGATATCCAGCGTTCCAGATGCGCCCTTTTTTGAGGTGTAAACAAAGTCGAGCTATTCGTTCACCGATCCTTGAGTGAAGAATATCACGATGGGGTGATCGACCACAATTCGGCCTCCTTTCCTATTTAGGTTGAGGGACAGTCGGTAAATTTTAGAATTCCCGGGGCATTCAGCTATTCATTATTATGTGAAGGGGCAATTCATGTATAAGAAAGTCATCCTGAGCCTGTCGAAGGATGACGACATTGTAACAGCGCACCTTTTGACAAGCTCAGGGTGTTACCCTACTTCATGAATTGCCCCTACATCTTTGACCCAAGGTAACTCACTCCTATTACTCATTTACCCATGTCTGTAAAACTTAAAAAAGGATACACTCCCCAATGCAGAGGCGTTTTTTCACCCTCTCCCTTTTAGGGAGAGGGCAGGGGTGAGGGTGGATCTTAACACTCAAACTCCCCTCACCCTAATCCTCTCCCCACAGGGGAGAGGGGATGCCTCCCACGCCTGATCTACGACGCCCCTTCGACGAGCTCAGGATGGGCATGGGAGCTGCTTCTACTGAAAAAGGCAGATAGTATGAATTTGATCCGAGGAATACAACACAAAAAAATCAACCTCTATCGCTAATGCAGAAGCGTTTTTTCACCCTCTCCCTTTTAGGGAGAGGGCAGGGGTGAGGGTGGATCTTAACACTCAAACTCCCCTCACCCTAATCCTCTCCCCACAGGGGAGAGGGGATGCCTCCCACGCCCGACCAAAAGCCCTCCAGCAGGTCGGCTCCACGCCCGACCGCCGACCGCCACCGCAACAAGAATAGATCGTAGGGGCAATTTGTGAATTGCCCCTAGATCCCTGCCAAGATCAACACTCACTCCTTTGGACCTCTGCCCCGTATCCGTATTATGAAAACAGCAAATAACTCCTTATGACATTCATATGGGAAATTCTCATGACGGTATGTAGAAAAGCACTTGGGCTCCAAGGGTAAATCTGATACATTCTGGAAGGGAATTCGCTGAAGAGATGAATTTGCATTAACGAACATAACGCACAAAGCACGATATCAAAGAAACGAAGAGGAATGCCATGAACGCGCGAGTTATATGGACAGATGGATTGACTTTCACGGGTACCGCCGACACGGGTTTCTCGCTTCCACTTGGTGCAGATCCCTCCGTAGGTGGAGACGATGATGGCTTCCGCCCGATGGAGCTATTTGCTATCGGCTTAGTAGGTTGCACAGCCATGGATGTGATTTCTATTCTGAGGAAGAAACGCCAAGCAATAACCCATTTCGAAGTCCATGTTCAAGCTGATCGAGCTTCTGATCATCCGCGAGTGTTCACAGATATGCAGATCACATACGAGATAACGGGTCATGATGTCCAGCAGGAAGCGGTAGAACGTGCGATCGAGCTCTCAGAGGAGAAGTACTGCCCTGCGCATGCGATGTTGAGCAAAGCCGTTTTGATTGAATCCACCTACAAGATTATCGAGGCCTCCTGACCCTAATGAGGGAACATCTCTGAACTTCTCCACAAATAAAAAAGCACGACCCAGCTCAGAATGAAACTGCGGTCGTGCAACTCCAAAGTATAGTGCTCATGAAATCGTAAAATACGTATAGTGGTATTGGATCGCCCCATTTATGAGACCAAGAGTGTCGTTCCCATTTAGAACCATCCCCTTATCGCTTCTGGCCGTCCATGAAAACCGTCTCGAGTTACCGTTACTGGTCCTACCCGTCAATTCGAATTGAGCATTCGGCAACAAATCCTTGAAGAGGACGTTGTACCACTGGGCGATCGATCCTCTGCCGAGAATGGTGCGAGCTCCCGTCACATGCGCCGCGTTATCTCGATAGAGTTCAGCGACATACGCGGGTTCATGTTGGTTCATACGACCGATCAAATGCTCGGAAACATCGGGTTTCGGGGCCTGAGGTGGCCAATCAAAATCAGCAATGGCTTGCCAGAGATCAATATGGGAGGATCGTGTGGCATAATCCCAACTCCAAGCATTCGCAGAAGACAGGCCCATGTCCTTTGCCTTCTGGAAGAAACGAGTGATCTCATCCACTGTGGGACGCCAACTGCCGGCGGAGTATGTTGGCGCAGTGGGAATTACAGGTCGAGCATGATCCAGCGCCATGAATTGCCCCACACTACGCTCAAGTTGTTCCTCGGGATTGTGGGCCTTTTCAAAATAGACCTGCGGCATGGCATAATCACACTTCTCTAAAAATTCAGAGTAGGGCACATCAGGGTGAAGCTTGGGATATCGATACGTGCTGAGGGCGATTGGCATGTCTGGCATCCCCGCACGTAAGTCCGTCATGTACCGAATTGCAGCTCTGGCCTTTGAACTCTTCTTGTATTCCGCTTCCGCATCAATGACATAGCCATCCAAGCCCAGCGACAATGTACGCTCGATCGCCAATTGGGCTTCACCAGCGGGGTCATCGCCTTTCACATAGTGCCAACCCCATACCTGTATACCTGCTTCTCTTAAGGCATACATTACGGGCGGGACAAGATCGACACCCTTTTCGTAGTCGTAGTTGTACGGCCAGTTCGGTCCATCGGCGATCTTGATCATGACGTAAGCGAGGTCGGCATCCACCGCCCGCGCTGCGATCGCACTCGGAACCCCCTTATCACACCTGGGGATTTGCCATATGTAGTAGCCTTTGCCACACAAGGTCATTCAAAATCCTCCTGAAGGCGAACCCATGACCTTATTTACTCACCAAAAAAGACCATTTTCCGGATCTCACGAAGTGTCGCCAGAAACGAGGTGCGCTTTGTCATTCAACTAACATCATTCTCTTCTCTTGATGACCTACGCTTATACTTTCGTTTCAGCGCGCCTCCACGTTGGAGCGCACTAGAACCATACCTGGCACGAATTTCATCGATCGCTCTCAACAATCTTCGATCCTGCTCCCATGCTTGGCTGAAGAGCGCTAGCTGCCGGACCGGAGGGCCAAGATCCGATACTCCTACACCAAGCAACCGCACCGGTCGTCCTTCCCTCCATACTCGCTTGAACAATCTCATTGCAGCCTGGTAGATCTCTCCATCCTGATTTGTGGGCTGTTCGAGCTTCGTCTGACGAGTAAGGGTCGTAAAATCAGGCCAACGTAGTTTGATCTTGACTGTTTCGCCAGCAAGTTCCTCTTTCCGTAAGCGTTGGCCCACATTTCCGCAGAGCTGTAATAAGATACTTTTCAGCTCATTTGAATCTGCGATGTCAAGCTCAAATGTCCGTTCGGACGACATGGAATGTGTTTCTCGCTCGTCAGTGACCGGACGCTCATCGGTGCCCTTTGCTTTTGTTGCAAGATCCAGGCCATGCTCTCCAATGAGCCGTTCAAGGTTAGACTCCGACATCCCTGCCAAATCACCAATCGTACGCACACCATGCTCCGCTAAGCGGACCTGCGTCTTCGGTCCTACCCCCCAAAGCATACCCACCGGTAACGGCGCCAGGAAAGCGGCTTCTTCACCATGTGGCACGACTACCAATCCATCCGGTTTTCCAACCTCGGTCGCGATTTTCGCAACCAATTTATTGCTCGCCACACCCCACGATGTTGTAAGTTTGAATCGCTCTCGAATTTCATTCTTAAGCTCTAAAGCAACTTGTGGTCCCCCTCGCGGATCATCACTCACATCCAAGAAAGCTTCATCAATCGAAATTTGCTCCACAACTGGTGCGGAGTCACGGAGCAGTTTCATCACTTGCCTCGAGTGCTCGCCATAGATTCGATGCCTCGCGGGTAGCACGATCAGATCTCGGCATAGGGTTAATGCACGAGCCGTCGGCATGGCAGAACGAATCCCGTATTTACGCGCAGCGTATGATGCTGAGGAGATAACTCCCCGCCCCTCCGCGCTACCCCCTACAACAAAGGGTTTTCCTATGAGTTCAGGATCCCGGAGCTCTTCCACCGAGCAAAAGAAAGCATCCAAGTCAACGTGCAGGATTGTACGCTTCATGGGAAATCATTCTCCAAGCTCTGGTTTTTGGCATGCTTGTGGTGTGGGATGAAAAAACTTAAAAACACTTTGTGAGTGCTATTCGATTGATCCATCATAACAATTTGACATACCTTCACTTCACGATAGAATCCATTCAACCTAGATCTTCGGGAGGATCATCTCGTGCGTACCTGTACTCTCTGTAATACTCAATCACCCGATGATGCCCTGCGATGCTCACAATGCGGAGCTGACCTCTCGCAACATTCAGCTACAGCGGTGGCATTGGCAAAGCTTCAAACCAATCCAAGGGTAGGTCGAGTTCGATTGATCGTCGCCAATGATGCTTGCCCAGCATGTCGTGCTGCGGAGGGGGATTTTCAGAAAGACCAAGTGCCGGAACTGCCTGTCCGAGGTTGCTCCCATAAAAATGGATGTCGTTGTTTTTACGAACCCTTCCTAACAGAAATCTATCCTTGATTGACCCAGGGAAAAGCCCAATAGCAAGCAATCGAACGGTATTTTCTGAGGAAGTGCTCTACCCAAAGTCAAGTAATTAACTAATTTTCCTGCTGGGGATTGGTCCTCTCAAGATCCTCGTCCTAAGGGTATATCGACCTTAATTCTTTCGGAGTCATCCAACCCCTCAAACCACTTTGCTGGGATTTTGGCCACTTAGCTATTCATGAAGTAGCTCTTCTACCATTCTTCCTACCAAAGCGTGAGCTTCTTCCCGTGTTTTTACCTCACCAGTTGCCTGAGCTTCCCGGAGTTGTTCTAACAACAATCCAACCGCAGGTCCCTCTTGGACACCATATATGGTGATGATTTCGTCTCCCTTTAGCAATGGTGAGGGATCGATGTACTGATCATATTCATGAAAATAGGCTTCCAGCAGTGTTCTGGCGACCTCGACTCTCATCTGCCAAGCATTCTGTGGAGCTGGAGGAATATAGGTTCCTAAGAACTCCGCCATGGACAAGATGATGACCTCTATCCCCGCTGCTCCCGTCTTCCGGAAATAACGGTAAATCTCACGCGGCGAGATGGGGGTCGAATGATCAAGAATTATTGGTTCCTCTTGGTAACGGAGAATCTGCCCAAGCCGAACTATTTCTTTGTTACTAAGGCGCAGAGCCCTCGCTCGCTGTTCCACCATCTCTGCACCGATTTTCTTATCAAAGGTTCGTTTTGCACCCTGATCCCCTGGAACCTCAGGTTTCCCAACATCGTGATATAGCGCAGCAAGGTAAATCAATTGACGTACCGTCCGAGTATTGCTCAGGTACTGGCTCAGGTGATGGTTAAGTTGATCACGAAAACGGCCTATGCGTAGCGTCACTTGAGCAAGGTGCATATCAGCAGCTTCTTCAGGGTCGTGCTTTTTTTGCAATACCGCCAGAATGTCGCCCATTCGATCCACGACTGCTAAGCTGTGTTCTAAAGCCGGATAAGCATGGGGAGGTGGTTGAGTGAGACCCTCAAGGTCCAAGAGCTCCGGGAATACAATGGAGAGTAGACTGAGGTGATTGAGCAATCGTATGGCCCGGCCGGGTCTCTGCGCGCTGAAGATCTGGAATAACTCATCCCGTACTCGCTCAGGCGAGGTTTCTCTAAGCTCCTCTTGAGAATCTCGAATTTGTGCTAATGTATCTGGTTTTATTGAGAGGTCGAATTCGATGGCCAGCCTAACGGCTCGGAGTGCACGAACTGGGTCATTTCGTATCGAATCAGGTCCACACGTTTTTAAAACCTTATCCTTCAGATCGTTCGCCCCCGCCATTGGATCAAGCCACTCATCAGGATCGAGCAAGTTGATCGCCATCGCGTTAATCGTAAAATCACGGGCGGTTAGATCTGCGGTGATGTCATCCCCACGGATTCGTGCAAAATCTAGGGTTAGGCGCTGTCCTTCCTCATCCTGGTGGAGAACCCGACCAGTCCCTCGCTCCTCATCCAAGGTGTAATAGTAGCCACCCAATTGATCCGCAACACGCCTGGCAAAAGCAATCGCATCGCCATCAACAGCGAAATCCAAATCGTATGTTTTTCGACTGAGGAGATGATCGCGGACCCCTCCCCCGACGAACCATATCGGTACATCTTGCACCAGGAGGGGGATCAAAATAGAAACCGATTCAGGGAGTTGCTTTCGAGAGGACATGTCGTTCAAGGGAACTAATCCGGAGCCAGGTACTTGTCAGGCCGGACGACCCCTATGAAGGGAAGATTGCGGTAGTATTCGTCGAGATCAAGTCCGTAGCCAAAGACAAACTTGTTCGGAATGACGAAGCCACAATAGTGAATTGGAACGTCCGTTTCGCGCCGTTCGGCTTTATCTAGCAGCGTGCAAACTTTCAAGCTCCTCGGGCGCCGGGCATGCAGTAATTCCAAGACAGAGGCGATCGTATATCCACTGTCAATGATATCTTCGACGAGCAAGACATCCCGCTCCTCGATCGAGGTCGTCAGGTCGAGCGTAATCCGAACTTGTCCGCTTGAGTGTCGAGCGCCGGCACCATAAGAGGACACAGCCATAAAATCGATGTGGTGGGGAATTGTGAGTGCGCGCATAAGATCGGTGAGGAACATCACACCCCCGCGCAGGATGCAGATCAAGAGCAGATCCTTACCCTCATAATCACGACTGATCTCCTGTCCCAGTTCGCGAATGCGCTTTTGAAGTTGATCCTCGGAAATCAGAATCTCATCAAGAAATTCATGATAATGCTTCACAATCAATCCTTAACTGAACTGAAAAAAGTCTATGGTCAGGAAGAGGGGGATATTGATCAGGAGTCAGCATTCCGCATACCCCATATCAACTTCTTTCGTCTATTGGCTGTTGCTTTCTTCAGTGGACATGTCCCTGGGTACTTCATGGTGATCACGGCAACGCGCCTCATACAATTCGCTTGCTCCCACGATGACGATAGGATCATTGAAATGTGCTGGCTGTCCATCGATCAATCGCTGGGTGCGTGGTGCGGCGTCACCACAGACGATACAGATGGCGTGGATTTTATCGACTTGTTCTGCCTGGACCATGAGCACCGGCATGGGACCAAAGGGTTCGCCGCGAAAATCCGTATCCAGGCCAGCGACGATTACACGAATCCCGCGATCTGCGAGCGTCTGTACTACTGAAGTAATTTCGTCGTCAAAGAATTGCGCCTCGTCGATGGCGACGACTGTTGTCCCTTCCTCTATACGATTTAGGATTTCCCCCGCTGTATCGACTGGTGAAGCTGTAAATTCCGAACCAGCATGCGAGGCCAGCTTCTCTGTTCCGTAACGCTTATCGAGGCTAGGTTTGAAAACTTGAATCTTCTGTTTTGCGATCTCCGCTCGACGAAGCCGCCGGATAAGCTCCTCCGTCTTTCCGCTGAACATGGGTCCAGCGATGACCTCCACCCTGCCACTGATGTGTTTCATAAAGCCCTCAATCGTTGCAGCTTAAATAGATAGGACAGGTGAATTACACCCGTCCAAAGTGTACACCAGGGCAGACTTGATGCAAGTGAGATCAAGTTGCTTGCGTTTCGAGAACTCCCTCCGGAAGCTCGAAGCCGCGTCTTCGTAAGGATCGTTTCAATACCGCCAGACTCTTTCGCCCAAAACCATCAATGGCGAGTAAAGCCCCGTCACCTTCCTGAAGCAGCTCAATCGCTTGACCGACAGTCTCAATTCCTGCTTTGGATAATGCCGCCTCGGGACGAGTGCCGAGTTCAAGTTCAACGATTGGAAGCTCAGGTGAAGTTCTTTCTGCGTCCCTCTCCTCAATATCTTGGAGATAGTCTTCACGAGCTTGTAACCTCTTGTAAAACCTGTCGACCTGTCCTTCGGAATCCACGATGCGCTGTTCACCCGTGTAAAATGGGTGGCATTGAGAACAAACATCGGTGTAGATGACCTCAACAGTTGAACCAGTTTGCCACGAATTACCACAGGCGCATACAACGGTGGCGCTCGGATAATATGTCGGATGTATGTCTTTCTTCATGTTCCATAGACCTCCCCGGATGATTTGTGATCGTCCCTGGCTCGCTGATCCCCGGGGAAGGACTCAGCTGGCGGGGCAACGTTCACTCGGGATTTATCCGCATGATTACTTCTGGAGAACGTTTACGCGTTTCCGCCCTTTGCGTAGATAATCATAGACGACATAACCATCGGCGATCGCAAACAGCGTATCATCGCGACCTCGTCTGACATTGATTCCGGGATGAATTTTCGTGCCGCGTTGTCGTATAAGGATATTTCCAGAACGCACACTTTCACCCCCGAATTTCTTTACGCCTAAGCGTTTGGATTGGCTGTCTCGACCATTGCGGCTTGAGCCGCCACCCTTCTTGTGAGCCATAATCAACCTCGCAATGACCTACTCCGTATCTTGAGTTTTACCCTTGGTTCCCGTGCTTGCCTTTGGGCTTCGCGTTTTTCCTGTACTCTTCGCCGGAGCGGTCTTTCCCTTACTCTCTGCAGTTGTTTTCGTTGCCGTCGATTTCTTGGTCGTTGTTGGTTTGGAAGCCTGTGTCTTTTCGGTTGTGGTTGGTTTCCTCGCTGGCTTCTTCACTTCTGACTTTTCATCCGCATCCGCAGTGGTCGCTTTCTTGCGCGGGGTTGTCAAAGTGATTTTGTCGATAGCAACTCTCGTATAGCTTTGTCTATGACCACGCTTCCTTCGATAACGTTCCTTGGGAATATACTTGAATACAATGATCTTCTTTGTTCTGAATTGCTCGACAACATTGCCTCGAACTTTAGCGCCTTTGACAAAGGGGGTCCCAACATGGACCTTCGCGTTATCGACTAACAGTAAAACGTCCTTAAAATCGATCGCCTCACCAATTTCTACCTGCAAACGATCGACCTCGATGGTTTCTCCCTCCCTGGCGATGTATTGCTTTCCGCCAGATTCGAGAACTGCGTACTTCATTCCTTACCTCCAACTTCGCTTCACCGTCGTGCCGGCAGGTTCTATCGTTCTTCGCTGGGCGACGAGGAAGTGGGGGATTCATACATCCGCCCCAGCCTCAGTAGGCGGGGCAGGATGAGGCATTATAACCGTCTGAACCCAGTCTGTCAACGCTCCTGTGGCCACAGGCATCAACCTACGCTGCGTACCTGATACCAAGATCTAAAATCCCCCTAGGCGCAGATTTTAGCCTTCCCCAGACGCACTATTATTGGATACCGATCAGATCATGTTTATTAATCAGCCGCGACTGCTTCTGGTTGTGGTACGACCTCTTCGACCTCAGCTTCTACTTCGACCTCTAACTCCCCATCCAATCGTTCATCATGTAGGGCCACGACTGGACCAGGAAAGCCAGTTCCTGCTGGTATGAGTTTGCCGATGATCACATTTTCCTTCAACCCTCGAAGGTAATCCACCTTTCCTTCGATCGCAGCACCTGCTAAGACCTTGATCGTATGTTGGAAGGAGGAAGCCGAAAGGAAGGATTCTGTGCTCAGCGACGCCTTGGTCACACCAAGGAGAACCTGCATCGCACGAGCCGGCAGCAAACCTTCTTGCAGCATCTGCTCGTTTAGCCGCATTAAGAAACGGCGGTCAACCAGATCACCTGGCAATAGATCGGTATTACCCGGTTGGGTAACCTGCGCTTTCGAGAGCATCTTGCGGATGATGACCTCGAAATGCTTGTCGTTGATATTTTGCCCTTGTGATCGATAGACTTTCTGAACCTCCGTGAGCAAATACAACTCGCACGCCTCACGACCAAGGATTCGCAGGATGCGATGAGGGTTCAATGATCCCTCAGTCAGCTGCTGACCAGCTTGGACTTTTTCACGATCTTTAACCAGCAAGCGAGCGCTGGGGGGTATGTCATACTCTGCTTCGTCTACTTGGTCGTAAGCGACGATTACTTTGCCGTCCTCGATCCTCAATCGACCGCTATGGCTAGCAACGATGGTCGAATCTCCACGTTTCGCGATCAATTCGCCGGCACCTATTTCAGTCCCGTCATCTACTTTCAAAGCCCAGTTGCCCGGAATGGAGTACTCATCCGTAATCAATTGGCTTTCGACAATCTGGACTGAGCGAGGGCCATCAGGCACTTCAGGAGCGATGACATGAGTCGTGCCTGAGATCTCCGCAATAACTGCTTCACCCTTTGGCTTCTTACGCGCTTCGAAGAGTTCCTCGACACGAGGAAGACCGGTAGTGATGTCACCGCCCGCAGCCACACCACCCGTGTGGAAAGTACGCAGCGTTAGCTGTGTGCCAGGCTCACCGATCGATTGAGCTGCGACGATACCTACGGCTGCGCCTGATTCGACCATCCTTCCTCGACCGAGATCCATACCGTAACACTTCCTGCACAAGCCAAATTGAAGTTCACATGTAAGTGGGGATCGTACGAACATTTCGGTGAGATTCGATTCACCGATCTTGCGAGCCTTAGCCAGGGTGATCTGCGTTCCTTTCTTGGCTAAAATCTCACCGGTCTCCGGATCGGTTGCCCGCTTCGCGGTTACTCGACCCATAATTCGATCTTGGAATTGCTGTCCCGCCACATCGTCGGAACGCCTGATCCAGATACCATATTCTGTTCCGCAGTCCTCATCGTTGATGATCACGTCTTGAGCGACATCAACCAGACGCCGCGTCAGATAACCTGCATCCGCAGTACGCAGGGCTGTATCGGTTAAACCTTTACGAGCGCCATGGGTGGAGATGAAATACTCCAATGTGGTCAGTCCATCGCGGAAGTTTGACCGGATGGGCAATGGGATGATCCTCCCTGCAGGATCCGCCATGAGTCCACGCATCCCAGCGAGCTGAGAGATCGGTCCAAAACCACCTTTGGTAGCACCCGAGATCGCCATCGTGCTTAAGTTACCCGTGGGATCCATCCCATCACGCACAGCATCGGCTACTTCAGTCGTCGTTTGCTGCCATAGTTCAATAATGTGTTCTACTTGCTCCTGTTCGGTTAGCAACCCTCGTTGGTAATCCAAACGTACTGCTTCTGCTTCCTCCAGTGTTCGATTGATGATCGCTTCTCGATCTGGGGGAACCGTTATGTCAGATACAGCTATTGTAGATCCCGATCGTGTTGCATAGGCAAACCCAATATCTTTGATCGCATCAACAATCGCCGGTGTACCCTCCTCACGTAGTAAGTAGTAAATATCGCTAACCAACTCTTGGATCGCACCTTTATCCAACACGCGATTGACAAACCGCAATTCTTCAGGCAAAACACGATTGAAGAGTACCCGACCGACGGTTGTTTTGATCAAGTGGCTTTCGGCTTCTTCAAGTCGTTGACCCTCGTCGCTGTACCAAGTCTCAGTTTTAAGCTGGATCGGGGCATGGAGAGTAACCTGGTCCAGGGCGTAAGCCATTTCCACCTCATCGATATCCGCGAAGGCTCTTCCCGCACCGCGATGCTCTTTCCCCTCGACCTCCATGGTCAGGTAGTACACTCCTAGAACCATATCCTTGGTCGGTCCAACGATTGGTTCACCATCGGCAGGTTTGAGCAAATTCCTTGAGGAGAGCATCAAATCACGTGCTTCATGAACGGCTTTCTGAGAGAGTGGGAGATGGACCGACATTTGATCGCCATCAAAGTCAGCGTTGAACGCAGCGCAAACCAACGGATGTAGCTGAATGGCCTTCCCCTCGACGAGGACAGGCTCAAAGGCTTGGATCCCGAGACGATGCAATGTAGGCGCTCTGTTCAGCAACACCGGTCGGTCCTTAATCACCTCTTCGAGAACCTCCCAAACTTCAGGGCGTTCACGTTCGATAATCCTCTTTGCACCTTTGACATTGGCGGCGTATAGGTAAGAAACCAACTTCGATATTACGAATGGCCGATACAACTCAAGTGCCATCGTCTTCGGTAGCCCACATTGATAGAGCTTCAGATGGGGTCCGATCACGATTACCGACCGCCCCGAGTAATCAACGCGCTTACCCAACAGGTTGCGGCGGAAGCGACCTTTCTTTCCTTTGAGCATATCGCTAAGTGATTTAAGCTCACGACGGCCGCGGCGAGAGAGAGCTTTACCCCTCTGCGCGTTGTCCACCAAGGAGTCCACCGCCTCCTGCAGCATGCGTTTCTCGTTACGGACAATGACATCGGGTGCGCCCAGTTCAACCAAGCGCTTCAATCGATTATTGCGGTTGATTACTCTGCGGTATAGATCGTTCAAATCCGAAGTCGCAAAGCGTCCACCATCCAACTGAACCATGGGGCGTAAATCTGGTGGGATGACAGGCAGCACAGTGAGCACCATCCACTCCGGTCGATTCCCGGATCGCCGAAAGGCTTCCACAACCTTCAGTCGCTTGGTTGCTTTCTTCTTCTGCTGTTTACTGCGCGTGGTACGTACTTCCTCCCAGAGATCTTTGGCAAGTTGGTCAAGATCTAATTCGCGCAGGATTTCATAGAAAGCTTCTGCGCCCATATCGGCTCGAAAGACCTGGCCCCACTTGGTTTTCAACTCACGATAGCGGCTCTCGCCCAAGAACATCATCTGGTGAAGGCCAAGCACTTCTTCACCATCGCGCTTCAACTGCTCACGAGTGGCCATACTTGTTTCATCGGTCGTATCACGTGTAGTTTCAAGCTCAAGATCGACTTCCGCCTTGACCTCCTCCTCCTGCATCTTGATTTGGTCAAGCTCACGATCTCGCTGTTCCTTGAGTCCGGCCTCAATTCCCTCCAACTGTTGTTTTACCGCTTTCTGGACTCGTTTGATGTGATCCTTCCCGATCGTCTCGCCTTTCTCAGCAACGACTGTATTTGTGGCTTTGAATTCTATCGGGACGCGAATCGTCTTTTCAAGTTTCTCATTGAGTGTCCGTTCAAGACGCTGACCCTCTCGGATAACAGGATCGATCTTGGCCGCAACCTCTTCGTCGTAGGCCTCCTTGATCTCCCGCTTCCGTTCTTTGAGTTCCTCCAAGCGATCTTTGCGAGAGGCTTTGATCTCCGAAAGTTTCCCTTTGATCGCATCCTCCTGCTCGCGCTCCAAACGTCCGATCTCTTCCTCGACACGTTTTACCGCCTTGCGGCGGGCATCTTCATCGACGTTGGTCACAATATATTGGGCAAAATAAAGAACACGGTCTAAGTTGCGTCGCGAAACATCTAATAGAAGCCCGAGATAGGATGGCACCCGACGTGTGTACCAGACATGTGCAACCGGTGCCGCTAAGGTTATGTGACCCATGCGCTCCCGACGTACAGAAGAGCGCGTGACCTCAACGCCGCACTTTTCACATGTTATCCCCTTGAAGCGAATATTCTTGTACTTCCCACAGTAACACTGCCAGTCCTTTGTTGGACCGAATATGGCTTCGCAGAAAAGGCCATCTTTCTCAGGGCGAAGCCTGCGATAGTTGATCGTCTCCGGTTTGAGAACCTCACCATATGACCAGCTGTGAATCGTCTCAGGAGAAGCCAAACTGATTCGTAGCGCTCGAAATCCTTTTGCTTCCACCAATAACCCTCCGTATCAGATATAGAATTTACCTACCGTAATCGTACTGACAGCTAGATCGAACAAACGTGCTATTCAACAGGCATAGCAAAACTAGCGCATGAGGAACCTTCTTTCCTCAAGCGCTATGTTTTAAACCCCTTCACATTGTTCTCTACTACGGTCCAAATTATACGGAAAGTATTAGTTATGTCAAGGGTGAATCAGCATCATCGAATTTGCTGACCATCCACCCTGCTTGTCGCTTGCCGTTCGACGTTTAAACCAACAGAGTTCTACACTCAAGAATTCTTTTCCAGGGAACCCGTACCTTTTAGCGGGCCTGACCATGGCCCTGGAAATAATTCAAGTGCTCGATCCGAAGCTTTAACGATGTGTCCATCGCGATCAAATTGTCTAGCTTGAATAGCAGCCTTGGCATCCGCTGTGTGCCATTCGACTAAGCGTAATAACGCCACCATCCGTGAGCGATCGTTATTGCTCTCGATCGTCTCACCTTCTTCGATAATAAATCCTGTTCGGGGATTTTCAAGGATCTCTATCAGGATCGGAATCACCGAAGGATGGGTCATCCGGGAAAGATATAGAACTGATTCATGAACGACATCAAGATCTGCCACACGAATGGCGCGGAACCGATGAAGTTGAGCAGTGGTAAGGATCGCTACTTCCCGCACGAGGGGATCCGAATCCTGCATAGCCGCTTCGATTTCCGCCAACGTCTCCTCGTCCTGAGCCATACCAGGGCGGTTGGCAAATGTGATCGCTTCTCTCAACCGTACAGAAGTATCACTCCCCCTGAAGTCGTATTCGGTTCTCGCACGCTCAAGCAATCGCTGCACTGAGGTCATTTGAACTCGCTGTGGTTGTATATCTAGGGCAGCGAGTTCATCTTCTGGGGCATCAAGAAGGTAGATCGCGTGCTCAATTGCTGATTTGATCATCTCCTCTTCTAGCTCCAGCAACTCATCCAAGACTCTCCTCAGGCTTGCTGTGCCCGGTTGCTGGGTAACAGATCGTGCACGATCCCGCCAAATGTTGATCTCTTCAGCGAGCCCTTGTTGTTCTTCACGTAGCGCTTTTTGATCGTCCCGTAATCGCTGACGATCCTCGTCTTCGGCTTCAAGCATCAATCTTCCGAGTTCGTCAATTCGCTCACTGAGCGAGATGAACTCTTTCTGAATGGAATCTGCTTTGCGATTAAGCGCGTCTTGAAGTTGACGGAGTCCTAAGCCGATCACAATGCTTATCCTCCTCAGTTATAGGCTATCCCGTAAAGAACATGAGGATAAGTACTTGTGATAAATCGAGTGTTGCCTATAAACCGAGGCCGCCATTGTTGAATTATACGTATCAACAGAGAATACGGCTGCAGGCTTTGTTTTTGTCCTATGATTTTCATCTGCCAGTATAGTGAAGGATGACGAGTGCGTCAACACCACTTAGTACTACAAAATAAGAATGAGTACACTGAAAAACAACACGCGCAAGGAGCAGGGAGAGGTAACCCAAGAGCATGTTTACCCCTCGGTACGCACAGTGTGTCTCTCCCACTCTGGAAGATCGCCATTCCGCACTCATCGCAGGATGACTTTCCAATACCACATCCTTCGACATGCTTACGCTGTTCGCAGGATTTCACATCGAAGTCTGGTCGGGGAGACCATAGGTATGCGACTTGAAATGCTTCGATCCGCTCAACCACGATGTTGTGCCAATCACATCTGACGCTTCGAGTGATTGACGCTGAGGTTCATTGTACTTACAATGGTATACCGCATTCAAATGAGGAGGGAGACATGACAAGCATTACGAGCGTCGAAGGTATTGGTTCCTCGTACGCTACTAAGTTGAGGCGCGTTGGTATTCGAACGACCGAAAAATTACTCGATGCAGGCGCCAATAAACGAGGTAGAGCAGACTTAGCAAAACGATCAGGCATTTCCGAGACTCTGATCCTTGAATGGGTAAATCTAGCTGACCTGATGCGCATTAAAGGTATCGGTGAAGAGTACAGCGACTTGCTTGAGGAAGCCGGGGTCGATACTGTAAAGGAATTACGTGTTCGACGGCCCGATCACCTTTACCAAGCCATCATCAAGGCAAACGAGGTGAAGCGGCTCGTACGACGGGTCCCATCCCAACGCGCGGTTAAAAACTGGGTTCAGCAAGCGAAGAAACTCCCACCTCTCGTTACGCACTGACACGATCGATTCATCGAATAGGGGATGGAAAGACTTGAAGCTCATCACTTCACCATGCAAAGCGATGAGAAAACATTGGTATCCTGGATTTTAGTTTGCTCAATTTGTTGGGAGTACGCATCCCCTCCCGAAATGGTCTATCTCCTCGATCTCGTCTTACTACGCGGAGGTTTTCGAATCTCTCATCAGGCCAACCAGTCTCACCTCTGCTGTAGCACTGCGAGTAGATAGACGGAGGCGAGAGTTACAGCGTTTCGACCCTCTTAGTGGACTTACGGCAACCAATTTAGAAGTCATTCGCAGATTACGCTTGAACCTTCTTCGATCCAAGTGCCTATGCGCATTGTTGTTAAATGTCCATTGCTATCGTGTTGAATATTCTTCGTGGATGCCTGTTGGAGGCAAAGGGCCTAAGATGAGCAAGGTATTCTTTCAAACTGAAACTGGAGCACAGGTACCCGCGGTCACCGCGGAACAAATGCTCGAAGTCGATCGCCTGGCAATGGAAACCTACCATCTCGGTATCCTCCAAATGATGGAAAACGCTGGTCGGAACCTTGCCCACCACGTCTTGGAATTGATCACTGAAAAAAATGCTGTGGTGACTGTCCTCGCCGGACCTGGGGGCAATGGTGGTGGTGGCATTTGCTGTGCGCGGCACCTGCACAATCGTGGGATCAAGACTCATATCGTTCTCAGCCGTTCGATGGATGAATTGGGAGAAGCAGCGCGACATCAAATAAAGATCCTGCAAGCTGCTGGTGTTCAACCGATCCAGACGAGCAATGCCGAGGAGATGATTACGAGCGCCGGTCTGGTCGTCGATGCGCTCATCGGTTACAGCTTACGCGGCGTCCCCCATGGATTAACCGCGGATCTCATTCAATGGTGTAATCAGCACGCTGTCCAGGTAATCTCGCTCGATGTTCCCTCTGGGATGGACGCCACTACGGGTGAAGCCCCCGGTGTCGTTGTTCAACCCATTCGGACGCTCACCCTCGGACTGCCAAAGACGGGCCTCAGGAATCTCCAGAGCGACATTTATCTAGCAGATATTGGCATTCCACCTGAACTTTACCGTCACCTTGGCATATCCTTTGAACCACCTTTTGGGGATCGTGACTGGGTCCGATTGATCGCGGCTGCGTAAGATTTCCTACACTTTCAACAGAGAGAGCACGGATACCCACTCTCCCCTTTGGGGAGAAAGTTAGGGTGAGGGGAGGTCGACGTACTAAATTCACCCTCACCCCAGCCCTCTCCCTAGAAGGGAGAGGGTTAGGATGAGGGGAGGTCAACGGACGAAATTCACCCTTACCCCAGCCCTCTCCCTAGAAGGGAGAGGGAGAAGGCATTCTCTCCCCTTTGGGGAGTGAACTGGGATGAGGGGAGCTGCAACATCATCACGCATTACGCATCACGATTCACGAGGTCCACATTTCTGACATCCAACTTGATTTATCATCCGAGCCTGTTCCCTCATAGAAGACCTTCCGGTATAATCCACTCCGTGGTCGAAACCAAGGAACGTCTTACCTCACCCAATCGCCATCAGGAAGATCTTGGCGAACGCGGCATCCGACCCCGCCTTTTGGCCGAGATGATCGGTCAAGATCGGGTTAAAGAGAACCTTGCCATTCTCATCCAAGCTGCGCTCGCGCGTGAAGAAGCGCTCGATCACGTCCTCTTCTACGGACCGCCTGGTCTGGGCAAGACAACGCTGGCCCATATTCTGGCAAACGAGATGGATGTCAATATCAAAGTGACCTCTGGACCGGCTGTCGAACGCGCCGGTGATCTCGCAGCCATCCTGACCAATCTCCAAGAAAACGACATCCTGTTCATCGACGAGATCCACCGCCTAAGCCGCGTGGTGGAGGAGATCCTCTATCCTGCGATGGAGGATTTTGCCCTGGACATCACCATCGGTAAAGGGCCAAGCGCTCGATCGATTCGCCTCAAACTACCGCGGTTTACAATCGTCGGAGCTACCACTCGATTGGCGCTCTTAACGGCACCCTTACGGACGCGATTTGGGGCCACGCACCGTGTAGGATTTTATGACCTACCTTCGATGGAAGCCATCGTTATCCGAGGTGCTGACGTGATGCAGGTAGACATCGATGATGGCGGCACTTCTGAGATCGCTTGTCGAGCACGTGGTACGCCTCGTGTTGCCTTGCGTCTTCTTCGTCGTGTGCGCGATTACGCTCAGGTGCGTGCCGATGGATGTATCACCCGTCCCGTTGCGAAGGAAGCTTTGGCGCTGCTTGAAATCGATGATCTGGGTTTAGATACAGCCGACCGCAGTGTGTTGGAAACGATTATCGAAAAATATCAAGGTGGACCAGTTGGCCTGCAAACGATCGCAGCCTCAATCAGCGAAGAACCTGATACTGTGATGGACGTCGTCGAGCCCTACTTGCTCCAACTGGGATTTATCGATCGTACACCACAGGGTCGCGTTGCGACTCCTATTGCGTACGAACACCTCGGTCTGGATCCCCCAACCACACCTCAGCAGCGTCTCCCTGACATGTGACCGTGTTAGACCAATGTTCGATCTGACTGCTCTTGCTCGCTGGCTGATCATTGCTGGACTCGTTCTCGCCGGAATCGGCGGTCTGATATGGATCTTCAGCCGCCTAGGCCTTCCTCTGGGCTCCCTCCCGGGAGACATTCGATTCCAATCGGACCAAATCACCTGTCTGATCCCGCTAGCAAGCTCAATCTTGCTAAGCATACTCCTTACACTCATCCTGAATATAATTTCCCGAATATCGAGCAAGTAATCCGTGCGAACAGCTGACTTCGATTACCACCTGCCGCCTGAAATGATTGCCCAGCGGCCCGCTGATCCACGGGACTCGTCTCGCTTGCTCATCCTCGATCGTAAACGTGAGACACTGAGCCACCACATTTTCCGTGACCTGCCAAGCTTCCTCTCTCCCGGCGACGCTTTGGTGCTCAATGAGACGCGGGTGCTCCCTGCTCGTTTGCGTGGGCACAAGATCCCTACCGGTGGTCACGTGGAGCTCCTTTTGCTCAATCGTCGATCATCACGAACATGGGAAGCCCTGGTGGGTGGCAAAGGGTTGGTAGTGGGGCGAAAGATTTCTTTATCGAAGGAGGTTAAGGCGGAGATCCTTGAAGACCTTGGTGGGGGGCGGAGGGTTGTCCGATTTAATAAATCCATCTCGCCCATCCTAAATGAGATGGGTGAAATGCCGTTGCCACCCTACATCAATACTCCTTTGAAAGATCCCAACGAGTATCAAACCGTCTTCGCTCGTCGACCTGGATCCGCTGCTGCACCAACGGCTGGTTTGCATTTCACCCCAGAAGTGCTGAGGGCGATCGAAACGAAAGGTGTAGCGATCGTCAAGATCACCCTCCATGTCGGCTTGGATACATTCCTTCCGGTCAACGAAGAAGATCCTGGTGAGCATCCGATCCATCGCGAGTGGTGTCAGATCGCCCCACAAGCTGTAGAGGTCATTAACAACGCACGTTCAAAGGGCGCTCGGATTGTCGCTGTAGGGACGACAACCGTACGTACATTAGAGACTGCAGCACGGTTAACGAAACCTGATCATGAAGTTGCCCCCTTCGAAGGTGCTACCGACCTCTATATCTTGCCAGGATTCCAGTTCCACGCGGTGGACGCGATGATCACTAACTTTCATTTACCTCGATCAACCTTGTTGATGATGGTTTCAGCTTTCGCCGGTCGTGACAGGGTTCTCAAGGCGTACGACGTCGCCATGAAGGAGGGCTATCGCTTCTATTCTTTTGGTGATGCAATGTTGATTCTTTAGGCTGATGTAGCAGCTTATATTGCATTACTTACTCTTACGATGTGATGCTAATGATTCGAACTTGATGTAGGGGCGCAAGGCCTTGCGCCCCTACAAATACCGCGAAGTCATCCACTACAAATTTGGTAAAGCCCCTCGAAGCTACATCATAAATGTGTCATTCTGAGCCGGAGCAAAGCGCAGGCGAAGAATCCCTATGATGTGTCGAAATCAATAGTATCATCATAGGGATTCCTCGTCGCAAAGCCGAAGGTCCTGAGCAAAGCCAAAGGGCTCCTAGGAATGACACATACCCGTATGTCATTGTGAGCCCCGCAGGCGCGAAGCAATCTCCTCAACGATAAGATTGCTTCGTCGCCTAAAGGCTCCTCGCAATGACAGTTTGAGGAATGTTGACATTCGACCCTCCCTATGGGATACTCTTCCGAGCGTTCACATTGAACGCCCTCCCCTTCGCTATCTTTGAAAAGAGGAGGTGATGCCAATGGATAATTATGCAAGTAAACGCGCTGCGGCATCCCTCCTCTTGAATGGATAAGGATGCCGCAGCGCACAGGTGGGCCGTCCATCAGGACGGCCCTTTGTGTACAATGGATGTTTGAGATGGATAAGTTACCGATCGGCAAGCTCCCCCCAGAACTGCTCAAGGACCTTCTCCGCCGTCATGCTCCCTCGGACCCTCGTGTCCTCCTCGGCCCTGGCATCGGTTTAGACTGCGCTGTGCTCGATTTTGGTGACACTTTACTCGTCGCCAAATCCGATCCGATCACATTTACCGAAGAAGAGATCGGATGGTATGCGGTTCACGTCAATGCCAACGATGTCGTCACAACGGGCGCCGCACCTCGATGGTTCCTCGCAACGCTCCTACTACCTGAGGGTAGAGCTGACAGCGAAATGACAACGGACATCTTCGATCAAATCGGCGATGCGTGTAAATCCATCGGTGCCCAGCTCATCGGCGGGCACACCGAGATCACAGCGGGTCATGATCGTCCAATTGTCGCGGGCACGATGTTAGGAGAGATAGAACGGGACCGCTTGATCACGCCCCTGGGCGCGCGTCCAGGAGATCATCTGTTGTTAACCAAAGGTATTCCGATCGAAGCCACCAGCATTCTTGCCAGGGAGTTTCCCGATCGATTGGCATCCCTCCCAACCAAAGTCGTGTCAGCTGCGCGTGATTTCCTTCATCAACCCGGGATTAGTGTTGTCCCAGAGGCACTCGCTGCGGTAGAGACCGGGGAAGTGACCGCGATGCACGATCCGACCGAAGGAGGTTTGGCCTCAGGGTTGTGGGAACTTGCGGAAGCCGCCCGCGTGAAGCTGGTAGTTGAAAGGGATTCCGTACTCATACCTCCAGAATCCTCCATGATATGCGAAGTTTTGGGGGTCGATCCGCTGGAGGCGATCGCCTCGGGGGCGTTGCTCCTCTCCGTCAAACCAGAGGGGCTTGAGAGCGTCCGTGAAGCCATTGAAGATCAAGATGTGCATGTTTCTATCATCGGTCAGGTCATTGAAGGCCATGGTGTGGCTATGCGCACTGAGGGCGTTGAGCGACCACTTCGATGGCCGCCACGCGACGCCCTGGCTTGTCTTTTCGAGGAGCCGCCATCCACGGAGTAATATTTTAGCAAAACCCCAAAAGCCTAACTATCTAAAAATCATCCTGAGCATCTGTCCTGAGCCTTGCCGAAGGACGTCGAAGGATGGTTTTTTCTCTATGGTACAAAAATGTTTACAGGTCTTTAGATATCGTGGCTGAATTCTTGCTTATGAAATAAGGAAGTGAATTGAAAAGAACGTCACGCAATAAATTGTGATATGTATCCCAAACCCGCTAGTAAAGCTACAAGTGCGATGTGTCCGGCAAGATAAATCGATACTCCCCAACGCGGAGACAACTGAGCACATCCCCCCCCGGCAATCGCGTACATCCCACCCATGCTAAGCCATGCCAACAAGGCTGGGGATCCAGGAAAGAGTAATCCAACAATCCCTCGCGAAATGGCTCCCAACATATAGACAACCCACTCGGGGGTACAAACATCTTCTAGCCCGAATCTCAATCGCATATTTGACACCATGGCTTCGCATTGTGCATTACTGGAAAGCAGAATCTCAGCAATACCCGCCTCGACCAAAAAAAATGCCGCCGCGAACAATGCGCCTACCAAAAAACGTTGCCCACCAGTAAGCTTATTTCTCTGCCTTCGTCTCACGTTTCACGCTTCCCGTTTCACGCCTCACGTTTCACGCCTCACGCTTCACATCTCACGTTTCACGCCTCACGCTTCACGCCTCACGTTTCACGCCTCACGCTTCACGCTTCCCGCTTCACGCCTCACGTTTCACGCCTCACGTTTCACGCCTCACGTTTCACGCCTCACGTTCCACTCAATCCCCAAAACAAATGCCCAATCCCCTCGCCGTCAAGAC
>DUEZ01000061.1 GCA_011174825.1 Anaerolineae bacterium | reverse complement strand
TAAGAGAGCCTTTTAATGCGATTGCTGATGCCGTAAAAGAGAGCGATTGCATGAACGTGGGATTGAAAATCGACTCTTCGGATTTGGAATATCCATATTGGTGGCTCTTAGGTGCGCCACAAAGCGGATATCGGATAGAGTCGCTTGAAGTCCCATCTCAACTTGAGCGATATATTGATCCGAATTTCAAGCCTTGTGTGATCATCTGTACGGTATGTGGGGATCGCGAACGTGTCCACGGCTTAGAACGAGTTGGGGATTTTGGCGAAGGATTGGTGTTGTACACCGGATTGGATTACACAGTGAATGAAGATGGTTGATCGGGTGGATGCGAGTCGATGAAATATTTACAGAGTTTTCCACTTCATCATGTATTCTTCGCAGCGTATCCTGTGATCGCTCTCTTAGCGCATAATATTGAACAGGTAAGACCGAGTCAGGCTCAACGGGCTCTGGTTGTGGCGGTAGTTGGCTCGATCGCATGTTTCTTGTTCCTGAAGCTGCTACTGCGTGAGTGGCGTAAGGCAGCTTTAGGATGCACCGTGTTCGTCGTTATGTTCTTCTCCTATGGACACATCTATGACCTGTTGCGCCAGCTTGGAGGCTTGGCTGAAGCGATTGGCAGACATCGTTATTTGTTACCGATATGGCTTCTAGCTTTTGGGATCGGTTTGTGGTGGATAAGGAGCCGTTTGAGAGATGTCACGTTGATTACACTGGCGTTGAACATCGCTGCGGTGGCAACCGTCGTCTTGCCGACCATTCGAATAGTTGTTTTTGAAGCGCGCTTCCAAGCTGTTCAGTCTTCCACGGTTAAGCAAGATATTGGCGAATGTGATGTATCGATCGACCCGGAAGCAACTCCGCCAGATGTCTATTACATCATTCTGGATGCATACACAAGCGGAGATACACTGCGTGATGTCTACGGTTTCGACAATAGTGCTTTCTTGGATAACCTACGTGAGATGGGTTTCTATATCGCGCCAGGGAGCCAAAGCAATTACGGTGTAACAGGACTCTCCCTGAGCGCTTCGTTTAATATGAATTACCTCGACAAGTTGGATGAGAGCTTCTCACAACCCGACACAGCAGATTGGATGCCTTTATGGCCACTACTGACGAGAGGAATTGCACGTAGGAATTTGGAATGCTTAGGTTATAAAGTCATCACCTTCGACACTGGATACTATTGGAGCGGTTGGCGCGACGCTGATGTCTTCTTTGACCCAAGCAGCACAGCTTTGACGAAGTTCGAGCGAGCGGGTGGGGTCAACGCATTCGAATCGATGCTCATAGAAAGCTCCGCAGGCCTTGTGATTACAGATGCCGCCACGTTGATGCCAGATTTCCTTAAGCAGGCGATAGAAGGTCCTTATCGTGAACATCGGGCGCTGATTCTCTATCAACTCGATTCTCTCGAGAAAGTCGTTCCTGGACTTGAGGGTCCAAAGTTAGTATTTGCTCATATACTCGTCCCGCACCCTCCTTTTGTTTTTGGCGCCGACGGGGAGGAGGTCGATCAATCTGGGGCGTTCACACTCGGAGGGACCAATGAAGAGATGCCGTTCGAAGAAAGGGCGGCGATGTACATCGGTCAAGTTAAATTTATTAATCAACGGATTTCATTGATCGTTGAGGAAATCTTGGAGAGATCAGAACCTCCGCCAATCATCATCCTTCAAGGGGACCATGGTCTTGATGGACCCTTGTCAAGCCAGATGGCCATTCTCAACGCCTATTATCTACCAGAGGGTGGGGATCAACACCTTTATGAGACGGTCTCTCCAGTGAACACATTTAGGATCATCTTCGACCACTATTTTGGTGGAAGCTATGGTTTGATTGAAGATATTAGTTATTACTCTCGTCATGTTGACCCTTTTAATTTCATTCTTGTACCGAATGAGTTTTCGACGCATGAGTAGGGATTTTAATCTTCGGCAAATGAGATTGTCACCATGCTCATGATCTTCCCTGTACTTGGCTATTTATGTATCTTTCTCCTCCTAGGCAACCTCAATCATCGGAATGCTTGGAGGCGAGCAGCCTTGCGGGCGGCTCTCGTTTGGGGTTCCTACTTGGTTGTCCTCACAGAGGTGCTGAGTCTTGTTAAGGGGGTCACACCTCTCGGGTTGAGTCTAGGGTGGTTGATCCCTATTCTAGGTTTAGCGGGTTGGCTGATAAAAGAGAAGATGCGAGGCACGAAGATCCACCTCCCCAACTTTGTGCCCCCAAGAGCATGGTCGGATCGATTGCTCCTGGTAGGCGTTCTAATTATTCTGGGCATAACTTCATTCCTTGCTTGGTACACACCGGGTCAAACCTGGGATTCTTTAAATTATCACCTTAGTCGTGTGGCCCATTGGACGCAGGAAGGTGCTGTTCAGCCCTTCGCTACTGGAATAGAAAAGCAAAACTTGATGCAGCCGGGCGCAGAGATGGCTGTACTTCATTTCTATGTTCTTGTTGGTGGTGATCGGCTCGTGAATTTCGTGGAATGGCTGGCTATGCTCGGCAGCCTGGTTGGGGTCTCACTTATCGCTTCACAGCTTGGGGCAAATAATCGTGGCCAATTGATGGCCGTTGTTTTCACTGCGACGCTTCCCATGGGCATTGCTCAGGCATCCAGCACGATGACGGACTATGTGGTTACTTTTTGGATGGTTTGTGTTGCCTCAGAAAGCTTGTACATCTTGAAAAGGGGGCTCAAGCCATATGCTTTGGTGTTCATAAGTCTAGGAGCAGGGTTAGCTCTTCTGACCAAACTGACCGCCGTTGTCTACTTGTTACCCTTCGCAGTTGTTGTATCGGTCGTGTCTCTTAGAAGGTTTGTTGGCCGAAGTCTGCTTTTAGGCCTGGCCGCGATGCTCATCATGGTCGTGTTGAACGCTGGACATCTGACGCGAAATACGCTCGTGTATGGTCATCCGGTCGGTCCCTCGAGCAAGGTCACCTTACACGCCAATGAAAGTTACGAACCACGGGTTTTCCTTTCCAATTTATTGCGTAACGCTGCTTTGCATGCTGGAACCCCATGGTCTCGGCTGAACGATTGGCTCTTCACCTCGATCTACAAGGTTCACGCCAAATTGGGATTGGATATTCAAGATCCACGTACAACCACAGTGGGCTGGTTCACCGTGGGAAAACCCAACACAGGAGAAGCGACAGCCGGTAACCCGATACATGCACTCCTCATCCTTGTGTTCTTTGGTTTGATTTTCGTTGTACCGAAAGTCAGAGGCACTCCGGTGATGATCTATACGATAGCTGTAGCTGTCACTTTTCTTATCTATAGCTTTTTGTTCAAATGGCAGGTATTCGGCAGTCGATTGCATTTACCATTCTTTGTCCTATCCGCTCCGGCTATCGGCTTCAGTCTCCGGCAGTTCCTCCCTCAGAATATCGGACGGTTGATTGCAGCCATTCTTCTCGTCGCGTCGTGGCCGTGGCTTGTGAGCATTCAATCACGCCCCCTCATCCCTGACGAGCAGAGCAATATCGAAAGCGTATTAACACTTACGCGGGAGGAGTTATACTTCGCTCTTGGTCAACATCTCATCGAGCCGTATACAGAGATGACGGACATCATCCATGAAATCGGATGTACAAAGGTTGGCATCATGCTCTCAGGAAGTGGAGCGGAGTACCCTCTTTGGGTTTTACTTGGCGCTCCTGATCCCAATCTCGAATTGGAGTGGATTGTTTCTGGGACACCCTCGGAGGACTATCGCCAAGATGATTTCCAGCCCTGCGCTGTTATTTGTGAAAAATGCCCTCAGGAGTGGGAGCAGTTTAGTGGTTTACCTTTGTCATATCAAAATGGAAACTTTCGACTTTATAATGCAGACCAGCAATCCCCAAATTAATGATGCATAGGGATCGGTTTGAAGAAATGGGATCGAATCAAGGAGCAGGTATGATAACGAAGGTAACGCGTTTGACACTACATCCATTTCTCTTTGGTGCTTACCCAATTCTCGCATTGTTGGCAAACAATGTCGGTGATGTTTTAGTCGAAGATGCATTACGTGCTCTGATCGTTTCCATGGTTGGCGCGGTTGGCTTACTCATCGTTTTTCGCCTTCTCTTTCGAGACTGGCATCGAGCATCATTGGTCACCACACTCTCCGTGATTCTATTCTTTTCGTATGGTCACATATACCAGTTCTTGCGTTATGAAACCGTCCTCGGGAGCACCTTTGTTCGCCATCGCTACCTAGCACTCATCTGGATGGTCATTTTTGGCGTGGGGATATGGCTGATATGGAGGAGAATTCGAGCACCTGAGGTATGGACTGAGGTTTTAAATCTGATCGTGGCAATAGCGTTAGCCTTCCCTATCTATCAAATCGGGCGTTATGAACTGCGTATGGCTTCCGCACGGGCAAATCAAGACGATGTGGCTATCATGTCTACTGAAGAACAACTTTCAGAAAGCGGAACATTACCAGATATTTACTACATTATTCTTGATGCATATGCTCGAGAAGACGCATTACGGGCATTCTACTTGTATGACAATTCGGATTTCATTCAAAGCTTGGAGGATCTGGGATTCTATGTAGCCCATAGAAGCCAGAGTAATTATGCATGGACAGAGAACTCCCTTGGATCTACATTGAATCTCAATTACTTGTGGGAATTCAGTGATCAGTTCGTGGCCGGGAACCAAGATCGCACCGAACTTCATCAACTTGTGAGAGACAATTTGGTGCGTCGAAGCTTGAGCGACCTTGGTTATATGGAAATAACCTTCAAGACAGGCCACTACCATACCGAATTCGAAGATTCAGATCTTTATCTTACGCCAATACAAGATTCCTCAAGCGAACTACATTCCTTATGGCGGTTGAATAAATTTGAGACCATGCTTTTGCATACGACAGCCGCTCGGTTTCTCATCGATAGTGCAAATGTCCTCGGATTTCTCGTACCGGAGATTAATTATCCCTACAAGGAACACCGCCAGATCGTCCTCTCTGCATTGGAAAAACTTGAGCAGATCCCTTCCATTGAGGGGCCTAAATTTGTGTTTGCCCACATCATTAGTCCCCATGGTCCGATGATCTTCGGTCCCAATGGGGAGTTTGTGGATCAATCCGCTCCATTCACTTTTGCCAGCGATCTGGAGGCGTTGGAGGGTCATGAAGGCATGATCGGCTATCGCGATCAGGTGACCTACATCAACAAGCGGATGGAACACATTTTGAAAATGATCCTCCTGAATTCGGAGACAGAGCCAATCATCATCCTCCAGGGTGATCATGGTGGTCCGACGGGTGATCCGATTCCAACGGAAGCGAGAATGGCTATTCTTAACGCCTATTACCTTCCTCAAAGTGGATCTGAATTGCTTTACGATTCCATCTCTCCGGTAAATACCTTTCGGTTAATATTCGATTATTACTTCGATGGCGATTATGGTTTTTTAGAAGATGTCGCCTACTACTCTCCAATTGATGATATTTTCGACTTTCAGGTCATACCGAATGAGATTTACGAAGCGGCGGGAGATTGATCACGGATAAGCATGCTCAGATCTCGGTATGGGTTCGTCCTTCTTTGGGCTATGTTAGAATCCAATGCCCGCAAACATCGGTTTGAAGAAATAACTTATGGTCGGGCAAGGTGAAAAACCTAAATCTTATGCCTATGGACCATCCTGAACTCTTCGATAATCCTTTGATGAACCGATCTATTTGTGGTCTGTAGCGATAAAGAAGGTAGGTCACTTGAACTCAAAGAAGTCAACCACAACCATCACGCCATACGGTGAGAAGCTCGTTAACTTGCTTGTTCCAGTTGAAGAACAATCTGAAATCAAGGTGCGCGCAAGCCAGTTGCCATCGCTTGGTCTTTCCTCGCGGTCGGTTTGCGATCTAGAAATCCTGGCTGTTGGGGGTTTCTCGCCCTTGGATCGGTTTATGGGGAAAGAAGACCACCAACGCGTTGTAGATGAGATGCGACTTTGTGATGGGCATCTTTTCCCTTTACCGATCACGTTACCAGTTGAACCGGGTGGGGCGATTAGGTTGGATCAAGAGGTCGCACTGCGCGATTCAAATAACAATCTCCTGGCCGTCATGACCATCGAGGAAATCTATGATTGGAATCTTGAGGAAGTCGCTCAAAAGGTTTTCAAAACCCTTGACTTGCGCCATCCGCTTGTAGCGGAAATGCATCGATGGGGAAAAATAAACATCTCGGGTCAATTACGCGTATTAGCCCTTCCGCCTCATTATGATTTCAAAGACATAAGAATGACCCCAACTCAGACAAGGGAGAAGTTAGCAGGAATTGGGTATTCCAATGTGGTCGCTTTCCAAACCCGCAACCCTCTTCATCGTGTCCACGAGGAGATTACGAAACGAGCTGTTCAGGAGGTAGATGGAGTCCTTTTGCTGCATCCAGTCGTTGGGATGACCAAGCCGGGTGACGTAGATCATTACACGCGAGTTCGCACATACAAAGCTCTTGCTTCCCGCTATTATGAGCGCGATCGTGTCCTCCTCGCGTTGCTACCTCTGGCCATGCGTATTGCTGGACCCCGGGAAGCCTTGTTGCATGCGATCATACGACGGAACTATGGTGCGAATCATCTGATCGTGGGACGAGATCACGCGGGGCCGGGGGTGGATTCGATGGGAAAACCGATCTACGGTCCGTATGATGCGCAAGAGCTGGTGGAAGAGTATAGTGATGAAATAAGGGTAAAGATGATCCCCTTCCGTAATATGGTCTATCTGCCAGATGAGGACCGCTACGAGGAGGTGGCGAAGGTTCCCGAAGGTGTGAGGACGGCTTTGATCTCCGGAACCCAGGTTCGAGAGGATTATCTCAACAACGGGCGTGCCCTTCCGGATTGGTTCACTCGTCCCGAGGTAGCGGAGATTCTGGCGGAGAGCTACCCGCCACGCTATAAACAAGGCGCATGTATCTGGTTCACTGGCTTAAGCGGAGCTGGCAAATCGACCATCGCTTCGGTATTGACCGTCATGCTTCAGGAGCACGGTCGTCATGTAACGTTGCTGGATGGTGACGTGGTCCGAACCCACTTGTCTAAAGGATTAGGTTTCAGTAAGGAAGATCGAGATACCAATATACGTCGTATTGGATTTGTCGCCTCCGAGATCGTTAGACACGGTGGGATTGCTGTATGCGCTGCGGTCAGCCCGTATCGTGCAACCCGCAACGACGTGCGTAACATGGTGGGTGCAGATCATTATGTTGAGGTTTTCGTCGATACACCTCTGGAGGTGTGTGAGCAGAGAGATGCCAAAGGGTTATACGCGAAAGCCCGCCGTGGGGAGATCAAAGGATTCACCGGCATAGATGACCCATATGAAGCACCCTTACATCCTGAGATACATTTGGATACAGTAATAAATTCCCCAGAGGAGAACGCGAGCAGGATCCTAGATATTATCCAGAAAAAAGGATTCGTTCGGAGTTAGAAAAGTCTAGAATAGGAAAAAATCAGGGAGTGAGAAGTGTTTCATTACTCCCTTACGGTTCTTCGGTACCAAGAATTATGCTTCCCCCCCAAAAAACTCAGTGATAAATTTAAACACTGTTGCTTAATTTAAGAATTATTCCTTTCGAACATAGGATGAGCTATCCTTGAGTGTTTCTCGCCCATACCTAAGACATGTGATGTCTTAGTGCTAAGCACATGATTAGTGAAGTGAATGAGAAAGGCAGTCCTTAGGTCGGTACTGATCCTGTTCCTCGAATGAGTGGAGGTTGGGTAGAATACCCTTAAATTTGAAGGCCTCGACATAGACGGGTTTAGAAGGTTTCGACTTGAAGAAGATTTCTTACTGTGTGGATAAAATAGGCGGAGAACCATGTAAATTCATACGAATTGAATGTGAGAATCTTATTCTGAAGTTTCATTCTAATATATGTAGTAATATTGCACATCCCAGTGATCGGCAGCTATCCGAGGATAGGTAGTTTGTTCGGAATATGATCCACCCACTACTAGCCATGGTTGTACTCATGAGGCCTTCAGGTGAATAAACAAACTTCGAGATGGGGGTCAAAAAAATGGCCACAAGTTATTGGAACTCTACTTCTCACCCTCGCCATACTGTATCAGTTGATCCAATTAATTCGTATTGAAATTCTTCCTTTAGCGAAGTTCGTGATGCAAAGGAATGGGGCAAACGCTACTGAACGGAGCGCACTCTTTTTTGCAGGTAAAGGATTTTCCGATTTCATTACATTTGTCAACGAAAATGTTCCTCTTAATGGGACTGTCTTCATCCCTCGTTTCGAACAGAATGAAATATTTGGTCATGAAGGGATTATGGAGTTCTTTCTTTTCCCACGAAAGGTCGAGAATTGCTCACCAAACATCCCAGTGGAGGAGTGCATCCTCAATCTTCGTGGTCCAAATAAATACATTCTTGCTGTAGAGGGATATCCACCTCGCTCCGCAGCGGTACAGGTGAAAGAGTGGGTGCCTTTTGATGGAGAGCAGGGGATTTATATCCCACCTCCCTGATTTGACCATGGAACGGAAAAATGGTGCCTAAAGCACTAACGATTGATCTGCTTCTCATCGGGGCAATATTTATTCTCGGCGTCTTTCAAACGAGAGTGATTTTGCGATCTATGTCTTATCTTGAGATCCTCAGTCTTTCCTTTCCTGTAGGTCTTGGAACATTAACATGGTTACTGTTCATCCTTTCGTGGCTGGGATTACATATTTCGATCATTACGATCACAATCCTATACACGGTGTTGTTAATATGTCTGATCTTGATCCGAAGGTTTTTCAGACGACCTCATACGAAACACCGCTACACAACAGAATTGAGTTCCATACTAAAAGAGCATTCACAGATTCTTTCAATCATCCCATGGGTTTTATTGATCTTGCTTTTTCTCAGTGCGATATTCATTTCCGTTGGAAGGGCTTACTCAACATGGGATGCAATGGCCGTATGGAGTGTAAAAGGGTATGGCATTGCGCTTGAAGGGACCATATTCGCGGGCAGGACCTGGGGTTCTCATGGTCTTAATTATCCACTTAATCTACCCCTAGCCATTTCGATATTCAAATTACTTAGCGACGATGTTCTTCCTGGTTCGAAGTTGATCTTCCCCCTATTATTTATCTCCTTGATTGTAAATATTTATTCGTTCTTCATTCGTCGGAATATCAGCCAAACACATGCAAAGTTTGGCTTGCTCCTTCTTGCTTCGGTGCCGCTGCTCTTCGAGCACGCAACATTAGGCTACGCCAACTTGGCTTTTACGATGTACATTGTGTTAGGGGCACTCTATGCAATGGAAGGAATCTATGGAAACCACCCAGATGAGCTTGTGATGAGTGGATTGCTTTTAGGTTTTGCAGCTTGGACACGGCAGGAAGGGTTGTTTATAAGCTTATTGGTTGTGATGGCGTTATCACTTACTTGGCTAATCTCACGTAAAGGAAAGCTGAAATTTGTACCCTGGCTTCTACCACTGGTGAGTATCAGTATGGTTTGGTTTATTTTCACCCACATTTATGGGACCGAAGGACAAATCACGCTGGCCCTCAGGGAGGCTTTACCTGGAATTAGCCAAGGAAACTTCCATCTTGAGAGTATTTATACAATATTGCGATACGCAGCCCGACAAATGCTAGAACCCAGCATATGGGGTTTACTCTTTCCCATATGCTTGTTGCTAATCATCCTGGCAGGACCCAGAAGATTCAGCCCTAAAGAGAACATTTATTTGTTTGGGGGTGGAGCGACAACCTTGGCGATTGGAATAGCTGTTTTTTTCTATTACTATGCTGTTTCCTTTCGCGAAATGCCGTTGGATTGGTGGCTTAGTACAAGTTTCAACCGGATGATCCTCCCTGTTGGGGTTCTACTGGGAATCCTAGCGGTGATGGCGATCGGTTCATCAACTCTTCTCAGCAACGACCACGAGTAGATACCCTAGTTTCTTCGTCCATTCCCATCGGCTTTCGAATTGCTCAAAAGGCCAAAGCAGCAATGGGGTTAGTTTCTGGAGGGGGATCCCGCGAGTATAGAAGTAGAGATCTGCCATCCGTATGAAGCCGGGCATCAGCAATAGTCCCGTGCGGTACTGAACCTGAAGATCGCTCCTCTCTAATATACGCTTGAGCTCACTCGCGCCCATTGATTTTTCCGGTGCGTAGAGGTATTTCCCGAAAAGGTCAAGGACTTTAACTAATAAAGGTCTAAGGAAGATATCCCACTTGTGAGGGACACCAATAATAGCCCTTCCCCTAGTTTTAAGCACACGTTGGATCTCCTGGACAACGATCTCATACTCCTGAACGTGCTCAATGGTCCCCATGGTGTAAACGAAGTCAAAAGAATTGTTTGCAAATGGGATGGAACGGATATCCGACTGCAAGATACGTAAACGCCCATTGCTGATTAATGCATTTTGTTGAGCACGATAAGCTGTTATATGGCTAATGTCCATTCCATATGTGTCTGCACCTTGGCAGTCCATCCAGTTTAGGATTCGGGTGTTGACAGCCTCATTCCAAAGGTCCAGCTTCAAGATTTTCTTTCCTCGAAGATCCCCGAAGTGATGTCGGATTAGGGCAATCTCGCGCTGACGGTAATATTGGGTCGACGCAGCAGGCAGGATATCTGGCATCATACGGGCGAGATCATCCCATTGTTGACGCTGTATCTTAATTTGCTCAAAGTATAGGTGATCAGTGTTTTTAGCTTTTTGATCGTCTTCCAATTTGATTTTCTCGCTCTATGAAGTTCAAGGTCTTTCGAATCCCATCTCGCACGGATAAAGAATGGTAGCCAAGCATGCGCTCGGCTTTGTCAGAGGTGTATTTCCATTCCTGTGTAAGCATTTGCAAAGCGTTGCTGTATCCCGATCCTGGGTAGAAACCGCGCACTCTATCTGCAACTTGTACTAGAAGTGTGGTCATTACCTGTGGAATCGAGAGACTAATTCTCGGTCGTAATCTACTTAACGAAAAAATGGTATGGTTGAACTCTCGATGAGAGTAATCCTCTCCTCCAAAGATAAACTCCTCGCCAATCTTGCCTTTTTCCTCTGCGAGTAGAATCCCTCGGATCACGTCGTCAATATAGACGAGATTGCGGCGTTGGTTCCCACCGCCGATAACAATATCCAACCTGGAGCGTATCAAACGTCGTATCTGATCCGAAATTTGGTTGGGGTGGGAGGGATGATCAGGGCCGAAGACGAGAGTTGGACACACGACAACCAAGGGTAATCCTTGAACCACAAGTTCCTTCATCTCTTTCTGGGCGTTCGCCCGAGATCTGATGTAGCAGCTATCGATCGAGCGCCAATCCCATATGCTGTTTTCGCTGATGCATTCACCTCCAGAAGGGCCGAAGGTGAGCGCTGTTGAAATGTGAACGAACTTCGAAACATTGGCCTTTAACGCAGCACAGCCCAGTTCCATTGTCGCTACCTCATTCACACGCTTGAAGAGATCCGGTGGTGTCCCGGGGATGGCCCGGGTTGCTGCGAGATGGAATATCGTCATCTTATTATCAAAGTAGGGGGCAAAAG
>DUEZ01000060.1 GCA_011174825.1 Anaerolineae bacterium | reverse complement strand
TTGAAACTCCCCGATGTCCTTACGCATGACGAGCTTCAAGCCGTAGTTGTCCTCCCCTTGGGCAGGGCGATGGTCAAAGGTGATGAGAGTCAAGTGATCTTGTCTGGTGTCGATCCTTACCTCACGAAGGAAGGTGTGGTTCTGGAAGGATTGATCGCTAATCCTCGAATGACAGATTAGTAGACCGGGCTCCCACGCCCGGTCGTACAGCGGCACAATTAACCAGCAGACCGGGCTCCCACGCCCGGTCGTACGGCGGCACAATTAATCAGCAGACCGGGCTCCCACGCCCGGTCATACGGCGGCCCTTCGGCAGGCTCAGGACAGGCATGGGAGCCGCCTCTAGAAAAGATTTTCCCGATCGTACGGCGACCTTTCAGCGGAGCCGCAGGTCCCGAGCGAAGCCGAGGGGCTCAGGACAGGCATGGGAGCCACCTCTACAGGAATAGGTAGCCCGATCTCATGGAGGAACTAGATACCAAGCTGAAAGGGATAGGACCATCCCTAGGGACCTATGTCCTTATCGTCCAACTTGACCAACCGAAAAGGATCAAGATCGGTCGCCTGGGCATCATCAACTTCAAGTCCGGAACCTACCTCTACATAGGGAGTGCGTTAGGACCCGGTGGTTTATCAGGGCGTATCCATCGCCACCTTCGCTCTGAAACCCAGAAACGATCCCATTGGCACATCGATACCCTCACATCTCAGGGCTCGATAAATGACATCTGGTGGTCCGTGAGTCCACAGCGGCAGGAATGTATTTGGGCTGAGATCCTATCGATGGCAGGAGATGGAACAACTCCAGGTTTTGGAGCCTCGGATTGTCGATGTGAAAGTCACCTGGTTTGGCTACAAGATGCAGATGGTCTAAACAAAGCCTGGTATGCCCTTCGGGGACATGTTGGTTCGAAGCTTCAGCGAGTCAGAAACACGAAGACAACATAATAAAAACCCATATCAAACGGGAGGAGAAGCTCAATGACATGCAGGATTCAAATCGTCGCCGGGGAGGTATCACAGACCGCCATCCTGAATGATTCAACCACGGCCGATGCTATATGGCTCGCACTTCCCATCGTAGGCCATGCTAACTGCTGGGGTGATGAGATCTATTTCGCCATCCCCGTTCAAATCGAGGAGGCTGAGGATGCCCGGCAGGAAATGGCTGTAGGCGAAATCGGCTATTGGCCGGTAGGAACCGCTTTTTGCATCTTCTTCGGCCCTACGCCCGTAAGCGTCGGTGAAGAGCCACGTGCATACAGCAATGTCAATCCCTTTGGACAGATCGAAGGCGATGCGACCGCATTTCGAGCGGTCTCTAACGGGGAAAAAGTGACGGTATCTAAGTTGGAGGAGTGAAACGATCTTTCGGGAATTCCCTTGCCCGCAGTTATGACAGTTCGAAACAATCTAAAGGTATCACCAGGGGGCTCTACCCTTTCAATCCCATGAGGAGGATCCGATGACCAATCCGCAATTTGGTTGGGTGATTCAGCCTTCCGCTCGGGATGCAGCAGGCGCCAAGACATTGATGGATGATAACTTTCGCTTTATCGAGCGGATTCGAGGTGATTTCTCAAGCATTTGGGTCGAGGATCACTTCCAGTGGGACGATCGACCCGTCATGGAGTGTTGGACTGCGCTCTCGATGCTCGCAGCCAAATATACCGATTTAACCATCGGCGCACTCGTCCTAGGCCAGTCCTACCGCAACCCCGCCCTTACCGCGAAGATGATGGCCACCCTTCATTGGCTCACGGGAGGACGGCTTATCGCAGGGATCGGAGCCGGTTGGAAGGAGGATGAATACGTATCCTATGATTGGCCCTATCCCTCCGCAAAGGTGCGGATCGAGCAACTCGAAGAGACGGTGGAAATCATTCGGGCGATGTGGACGGGATCTCCAGCAAGCTATGAGGGGAAACATTACTCGATCAAAGATGCCTATTGTGAGCCACGTCCCGATCCTCCCCCACCACTCCTGATCGGCGGAGGTGGTGAACGGTTCACGCTTCGTGTGGTCGCTAAACACGCCGATTGGATGAACGTAGGCTTGTGTGATGCTACCATATACGCCCGAAAGTTGGAAGCCCTTCGGGGTCACTGTGAGCAGGTTGGCCGAGATTACGAGTCGATCGTGAAAACCTATTTCGGTTTTGTATCCCTAACCCCTGAAGGAAGGGAACCAGAACCACGGGGGGATTTGCACGTTGTTTCTGGAAATCCTGTAAAAGTCATCGATGAGCTAGGGAGCTTCATCGAGCTCGGTGTCGAACATTTCATCCTCCGTTTTGTCGATTTCCCGGACATGCGTGGTTTAACATTGTTCTTGGAAGAGGTCATGCCCAAACTGTAAGGAATAAGCAGCTCGATAAACTTTTCTTTCCACTCATGTGATCAGGAAACTACGCATTCCATTCTGAGGAAGTGAATACGAAAGTGAAAATTCAGTACAGTCCATTTGTGAGGTTCCGTGGGATCAAAACTCTGTCCTAAGATAATACTCGAAGGCACACGCTTGACCTTAAAAACGGAAATCGCCTTCGCACTCAACGAGCACCCCAAAATCGTCGGTCCGCGCGCATATCGCTACCACTCCCCCATCATTTCTGCCGAGTGGTGCGGGTTTACTAACCACCCCTGGGGACGGGGGTTGATCAATTTTGAACCCCATGAAGAAGCCCTGGCAATGGAGACCTACCAGACATGGGTCAGGCTTTTTGAACTCCTACGCTACTACTCGTGGATCATCGATCGCTTCCACATATCTACCAGAGCGTATCAGATACAGACCTATGGCAAAGATCATGATTTCACTTGGCTCGAAGAGCGTCTAGCAAATCTAGGCTTCCACCTCATCTTCTGCACTCGTGAACCTGCGACGTTTCCAAACGCTCGAGAGGAGCGTCTCCGTGTTTCTGGGAAACCAGCTCAATATGATGATTTAGAGGTCTTCATGAATGAACAGGAGTTCATACGCAAATTGGTGCGTGAATCCAAGCTCCCCATGCTGGAAGTAGACGTTTCCGACGATGACGTGAATCGGGTTGCTGATCAGATCGCTGAATGGATGGAGAAGACCGGAGGTCTTTGGGCGAAGTAGATGATCCCAAGTGCCTTGGTGCCTAATCACCCAGGTGCCCAATCGCTTCTCCCTAATCCCCAATCCTGTGTAAAAACACAATCATAGGGATTCCTCGCCGCATAGCGGCTTGGTGTGACAACCACCCTCAATCTGTCATTGCGAGGAGCACGCCAGCGCGACGAAGCAACCTTTTGATTGAGGAGATTGCTTCGCCCCTGCGGGGCTCGCAATGACAAGTAGAGATGTGTCATTCCGAGGGAGACACATTGTGTCGACCGAGGAATCCCTAGGATCTTTCGAGTCAAGAGTCATCATCATAGGGATTCCTCACCGCATGGCGGCTCGGAATGACAATATGCATACTTAGTGTTTTTAATGGGTAACTCAGTTCTAACTTACAAAGAAAACGCCCCAAGAGAATATGGGACTGAATGTCTTTTCTAAAAGGTTAAACGAACTTGTCAAGCCAATTCCTTCACCATATAGGTTTCACCAAGCTCATAACCAAACCGGCGATAGTAGCCGCGAGTACCCAAGGCCGCGATGACCGCTAATCGTTGAAAGCCATCTTCCATGGCTAGTTGTTCAGCCGTGGTCATCAGACGCTCCCCCAGCCCACTGTGCTGCGCCGCACCGTCCTCCTCCAATCCAAACTCAAGCGATTGACCATAAATATGGACCTCACGGATGATCGCTGCGTTGGTTAAATCCAATAAACCTGTATCCGCTGAGTTCGGTCCTGGAAAGTACAGTCGCAGATAGCCTGCGAGTTCATCCTCCGGTGTAACAAAGGAAAGAAAATCCTCATAACCGCCATTTGCTAGGTAGGTACTATGATCGAAAGATAATTCTTCCGGTTCAACCGGCGTACCACGGATCTCACGACATCGGATGCACGCACAACTTTTCTCACGCCGTTCCAGCTCACGCTGGATGTCTTGTCGCAGACTTGTACGCTTGTTCCCTGCAACTACATGGTGGGAAGGGATGTCCCTCACGACACGGTTGACACGGCAATATTGGGGAATGTGTGGCTTAATATCTGCAATCAGGTCAATGAGTTCATCTGTTGAGTAGGGTGTGTACTTACCCGTTTTCCAAAATCCGTGAAGTTTGGTGTTTTCCAGCAGTTGACAAGGGTAAATCTTGATCTCATCCGGGCGAAGATGAGGGTCATCCCAGAGGCGCAGAAAATCCGTTCGGTCGGAATCCAATGTGGCACCCAGAAGATTTGGCATCCAGTGGAGGACGATTTTAAAACCAGCAGAACGTAATAGCGAAACCGCTCGACGCGTGTCATCGACCGTATGGCCGCGATGATTGAGCTCTAAAATGTGGTCATCCATGCTCTGGACACCCATCTGGACCTTCGTCACCCCTAACTCGCGGAGGCGACGGATTTCGTGTAAGTCAATCTGGTCTGGGCGGGTCTCAATGACGAGGCCGACGTTCTTGTGTTGCGCATGCTGATTCGCTAATTGGGCTTCAAGAAGATCTGCCGAATCAAAGCCGTTCATGGCGTCCAGACAGCGTTGGACGAACCATGCCTGGTAATCCTCCGGATAAGCGCTCCATGTACCCCCGAGGATGATGAGTTCGATCTTATCGGTGGGATGACCGATCGCTTCCAAAGCCTCCAAGCGCGATCTCGTTTGTGCGTAGGGGTCGAAATCGTGATGAACGCCTCGCATCGCTCCTGGTTCATCCGGGAGATAAGATTTCGGGACTCGAACATCATCGGGACAGAAGATACATTCGCCTGGACAGGGATACGGCTTGGTGAGCACGGAGACTGTTGTCACGCCAGAGAGCGTGCGCCCGGGTTTCATCCGGATCCGACTTAGGATCGCAGGATCGTCGGACCATTCACCCTCTCGAATTAATTCACGGTACGCATGAATCAACACATGCTTTCCCAAAAACCCCCCATCAGGCAGAGGATGACGACGTACGGCATCCATCACCTCACGTCCCGCGCGCACTTCATCGAGGATGGTCCTTGCCAACTCTAATTGATCGGGCGTGTATTGCCTGGCTTCAAGCCAAGCCAGATCGTCTTCCATTGCGCTGAATCCTACTTTTATGTCATGATAAGGCTAACAGGCTTTCTGAAAAAGTCATCCTGAGCCCTGTCCTGCCTGTCCTGAGCGTGCCGAAGGAAGCACGCCGAAGGGCTGTCGAAGGATGATACCATGTTGATGAACGCACCCTTCGACAGGCTCAGGGTGCTTCACCTGAAATTGCGCTCGAATCTTCGTTGACAGAGCACGAGTATGCAAGACGCTATCGTCGACCAACTATTAGCCCTCAATAGGCGATTCTACCAAACCTTCGCGGAGCAGTTTGCAGAAACCAGGGGACGGCTTCAACCCGGAGTCTCGAGCACTTTAGCGGACTTCCCTCCAGAAGCCACGATATTAGATCTTGGATGCGGTATCGGTGAAGTTGCCAATGAGCTTTTCCGTCGCGGTCATGAGGGCTATTACCTGGGGATAGATTTCAGCACCACCTTGATTTCGATCGCTCGTGGGCGATGTGAACATCCATCAGCGCACTTCCAACAATCTGATTTTGCGGACCCGTCTTGGGTGGGGAAACTTTTGAAATTCTCACAGCTGCACCGCGTAGCAACTTTCGATCGTGTACTCGCTTTTGCAACGTTGCATCACCTACCAAGTAACGCGCTTCGATCGAGAGTCCTCACTCAGGTAAGGGATCTTCTGGCAGAAGGCGGTCATTTCGTGCATTCAAACTGGAACTTCATGGCCAGCCCACGTTTACAGGCGCGTATCGTCCCATGGAGCGAGGTTGATCTCGATGAAAGTGATGTCGAAATGGGGGACTATCTGCTGGATTGGCGACGCGGCGGTTACGGGCTTCGTTACGTACATCATTTCAGCGAAGGTGAACTTCAGGAGTTGGCAGCAAGCACGAGCTTTCAGGTGGTAAAGACATTTTATTCGGATGGAGAAGGTGGGCGTCTGGGTCTCTATCAAGTTTGGGAGAAAATAGCATGATGTAGGGGCGCACGGTCAGGGGTGATGTCACCGGCCCGTGCGCCCCTACGATGTAGTTGGAGAAGCTGCACAGACAATCTAGCCGCAGGCTTTAGCCTGCGCAGGAAGCTCATAACAGATCTCCATGAGCGAGGCTATTTCCCTTCAGCTTCCCGCGAGCTCCAAGCTCGCGGGAAGCTTCGAAGACCCGGCGCTTTGACATGCTCCTAATGGGCATGGTAGAATGCCAACGCTCGGGAAGGGACACCTATGAACCCGGAGGGATGGCCGAGTGGACGAAGGCGGCGGTCTTGAAAACCGCTGTGGGCTTACACCCACCGGGGGTTCGAATCCCTCTCCCTCCGCCTGAACAATCGAATAACCGGGGAGGTGCCGGAGTGGTTGAACGGGGGCGCCTGCTAAGCGCTTGTAGGGGTTTCAAGCCTCTACCGTGGGTTCGAATCCCACCCTCCCCGCCTG
>DUEZ01000006.1 GCA_011174825.1 Anaerolineae bacterium | reverse complement strand
GTCACCGACACGGACACGGGAATCGGCACGATCACCGACAACGATGCGGCCGAAGTGACGGTCGATGACGTGACCGAGATCGAGGGCACTGGTCTGCAGTTCACGGTCACGCTCGACAACGCGGTGCAGGGCGCCTTCTCGGTCAACGTCAGCCTGGCGGACGTCTCCGCCACAGGCGGCGCCGCTCCTCTGATTTCACCAGAAGACTACGACAACGTCGTGGCGGCGCTCAACTTCGTGGGCAACGCCGGGGAGACCCAACAATTCACGGTAGCCACACTCGACGACGCGATATTAGAAGGAAGCGAGACCTTCACGGTAAGCCTCGACGCCATCGATCCGCTCGTCACCGATACAGACACCGGCACAGGTACGATCACCGACAATGATACGACGCCTGATTGGCCGGATTGCAACTACCTCTACCGCATGAGGCTCACCGTCAGCACCACCACGGCCGGTGTGGATGCTGGATATTCCGCCTCCTTAACCTTTGACCACGCGGCCATGGTCTCCGCTTCACCTGCCAAATCCCTGGCCAGCGGCGACGATGTGCGCATATTCTATTGGAACGGATCCGCCTGGTCCGAGCTCGACCGCGCGTTGGACCCGCTCTCGTCCTGGAACGACGCTAACACGCAGATCTGGTTCAACCTGGTGAATCCGATTGGCGCTTCCAGTTCAGACCCCAATTACTTCCTATTCTATGGCGATTCGACCCCCAGCACCCCGCCGGACGACTGGGCCAACGTGTTCTGGATCGGAGACGATTTCAACGACGGCACACTGACGACAGACCTGGCGACCTCGGTCAATGGTGCAGCCACGATCAGCGAAACAGGTGGTGAGGCGGTCATCAATGGTGGAGGCGCCAATGCCGATGCGGGCATCATTGCAGCGACGAGCGCGCTGCCCGCCGATCGACAGTTCGCGATCCGTCATATGATCAACCACGTCAGCGGAGACACGCAAAATCCTGAAGGCTGCTGCAATCCAGAGGTGAAGCTTATTGCTGTCGCCGATTCTGCGAGCCAGCCCTTGGTCGACGATGGCACTCTCGAGAATCCGAGGCGCAGAGTTTACGCTTTCCATCGATCCTATGAAACCGGTTTCCCCCAATACGACTTGGATGCCTGGCTCTTCTACTACAAGCCTGGCCACACCCCCGTCAATTGGGACGGTTCAGCGTGGGTAGATCCTGGCGCTACGATAGCTTGGGCCCAGCTGCCCATGGATACCTACTACATCTACGATCTCATCAGTGATGGGACCAGTTGGTACTTCGAAGTCCGTGATGCCGGTGGAGCCCTGCTCACGCAAACAACACCGGTTCTCTGGACAGCGGTTGAAGGGTTCACCGATGATGCTTGGTTCTATTGGGGTGAAGTGTACACCGTCGCCTACTGGCACGACACCAAGAGCGACTGGGTCTATGTGCGCGATTACGTAGATCCCGAGCCGACCAGCGCCTTGGGTGCCGAAGAAACTAACCAGGCCTACTGCCCGACCGTCCCAGATCCAGCGACATCCACGATAACGGCCGTCCCAACGTCCATCGCCGCGGATGGGTCTTCTACCAGCACCATCACCGTGCAGCTCAAGGATGGTTTTGGCAACAACATCACATCCGGTGGTGACACGGTCAACGTGGCTACCGACCTGGGCTCGCTCAGCGGAACGGTCATCGACAATGGTGATGGCACATACACCGAAACACTGACCTCGGCAGCTGCACCAGGCACTGCAACCATCACCGGCACTGTCAATACAGACCCGATTTCGGACAGTGCTACGGTCGACTTCGTCTCGGGGCAGCCCGATCCAGGCACCTCGACCATCACTGCCGCGCCGACTTCAATACCGGCTGACGGCACGACGACTTCTACCATTACCGTGCAGCTCAGGAACGCTCAGTTGGCTAATCTCACCAATGGCGGTGACACGGTTACCCTCTCGACGGATTTGGGCATTCTCAGCGCGGTCACCGACAACGGCGACGGCACCTACACGGCTACTTTGACCTCTCCTACGACCGGCATGGCCACGATCACCGGCACCGTTAACGGGTACTACCTGGTGGATACGGCTACCGTGGACGTAACAGCGGTTGCCTGGGTGCAGTGTGATTATGGGTTCCGCAAGAAGATCACTATTCAGGCCAGCCAGGTCACGGCTGATCAGACCGATTTCCCGGTGTTAATCAATCTGGCCTCCGATGCTGAGCTTGCAACTTCTGCCCGTGACGATGGATTTGATATCTCCTTCACCGCATCGAACGGTACTACTCAGCTCAGCCACCAGATCGAACGATTCGACGGCGCGACCGGTGAGTTGGTGGCCTGGGTCAAGGTGCCCAGCATCTCTTCGAGTGTCGACACCGACATCTACATGTATTACGGAGACCCAAGCGCAACGAACCAAGAAGATTCGGTTGGCGTGTGGGACTCTAACTTCGTGGGCGTTTGGCATCTCGATGAAAGCGGCACCGGAGCGCTCTACGAATACCGCGACAGCACCGTGAACGCGAACCACGGTGCAGGCGGCAAGAACTATGGCGCCTATGTTCCAGTACAAGCCGGCGGGCAGATCGGCTACGGGCAGACGTTCGATGGGGCCAACGATTTCATCGACACTGGGAACTCGGGTTGGTACGACGCCAACTGGGGCTACCGCCGTCGAATCATCATTGACAGCAGCCAGGTCGGCGGCAGCTCCGATCTTGGCGGCTTCCCAGTATTGATCAACTCCACCGTACCGGATTGGCGCCACACGTCCAGCGGTGGCAACGTCGGAAATATCGACGGATCGGACATCTTCTTCACGGACGATGAGGGTGGCAAACTCGATCATGAGCTGGAGGACTACGACCCGACCACGGGCCACGTTGTCGCCTGGGTCGAGATTTGGAGCCTCTCGCCCAATGAAGACACAACCATCTACATGTACTACGGCAACGCAGGGGCGCCCGATCAGCAGAATGTCCCGGGGACGTGGGATGAGGGTGGGACTGCCAATTTCAAAGCTGTGTGGCATTTAGATGAGACTTCAGAGCCACACTATGATTCGACGAGCAACGGCAACAACAGCACTTCCGTAAATGTAACAACACAAGGATCGGCGGCGGGACAAATCGATGGGGCAGACGAATTCGAAAGGACTTCAAGTGACGATATCGTCATTGGTGGAGGAAGTGAAAGTCTGGATATTACCGACGCCATTACGATCGAAGCGTGGATCGATGAAGATGCAGTGAGTGATAAAGGGAGGATCGTTACCAAGGTCAGCGAAATTTATGTATTAAGAATTAATTGGGATGACGACCTTGAAGGATATCTTACGATAAATAGCACGCTTCGTAATATCCAAGTCGACACGGTTGACCCCGTCACCGGTTACGTCGTTCTGACGTGGGATGGGCAATCAGGTGATAACAAATTGAGGCTGTATCGCAATGGAGCACAGATAGGAGAAACCGCTGTAGGATATGCTGGTACCATCGACGACTATGATGGTGCAAATGATGTTCTCTATATTGGCAGCCATGGTACCGGTGAATATTTCGACGGTATCATCGACGAAGTTCGGATTTCTAGCACCGCTCGTACCGCTGGGTGGATAGAGACGAGCTACAACAACCAAAGCGATCCGTACGCTTTCTACCGTATCCTCCCCGAACAGCAACCGGCCGATGTTGAGCTGGATATTACAGGTAATCAGATCACGCTTGAAGCCTGGGTGCAAGTCGCCGGCCTAGTATCTTTTCCACCATACCACTCGCAGGGAATCATGAGCAAGAGCGGCTGGCATGAGGGCTTTAACTTCACCGTCGCCAATCCGCCGGAAATACGCCACGTTCGCTTTGAGATCACCGGAGAAGACGGCTACAACCTCGAATCAAATGGAGTGCTATTACCTGACCCGAATTGGTACCATGTGGTCGCGACCTACGATGGGGCGCTGATGCGTGTCTACATCGACGGCGCTGTCGATCCGACAACTGTTGCACGCTCTGGGAACATTGAACGAGCAGGCAAGGAATTCTGGATTGGTCACGGCGACCACGCCATCGAAAAGGCATGGAGCAGTCCATGGGACGGCGTGTTGGACGAGGTTCGGGTCTCCGATACCGCCCGCGATGCAGATTGGATCGCCACGCAACACAACAACCAGAACAATCCCTCAGGTTTTTACGGCGTTGGTCCAGAGGAGACAAGCGCCACGTATTGTGCACCTCCGCCGGCCTCATTCTCAAAATGCGACTGGGCGTTCCGAAAAGAAATCACGATTGCATCCGCAAAGGTTCCGGCGGATCAGACAGACTTCCCTGTCCTGATCAACCTGGCTTCCGATGCAGATTTAGCCGCCAACGCCCAGAGTGACGGGGATGACATCGTATTCACAGCATCGGATGGAACAACGCAACTTGATCATGAAATCGAATCCTATGATGGCGGAACCGGGGCATTGGTGGTCTGGGTCAAGGTGCCCAATCTCTCCTCGAGCGCAGATACCACGCTGTACATGTACTTCGGACATGCGACCACATCTGCTCAAGCCAATCCTGCCGCCGTCTGGTCTGCCGATTATGGCGCCGTCTGGCACCTGGACGAGACACCGGCCGATAACGTTTATGGAGGCCATCAAGATTCGACCGGCAGCGGGAACAACGCCACTCCGCAGAATTTCGAAGATGGTGGCGGCGGCACGACGGATGCCACCGGGCAGATCGATGGGGCTGATGATTTCGCTGGCGATGATGATTATGTCACCGTCTTAAGCCCCTCTGGCCTTGACCCTGCAACCCAGTTAACAGCTTCTGCGTGGGTTGATGTGGACGCTGCGCCTGCTCAGAATGGGGATATCATTTCTCGTGGTGACAGCTATGTGATCCGCGTGTGGACCGATGGGCGGGTCCTCTTCTCCAAGTATGATGGGGCGGTTTGGCAAAACATGGCACCGGCCGGGGTTGACATCCGGGGCGGATTGCACCATGTCGCTGCAGGCCAGGATGCCACCGGTATGTTCATGGTCATCGATGGCGTTCAGGTCGATAGTAATACCGACACGACCGCCATCAGCTACACCCTCGGACCGACTTTCGAGATCGGCCGGCATGGCAACGGTGATCCTGGATATGCCTTCACCGGGATCATCGACGAGGTGCACGTCTCAACCGTAGGCCGCTCACTCGAGTGGATCCAGACTGAGTTCAACAATCAGGACGATCCGGGAACCTTCTATTCGGTCGGCAGCGCGGAGCCGAGTACCAGTTTCTGCGGCAGCCTTGTCGTGAACAGTACCGGTGATGGCACCGAATTCAACGCCGGTGATGGGGTTTGCGAGACGGCTTCTGGGAATGGCATCTGTACGTTGCGTGCCGCTATCGAAGAAGCTAACGCTTCTGCATCTATAAACACAATCGAATTCGATATCCCCGCCGCCAGCGACCCAGGCTGTAATAGCGGTACGGGTGTCTGCACCATTAGTCCTTCTTCAGCGCTCCCGACGATTAGCGACTCGGTAACGATAGATGCGTATACGCAGCCAAGCGCACAGGCGAATACCGTCCCAATACCCGGTGCCTCCGATGCAGCCCTCAAGATCGAGCTTAATGGCGCGGGTGCTGGAGCTGGCGTCAGTGGAATAAAGATCACCTCCGGAGATAGCACCATCCGCGGTCTGGTCATCCACAGCTTCACCCTTCATGGCATCGAAATCTCAAGCGGTGGAAGCAATATTATTTCTGGAAATTATATTGGCACAAACGTGGATGGCGATACGGATCTGGGCAACACGAGCAGAGGCGTCGATATCCGATCGGCGGACAACATCATCGGCGGCACCGACCCCGCCGACCGCAACCTCATCTCCGGCAATGACGATGACGGCATCTTCATCCGTGACGTGACCGCCACGGGCAACCTGGTGCAGGGCAACTTCATCGGTACGGATGTCAGCGGGACCTTGCCTATCACGAACACGTACGATGGCGTCGATATTGACAACGGGGCCGATAGCAACACGATCGGCGGGACCGCAGCGGGTGCGGGCAACCTAATTTCAGGCAACAACCGGGGCATTGTGATCAGCGATACAGCCAGCGGGGGAGGCGACATCATTCAGGGCAACCTGATCGGCACGGATATCACAGGAACCCTACCTCTACCTAATACTACCGAAGGTGTTGAGGTATACCATATTCCTGGCGCGACCATAGGCGGCTCTGCACCAGGGGCAGGCAACACGATCGCATTCAACGGAACCTATGGCGTATCGCTTGTAGACAGTACGACTGATCCTGGAGGGATCAGCATATTGGGCAACTCGATCCATTCGAACGGGAACCTCGGCATTGATCTCCAGCCCACGGGTGTGACACCGAATGACGCTGGTGACACCGACACTGGTCCCAACGATCTCTTGAACTTCCCTGTGATCTATAGCGCTGAGATCGTAAGCGGAAATGTGACCGTCATAGGTGAGGCGCGGCCAGGAGCCACGGTTGAATTCTTCGAGGCCGATGGGGATGCTTCAGGCTACGGTGAGGGCGAAACCTTCATCGCCTCCAAGGTTGAAGGATCGGGGGATGACTCGAACGGCGCCGTTGGCACGATCGACGCCACCGCCAACCAATTCACCTTCACCTTCCCAGTTGGTTCTCTGATTGTTGGTGATGACATCACTGCCACGGCGACCGACGGGGCCAGCAATACCTCCGAGTTCGCCCAAAACCTCACCGTCAGCTCGAGCACGCTGACGGTCAACGATACCGGTGACGGCGCTGACGACACCCCGGGTGATGGCACCTGTGAGACAGGTCCTGGTAATGGAATCTGCACGTTGCGAGCGGCGATCGAGGAAGGTAACGCTTCGGCGGCACTCGATAATATCGAGTTCAACATTCCGGTCGGTGATCCCGGATACACCGGCCAGTGGTGGGTGATTAGCTTGAGCAGTGTCCTGCCGACACTTACTGATGACGGCCTGCAAGTCCTCGGATTTACGCAGACTACCAACCAGGGAGACACCAACCCAGGTGTGGTCGGCACCGGAGGGACTGTCGGTGTAGATGCGGAGCCCTTACCGCAATTCCAGCGTCCCGAAATCGCGATCGACGCCAATGGCGTGGATGGTCTCACAATCACGGGCAGCGCTTCAGACATCCTTATCGAAGGACTAACCATATACGACGGCGATTACGGCATCTACGCCGCCAGCGGTGCAGGCACCAATCGCATCGTGCGTTACAACCTCGTCGGTACGTTGCCTGATGGAAGCGATCCGGGTGTTGGCGAGCAGACCCAGAGCAGCGGCATCACAGTCGGCAGCCCCGGTGAATTAATCGTCACTTCTAATTATGTTGGCTATAACGGGCGAGTGGGCATTGTGGGCGCTGACGATGCGTCCGTGCTAACTGCGACCTATAACGAGGTTTTCGCCAATTCTTGGTACGATGACTCTCATGACGGCATCGACATCAACGGTTCCAATGGAACGGTGCAGTACAACCTGAGCCGTGACAATGTCAATGCATCTATGACGCCTGAGAACGACTCGGGTTCTGGTATCGAACTCGGCTCCCAAACCGCCGGAACCGGTAATAACCTTATCGATAACAACACTTTTATGAACAACGTCGGTGCAGGAATCTCCATTCGAAATGGTGCTTCTGGAAATACCATCACCAACAATATATCCACCGGCAACGAGGTCGGAGTAGCAGTTAACATCGAAGGCAGTGGCCAGACCGACACGAATACCTTCTCGCAGAACAGCATCTATGCCAACACAAGCATCGGCATCGACCTGCATGCCGGCGTAACGGGCGGATTTGACGGCGTGACCGCCAACGACGCCGGCGATGGCGACACCGGCTCCAACGACCTGATGAACTTCCCGGTGATCTACAGCGCGGAGATCACCGGAGGAAATGTGGCTGTCATCGGCGAGGCTCGGCCGGGCGCTACAGTGGAATTCTACGAGGCTGATGGTGACGCCTCCGGCTACGGTGAGGGCCAGATCTTTGTGGCCTCCAAGGTAGAGGGATCGGGCGACGATTCCAATGGCGCTGCGGGGACCAATGATCCAACCGCTAACCAGTTTACTTTCACCTTCCCGGTCGGATCTCTGATCGTTAGCGATGACATCACCGCTACTGCTACGGACGTAATAGGCAATACCTCCGAATTCGCGCAGAACGTCACAACAACAGCAGCGGCCGCTGGCGCTACGTACTGGCTCTATGACGACATGTCACCGATGATGTTCATGATGTACGACAGTCAGCCGTCAGGCGGCGGTATGACGGCGACCAGCACCACCAGCTTCTACTCGGACTTGATCGCTGCAAACGACCAGCTCAGTGCAGGCACTACCACAGTGTATCTGAACGTTCAGACAAGTTCGCTGCGCACGATTACGCTCAACTTGTACGGCGGAGCCTCTTTGCTGGGGACGACGAGCTGGGATATCAACACAGGCGGCGTAAATCAGCTTCTCTCGAAATCCTTTGTCACCAGTAGCCACACCTTCAACGGGAGCGAAAGGTTGAGGTTGGAGGTCAGCGGATCATTCGGTTCCTTCCCCAACGGGTTTAGGTGGGATGGCTCGTACAACACTTCGCGAGTAGTCGTCCCGGATTTCATCTCCAGTCCCTCGCCTGATTCAGCCTCCTATGGAAGATCCGGGGCCGCCAGTATGACCATCTCCCATACGACCTCTGGCTCCAATCGCCTGATGCTTGTGGGCGTCTCGATTAATAATGACAACTCCGAATCGGTGAGCTCCATAACCTATAACGGTGACCCTCTATCATTGGAGGGTTCAGTAGCTCAGGCCGATGACGCCAGGGTGGAGATCTGGAGCCTGGTTGCCCCCGATACCGGCACCCATGATGTGGTCATCACGTTTAGTGATCAGCTTTGGCGAAGCGCAACAGTGGGTGTGATGACCTTCACCGGGGTAGACCAAGCCACACCACTGGGAAGCTTCGTTTCAAACAAAACCGCAGCAGATCCGGGACCCGCCACCGTGAATGTGTCGTCGGCCGCGAACGAGTTGGTTTTTGACACTGTAGGTTGTGAACAGTGCACATCTCTTACGGTCGGTGCAGGTCAGACCGAGCGGTGGAATCGAAGTGTGGATAATGGCATCACCCGTGGGGCTGGAAGCACGGAACCAGGCGCGGCGACGGTTACAATGTCATGGACGCTGGGGTCCGCGAATGATTGGGCGATCGGTGCTATCCCGATCAAGCCATCGGGCGGTTCACCTCCGGCGGTAGACTCCATCTCTGACGACACAACGGCTGTCGATACTTTCACCGTTTCTCACACAACCTCGGGTACAAATCGCCTGATGCTCGTGGGCGTTTCCTTGGATCCAAGCAATAACGAGACGGTGAGTTCCATTACCTACAATGGAACACCTCTTACCTATGTGGGCTCAGCTACCTATTCGAACGATGCCAGAGCTGAGATATGGCAGTTGGTGGCGCCCGATACCGGTACGCATGATGTGGTAATCACCTTTGACAAGAACCTGGTTTATGGTGCTGTGGCGGGGATCATGACGTTCACCAATGTTAATCAATCGACACCACTTGGGACTTTCGCTGGAGCCAGTGGCGCTCCACCCGGATTTACGGCGACAGTGAACGTCTCATCAGCTGCCAATGAGCTGGTCTTCGATACCGTCTCATGCGAGACCTGCACCACTTTGACTGTCGGTGCCGGTCAAACCGAATATTGGAATCTTTCACAGTCTGGTCTTTATGCGATGGGAGCAGGTAGCACAGAGTCCGGCGCGGCGACGGTCACGATGTCATGGACCCTCGGGAGTGAGGATTACTGGGCAATTGGGGCTGTACCGATCAAACCGCCATAGAGATTGCGGTTATTTCACATTACATAAATGTAGGGGCGCACGGTCGAAGATGTAGGGCGATCTTCCCTGCCCGTACGCCCCTACTCCCATTGATGTCATTCCGTGGAGCCCTTCGGCGGAGCCAAGGGTCCAGAGCGAAGTCGAGGGGCTCAGGACCTTCGGCCTTGCGACGAGGAATCCCTATGATGGGACTTTTTCGACTGATACATCATAGGGATTCCTCGCTCATGTTATTCGCTCGGAATGACACACAGAAGGCGTTATCTACGTAATCGCAGGCTTTAGCCTGCGATTCTCTGCGCACCCTAAAGGGTGCGGCTACATCGTTGCTTGCCAGACTGCACGAAAACAGGGAGGGAAATTCGATGACCTTGGTGTAGGGGCGGGGTTACCCCGCCTTTACTCTATTTCTCCGAAACCACCAGCGCCACTCCTGGTTTTCCCATACGACAAGAATTGGTGCGGCGTTAAAGATCGAAGAGTACGTACCGCTGAAAACTCCAATCAGCAGGATGGCGACGAAGTGCCTCGTCGTGACACCACCAAAGAGTAACAAGGCCAATAAAGTAAGCATAACTGTGAGCTGCGTATTGATCGATCGATCTAATGTCTGCACGATCGAGTGATTGACAAGCGTCTCAAAATCCAACCTTCGGTGGATCCGTTGGTTCTCACGAATTCGATCAAAGACGACGATCGAGTCGTGCACGGAGAAGCCAATCACAGTCAGTAGTGCCGTGAGAAACAGTGCATCGACCTCCCAGCCAAGGAAATGACCAAAGAACGCCTCTACTCCCACCACGACGGCAACATCGTGGAGCATGGCGATGATCGCTGCCAAACCGTAGCGGAAGGCATGTGGAACACCACGAAAAGCGTAGGTGATGTAAGCCAGGATACCCACAGCAGCCAAACCGACGGCACCCATGGCTCGTTGAGCCACTTCAGCTCCTACCGATGGTCCAACGGAATCGAAACGTAAGACGGTGATCGGTCCGCTGAATCGTTTTTCCATCTCGCTCAAAATCGTGGTCTTGGTCGCTTCGTCGATATGTTTACTTCGGGCGACGATATCTGTAGTCCCAGCGCTCTGGACCAATGCATCGCCAACCTCGAGCTCTTCATATAAATCGACAACTTCAGCCGGAGCGGGTGGATCGCCTGAATCGAAACGAATTTCAAGTAGGCTTCCACCCGTGAAATCGATCGCGAGTGGGAGTCCCCAAAGCGCGAGGGCGATCATCCCAGGAATGATTACCAGAAGCGAGAGGCCGAAGTACCAATAACGTCTACCGACGATGTTCAACATATCTCGCTCCTACACGCCAAACCAGCGCGGATGCTCGGTTAAACGAATATTGTCTAAGACTAAGTGAAGGAAAGTTCGGGTCACGGTGATGGCCGTGAAGAGACTGACCATCACACCAAGCGCTAGGGTGACCGAAAAACCTTTTACGATGCTGGCCCCGAAGGTGTTACCAAACCAATAAAGGATGCCGCATGTGATGAGGGTTGAGAGGTTCGAATCGCGTATGGAAGGCCAGGCGCGCGAAAAGCCAAGGTCAATCGCTTGGTAAAGCCTACGACCCGCACGCAGTTCTTCTTTCATCCGTTCAAAGATCAGCACATTGGCGTCCACAGCGACCCCGATCGACAGGACAAAACCAGCGATGCCTGGCAGTGTCAATGTAACCGGTATGAGTTTAAAGAGAGCAAATGTGATCGTCGCGTAGACAAGCAATGCTAGATCAGCCAGCACGCCAGGAAGCCGGTAGTAAAGCGCCATGAAAGCCATCACCACTCCCAAACCAATTACGCCGGCGATCGTGCTTTTGTCCAGTGAATCTTGCCCCAAGGTAGGACCTACAGTTTTACTTTCCACCACCTTCATCGGGACAGGAAGTGCACCGTATCGCAATTGAATGGCAAGGCTATTCGCATCTTCGTAGGTGAAGCTGCCTGATATGAAGGCACTCCCTTCTGTGATCGGTTCGTTGATGAATGGAGCAGAGATGAGCCTCTTATCAAGGACAATACCCAACACCTCGCCAACATGGGCACTGGTATAGTCGCTGAATATTTGTCCACCTTCCTCGGAAAATTCAATTGCGACAACGATCTCGTTGGTGTTGGGGTGTTGGGTGACGAAAGCGTGTTTAAGTTGAGCTCCAGTAAGCACGGTATGAAAAACCCTAGGTGTTGGAGAAGAACTGGGGGTTTGTGTTACCTGGATGGTTGGGGTTGCGTCTGCATCCGTAGTACCTTCAGTTGTGGATGAAGTAATGGTAGGTGAATTCTCTACCTCTGTGGATGTTGGAGTCTCGGATGCTTCAATGACCAATGTTGGTGAAGGCACAGGTCTGCCAAAATCGGTCAGCAGGACCTGGTCTCCTTGGAAGTAAGCGAAGTCCGAGCTCGTCATTTCGACGAATTCCAACAGCCCTGTTTCTTTGATCGTATCGACAGCGTCTTCCGGATTCCCTATTCCAGGTAATTCAACGAGAATACGTCGTGAACCTGCGACCTGAACAATGGGCTCCGTAACCCCGAGTCCATTGACACGATTCTCAACGATATTTCGAACGGTATTCATCTGATCGCTGGTAATTTCCGTTTCTTCTGGCAGATCAGCTTCGAGTAAAACACGAAGCCCCCCCTGCAAATCGAGCCCGCGTACAACTTTGATGTCGCGATCAATGGACCCTATGTGAATACCGGGATTGGTGGGGAGCACGATCCAAACAGCAGCGGCGACGAGAATGAGAATGAGGATTAAACGCAATGGGTAACGTTGGCTCATTTGGTGATATGGTTCTCCATTCCATGAAAAACCAGCCACTCCTGACTGCCGACCTCGGAGGGCTGGCAAAGCGGATTGATTATACTCGTTATGGAGGTGACTTGGCAACATATGAGGATTTGAGGATTGAATTCGTTTCTCATGTCATATAGCGGAGCCCACCAGCTGGTGATTTAATGATTCTGGTCTTTCAAGGATGATGTAGGGGCGGGGTTACCCCACCCCTACGGTGGACACGACCTAAGGGCATGATGTAAGTGCGACCGGTTGGTCGCCCCTACATAAAAATGTCGACCTGAGGTCGCCAAAGGAGATTGGATCAGGATGGACCATCCCCATTATGTCCTTCCGAGGAGCATCGCGATGAGGAATCCCTATGATGTATCTTATTTCACCGCTCCATCGAAGGGATTCCTCGCTCGTGTTACTCGCCCGGAATGACATTTTTATGGGGAGGGGCAGGGTAACCCCGCCTCTACGAAGGGAACAATCTGACGGCATGATTTCAGGATGACCGTTCGACAAGCCTTCGGCAACCTCAGGACATGGCTCACTGTCAAGCTGACTATATGTCCTTATATGAACGAGAGGAATTATGATGATTCGCCCCTCATCGTTCCTAACTTTCGTCTACCCGGTAAAAAAACCGCTCTCCAAATTGAGAAGGAATCCGAAGAAAGCACACGATCGACGACCTCTTCTGGCTTTAGGTCATCCGTATTGACATAAATATGACAATGTTGCCGGGCGTGTTGTAAACGGTGAATTTGCTTTGCGTACTCCTTTGGAAGCCAGTTAAAATATTTGCGTTGAGAACAAGTCTCATAAGAAGCGTCTAGGTAGATCAGAATGTCAGGTTTTGAGAGGTGCTGCCACATCGCGGGCGAGAAGGAGTGTTCCTGAGCGATTTGACGGGCTGGGAGATCACGAGAACGAAGCTCTTGAGCTAACGTAGATTTTCCGGCCCCACAGGGTCCAACGATAGCGATCTGTGGTCTTTCCCTCATGGAGGCATACTCCAATTCATTAGAGAGGCACCCTGACAATTAGTTGTCTAACATCGTCACCCTGACGAGGTACAATAGCGACCACGAGTACACTAATATCATCTGATGGGCGACCTTGATCGAGCTTCACAGCGTCATGGATTAACTTATCAGCCCATCGAACTGGATCTGGTGGTCCATCAGCCATCATCTCCTTGATGTGCTGCACGATATCCATCCGCTGTCCGCTTCGATCCCCCGCATGAAGCAATCCATCCGTGAACACAATAGCGACCAGGTTACGTGTAAGGGGAATTTCATTGATCGAGGGGCGAATCTCTCTTCTGATACCTACTACATCAACCGGTTCGTCAAGGAGAGTTATGTTACTATCCTGTATAAGGATGACGGGTGCTGGATTATTGCGTACAATAACCAATGAATTAGTTTGTAGATCGATGGAGAGGATATTAAGGGTCGCCATAACTTTTCCAGCGCGATGGGTGTACAAATAATCAGAGGCCGCTCGGGCGGCAGCACCGTCACGTACACCATCTGCGAGGAGGCTGATCGCCTTACGAGCAACGACATTAGAGATCGCTTTTGCTGATTTACCAGACCGTTGCCCGTCTACCAAAACGAAGGAAAGACCACCAGCGGGACGTTCAACCATTTCCATGGTGTCACCACTCTCGGAAGATGCATACTTACTGATCTTTGAGACGGCAATATGGGCTTCCATAACGTGAATTCTACAATGTCTATATATCGCTGTCCAATTGTGGATGTTTTGAAAATAACACATGCGTGAGAGAGAGCGATATTTGTGGTTTGATAGCATTTATTACACAGGACAAATACAGCTTTTCTTCCACAGGCTACTGCTTTTTGTAGAGGATTCAATTGTAAGCTAATGGCAAGGTCATATGCACAAATTATCGGATAGAGTTAGAAGGGACCCATCCAAACGAGCCTAGCTTGATCTCAATATATTCTCCTAGGAGGCCTATCTCAGGGGCATGTCAAAGGGTATCGTATATCTACCTTCAGCAATCGAGGAATCGATCGAGGCTGTTGCTGATCACATTGGTGAGAAACACGTTTCTGTAATTGCTGAAACGCCGGCTCACCTTCCTGTTATTGAGGGTCGTTCTGAACCCTTGATCAAGGTTATCACGAGCCTCATTGCTCATGTCGTGCGAATGACGAAAAACGACCAGGTTCGCGTGCAAGCGGGACTTCTGTCTGGCAGTGATATCTCATTTGTGGAGAAGCATGTCGATCTGATTTCATCTGCATTGGAAGCAAGAGGGATGTGGGCGGTTGTTTCCGTGTCCGATGTCCCCACTGAGGCCTCACTACCAATGATTGAAATCAAGGGTGAGGTTACTGAAGATATCATCATCGACGAGGCTGGAACCAAGCTGCTCTCGCTGACATCCTGCGGTGAAATCGTCAAGGAGTTAGGTGGGTATTTGTGGGGAGAACAACAGGAGGATGTGGGCTCCCGTTTCCACATAGCGTTGCCACTAGAGGCAGCGGGCACAACCAGTACAGATGTATCACACCTCCGCCGTGCGGTTGATACCCGCCTGCATGATGGACCTCAATTGTCGAGGACCATACTGATATTGGTTGAAAAAGCTGAATTGAGGGATTTGTTAACGAATGAACTTACTGACGCTGGATACCGAGTCGTCGCTACTTCGAATGGGGGGGAGGTATTACCCCTTGCTAAAGAGGAGCAGCCGGATTTAATCCTGCTAGATTTGTTGGCCAGACATCCGTTGGCCCTAGACGTGGCAATGGTCCTCAAACGGGACTCACACACTTTAGGGATCCCTGTTCTTTTCCTCACCTCTGTAGATGACCCGCAGGTAGGAGTACGGATGGGGACGATCGACTTCTTGGTGCGAACTGTTGGTACAGGTGCATTATTAAACACGATCAGTGCGGTATTACGATCAGGTTTAAGCCCTACGTCAAGAGTGATGATTATTGAACCTGATGATGCCCTGCGCGAGAACATGGTTATGATGATTCAAGCCCACGGTTATCGCGTTATTGTGGCGACGGCTCCGGAAGAGGGTTTAGCTCTTGCTGAAAGGGTTGAGCCTGAACTTATATTGGTAAACTCGAGACTAGCTCAAGAGCGTGATTACTGGTTATTGCGTGGATTGCGAAGGATTTCTGAAGAGAGCGATATTTTCATGCTGGCAGACGCGTTCAGTGATGAAGAAGTTCGAACAGCTATTAGCCGCGGTGCATCAGGGTATAGCGAGACAGGGAAATTACCCGACTTGCTAAATCGAGTTCGTGGAAAGGGTGAAGGAGAGAACGCTGCAGGGGGATTCTAACGCCTCTCATTATTAGATCGATAACTTTATTGATCCAATAATCATTCTGCACTGAAAAAAACCAAGAATGAGCAAGAAATCAGAACAAGATCTCACGGGCATGAGATGTTATTTGTGATTCGTTTTGGAATTCAAACGACAATCACAGTGGTGCCATGGCCTGCCTTGAGGATGACATCGGCTTCGATTATCGGTTTTGTCCAACGGAATAGCCACTTGGCTTCTTCCGTATGCATATTTACGCATCCGTGGCTTTTCGGACGACCGAAATCTGTGTGCCAATACGTCCCGTGAAAGGCAACGCCAGTTTCGTGGAAGAAGGATACCCAAGGAACCCCGGGTAGTTCGTATGCTTCAAGGCTATCTGTGAGCCTGCAATCTCCCATGTGCCGGAGAGGGGTTTTCTTGGTTATATAGAAACGACCGGTAGGTGTGGCTGTAGGGATGCCGTTTCCCCGAGGGCGGTAATCAGGAACTCCACTGGAGATCCTTGTACGCAGGACCAATCGATCGTTCTCAAATGCCAACAGCTCCTGTTGAGCGAGTGAAACCAGTATCCGTTTGGCATTAAGAGGAACGTCTGGCGAGATAGGGTCTAGTTCCTCGGGTTCTACCCTCCTTAAATGTTCTGCCCGAACGTAATAATTCACTTTCAAAATATCATCGAGTAAACGGTACCACAGCCTGCCATCACTTCCTTGTTCCACCGCCTCGACCCATGCAACGGATTGGTAATAGAGGCGGTAAAGGGGACCCGAGGTTTGATCGGGCTTGCGGTAGGAACGTGTGAAGGGGACAGAAACCTCAAAAAGTGCGCCCCCTTCAGGGATTTCCAATCGAGGCGTTTGAGGTTTCCAGCAAACCCTTTGGATGTATCCTGAATGAACAAAACCATCCGGCACACGATACCACAGAGGGTTGTAAGGAGGTCCATCATCGGGTGTTTCGCGCCCGAGTAATGTAATGATTGCATCTCGTTCCAACCTGTTCAATCGTTTGGCGTTATAGGATGGCTCAGCATATAGATAAATCCACGAAACCGTTACCCTGCCAAGGCCAAGCAGATCTCTCTCTTCAGCAGGCTCTGGAGGCAGTATCGCTAAGCTGCATGCAGAAAGCGCTGAGAATCTAAGAAAATCTCGTCGTGTAAGTCCTTGAAGCATGGATCAATTCTACCTGTCGATTTCTTGAATATCAATCCGTACCATAGGGTAGGAAATTTTTTCAGAAGGAGCCAGGCGTCAGGATGGTTGAGCCCGCAATTTGATGGATTCGAATCATGCCTTGCGTAGGGGCGGTTCGCGAACCGCCCTACGCCAATGGGTTAGCCGATGTTAATTGAACCCTTGAATGATCCTACAGTAGAAAGCCTTATTCATCTCTTCAAGCGATGGTGAGAAGTAGGATTTGTATAGGGGCAATTCACCGTTCGTGCCGCGAGAACCGGCCAGGGTACGAGATGGCATGAATTGCCCCTACAATAAGCTATAGGCGGTAGGGTGTCAATTGAATCTTTGAGAATCCTATAGTTGACGATTAGGATCATTGTTTTAATCAGTCGTGTTGGGTGGAATCTGTAAAGAACAGGGGGGAGCGCTCTTTAGAGCCTGCATGGTATAATGCGCGCTATAGAAAGGATAAACCGACGCCCTGCATAACCAGGGCGTCCCTGTTGTGACCGAGATTGATGAACACAATGAAGACGGCTTGATCGTGATACGTTCTTTTGTGGCAATTGAGATTCCAAATACGATACGCTTGGAATTACTTGAGTACATTGCGTATCTAAAACAGGAGGTCCCTACAGGTACGGTCCGGTGGGTCCGACCAGATGGGATACACCTCACACTGAAATTCCTCGGTGATGTGCCCATTGATACAATCGATCAGATCTCAGCAACTTTGAAACGAATTTGCATTGAGCACGAACCTTTCAAAGCCATGGTCAGCGAGTTTGGTTGTTTTCCAAACTTTCGCCGCCCCCGTGTCTTATGGATAGGCGTGCAGGATCTCTCGGCTCGACTTAGCAATCTGTACGGGGAGATTGAAGACGGGTTATCCAAGCTTGGATTTGAGAGGGAAGCCAGACGTTTTCATCCCCATCTAACCATTGGTCGAGTGAAGCGAATTCGAGACCATGTGGAATCTCAACGCCTCACCACAGCCTTGGAGGATGTGAAAATTGGTGATATTGGGCAGCTTGATGTGAACGATGTAAGTCTTATGAAAAGCGATCTCAAACCTACTGGCGCAGTCTATTCGAGATTATTCGCCGCCCGGTTGGGAGGTAGTGGATGAGTGCATCCGTGGTAAGCGTTGTGGGATCTGCTGCCTGTACACCTGCTCAAGCTGAAACCGCAGAAGAGGTAGGACGATTACTGGCAGAACGTGGGGCGATATTGGTTTGTGGTGGTAGAGGAGGGGTGATGGAGGCTGCCTGTCGGGGAGCCCAAAAAGCTGGAGGGTTGACAGTTGGGATCTTGCCAGGAATCGATCGTCAGGAAGGTAATCCATATCTCACGCTTGCACTTCCCACAGGTCTGGGGAATGCGCGCAATACACTCGTAGCAATCGCCGGGGAAGCGGTCATCGCCATTGGTGGAGGTTATGGTACTTTGTCCGAAATCGGAATCGCTCTCAAACAAGGTCGGAGAGTGATCGGTCTAGATACTTGGGTGGCAGAAAGATCAGATGCTGAGCAGGCTGCTATCGAAATCGCCCAAAATCCTGAGCAGGCGGTGGTTTTAGCTTTATCAGATCCTCTCAAAGATGGTTAAAGAAGGTCGGTATGATAGATGATGCACTCGCGTTATCACATTTAATTGTGGACACACTCGAGGAAAAAAAGGGCGAGGATATTTTACTGCTCGATCTCGTCGGGATTTGCTCTTTTACCGATTATTTTGTCATTTGTACTGGAAAAAGCGAACGAACACTGAAGAGCCTCGCTGAGGAAACTTCGCTTCGTCTAAAGTCACAGCATTCCATTATGACACGCAGTGTAGAGGGGGATGCTTCAAGTGGTTGGGTTTTGCTTGATTATGGGGATGTCATCCTGCATTTGTTTTCGCCCGCATTACGAGATTACTATCGTTTGGAAGATTTGTGGCGCGATGGTCAAGTCTTGGTCCACTTGCAATGAGCGCACTGAAATAACGACCCTCACGCAGTAGAGCGGGGTATTAGGGATCTATTCGTACGCCCCTCGAACTTGATTCCACCATTGAGCCAATCCTGTCGTAGCTACCTCATGAAAAACTTGATTCGCGTGAGGTGTTAGAGGCGTTTTCTCAGGGTTGATCTCTACCAACTTCGCACCTACAGAATGAGCAATCATGGGGATGGTTGCTGCTGGATGGATGATGGCAGAGGTCCCAATCACCAACATCAATCGAGCTGCCGAGGCCGCTTCCACCGAAATTTCGAGGGCACTCTTGCTGATGGGTTCCCCAAACCAAATAACGTCTGGTCTTGCGAGGGTTCCACAATCTTGGCAGTGCGGTAAAAACTCTGGAGGATGGACGTTATAGTCTTCCCACACAGCATGACAGCGAGTGCAGCGCATTCGCCATAACGAACCATGCAGTTCGATGACCTTTTGGCTTCCTGCTATGCTATGGAGACCGTCCACATTTTGCGTGATGAGTGTGAAGCTCTTTATTTTTTGTTCGATTTCGACAAGGATATGATGTGCGGCGTTCGGCGCGCAGGTAGAGACGATCGCTCGGCGCCAGTTATAAAAACGCCATACTAAAGTTGGGTCCTTTCTAAACGCTTGCGGGGTTGCAAGATCTTCTGCGCGATGATCTTCCCAAATACCTCCTTCGCCTCGAAAGGTGGGGATACCGCTCTCGGCTGAAACGCCAGCTCCGGTGAGAACAACGAGGGGTTCAAACTGAGAAGGGTGCATCTAAGAATTCGAGATCAATGTCAAATCGTACCTCAATCCTCGAAGATCCAGCGATCCATGTCGCGTGTCCATTGAACGAGTTCGTGTGATTTGAACCACAACTCGATCTCCTCGATCGCGGTTGGAATCGAATCGGAAGCATGCGTGAGATTTCGTCCAACATCGAGACTAAAGTCATGTCGGACGGATCCTGGATCTGCGTCGATAGGTCGTGTCGCACCCATAGTTTGCCGCACTGCTGCGACAGCATTTGGTCCCTCCCATACCATCGCCATCACAGGACTAGAGGTAATGTAGTCGATAAGGCCATCATAGAACGGCTTCCCTTTATGTACGGCGTAATGCAGCTCGGCCATACTTCTCGAGATCTGTTGGAATTTTGCTGCCACGAGCCGCAGACCACGTCGTTCAAGCCGACTGATGACCTCGCCAATCAGACCCCGTTGCACTCCATCAGGTTTGACCAGGACTAATGTTTTCTCCAACGCTGCCTCCACAAATGGTGAACTCGGGGATTAACCCCGAGTTCGGGCTTCGTTCAACGTGGGCGGTAAAGTTTTATGCGACTTCCATCCCACGCTTATAAGCATTGATAGCCTCTGTTAATTGGTCGTTTTCCATATAAGCATCACCTAGGACTTGCCATAGATCGGGTTCGTTCGGATCGCGTTCAAGGGCTGTCCGTAAGTCTTCGATCACTCTCTCCAACTCCACTTTCTTCTTGATCAGTGTTCGATAACCTGTTACTGCTTGGCTGATGTCATCGGAGGCCAAAGCCTGCCTGGCATTGTCCAAGATTTGTGCCGGTTCTGTAACTTTCTCCTTAGGTGGGCTCGGTACAGGTTCCTCCACTGTGGGTGTAGGTTCAGGAGTTGGCGCTGGTTCAGGCTCTATCGCAACTACTGGTTCCGCTGGTGTAGGTTCAACAGGTACCGGCTCCGGCGGAGTTGGTTCAACAGGTGCGGTCTCCGGTGGGGTTGGTTCTACGGCCGTAGGTTCCACAGGGGTCGGTTCAACAGCCGTGGGCGCTGCCGGTTCAGTAATTTCTAAAGGTTCAATCGGTACAACCTCGACCGGTGGTGGTTCCTTAGTCGGTATAGGTGTGAGCGGTACTGCCGCTCTCGCCTCGACCACTGGTTCAATTGGAACAGGTTCGAAAGGAGGTTCTGGCTCAATCTCGGCTATGGGTTCCGAAGGCACGGGCTCAAAAGTTAGCGTAACCTCGGGCTCCACCTCCGCCCCTAGATCTACAGGGGGTTCGACTTCGATCTCCGGCTCGATAGCCAACGGCTCAGCAGGGGGTCCTACACTGATAGGTTCAACGGGGATCTCTTCTACCGTAGGGGGGACGGCGGGTGGAATTTCGGGTTCTGGTTCGAAGGCAACCGGCTCCGGAGGAGGAGGGATTTCAGCTTCAATTTCAATCTCAGGCTCAAGATCTATCGGTTCCGCAGCTGGTGGGGCTTCGGGTGGGGGTTCAAAAGTAACCGGTTCCGGAGGTGCGACAGGCTCGACCTCGGCTACCGGTTCTGGGGTGGGCTCTGGTGGGGGAGGTTCAGTAGGAACGACCGCTTCAGGAGGTGGGGTAGGTTCAACCGCAGGTTCAGCGGGTTCAACGACCTCTTCCTCGGCTAGCCAGTCTGGGATCTCGGCCTCAAGCTCGGGTGTAATCTTCGGGATCGGCTGGGTTGCCAATTGATCGAGCCACTCAGGAGCATCAGGTTCTACAACTTCCACTTCACCTGTTTCAATTGGGGCTGGAGGGGTAATGTCGATGTCGAGTCCACGTTCGCTGGCAAGACGTTCGAGCCATTCCAGGCTCTCTTCAGGTTCTTCCGGAATGTCAATGTCTTCAACCACGGCCTCTTCTAGTGGTTTTTCAATTTCGGAGGGTAGTTCACTCAATCTCTCCTCCGGGGTTGTGATCAATTCTTCTTCTTCTACACCTTGTCGAGCAGCGAGCCCTTCTAACCAACCAAGCACTTCGTCATCATCCAGTTCCTCACCAGAAACCACTTCGGCGGGATGCTCGGTTTCAGTTGGAAGCACTCTTTCTGCTTCCGGTTCCATCAGGGGTTCTGCCACCTCAGGAATATCCACCCTGGCCTCGATCACTTCAGGTTCTTCGGGGGTTGGTTCCTCTACTGTTGGTTCGAGCTCTTCTTCTGCTGCATCGGTAAATTCCTGCATCCATTCCGGAGCCTCTCCAGCAGGTTCCTCTGCAATTTCGGGTTCAGCGATCCCGGATAGCCAACCTGGTGCCTCCTGTGCTGCCGCTATTTCTTCGGTAAGATCCATTTCCGCCTCGGGTTCCGCAATACCTTTCAGCCATTCCGGAGCTTCGGGGGTTGGAATCGGGAGGTCTTCGGAAGGGATTTCAGCCTCAGGCTCTGCAATGCCCTCGAGCCATGCAGGTCCTTCTTCAATAGGCGTTGATGCGACAGAAGGTTCAAGACCTGGCTCGGATATGGATTTCAACCAATCCGGAACATCGTCTTCTGACACCGCAGGAGTAGGTTTAAGTTCCGCGGGCGCCTCCTCGGGTGCGGGAGGTAGTTCCTGTTCAGCAGCGACCTCAGCCACCCCAGCGAGCCACGATGGGGCTTCTTCCTCATCGACAGGTTCGATAACTTCTGGAACAGCGGCTTCTGGTTCGGGAATCTCTTCGGCAGCGATCCCGGCGAGCCACGATGGGGCTTCTTCCTCATCGACAGGTTCGATAACTTCTGGAACAGCCACTTCTGGTTCGGGAATCTCTTCGGTAGCGACCTCAGCTATCTCATCCAGCCAGGACGGAACTTCTTCAGCTTCTGCAGGTTCAAAATCCTCTGGGGCAGCAGCTGCTGGTTCCTCTTCAGTTGGTATCTCAGCGAGCCAAGATGGTGCTTCGTCCACGGCAATAGGTTCGACTGGTTCAGGCGCCACATCTTCTACGGCTTCTTCTTCCACTTGATCAGCTGTTTCCGAGATCTTCGCCAGCCAAGGTAGTGCGGCTTCTTCGTCGGCAACTTCCTCGCCCTCTAGTTCGGGCTCTGCAAGCCATGAAGGAATTTCCTCTTCCACTTCTTCCGTTTTTTCACTGACGGGTTCACTAGGGCGTGCCTCTTCAAGATCCTCGGGGATCTCATCTGACAGCGCGCCCATATCGGGGATTTCTCGATCACCAAGCCAGGTGACGATGGTCGTCGTCGCGCCTGGTGTCTCACTTTCGAGCCATGTAGGCAGCCCACCAGTACCTTTCTCATCAACCAACTCTGCTTCTTCAGGTACAGCTTCATCGACCACCATGTCGTCTATGATCTCTGCAACCGTCCCCTCAACAGGAATTTCAGGTACTACTGAAGGGAGTTCTTCTATCTCCGGTTGTATCTCTGCTATATCTTCGTCGATCTCGCTCAACCAATCTGGAATATCTTCGTCTTCTCTCGCCTCAAATTCACCTTCCACGATACCAGCAGGCTCGGGGGTGGTTGGTTCTGATTCTGGTGGGGCGATATCCTGTAACCAACCAGGGATGTCGGCTGGCGCGAGTTCACCTTCTTCTTCTGGTTCTCCCTCAGGTAACGGTTCACCTTTTTCAAGTGCTGACAACTCTTCCTCCGTAAATGAAATGGGAGCCTCAACGGCTTCGCCAGTCAGTTCTTGCCAACCAGCTTCTCGCATCCAATCGGGGATCTCAGCTTCTGCCGTCGGCTCTGGGCTAGGTGTCGGTTCTATGCTCGGCTCAAAGGATTCTGCTAGCTCTTCTGCTTCGACTGGTTCTATGGGCTTCTCGAGATCTTTGAGCCAAGAAGGTTTTTCCTCATCCTCAGGTACAATCGCTTCTTCTGGTTCTTCTTCACCTAAATCCACACCTAATGAAGCAGCCCACTCGGGTTGTGCTGGTTCGACTGCTGGCATGGGCTTTCCGGGTTGCCATTCCAATTTCTGAAGACGAACCATGCTCTCGTCCACAGTTTGTGGATCAATATTTGCTGTTTCAACGAAAGCAGCGTAAGGATCCAATGCTGCCAATCTTCGATGGTATAGCTTCGCATCATCCATCTTATTGTCATTCTGGAGGATGGCGGTTAAAATCCGATTGGCTTCTCGACAGTGTGGAAGTTTGGTAAGGATGCGGTTGCATACATCTGCCGCTTCGACATCTTGGTTGGATCGCCAGTACATGGTTGCCAGTAGAGCTTCGAGATCTGGTCGATCTGAATCATCCTTCAGCGCTGAGGTTAATTCAGCAATTGCCTGAGGGTAGAGTTCGCCATGCGCATACATTCGGGCCAAGGCACCGCGCGTCATACGTACTTTATGCGGTTCGAGCCCATCACGACGCCCAATGAGCCTACGTAATTCTTGTTGAATAGCAGGATTGGCAGGATTGGTCTCGAAGGCACGCTCAATGTGCCATATAGCTGCATCAAGATTTCCCTCGTCCTCACGAACGATAGCCATCCCAATATGTGATACGAAGTCATCGGGTACAGCTGAGAGAACGCGTTGGAAGATATCTGCTGCGTCTCCAAAGCGTTTAGCTTCAAGGTAAGCCTTTCCTAAGACCCGATATGTATCGACGTGTTTGGGATAGGTGTCAAGGATATGACGACAGTGGGCAATCGCCCTATCGAGTTGTTCTTGTTCGACGAGATGATCGATCTCTTTAACGTAGGCGCGCAAACTTATCTCTGCCATAATGGCACCTCGCAAGTAGTATGCCTTAGATAAAACTTTTGCGCAAGCGGGACTAGAGTAGTAGATTTTTTTAACATTCGATCAGCGTAATATCGAGATATTTGAGTCACAAAGGTTTGATGCCATGAAGGATTTGAAGGGTCTCAACAATATGATCAATGCTTTCTTCGGGAAAAGGAGCTGATCCCAAACGGTCTACAGGAAGAGATTCTTTCGCCAGAGAATAGAGAATGGCAAGAACATTGTCCCATAAATCATCTGGATCGTATCCTCCCTCGAGGAAGTAAACGATCTTGCCTTCGCATAATTCCTCAGCCATAAGGAACAAAGAAGTGCCAAGTTGATTGTATCCTGTGGTTGATAATTGCAGGCTGGCAAGCGGATCATTCCAGTGAGCGTCGAATCCTGCAGAGATTAGAAGAATATCTGGTTGAAAACGTTTAGCGATGGGTTCAATCAATTGATCGGTGATAGCGTTAAAAGCTTGATCTCCAGCGCGAGCAGGGAGAGGGATGTTGACAACCGAACCACTTCCTTCACCAGAGCCAGTTTCGTGTATCGAACCTGTTCCAGGATAGATACCATATTGATGTGTTGAAATGTATAAGATGCTTGGATCCTTCTCGAAAAGATCTTGGGTGCCATTGCCATGGTGGACATCAAAATCAAAGATCATCACCCGTTTGTATCCGAGCGACTGGACATAACGGGCAGCAATAGCGATATTGTTGAGTAAGCAGAAACCCGATGGACGCGTAGCTGAGGTGTGGTGTCCTGGGGGTCTTATGAGCGCGAAACCACTTCTGGCTTGACCTTCGATGACTGCTTGGACGACCTCAATTGCCCCTCCTGCAGCTTCAAGTGCAGCCTGGTATGAAGCTGTGGTGACATAAGTGTCTCCATGATCGAGAAATCCCGGCCCTTGAGAAGCAGCTTGCTCCAATGCTGAAACGTAGGATTGTGGGTGGATTGCAGTGACAACTGGCATTGGAGCTACCTGAGGTTCTATTCGAAGAAGTTTTTCAGAAAGGGGGGAGTCCGCAAGTCGACTGAAATGTTGAAAGCGACGCGGATTCTCCGGGTGACCAGCAAGATTATGTTCCGGTGAGGACACGACGGTGTAAGCGATGAGGTTTTTCATTCTAATCGTCTACCTTTCAAATCCCTTCTATTACAGCGGGTTATCAAAGAACTTTTATTAATCCTTCAGTAATGAGATGTTGAGAATGAAACCGGATCAAGAACATAAGCATTGAAGCTTCCCTCACAGTTGCTCACAACGAACGTCCCACAACTCAAGACCTGAATCATCCTGCCAATAACGCTCAACGCTGCATCCATCGGGCGTTTGAATCTCATCCAAGCGACCTGGTGAGGCAACAGCTTGTGAGAATGCATGCGTCGCGGTATACGATCGGCGAAGGATCCACCAGCACGAACCATGACACTGCGAGGAACTTGTATATTCTAGATGTGCATATTGATCCGTGAGGTAGTACTCCAGTGCAGTCATAGCTTCGGTGTCCGTAAGCCACACAGGTTGTTGGGACACGCCTATATCTATCAATCTTTCTGCGAGAATGCGCCAATTCTCTTTCGCATACGTCTGACTCTCATGAACTTGAAACCCTGCGATGAATCCAATGATTAAAGGTATCAGGAGAACGAGCTTTGTGGGTGTATTGTGTGAGAAGCCTTGTAGACTAACTTGGAGTTTATACCAAACTTGTCTACCTCCAATTCCAATAAGCACAATGATGAAGGGGAGGAGCACTGAGAAGTAGCGATCCATGTATACCGGACGACGTTGAGATACAAACCAGATGCCCGCAAGGGGTAGGATCACTCCCACAAGAAAGAAATTTACTGCTAGCGGTCTGGATTCCTTCGTGAAAAAGGAAGAACTGGTGAGACAGACTACGATTATCCCAAAGATACAGGTTGCGACAGAGGCCTCGCCACCAAACCCGGACATAAGATTCCAAAGCGTAATCAAAGGTTCTTGAATTCTCGGTTGTGTAATCCAGGCAATCCCAAGTGACGGATTGGGTAGCTGAAAGAACCAGACCAGCCATGTTGCGACGGGCATCGATGCCGTGATAAATATTAGAGCCCACCTTCTGAATATCTGCGGATCACGGCGGAATTCCGTGAGAGCTTTCAGGACAAGTACAAACCCAACAAGCCACACAAAATAGTGGGTGAGCATTCCAAGACATAGCGAGATAAATCCATACAACCCAATCCGAAAAGATTTGCGTTTCTGAAGCACCAGGTAAGCATACACTACGCAGGTCGAGAAAAAAATTGCCATAGAGTAAGGTCTGGCTTCCCGTGCGTACCAGATCGTCATCGGGTGGAATGCCCAGAACCATCCGGCAGCGATCAATCCCTGCCTACCACCAACTATATGTCCGATCTGCATAACCACAAGGATGGATCCGAGGTCCGTCACCACGGACAATATCCGCAATCCGAATTCACTATCTCCGACGAAACTAGTGATTATTTTTTCTGCTGTGAAGTAGAGCGGAGGGTGAACACCGATCTCTCGTAAAGCTTGGAAGAAATCGTTCCACGGAAGTCGTGTAAACCACCAAGTATGTGTCTCATCAAGCCATAAACTTGGAGTGCTCAACTGGTACAGCCGAAGGAAGATCGCCAGGAAGAAGATGATCGAGGGTGTGATCCAGTGAGATGAGAACCTTGAAAACATTCCTCGATTGGTCTCTTGAGATTTTGCATCAATTTGGGTAGCGATTCTGTTACGATTCATGGGGTCAGCATTCTAGCAAACTGCCAAATGATCAAGAATTTCCCAATTCCTTTGTACTTCATCCTGTGCTTGATGATCCAGAGAGGGCGTGATATTAATCGCATCTATAAACGATATATACTTTCTTAATAGGGGGACCCATCCCCCTATCAAGAAATCATTCGCCTTCCCCCGGCTTGAGTAATTGATAGACGATCATCTCATCGAACACCACAATACGGTTCAGTTCTGCGGTTTGATTTAGTGCTGCTTCAAGCTGAGAGTCTTCAGGAAGAGCTTCTCGGTTGAGCAGAAGATATTTGACATCCCAACTCTGGAGGAGTTCGAGGCATGCGCTATCTGGACAGTTTGACAACTCAGGAAATTCCTGACGGTACCAATAGGGAAAGTATGTTCCATAGGCAAAAGCTATTCGTTTGCCGTGGTAACGGGTATATAGCATCTGCGGGGCACTCAGAGCACTCGTAAGTGGAAGCTCCATGATGGTGAACTGATCCGGCTGTCTTGCAAGCCATTCGTCCACAGGTCGAGATTGGACGGGTTGCAGAGGGATCCGTCCTGGCCATAGCTCGAATAACGCAAGTGATAAAACCACAGCACCAGCTATATGCTTTCGACGCTGCCGCAATTCTTTTACGAATGAGGGCGGGGCGAGTTCTTGTGTCACCCAGGCAGCATAACCCAAGCCGGCTAGCAGGGATAAACCCATGATCGCAAAGATCGTATATCGGTTCCATGCACGCATACCTTGGAGTGGTGGGAGAAGCCAACGTACGATTAATGCTGGCAAGGGGATCGTAACCCCATCAGTTTCAAGGAGTTGATAATTCTCTCCGGAGGGGAGTAACGCACCAAGCGAATTCATCAATCGATGAAACCCATCGGTAATGGACTTAGGCGTCGGCAAAACCACAGGATGCCTACCTAAATGCAATCTCGGTCCCAAACTAAGAATGGTGGCTGCAAATAATAGCCAGAAGATGGCCTGTCTAGCAGAGGAAGGACTCCGCCGCCAACCATAGGCTGCGAATAGGAGACCGATCCAACTTGCACTGAGGATAAATTCAAGCGCAATTTGTGGGTATTCATCGGAGACCGAGAGAAGATTCCCTCGCACCCATTCGCCCCATAATGGGTGAAGCCCGGAAGGTATGACGTAATCACTCACACTCGCTGACCAAAAATCGACCTCATCTAGTGCAATGGAAAGATCTACTTGACGGTTGAGTCTTATGTAGGGTATTGATAGGGGTCCGAGCGCGAGAATTGCTACGAGTACCAGGATCGCTATCGAGATCCAGTTCTGTCGGTCGCGTAGAGATTGATTGAGCGGTCTCATGCGTACAACTGCGTAGATTGGTCCGAGAAGGAGCAATCCTGCCGCGTAGTATATGGAAGCCCAAGCAGATAATACAAAGCCGATTCCAGCTACGGCAGTCCAGCGGAAGCGACGTTCCGAAAACCAGAGTTCCAATCCTAGGAAAAAGAGAGGGATCCCTTCGATGGACGCCAAGGGGATTATTCCGCCATAACGGACGACGTGATAAGGTGTGAGAGACAGCAGCACACCCGCAAGAAGACCAGCCCAATTGCTATTTGTCAATCGCCGCACGAGAGCGAAAGTAGCCCACCCTGTGATGATAAATGAAAGCATCGCGAAAAGGTTGTAGGTTGGGATCTCACCCCATAGCCATGTCAATGGAAGCCCAATTACAGTGTGAAGGGGCGACAGTTCAGCGTGAGCCAGTTGGAAACCTTGCGGATAGAAGATATGAGGTGCAGTGAGAGGGCTCTGATTGAGATCGAGAAGAGCGTGTTTAAACCACCACATCTTCCATAAGTACTCGTAATTATCAGCAATAAACCAGCCTGGCACTCGATCGTTGATGTGCAGAGCAAGCGGCCATGTTACGGTTAACGTCAGGATGACAAAGAAGGCGATCGCCAAACCATGGACACGGCCTGATTCACTGGAGAATAGTTTGTGCATCATCTAAGGCAGGTATTATATGTTGATTAGGAAAGGGATGCCCCAAACCCTTTTGATGATTGAGTCGGACCAGATGTTTTCTTCAAGGAGCGGATAGGTTTCATTACCCATTCCAACTGCACAAAATCCGGTAAACACAAAGCTTCTCGATCTCATCCTGGTATCGAGAAGCTTTGGGGATCCATCCAAAAGAAGAAAATCTTCAAAGGATTTCGTGTCAATAAGAAAACAAAGTGTTAGTCATCTGCTGCGTTGCTCCCAGCCTTTATCTCTGGCGCTGGTCGCTTACTTTGGATGATCGCCCGACCAAGTATGGCCAGGAGAATGGCAACGATTGTCCAGCCGACGATCCCTAACGGCTGATACTGGACGACAATCGGTGCGATGATCACAGAAATTAAATTAACCACTTTAATCATCGGATTCAAAGCTGGGCCTGCAGTATCTTTCATTGGGTCACCCACGGTATCGCCCACAACACCTGCGATGTGTCGTTCAGAACCTTTGCCGAGGTTTTTGCTGGGGTCCGAGGTTTCATCTTCGATGGCTTTTTTCGCATTGTCCCATGCGCCGCCGGCGTTGTTCATGAAAACTGCCAACAATTGCCCAGAGAGGATGATCCCCGCGAGAAAGCCTCCTAACGCTTCAACCTGGAGCACCAGTCCGACAAGGATTGGCGTAATTACGCCCAACAGGGCGAGGGAGACAAGCTCCTTCTGAGCTGCGGTAGTTGAAATCGCAACTGGCCGACTGTAATCGGGCTTTACTTTGCCTTCAAGTACTCCCAGGTCGAATTGACGACGAGCTTCCTCTACGATTAGCGCAGCTGCTCGACTGACTGCGTTGATCGTAAAGGATGAGAATAGCCAGGGCAGGGCGCCTCCGATCAGCATACCAACGAAAACCTGTGGCATGTCGATACGTATCCCTACCGCATGTATTTGCTCCGCGAGAGGAATACCGATATTCGCTTGTGCACGGCTCACATCAACAAGATAGGAACCGAAAAGCGAGACTGCGGCGATGACCGCTGAACCAATGGCAACACCTTTCGTGATGGCTTTTGTCGTGTTTCCGACAGCATCTAAGTCGGCCATGATTTGTTTCGCATTTCTCGTTTCCTCATCGTCCATGTCCTGCCAGGACATCTCACCGATGCCGTTGGCGTTATCGGCGATCGGACCGTAGGAATCCATCGCCACGTTATTGCCAGTGAGGGTCAACATACCAATCCCGGTCATCGCTACACCGTACAGAATGTAGGAGACCTGATCTGCGCCTTCGATGCCAGGGACGGTCCCAAAGATGACGATCGATGCGAAGATCGTGATGGCGATGACCACAATCGCCCATACACTCGATTCGTAACCCAGGGCGATACCAGAAAGGATGGTCGTCGCTGGTCCAGTGCTGGTCGCCTTCTTGATCTCTTGGACAGGCGGACTGTGTGAACTGGTGAAGTATTCGGTCATACGATCGATACAAATAGCCAAGCCAACTCCTACCGTCGTTGCTAGGAAGGGGCGCCACCATCCGCCAGGTACGGATGGCATGTAGAAGTAGGCTACCAGGCCGAAGAGGACGATCGAGATCGCAGCTGAGGTAAGGAAGCCACGAAAGATCGCTTTCATTGCATCCGCGCTCTCGCCTGGCTCACTCCGGACGGCGTAGGTGCCAACGATCGATGAAAGGACACCAATGCCTCGCACGAGAAGGGGATAGATAATCCAGTGCAGATGACCGCTAATACGCCATAGAGCTAACCCGAGGATTAACGCCGATACAATGGTGACCTCATAGGATTCAAAAATATCGGCCGCCATGCCTGCGCAATCTCCAACATTGTCACCTACTAGATCCGCCACAACTGCTGGATTGCGTGGATCATCCTCAGGGATGCCGGCTTCGATTTTTCCAACCAGGTCTGCACCGACATCGGCAGCTTTGGTAAAAATCCCTCCACCGACGCGCATGAATAGGGCGAGCAGCGTTCCGCCGAAACCAAAGCCGAGCAGAGCGTCCGGCGCGGCGATACCAAATAGGATGAAGATGATCGTACCGCCAAAAAGGCCAAGACCATCGGTGAGCATACCAGTGATGGTGCCAGCACGATAAGCGATGCGGAGAGCATCACCGAACGAATGTCGAGCAGCTGACGCAACCCGAACGTTTCCTTGTACCGCCATTCGCATCCCGATCTGACCTACGGTAAGACTAAATCCGGCTCCCATAATAAATGCTATCGCTCGTCCTAAACCAATGATCAACCGTACAGAGTTTTCATCCATGGTGCTAAATCGTTCCAAGGCTTCATGGGTCGGAGGGACGATGTAGACGGAGAAGAATAACGCCAGGGTGAGGAGAGCAATTAAAGGCAAGATCGACCTCAGTTGTTGATTGAGGTAAATATTCGCGCCGTCCCGAATGGCGCTCCAAACCTCCTGCATCTTTGTCGTCCCTTTGTCCTCTTGAAGGATCTGTGACCTTAGGAAAATGGCGTAGAACAAACCGAGGATTGCTACTCCAAGCACTCCCCAAATGGCATATTGTTCAAAGGTTGTCAAACCTTCCATGAAATACATTTGTATGCGCTCCTATTCGAAATTGTCAGTGAAGGAAACGAGCCGATTGTACAGACCGAACAATGTAGTGTCAAGCAAGATATCCGGCGACCCGCATTTTTCGAAAATGAATATTTAATGAAAATCACGGTTGCTTATTGACTCCGATGCCCTTTTTTATGTATAGTGTTACCTAGGTACTGCATTCGGATAATGGACTAGGAGCACATGCTGCCTGGTAATCAACGGCCGCAGTGCTTTTTATTCACGACCGTTTGAAATACGTTCGAGAATAAACAAGGTATGGGTTTTCATGTGGGTGTGGGCGAAGCCCACACCCACACATGTACTACTTTTTCTAGCCAGCGGTCGTATTTTTAATGCTCTCATTTATTCAAAGACACGCGTGAACCAGTTGATCTGGAAAGAGTAGATATACCGAAGGAAAATCGTCGATTTGTTTGTTAGTGTGAAGTTAATATTTGTGTTGTAAGGTACTGATTAAATCGAAGTACGTGACAAAATCTGAGAGGAAAAGTTTAGGCTTATCGACATGGGGGTTTGTTGATTTAGTTATGGCGAAAGTGAGAAAGGTGTCGGAAATTAGAAAAAAAACACAACAGGGCAAGAAAGAGCCCGATCTTGAAGCACGCATGGTGCAGGCTGTAACCGATGAAATTTTGGTAGCAGATGAGGATCATCCAGCAATCGACCAGTTGATTGAGCTCGGAAAAGAACGAGGGTACGTAACCATTGATGATATCCTGGTCCTTTTTCCTGAGGTCGAGCGGGATATTGATCAATTGGAGGATACTTACGCCGCTTTGCTAAGCGCAGGTATCCAAATTTTCGATGGTCCTCCAGACGGTGATCCTGACCAAGACTTAGATTTGGGGGATAAGGATGGGGCGGGTGACGATATTGAGGAGGAGAACCATCTCGCTGCCGTTGACACGGATGATACCGTTGGGCTTTATCTCAAGGAAGTGGGCCGCGTACCACTCCTCACAGCAGCTGAGGAGGTTATGCTTGCCAAGCGTATTGAGAGAGGTCGAGAAGCACGAGAAGAGTTGGCCAAAGATCGGGTATCCAACAAACGTCGCTTAGAGTTACAGTTGCTTGTTGAGGACGGTTGGGCCGCTCGTGAACATTTGATCACAGCAAATTCACGTTTGGTTATAAGTGTTGCTAAGAAATATATGGGTCGCGGTGTTCCCTTCCTTGATCTCATCCAAGAGGGCAACATCGGCCTGATTAGGGCGGCAAAGAAGTTCGATTATCGCCGAGGGCATAAGTTCTCTACATATGCGACATGGTGGATTCGCCAGGCTGTGACACGAGCTATCGCTGACCAAGGACGCACGATTCGTGTACCAGTTCACATGGGCGATCAGATCAACAAACTTTTACGAGTGTCTCATCAACTCACGCAGAAACTGGGCCGTTCCCCGACAACGGAAGAACTTGCCCACGAGCTTGATGTGCCTCCGAAGAAGGTTGAGAATATGATCCAAGTAGCCCGAAGGCCATTATCGCTGGAAACCCCAACGGATGAGGAGGAGGATTCAGTCCTTGGGGATTTCATCGAGGATGAAGAAGCTCCTGCGCCGCCTGAGATGGTTACGCAACATATGCTGAAAGAGCATCTCCGAGAGGTGCTGCACAACCTGCCTCCACGGGAGGTCCGGATTCTCCAATTGAGGTATGGTCTTTTAGATGGGCAGAACTACACCTTAGAAGAAGTGGGACGAAAAATGGGTGTCACGCGGGAACGGGTGCGCCAAATCGAAGCCCAAGCTCTGAGTAGACTGCGACATCCAGGGCACCGTCGAAAATTGGTCGATTACCTTCGGGAATAAATCGCGAAGGTAAGCACGATTAAAACAACTTAACCGCCTTGTTCATTTGAGCAAGGCGGTTCTCTTTTACTTACTTGATTTATTCCACATGCATCCTTGGATCAATTGGCGGAACTGTGCTCACTATGCGGGATTAATGTCTCATGTAGATCAATATTCCGTGAGATCCATAGATGTCGGAGGGAATCGTTTTCAATAGATCATAGCTCCCGAGGAAATTTGGATCTTCTAATAGGGTTCTACGACCATAGACTTCTGGAAAGACGAGAAAGTCAGGTTTGTAATCCGTGATGAGATCAGATGCAATAGCGTAATTGCCAACATACGCGCTATCGGGCAAGGGGTAATACTCCGTAGCCTGTGGAGTGATCAATCCAAGGGTATCCAATATATGAGCCTGCGTATAGTAGCCTAATACGCCGATGTCACCTGCCGCGAGCATTTCACCAGGTTGAATGTGATCCTGCAGGATTATTGCCGCATTTTGGTAATGTAGTTCTAACTGAATGTATGCCATTTCTGGGGCTGGACGGTCTGGGCCATGGTCAGGTCGGAGAACCCAACCAAGGAAGGTTAGGGAAAGAGCAACGGCAGTGAGGATAATGGTAGGTAGCTTTGATTTCAAATCGCAAGCTAGACGCTCGCCGCCAAGAAAAATACCGAGGAAATAGATCGTAAGGGGCGGTGTGAGGTACCAACGAAAGATCAGGGGATTAGCGACAGAAAATGTGAGCAAATACAACCAAGGATAAACGAGGATGGGCCATGCATAGGATTTCTCACGAAGGACCTTAATCGCACCCAATCCAAAAAGAACCGGAAAGAGGATCAGACCAACTCCTATCCACCATGTTCCTAAGGTTTCAGAACCAAGAAAGGGTGTCGCGTAGTGTTGAAGCAGCCGGACAATCCCAGCTTCAGAGGGCAAGTGATAAGCCGCGCTTTTCGCCGCAACCGAGAGTGGTACGGGATGACCAAAGAGCACTGTAGCAAATGTGCCCCATACCGCTAGAGGAACCACGAAGACACCGACTTCAGGTATCGTTATGGGGAGTGGAGATGAAGGGCTTTGGTTTGATGTTATCGAGCGTCGGATGCGTTCAATGATGAGGGGAATGAGAAGCAGGAGAGCATCAGGTCGTGTAAGAAGGCTTAGACTGCCACATAACGCTGAGATGACTGGCTTATCGATTGAATAAAAGTAAAATGTAGCCATTCCAAATAGGATAAGGAGACTCGTTTCCATACCACCGATAGAGAAGGTTACGGACCAGGGTGCAATTGCCCATACTGCTGCGGCTGCTAACCCAGCACGACGGAATCCGAGAGACTCAGCTAACCGAATCAGCAACCAACATGTGAGACCGTCAGCGATTGCATTCACTAGTAATGCGAGGGTTGGGAAGGGAGCTTGACAACCACCGAATAACAAACCCAAGCCCGCCATAAGTAACGTATACAGCGGAGTTGTCGTCCCAAGCACGGCTTCACCGGGGTTATAAACAAACCCGTATCCGTTGAGAAGATTTTGAGCATAGCGAAAGGTGATATAGGCGTCATCAATTGTGCGAGGGCCAGGAACAATACGTGCAGCCAGCGCAACAAGGACGATGAGGATCTCGAGTTGAAACGATCGCTTCAATCGCATCGTAGCATTATACCGATCAGTTTAAACGCAGGAAAGTCGCTAGTTGGCGGGGCGCCCTATGCAGCCGTGGTGATTTTGATCGCGATTGCTTTAAAAATTGTACTACTGGCGCTTGATTCTTTTCCTTTCAACGCAGATGAAGCTATTGTTGGCTTGATGGCCCGACATATTCTGGACGGTCGCTGGCCTGTTTTTTTCTATGGTCAGGCGTACATGGGTAGCTTCGACGCCTCTCTCGTAGCCCTGGGCTTTGTGATTTTTGGTCAGAAGGTCATCGTCATCCGTGTCGTGCAAATCCTGCTTTACATCGGGACCGTACTGACCACCATGTATTTGGCTAAGAAGATATTGGGCGCTTCGGAGGGGGTGCTTTTCGCAGGCCTTCTGATGGCAATTCCGACGGTAAATGTCACACTGTATACGACGATTTCCCTCGGGGGATATGGGGAGGCGCTCTTGATCGGGAATTTGCTGATCATGCTTGCGCTGCGCATAGCCAAAACAGAAGGGGAGATGTGGCCCTATGTGGCATGGGGCTTCTTGGCAGGGTTTGGTTTCTGGGTCTTTGGATTGACACTGGTTTACACGATACCTACAGCCGGATTGATTTTATGGAGCATGAGGGGATTGGATCATCGACGTGATATGCAGAAGAAGATCCTCGGTCTCATCAGCGCGGCTGTGATAGGTGTGTCCCCGTGGTTGGTATGGGGACTATCCCAAGGCCAAGGTAATCTTCTTCAGGAGCTTGCTGGTTCTGCGATCGCTGGCGCGTCCCCTACGGATCCTCTGACAGCGATAGGGTCTCGTATCACCAATTTGCTACTTTTCGGGAGCACTGTCAGCCTCGGATTCCGTCCACCTTGGGAGATTCGATGGTTGAGTCTCCCGCTTATGCCTATTGCTTTGGTGCTTTGGTTGATCATCATAGGCCACGGGATTCTCAATTTGCAAAGACCAGGACCTGGTCGTATGGGTCGTTATGTAATGATCGGTCTTGTGATCACACTGATTCTTGGGTTTATTCTTACCCCCTTTGGAGCAGATCCATCAGGTCGGTATTTCCTACCATTAGCCGTTCCGATTGCACTAATCGTGACAGATTTTCTGTTAGATCTCAGAGGGCGATATCGGAGGTGGTTACGAATGCTCGTCTTGATTGGTCTTCTAGGGTTCAACCTTTGGGGAACAGTCGAATCTGCATTTCAGAAACCACCCGGAATAACGACCCAATTCAACGCAACCACCCAGATCGACCATAGTCAGGATCACGCGTTGGTTGCCTTTCTAACAGATCAAGGAGAGAGGCGAGGTTATTCTAACTATTGGGTATCCTACCCATTAGCATTTCTGTCGAACGAAGAACTAATCTTTGTGCCCTATCTTCCATACCATTTGGATTTCCGTTACACACGTAGAGACAGTCGATATGGACCATATGAAGATCAGGTCGCATTAAGTGACCGGGTGGCTTACATCACGACTCATCATCCTGAGCTTGATGACCACATCAGGTCATCCCTTAAAGGGTTGAATGTACATTGGCAAGAGGCGAAAATCGGGGATTACCAGATCTTCTACCGGCTCTCTAAAGTCGTCACACCAACTGATCTGGGGCTTGAGATCAATTCTCCATGATGTACTCCCCTCTTGCTTTATCTTCCTAGCTGTTGTCATTCATGAGTGCACCGGCAAAACTACGCTCCAAGCGCAACGATGGGTCGGTATATATGAGGGTGAGGGCTCCACTCGCACCCCCACATATACCGACCCTCTTCGCATGGTTGAACTTTTCACGGGAGTTATTCTTTAGTACAGAACGTTCCGCTCACGATTATGTGGTTTTTCTTTTTCGGAGATATCTGTGAGATAGCGAACGATAAAGGGAGTTGCGGTCGGAAGGCGAATGGGTATAGTACGGTGAAAACGATTTTTATGTTAGCCCATAAGTGACATTGAGGTTCTTGAGTAAAGGTCGTACGGTAAGGAACAAACTGGATTCGAAATTGCACCTGCTGATGGGGAGAATGCGTCCACAGTAATAGATTATTTTCAGATACCCCAATTTCAAGGGGGCGCTCCATGGTGGGATTGTCAATCAGGTGGTTTGATCAGTGAGCTTTCGTCGACTCGTTGTTTGGATCTCATTTCTTGCCGTATTCGCCATGGCTGTAAGAGTTGCGGTAGATACGGATACATGGTGGCACTTACGTGCTGGTTCATGGATGTTGGAGAAAGGTGAGATTCTGCGCACGGATCCTTTTTCTCTGACAAAGCAAGGAGAGCCGTGGATCTATCCGGGTTGGTTAGCGCAAGTCATCCTCTATGGCGTCTTTCATACATTAGGATTCGCTGGATTAAACCTCTTTACCGCGATCATGGTGGTCATCGCCTTTGTGTTCATATGGCCTTTACTTGATGCACCGCCATTGATGCGTGCTTTTGTTTTAATCTTGGCAGCAACCGTCTCAGCTGTATATTGGTCAGCGCGCCCTCAGATCTTTAGCTTTGCCCTCTCAGCGATATTCTTGTGGAGCCTTACACAGGCGGACAAAGGGCAACTCCGTCGTATATGGATCCTCCCTCCATTGATGGCACTATGGAGCAACTTGCATGGTGGGTTCGCCATTGGATTCTTACTCATTGGAGCTTACCTTTTTGGAGAAATTGTAGAATTGGTGTTGGATGCACGCTTGCGCCCTCAAGTCAATGCTGAGGTTGTGCGCGATCACATCATCAAAATTCGTACGCTCGTGATCATAGGGTTGGTTTGCGCTGTAGCGGTCTCTATAAATCCACATGGTCCACAGATGGTTATTTATCCATTCAAGACGGTTTCAGTCGGTGTCTTACAGGAGTACATCGAGGAGTGGCAATCACCGAATTTTCATCGCCTTGAGGTTCAACCTTTCTTGTGGATGTTGATGCTCTGTAGTGTAGCACTGGCGCTTTCTAGAGAAAGAAAACGTGCGTCTGATCTTTTATTATTAGTAGGTTTTGCTAGCTTGAGTTTACTGGCTGCACGTAACATAGCAACCTTTGCATTGGTCGCGGCACCGATCCTTGCTCGACAAAGCAACGCAGTAGTGAAACCCCTTCTTGAAAAACAAGCGCGTCCGCCTGACTTCCCAGAACCGATAGCACGGAAAATTAACCTCATCCTGTTTATCATTCTGGCGTTGGCGGCTTTGATGAAAATTACCATTCCTCTCAGCGACCAGGTTAATCGAGACGCTATAGCAGGTCAGGTACCTGTAGATGCGGTCGCTTATCTCCGCGAACATCCTGATCTTGGTTCACTATTTAACTCGTACAACTGGGGAGGATATGTGATCTGGGATTTGTTTCCAGATTACCTTAGTTTTGTCGATGGCCGAACCGATCTCTTTGGTGATGAAGTCCTAGAGGGTTACCTCAAGGCTTGGCTCGCTGAACCTGGATGGGAGGGATACCTTGATCGATATGGTATCAGGGTTGTGCTCTTGGAGCCTAGGGCACCACTGGCATTTTTCTTAGAACATGCCGGATGGGAAATACGCTACGAAGGTGAAATGGCGGTGGTCTTAACACGGTAATAAAAGTGCGTTTACGTTAACCGATCTTTAGGCTGGTCTTTTTCATTGATAGAAACCGTGAATGATCATGTTGAAACCGAGTAGGTTAATCGTGTGAGATTATTGGTGATGCGTGAAACGTGATGCGTGAAACGCGAGGCGTGAGACGAGAGGCATGATATGAATTTTTACTCATCCGCATGGTTTCGGTTGGTTCTGATATTTCTCGTGCTGGTGATGTTATCTGGCCTCGTCGTAGCAAATTATCGATTTGCACTACAATCGCCAGGAGGGAATGAGTTCCTCGCTCGGTGGACAGGAGCCCATTACTGGGTGGTGAAAGGCATTAATCCCTACGATCCCCAAGTAAGCATGGCTGGTCAAATGATGATTTATGGGCGCCCCGCTGATCCGTCGATTGGCGAGGACGTGGCACATTTTGTTTATCCGTTGCCTGCGATGCTTTTTTTCGCACCTTTTGGATTGCTTCCCTTTCCTCTTGCCCGAGCAGCGTGGATGACCTTATTGGAGATTGGTTTACCCTTCTTAGCCATAATGAGTGTCCAATTGGTTGGATGGAAACCTTCCAAAAAACTGTTAATCATGCTGATGATCTTTTCTGTAGGCTGGTACCACGGTTTTCGAGCGGTGATCGGTGGTCAATTTGCAGTCATTGAGGCGCTCCTTATGGTAGGAGGATTGCTTGCCATTCAAAAGGGTCAGGATAGCTTGGCAGGAGTCTTATTTGGTCTGTGCATCGCGAAACCGCATATGGCAATTCTTCTCATTCCATTTGTATTTCTCTGGGCGCTTAGAGCTCAACGGTGGGTTCTCATATCGTGGATGGTTGGTGCGGTTGTTGTTTTAATCGGTGTATCACTTCTGTTGATCGGAGATTGGCCTCTGCTTTGGCTTCGACAGATGAACGACTATTCGGGTTGGACCACCAATCCAACGCCTGTCTCTATTATTGCCGGAGTGTTTCCAGCTGCATCAAAGAACCTGGAAATTGGTCTTACAGTGTTTCTGATGTTGTACCTCTTCTGGGAATGGGTAGCTGCGATGGGCAAAGGTGATCGTTGGTTCCAATGGACGGCAGCTATAACGATTGTGATAACCAACATCATCCCCCTTAGGACCGCCACAACCCATTATGTCGTGCTTTTACCAGCCTTGGCCATGATTTTCAGCGCATGGGATCAACGCTGGGGCAAAAATGGAAGGATCGCAATCGTATTTTCATTGTTTCTGGTGCTTATCGGTTTATGGGCTCTCTTCCTGATTTCGATTGAAGGGAATATCGAGAACGACATTATGTATCTTCCCATTCCGATCCTTTGTCTATTTGGTTTGTGGTGGTCTAGGTGGTGGATTGTACGAGCCCCATCTTTACGGGTATAGCAGCAGGATATGTGTTGCGATCATGTAGGTGGGTTTCTTCCCACAATGTGTCTGACGGAAGAAGGAAAAGGATCAGGTGTAAATCTATGAACCCCTGCCGCAGCAGAGCAAGTAGGACATTGAGCGACAGATTGTAATGAGAGCCAAGAAAGCTGTATTCGTAGGCCTTGTACTAACTTGGGCGTTTGTCACACTCCTGGTCTACTACGTTTTCCATAAGCCGATTCACATTGACCAAGTTATGGCGATAGGGAAAACCCTTTGGGGAATGGTGTCAGCTGGGTTGGTGATTTTGGCTGGAGCAGCAGTGGGGAGAACGTTATTTGCTAGATTAAACCTTTGGCGTAATTCAACTTCCATTGAATCGCTAGCGATGGAGATTGGTCTGGGTTTGGGATGGCTTGGTTTGGTTTGGTTAGTACTGGGTTTGCTTGGAGGTTTTCATACTATCGTAGCTTGGGCGGTTTTGCTCGGTATTTCTCTCATTACACATCGCGATATTCTTGATTGGTGTCATGATCTGCTCGAAGAGATACGAGGGCTAAAACCACGATCTCGAGGAGAGGTCTGGTTAGGAGCCTTTGTGATCTTTATGGTCATCACGGCTTTCGTAAGTGCCTTGACCCCGCCGACAGCGTGGGATGCCTTGCTTTATCACCTAACCGGACCAAAGATAAACATCGCCTCTGGATGGTTAGAAGTGACCCCACAGATACCCGAAACGGGATACCCGCAAGGGATGGAGATGCTCAACACATGGGTGATGATGTTGGGTTCTCCGAGGGCCGCTGCGGTTTTACAATGGTTTTTCGGTATATTGACCTTGCTTTTGGTTTGGCGTTGGGGTGAAAAAATAGTTGGCAGCCACGCAGGTTGGCTGGCGTGCGCAATTCTGTTAACCGCGACCACATACCCGCTGATGATGGGTTGGGCATACATCGATGTTGCCACCATTTTTTATACGGCTACCGGCTTTTCCGCTTTGATGCAGTGGAAAAAGACGGAGCAAAGGTCCTTCCTGGTCCTTGCTGGGCTTTCGGCAGGTTTCGCCTTTGGCACGAAATACACCGGGGTTGTGATTGGGATGGGATTGGTTGTATTAATTCTCATTGCTCAGCCACGCAAGGGATTGAGGAATCTGATCGTGTTCGGACTCCCCGCTGTCCTCGTAAGTGTGCCTTGGCTCATAAAAAACTTCATCTTAGTTGGGAATCCAACCTACCCATTTTTCTTCGGTGGTCTTGGATGGGATGAGATCCGCTCATACTGGTATAGTCAACCAGGTACAGGGTTGCTTTACACAGCTCCTTGGAAGCTATTGGTAGCGCCCTTCATCATGACCCTCGTTGGAGCGGAGGGCGCCAAGACCTGGCATGCCACTTTCGGACCGCTTTTCATTCTGTTCGTGCCCCTGATCGTGGTCCGTTGGAAAGATCATCGACATCGCATCTGGCTTCGTGATGCGCTTATTCTGTCGCTTGTGATCTATTTAGCTTGGCTGTACGGAGCTGCCGTCTCTAGGCTGATGGTCCAACCTCGCTTTCTCTTCCCAGCTTTACCGCTCTTAGCTGTTTTGTCTGCTGCAGCTTATGAATCGCTCCGTTCCATTGAATGGAGGTTGTTTTCCATTCATCGAATCCTAGGAGTATTCATCGGGCTGGTGTTAATCTTGACCGCATTGCAAACCGGTCTAGATACGCTTCAGAATCAGGACATGCCTGTGCTGGCCGGAGCAATGTCGGAAGAGGATTATCTCTACCATCGACTGGGTTGGTATTTCGCTGCTGTGGAAGAAGTACGAGACTTGCCGGAAGGTTCCCAGGTTCTTTTCCTATTTGAACCCCGCAGTTATTACTGTCCTCCCGATCGCTGTCTTCCTGATGGGATATTGGATATTTGGTACCACGCTCGTGGGTTAGGAGGGACATCAGCAAACCTGGCTCGAACCTGGCAAGAACAGGGAGTGTCCCATGTTCTTCTTTACGCACTCGGTGTAGAGACATTGAAGCAAAAAGGAGTTGATCCCTTCACAGAAGAGGATTGGTCAGAACTGGAACGTTTGCAGGATCAGCATATGACCTTAGTTAAGAACTTCGGGGACGCCTATTTACTCTATGAGTTAACACCTTGATAAGGTGCGGTAGATACGGTGGATAGCAATTGGACTGATATAACTTCACGTTGAAGGGAAATCAAACGTAGGACAGGGGAATTCATGATCCTGGGGAGATTGGTCGACGGTATAAATAATATTCCAAATGCCATTATGCGGCCTAGTTGGAGGGTGCTTGTCTTTCTCCTCTTGCCTCTCTCACTCATCCTGCGTATCCCAAAATTACAGACGAGACCCTTATGGTACGACGAAGCGTTTAGCATTTTCCTTTCACGACAATCTTTGGGTGACATCATTGAGGGGACAGCTGCCGATACCATGCCTCCTTTGTATTATTTTCTCCTGAAGGGATGGATGTTTCTGTGCAGCCAAGTGTGGTTCTTACGCACCCTTGGTATCGTATTCAGCTTAGGAATCGTCGTTCTTGTCTATATAGCAACATCGCGGTGGTTTACTCAACGTGCTGGTTTTTGGGCAGCGCTGTTCACAGCTGTCTCTCCCTTGCAGATTTACCACGCTCAGGAGATTCGGATGTATGCGCTTCTGGCTTTCGCTTTGTTCGCATACTTCATTTTCTTTTTGCGCCTTTGGGATGAGCGAGGTACGGATCGTGTTCCTTGGAGTAACTGGATCGGGCTCGTTCTGTGTGGCACGGCAGCAATGTATTCTCACAATTTGGCGGTCTTCTCCATCATCGCGCCAAACATACTCCTCATATTTCGACGGGAGTGGCGGTTTTTATGTCGTCTTGTGATCGCCCAGATTGGGATCGGAGTATTGTGGTTGCCCTGGCTGGTTTTTGTACCGATGCAAATCGAGAAAATCCAGACCGCTTTCTGGACACCCCAGCCTGGGCTGCGTGAAATTCTCCAGACCATTATCGCTTTTCACACGAACCTACCTCTGCCTGATTGGTTTCTACCGATTGCAGTTTTCACTAGCTTACTTGCCATGACATTGGTTTTTTATGAGATTGTGAAGGTCGCAAAAGGAAATCGGGTAATTCATTCCTTGTTGGCGGTCACGCTTCTACCGGCGTTGCTTTTATTCATCGCGTCTTACCTCATGCGTCCGTTGTTTGTCCCGCGCGCGATAATGCTTTCATCATTGACATATTACATGCTTGCAGGGCGAGTTGTTAGTGAGATAAACAATCGAGTGATCGCTTTGACCATGTGCCTGCTTATCATCCTCCCTGGGCTTATTAGCTTGCCATCACAATATACTTTTGAGAGTTTCCCACGTTCACCCTTTCAAGCTGCGTCGGATGATCTTGTGGTCACCATCGAGGAGGGTGATGTCATCATCCACGATAACAAACTGAGTTATTTCCCGATGCACTTCTATCAGCCAGGGCTATCTCAAGATTTCATCGCTGACCCGCCAGGATCACCTAATGACACATTTGCGCCAGGATCCCAGCTTGCCATGGGTATTTTTCCCGTGGCGGATTTGGATTCTGCGGTAGGGTCTGCAAATCATGTATGGTTTGTCGTTTTCGAGCGAGCCATCGAAGAATACGCCTCCATCGGACAGCCGAGTCACCCACATTTATCATGGCTCTTTGAGAGGTTTAGCATGATCGACCTGCGTACGTATAATGATTTATTAATCTATGAATTCACTCGCTAGATACTCTAACCGCTGGATCATCGCTTTACTGGTCATTGGGCTCGTTGTGAACCTTGGCGCAGCGATTTGGGTTCGAACACCGGGCTATATGGACGCTGATTATTATTTCTCCACGGCATTGAGGGTCGTGGAAGGAGAAGGATTAACAGAACCCTACTTATGGAATTATCTCGACGATCCTATCGGAATACCTCATCCGTCTCATTTATACTGGATGCCGTTTACAACGATCGTAGCAGCCGGTTCGATGATGGTCTTTGGAACAAGTTTCCGGTCAGCCCAGATTCCTTTCCTGATCCTCACAATCACTTTGCCTATATTGACAGCTCTATTGGCCATTTATTTACATGGGAATCAGGGGTGGGCATGGCGATCAGGATTGCTGGCTATTTTTTCTGGGTTTTACCTGCCGTTTCTGCTTACATCTGATACCTTTATTTTGTACGCATGGGTTGGGTGCGGAGCGCTCTGGACGATGGTAGAGGTAAGCCGTCGGCCAAGTGGTCTGCGGTGGGTTGGGGTTGGATTTCTTATAGGGTTGGCTCACTTGATTCGCACGGATGGCTTTCTGTTGCTGATACCAGCATTTATCACGTTAAAGTGGACCGATCAGAAAAAAGCACATGCCTTCATAGGTCTACTGTTCGGTTATCTTCTGCTTATTGGACCTTGGTGGGTGAGGAACATTCTCATCGTCGGGCAACCTTTCCCACCAGGGAACGACCGGGCTCTCTGGTTGTTATCTTATGACGAACTGTTTGCATATCCCGGGAACATCCTAACCTCCACCCGTTGGATAGGTTCCGGATTCACGTCGATCCTTGGAGCACGATTAGAAGCGCTATGGGTGAATACGCAACGGCTGCTAATAGAAAATGGAATCGTTTTTCTTAGCCCATTCATGGTTTTGGGCGCTTATCGCTTTCGAAGCCATCCGCTTACGCGCATAGCAATCCTCTACCTTGTTATTCTTTTGTTTGTGATGAGTTTTGTTTTCCCCTTCGCGGGTTCCCGTGGCGGTTTCTTCCATTCCGGTGTAGCGGTGATGCCAGTCCTTTGGGCGCTCGTTCCAGCAGGTCTTGAAGCTGCGATCCATTGGGGGGCAAAGGTACGAGGGTGGGATCGACGAGAGGCGATGGTGGTCCTCGGTTCAAGCGTAATCGCGATCGTCATTATCCTTACCGGTGTTCTCCTCTGGTCAAAAGCTATTGGACCAGAATTGAACCAACCCCGGTGGGAATCTGGTTTGAGAACATATGATCAGGTTGGAGATCAACTCCAGAAGCTTAGTGCTTCCCCTGCAGTTGTGGCGGTCAACAACCCTCCGGGCTTTTACCTCGCGACAAATTTAAAAAGCGTCGTCATTCCTAATGGCACGCTGGATACATTGCGAGACGTGATCGAGCGTTACCAGGTAGACTGGGTGGTGCTCGACGTTAATCATCCACCTGATTTGGCAATGCTATATGATGAGCCAACCTCGATCCCGTGGTTGGCAAACGAAGCGACCTTCTACGATTCGGCAGGTCGTGAAATCTTCCTGTTGAAGGTGATGTTGGAGTCAGGATCAAGATGATCGGGCGGTTGTCCCAACGGATTACAGGGAAAGCAGCCGTGGTATTCGTGATCGCGGCGATCTCGGTTGGCGGTTTTCTTTGGGTGAGCGATCGTACTTTCGGCCTCGGTCTACCGCTCGATGATGCCTGGATTCACCAAACCTATGCCCGGAACTTGGTTGAAAATGGTGAATGGGCGTTTCTCTCTGGACAACCGAGCTCCGGTTCAACTGCGCCACTCTGGACTGTGATGTTAGCTGTAGGGAGGTGGTTAGGCATTGAGCCTCGAGTGTGGAGTTATTCCCTTGGCTGTCTGCTTCTGGTGATTTCTGCGTGGGTTTTCGGATATTGGTTGACACAACGGAGCGGTGCATCAAGACGTTGGTGGTTCTTTGCTGCAATACTTCTGACGATCGAGTGGCATTTGGTCTGGACATCAGCTTCAGGCATGGAAACGATCGCGCTTATCTTACTCTTCATGATTGTGTTCTTCTGGCTCGATAGCCGAAATTGGAACCCGCTCGGAATGGGGATGTTGATCGGTCTCGGTGTATGGTTTCGTCCAGATGCACTTTCCCTGCTCATACCGGTTGCCTGGCATTCCTATTTCCTGAACGCAACTCAATTCCGGAGAAGCCTGACTCGATTGCTTGTGGTTGCGATTGGCGTGCTGTTTTTCATTGGTCCCTATATGGCATTCAACTACTCACTTTCAAATGAATTATGGCCGACGACGTTTTATGCTAAACAAGCTGAATATGAGATCCATAGAGAGATCCCATTTGTCTATCGTTTTTGGGCTCAACTTGCCCCGACATTCGTTGGTGGAAGCGCTCTTTTGTTGCCTGGCTTGATTCTCCTGATCTTTACTGAAGTCCGTAAAAAGTTATGGTGGCGAATGGCACCGCTCATTTGGGTTGTTTTTTATATTGGAGCGTATGCACTACGTCTTCCCGTCGCCTATCAACATGGAAGGTACGCGATTCCAATAATCCCAGTGGTTATGGTTCTTGGTATGGATGGAATGAGAATGTGGGTGAAACCGTTTGCGGAATCAATGTCGCAAAGGCTCGTTTCTCGCGCATGGCTAATCGCTCTTCCAATGTTGACATTGGCATTCTGGTGCTTAGGTGCTCGGGCGTATGCTCAGGACGTCGCGATTATTGAAACCGAGATGGTTGCAGCTTCACGCTGGATATCAACCCACACGGAAGACGAAGCGTTGATCGCTGCGCATGACATCGGTGCTCTTGGATATTTTGGCAAGAGGGCGTTGGTTGATATGGCGGGTTTGGTTTCCCCGGAGGTGATCCCGATCCTGCGCGACGAAGTAGCTTTAGCGAAATTCTTAGATGCTCGAGGCGCTGATTACATAATGACTTTCCCGGGATGGTATCCCACGCTGGTGGAACATGCTGAACTGATCTACACTACAGATGCAACCTTTAGTATTGAGGCTGGAGGGGAGAATATAGCGGTCTATCGTTGGCGCCCGTAGGGGTTTGCACCTTGAACCTTGAGTATGCTATACTCGCCGCTGTCCTAAAAGGGGTGGATTGCTTATGGATAAGATTGGACTCATCATTGTTGACGATCATCCGCTTTTCCGCGAAGGCGTACGCAATGTACTCGATGCGGAGGAGGATTTGGAGGTCCTGGCTGAGGGCACAAGCGGCGATCAAGCGTTACAGCTTGTGCGCGAGCTAAGACCTCGGGTTGCGCTGGTCGATGTCAACCTTCCAAACATGAACGGCATGCAAGTCACTCGTCAAATTTTGGCGGAGAGATTGAACACCGCTGTAATTTTGGTGACCGCATACGACGACGTTGAACAAGTGCTGCATGCCTTTCGGGCAGGAGCAGCAGCGTATTGCTCGAAAGATGTAGAAGCCGGAAAGTTGGTGGATATCATTCGGCATGTAGCCATGGGTTTTTATGTCGTCGGTGATCAAGTTTATGATGGTGCTGGTTTGGAACAGTGGCTTTCGCGTGGTGTGGAAACTGTACGTCGTCCCCATCTAGATGGCGACGTGGAAGCGTTTACACCGCTTTCACCGCGGGAGATGGAAATCCTGCAATATGTCACCCGAGGGATGAGTAATAAAGAAATCGCAGCTCGATTAGGGATCAGTCATCAGACAGTGAAGAATCACATGACATCCATTTTGCATAAACTGGATGTAGAAGATCGGACACAGGCTGCGGTATATGCACTACGCCACGGGTGGGTACGCTTACAAGATACACGCAAATGATATGGAGACTTTATGACCGAAGCTACTAATGGTGCGGAAGTTGGTCAGCTTGAAGCATTTATAAACTTCACTCGTGACGAATTAGATCAGATCCGCGCTGAGACGACTGAGATTGGGCTGTTGGTCGAGCAGAGTCAAGGAGAAGTTGACAAGCTCGCCCAGCGAAACGACTCGATCATCGCCACGTTGCATCAGATCCAATCGAACTTCGATACTGTCCCTCGAGAGGACATCCGTTCGACCTATGAAGCTTTTCAAGATGTCCAGCAAAGACTCTTTACCATGCGAGGCCAACTTGAGAAGCTGCAAAGCGATGAGGCGCACCTGAATCGACTGGAACAGTACTTAATAAAAACCCTAAATCTGCTGGAGGGTAAGTCATCCATAGATCTGGGTGGCATAGAAGGCGAAGCGTCGACAGGAATTCAACAGATCATCGAAGCACAGGAGGAAGAAAGGCGTACACTCTCCCGGCAGATTCATGATGGCCCGGCACAGGCATTATCAAATTTTATCCTTAAGACCGAGATCGCCATGCGTCTCTTTGAGACCGACCAGGAACGGGCGAAGGAAGAACTATCCAGCTTAAAAACAGCAGCCGCATCCACCTTTGGCCAGGTTCGAGATTTTATTTTTGACTTACGCCCCATGATGTTGGACGATTTAGGTCTCGTGCCCACCGTGAGACGGTACTCGGAGGCTCTCAAGGAAAAAACTGGACTCGATATTAACTTTATCATTACCGGTAACGAACGACGGATCGAACCTCATATTGAGGTCCTAACTTTCCGCGCCATCCAAACGCTTCTGATCAATATACGCGACCATGCTCAGGCGACTCAAGCCAAGGTCATGTTGGACATGGGTGAACGTTTGATTCGTGTATCGGTCGAGGATAATGGAAAGGGTTTTAACCCGGATACTAAATCCGACGAAGATGCCCAGAAACAAGGTTTAGGTGCTTTAAGGAACCGGATCGATAAGATTGGCGGTACATTGGATGTCGAGAGTGCAGCAGGGGAAGGTACTCGGATCGCCTTTACGATTCCTATCGAAAAATGAGGTCATGAGAGTAGTTGTTCAGTAACCATATTCTTCACTGAACAACTCCTGACAAGCGGATTGGGTGACAATATCGAGAGCATTTTGACAGCCCCCCGCAGGTCACACAGATCCTATACTACATATTTTTAGAAAAAAGGGTCGAGTCCAAGGAGACAGACCCTTGGGCAATTTTTTGGGGTTTTTTTGGGTATTGAACGCCAATTTCTACATCGGAAATAGGTCCTATTGAATAATGGATGAGCAAAAAATATAATGATTCATGTCTGATCTTGTATCGGACAAAACGGAACAGGAAGGAGGTGAAAGAATATGCTATATGCTCCGAAGGAGAGAGGTCAGGGCCTGGTTGAGTACGCGTTGATCCTTGTTTTAGTAGCCGTCGTTGTGATCGTCATTTTAGCACTACTCGGGCCCGCCATCGGCAACGTGTTCAGCAACATCGTGAGCAACATCTAGGCAGCTGATGGCGTTGAGGAAGGGCAACGCCTCGACTGGTTCTAACCTGCGGGAGCCCTATCTTGGATAGGGCTCTTTGCCGCCTGACCTCACGGCCAAAATCAGGTGCTCGAGGGCGTCCGCCTTGACTTTTAATCTGGAAACGGTATTATACGCACGAAAATAGTTATCAGATGACTTAGTAGCAAAGGAGGCCCTATGCGCCGAGGCCGAATGTTGATCCTGTTTGCCCTGATTCTGATCATGGGTGTACTTGCCGCGTACCTACTCATTGGTCGTGGCGGGGAAGAAGTGGAAGCTACGCCTACTGAGGAAGGAGTTGTGATCGTCCCCTCTGACATGGTTTTGGTCGTCGTTGCAGCCCAAGATATAGCTCGGGGCTCTGAGATAACAAGAGACGCCATCGTTCTAACGAATTTACCCGCCGACATGGTGGTCGAAACTTGGATCGCAGGGACGGAAGAGGATACCTTGTTTAGTCAGGTTGTGGAACGTCGGGCGCGAATAGATATCGCTCGCGGTATGCAGATCACAACAGCCATGATCACTGAGAAGGCGGGGGACCTGCTAGGGGCCGGCTCTGATGCTGCTATCGCAATCCCACCAGGTTACACCGCGATCGCCATTCCGATGACCAGGCTTTCCGGAGTTGCGTATGCCCTTCGTGGTGGCGACTCCGTTGATGTTCTGATCACGATGCTGATGGTCGATTTGAATCCTGATTTTCAAACGATGCTGCCGGATCAGAACCTTATGCTGGTCGATTCCGACGGGAACATCCTCACCGGAACTGGATGCTATCGAGTATCCAGAACCGAGATGGGTCTTGAATGCACTAATGAAGAACCACCGCCAATTGGAAGAGTCGTTTCCAATGAAGACTTAGATGTACAGATCTACGCGATACCTTCAGAGGAGCAACGACCGCGCTTGGTAACCCAACGGCTGGTCGAAGCAGCAACCGTCTTACATGTGGGTACCTTTCCCCTTGAGGATATCGAAGAAGAAATTGTAGCCATACCTACAGAAGAAGCTGGGGTTGGAGCTCCGCCGCCTCAACAGGGTGAGGAGGCGGTTGTTTTACCTCCGACACCCGATATCGTGACCTTAATCGTTACCCCTCAGGATGCCTTGGCATTGAACTGGGCGATGAAGGTTGGCGCGGATATCGTGCTGACGTTACGTGCACCTGGGGATACAATGAGTGTGGAAACCGTGACCGTTTCTTTACAGTATCTGATTGATAATTACAGCATCACGGTTCCCGCAAAATTACCTTATGGTCTTGAGCCAGCGATAGAACAACCCATTATACCCGTATTACCAAACGACCAAATCGTGCCTCAAGGGCAACAGTAATCGTAGATATTGGATGATTGTGGAGGTTTGAATGCAGGATTCCGCGGACGAGATCATCCGCGTATTGATCGTTGATGACCACGCTGAGACACTCGAAAATATTCGCAAGCTTCTGCAATTCGAACCAGATATTGAAGTCGTAGGTGCTGCTCGTTCGGGTCAAGAAGCGCTCGAGATGGCGCGTGATACCGAGCCGGATGTTGTCATCATGGACATCAACATGCCGGATATGGATGGTATCGAAGCTACGGAAGCCATTAAACGAGACGTTCGCTTCGCACAAATCGTTATCTTATCAGTGCAGAGTGAAGCGGATTATTTAAGACGAGCGATGCGGGCAGGTGCCAGCGACTTCATCTCTAAACCTCCGTCAGGCGATGAATTAATTAGTGCAATACGGTCACTCGCAGTTGAAGCAAAGCGATCAAAGGATGAACAAAAGATCCTGGAGGGGACAGGTCCTCTACCACCCCTTATTGGGCGAGATAGGATCGGTCCGGAAGGAAAGTTAATCGCTGTTTATAGCGCGAAGGGTGGCGTGGGTTGTACGATCATCGCTACAAATCTCGCTGTGGGGCTCGATACGGCAGATACACCAGCCGTATTAGTAGACACCGCGTTGCAGTTCGGTGATGTCGCCGTGTCCTTGAACTTACAATCTAAGAACAGTTTTGTCGACCTGGCGTCTCGCATCAATGAGCTAGATGTGGATGTTGTCGATGAGGTCTTGTTGCAGCACGATAGTGGATTGCGGGTGTTAGCTGCGCCTCCCAGGCCAGAGATGGCCGATGAGGTCAATGCGGATCAAGTCCGAAAGGTATTAGAATATCTGAAGCAGCATTTCGCTTACGTCGTCGTCGACACCGGGTCCACGATGGACGATATTACCCTCACTGTCTTAGATCTAGCGGACCTTATGGTATCTGTCGCAACGCCAGAGATACCGTCGATCAAAGATGCGCGTTTACTCTTCGACCTACTCAATGTGCTGGAGTTCCCGAGGGAAAATACATTGTTCGTTCTCAATAAGATGGATCGGAGATCTGGTATCACAGCCGGAGCCATCGCAGAAAATCTCAAATGCACAGTCGACGGCGAGGTCCCCTTTGATGAGCGGACTGTGACAACTTCAGTGAACCGCGGGATCCCATTGTTGATCGCAGATAAAGGGCAGCCAGCTGCAAAAGGGATTCTTGAGGTTTTGGGTGCGGTAAAACAACGACTTGTTGAGAGATCCGAAGTGGGGATTGAGGAAAGTGAAGCAGAGCGTCCGCGCTTGTTTAGTCGGTCGTAATGTGGGTAAAAATCCTTTAGTGGGTAAGGAGGTTGGATTGTGTCGCTGCTCAAACGGATAGAACAGGGACAAGCTCAAACCCCAGCAACCCCAACTGAAACATCAAGTACTGCTGGCACGACACGCTTAAGCCAGGTGAGAGAACGCCGTGTTGCGCCACCTGGTGCTGCCCAACGGGACAAATACCATGACTTGAAGAGCATGGTTCAGAATAAACTGTTGGCCGAACTTGATCCCTCAATGGATGTCAGCCAAACCGCCGAGGTTCGTCGAACGATCGAGGAACTGTTCGAGAATATACTCGCAGAGTCGAATATCGTTCTCTCTCGTCCCGAACGGCGGAGACTCTTCGAGCAGATCGTGGCTGAAATACTCGGCCTTGGTCCTATAGAACCCTTGCTGAGTGATGGATCAATCACGGAGATCATGGTCAACGGTGCAAAACAAATCTACATTGAACGTGCCGGCAAGATTCTTCGCGAGCCAGCATCATTTGAGAGTGACGATCATCTCATGCGTATTATTGATCGCATCGTCGCTCCTTTAGGAAGGCGGATCGACGAGTCGAGTCCCTATGTAGATGCTCGCTTGCCCGATGGATCCCGTGTCAACGCGGTGATACCCCCGATCTCGCTTGTCGGTCCGGTGCTGACGATCCGAAAGTTCTCCGCCGACCCCATCACCGTTCAGCAGCTGATCGATTTTGGTACCATCACGCCTGAATCGGTTGAATTTCTCAAAGCGTGTGTCGTCGCCAGGATCAACTGCATCATTTCTGGTGGTACCGGTTCAGGTAAAACAACATTGCTCAATGTCCTCTCACAATATATCCCCGCGGATGAGCGTATCGTGACGATTGAGAACGCCGCCGAGCTCCAGCTGCGTCAGGAACATGTCGTGACCCTGGAATCTCGCCCGCCAAATATCGAAGGTCGAGGTGAAGTCACGATCCAGCATTTGGTTGTGAACTCCCTACGTATGAGGCCCGATCGTATCATCGTAGGTGAGATTCGCGCCGAAGAAGCCCTCGATATGCTCCAGGCGATGAACACCGGTCACGAAGGATCGATGACCACGGCGCACTCTAACAGCCCGCGGGATACTCTAGCACGTATCGAAACGATGACTCTCATGGCTGGTATGGACCTGCCCGTGCGTGCGATCCGTGAGCAGATCGCATCTGCCTTGGAATTAGTTGTTCACCTTGAACGCATGCGGGATGGTACCCGTAAGGTGACACACATCGCTGAGATACAAGGGATGGAGGGGGATGTGATCACGATGACCGATATCTTCGTATACGAACAAACAGGGTTCGAAGACGGAAAGGTGATCGGTCGACTTCGACCAACCGGATTGCGTCCCAGATTCGTCGACAAAATTGAGCAATCCGGGATAAATCTGCCTGCTTCCATCTTTGGTGTGGGCGATCGAATGCGTGGATATTAATCATGGATACAAGTACGATTTTAATGATTGGAGGGGGCCTCGGCTTGCTCGTTCTCATCGTCGGCGTTTTGATATCCGTTCTTGGAGAGCGTTCTGTTGTTGAAGAACGTCTAGGGCGTTATTCTGAAACGGGTGGTCTTTTAACCGATTCACCACAGTCAGCTGAACAAGCGATCGACCGTCGACCCGCGGTAGCGGATTTCTTTAATCGGTTCGGTGAAGGCACCGATTTATTTGAGGGGATCTCCAGGAATCTAGCGCGAGCGGACTTGAAATTCCTTCCCGTTGAATATATCGCCCTGCGGATCGGAACTGCAGGATTGGGTGCTATCATCGGGATGTTCGCTGGACGAGGCAATGTGTTGTTCGCTATCTTGGCAGCGATCGTTGGTTATGCCGTCCCGAATTTTTACGTTAAAGCTGCCCAACGGAGCAGGCTCAAAAAATTTGATAATCAGCTGACCGATATGCTGAATTTGATGGTTAACGGTCTGCGCGCAGGTTTTTCCACCCTCCAGGCGATGGAGGCGGTAAGCCGTGAGCTTCCCAGGCCGATCTCGGTTGAATTCCACCGTGTAGTACAAGAAATGCAGTTAGGCTTACAGATGGAGGAAGCGCTTGATCACTTGATGCGGCGGATAAACAGTGACGATCTTGATTTGGTGGTGACGGCCATTAATGTGCAACGTGAAGTCGGTGGTAACTTGGCGGAGATCCTCGATACGATCTCTCATACGATCCGTGAACGTGTTCGCCTTAAAGGTCAAATTTCAGCCCTTACCGCTCAGGGCAGAGCCACAGCTTGGGTCATCGCTGCATTGCCGATCGTCCTCGTCTTGTTGCTCTTCGTGCTTAACCGTGAATACATCATGACACTGTTCACCGAGGAGAACCGGATGTGTGGTATCCCGATGATCATACTTGCTGGGGTATTGATCGTCACCGGTTTCGTCGCGGTACAAAAAATTGTGGCGATCGATATCTAAGAGTGGTTATGTAGCAGGAGTTGGATATTCGCTCACTCTGTTGGTGATTGGGTGGGCTTAAGAGGTGTAAGTCTATGGAGCCGATCATAATTATTGGGATTATCCTCTTTATTGTGATCCTTGCGATCGTCCTGGTAGTCGTGGGAATGAACGCGCCTGAACCTACAGATCCTATCCAGGAACGACTCGCGGATCTCACCATCTCTGATGAACCATTGACGCTGGAAGAGATCGAACTTTCACAGGGTTTCAGTGAACGTATCCTCTTGCCGATTTTCAACAAGATTGGCGAATTCGCCTCACGTTTCACTCCACAGGCGACACTCATGAACGCCAAACGCAAGCTTGAAATGGCTGGACAACAACTGGACCCTGCGTTCTTCCTTACAACAAAACTCGTCATCTCCTTTCTCTTTGGAGGTGGTGTCTTCGCTGTTTTCGCACTTACTGGACGCAGTTGGCTGCAGGGCCTCGGTCTATCGGTGTTGTTCTTTGTTATCGGCTGGGTCTTCCCTGACCTGTGGTTGAGCGGTCGTATAAGTAGCCGACAAAAGCAGGTCTTTCGATCGCTGCCAGATGCCCTGGACCTGCTTACCGTTTGTGTTGAGGCAGGGTTAGGTTTTGATGCGGCTATGGGTAAGGTTCATGAGAAATGGGAGAACGATCTGTCGCTCGAATTTGGTCGCGTGCTGCAAGAGATCCGTCTTGGGAAATTGCGGCGTGAAGCGTTGCGCGACATGTCTGATAGATTGGATGTTCCCGAGCTCACAAGTTTTGTGGCAGCAGTTATCCAATCTGAGCAGTTGGGTGTCAGCATGGCGAAAGTGCTGCGTATCCAGTCGGACAATATGCGAGTTCGACGCCGGCAAATGGCTGAGGAGGAGGCCAACAGGGCTCCGATCAAGATGGTGTTTCCCATTGGGTGCTTGATCTTCCCCTCGATCTTGATCGTTCTGCTCGGACCAGCAGCGTTGCTCCTACTTACTTCACCGATGGGCGGAATTATGCGATAATTTGAGGGGGGGTTATTACATTGCCGTTTGGCGAATGGTTCATTTGTGAATTCTGAAATTTCCCGCCTTGGGTGGCGTTGGCCTCAACGCTGGCTCGAGGCGGGTCTTGCACTTCTATTCCCTCCACGTTGCGTTGGATGCGGGTTGGCGGGAGAGTTTTGGTGCAATGACTGCGTGCGTTCGGTGATGAAATTAACTGGTCGATTGTGTCCTCAATGTGGTTTCCCTCTTCGCTCTCGTAGTCAATGCTTGGCATGCAAAAGTTATCCCGTACCATTAATCGTGCGATCCTTTGCATGGTATGAAGATTCGTTGTCCCGAGCGCTCGTTCACATGAAATATCGCCCTAATAGGAAAGTGTCAGCGTTGATAGCGGGGTGGTTGACTGAGCTTTATTTACGCGAGAAATGGGATGTAACTATGGTGGTACCGGTACCTCTCAGCGAGGCCCGTCTTCTACAACGTGGTTTCAATCAGGTAGCGTTAATCTCCGCGCCCTTTGCTCAAACCCTAGGTCTTCGACACGACGAGAAAGCGCTTATTCGTAACCGTGATACGAAATCACAAGTCGGTCTTGATGCCACAGCCCGCTTACAAAACGTGCGAGGCGCTTTCCAAGGCTTTCCCCAACAGATTCAAGGACAGAGAGTATTGGTGGTGGATGACCTGTATACAACAGGAGCGACGATGTCTGCATGTGCTGAAGCTTTGCTGGATGCCGGGGCTGAAGCGGTGTATGGATTAACCGTGGGGCGCGCACGAGGCAAGGTTTACACCTAAAACGAAGGAGTGAACATGACAGTTGAGGTTGTGATCAACGTCCGCAATATGGAACTTAGCGATCGACTGCGTGATTACATAACCAAGAAGGTGTCTAAACTGGATCGGTATTTGAGCTCGCTTGAAGTTGCACAAATGGACTTGACTTACGTCAAATCCGCTCGCAGTGCAAAAGATCGACAGGTCGCACAAATAACCGTTCGAGGCAAAAAAGTTCTGCTTCGTGCGGAAGAGCGAACCGATGACATGTTTGCCTCCGTCGATGCCGTCCTGGACAAGATACATCGTCAGATCGAACGTTTCAAAGGTCGTCGGTGGCGCGCGCGAGGTGATGGGCGTTCTGCAGCAGATGTGTTGGTTGATCTTCCAGAGGCCGAGTCAGACCTGTCAGAAGAAGAAGAGATTGTTGTCCGCAGGAAGCGTTTTATGCTCACACCAATGGATGAGCGTGAGGCGATCGAGCAGATGGGCCTACTCGGCCATGAAGATTTCTTTATCTTTCTCAATGCAGACACAAATCAGGTGAATGTGCTCTATCGGCGACGCGACGGGACACTCGGCTTAATTGAACCTGAAATTGCTTGAGATGTCGTAGGGTAGATCAACAAGAAAAGATTTTTTGGTTTACCGTCCAGTATATTTTGTCAAACCCAATCCCTGTTTTAATTATGTTACCTCCGGCGGGTTCCTCACCCGCAGAGTTATGGCTTGCTGAAGGACGTCGAGCAGCTGCAGTTGACATGTTGCGTCGCCTCTCTTCAATCAATGTGGTTGGTCCAATCTATGTGTTTGCTGCCGAGAAAGAAGATAGGGAGGTTTTGTCCTCCATAGGCGGAATCGCGTTGGAGAGACCAAAAGGGAGTTTTAACTTCGGGCGTGAACTCACTTGCTGGGTGGAGGAGGGTGGTTTCCAACGTATAGCTTACTTCGGTGGAGCAAGTGCGCCTCTGATGACGACCGACCGACTTCAAGAGGTGTTTGACCTAGCGTTGGAGGCTGAACGTCCTACCGCAGTTGTGAATAATTACCATTCTAGCGATTGGGTCGTGCTCAACCATGCGGGATCGATTATCTCACTCGCTGAGAAACTTCAAACAGATAACTCCCTTGGTTGGGTGCTTGATCACGAAATCGGCTATGAGGTCAAATCACTTGATCCATCAGCGGCCACTCGTGCCGATATTGATACCCCCACTGATCTACTCCTCCTCTATCGCCATCCACACCTTGGCTCACATCTTGAATCTTTTCTTGCTCAGACGCCAATGGGAGCTCTTGAGCGTGTCGAGCGTATGCGCGAGGTATTGGTTACACCGGCAAGGGCTCTCGTCCTCATCGGAAGGGCTTCTTCACATGTGTGGCGGACACTTGAACAAGAAACGCAAATCTGGGTTCGTGTGTTTGCTGAGGAAAGAGGTATGGTGGCTAGTGGAAGATCCGAACGGGGTGAAGTTCAATCGCTCGTAGGTGCTTTCATCGACTCGTGGGGGCCAGAGGCCTTTGTAAGAAGGCTTTCAGAAATGGCTGATGGGGTTCTCTGGGATACACGGGTTTGGATGGCACACCGAGGTATATGGCCTTCGAACGCGAATCGTTTTGCGGCCGATCTTGGGTGGGAAGATCAGATCACGGACTCAGCGTTGCGTGAGCTCACACAAGCCGTGAGCCAGGCATCAATCCCGATTATTACTGGTGGATATGGGGTTGTCTCAGGGGGAATCTATGCCTCAATTGAAGCCCTACAAGGAGGAGGTTACCAACCTTCAAGGTATGGACGCCAATCCTGATTGCTCACCAAGTGCGTGCCATAAAGGTAAAGCGCGGTCGCACGTGGCTCCTGAGGTGAACGAAGCAAAGTCATGCGGGCCTCCTGGATGGTACGTCCTCCTTTCTTTAGGTTGCAGACCTCACATGCTGTCACAAGGTTGGACCAACTGTGGTCTCCACCGCGATGGCGTGGAACAACATGATCAATCGTAAGCGAACTAGACCTGGAGCCACAATATTGACAGATATAGTTATCGCGGCGAAAGATTTCCCGTTTGGCCAGCCTTACACGTGGGCGTGGTCGTTTAATCATATATCCAAGTCGCACAATCGAAGGTCGGGGGTAGGCAGTCCGTACAGTGCGAATATAACCACGTCCGTTGAGCAGCATTCTTGCTTTACCGGTTTGAAGCAATCCCAACGCACGTCGGGTTGTACAGACATTGAGAGGTTCGTAATTCGCGTTAAGCAAAAGAACCGGTTCATTCATCCGGGCGGCTCCCAATTTCCGCAGGATTATAACATCAAGTGATGACACTGCAATGACCTACATCTTCCACTTCACTTTGCTACGATTAAGTAATTCATAAACCTTGTCTCATTCCTGAGCGGAAGTTACAATCTTCAGTCCATGATCGAACAGCGATATCAAGAAGCCCTAGATTATCTTTACAGCCACATCGATTATAGTGTTGAGCGAAGTTACCGCTATTCTCCCGAGGTGCTTGATTTAAAGCGTGTCCATGCTTTAGTCCAAGCCTTGGGGGATCCTCATCGGAAGTACCGTTCCGTTCATATCGCTGGTACGAAGGGGAAAGGCTCCGTCTCGGCTATGATCGCTTCGATCTTACAGGCAGCGGGCTATAAAACTGGCCTCTATACCTCTCCTCATCTCCAACGCTTCACGGAACGTATTCGAGTCGATGACCATGAAATAGATAAAGCTGAGATAGTCGAACTTGTTGGGATCCTCAAACCGCATATCGAGGCCATCCAACAACTAACCGTTTATGAGATCATTACTGCACTCGCGTTTCTTAGCTTCGCTCGGAACGAGGTTGAGGTTGCGGTCTTTGAAGTCGGGCTAGGGGGTCGTTTGGATGCCACCAACGTGATCACACCGATGGCATCGGTGATCACGTCTCTTTCCTATGATCATATGCATCTTCTTGGCGAAAGCCTCTCGGATATCGCCAGGGAGAAGGCTGGAATTATCAAGTCGGGGGTGCCAGTGATCTCGGCACCTCAACAACATGAAGCCGAACGTGTGGTTGAAGATGCAGCTCACTCACTTGACGCACCCTTGAGCCTGGTAGGACGTGATTGGCTTTACTCACCGGGCACTCGTGATCTCAGCGGACAGAGCCTATATATCTGGTCTTCAGCTGAGCAGCCCTTGATGGACGCTTATGTTGAATCAGCTGGTGGAGAAGAGTGGGCTCCACCTCGCTACTGGATTCCGCTCCTTGGACATCACCAAGTTGTGAATGGAGCGGTTGCTTACGCGACGATCCAGGTCCTTAATACTCAAGGGCTTGAGGTGAGAGAGGACGTCATTCAGAAGGGTTTCCGGGAAACGAATTGGCCGGGTCGATTTCAAATCCTTTCTACCAATCCGGTGTTGGTGGTCGATGCCGCCCATAATCGAGATTCGGCGTTGAAGTTACGAATTGCTCTCGATGATTTTTTTCCGGGTCGACAGGTGACACTGATTTTTGGGGCTTCAGCGGACAAGGATATCCCTGGTATGTTAATCGAGTTGCTTCCGCGCGTGTCTCGTCTGATTGTCACTCAGGCGGATCATCCACGAGCAGCGGATCCTGAAGATCTGGCACGCGTTGCGCATAGCCATGGTTTGAGAGTGGAGATCGATGAGCACGTTGAAGCTGCGCTCGATCTGGCTCTCAAACAAACGTGGCCCGAAGGCGTCGTTCTTGCAACAGGAAGTTTATTCATCGTTGGAGAAATCCTAAGCGCTTGGGAGAAGAGAGAACGATCGATTCCATTGGATGTTGAAGAAGGCGTAAAATGACAAGTTACTGGTCTAGCTGGCCGCAAATCCCCACAGAGTGGACAAGATCAGTGGGACGGCGGGTGGATGAACTTTACGAGATTAAGAATGCATTGCTCGATGACGAAGGTTTGATCGAGGGAGCGGTGCTTCCGCTTCGGGATGTTGTTCTCTATCCAAATATGGTAACCCCCCTCTTTGTCAGCCATGATCCATCATTGATCGCCATCGAAGAGGTAGCACTTAACAACGAAACCATGATCGCCATAGCTCAACATGATCCAGCAACTGAAGACCCGACTCCCGATGATCTATACCCTGTTGGTACTGAGATAGCCGTTGGGAGGTTAATGCATCTTCCAGATGGCTCCATCTCGGTCCTCACACAGGGGCGGCGAAGGGTTGAAGTTGTCGAGTTTGTACAAACGAAACCGTATTTACGGGTACGTGCGCGACCGATAGAGGAGATTTCTGAGCGGACGAAAGAGACCCTGGCGCTGATGAGGGTTGTATTGACCTTGTTTGAGAAGTGCGTTCAATTGAATCGAAGCTTGCCTGAGGAAGCCTATGTCTACGCCGTAAACATCGAAGATCCGGCTTGGTTGGCTGATCTCATAGCTTCAGCACTTACTTTATCCATCGTTGAACGTCAGACGATCCTAGAAACCTTCGATCCCTTAGAACGGCTGCAGCAAACGAGTGTGTTACTTGGTCGTGAATTAGATGTCCTCGAGTTAGAGGATCATATACACAGTCAGGTTCAGAGTGAGGTTGATAGAGCGCAGCGTGAGTTGTATCTACGTGAGCAGATGAAAGCGATCCAAATCGAATTAGGTGAGACCGATCTTTGGACACAAGAGATTGCTGAACTTCGTCAGAGGGTTCAGCACCTCAATCTACCTGAAGAGGTAGAAGTCCGGGCGCTTAAAGAACTCCAACGTCTTTCCCAGATGCCGCCAATTTCTCCAGAGGTGTCCATCATCCGTACTTACGTTGATTGGCTGATGGGCTTACCCTGGTCTGAAGCGACTCAAGACAGCCTCGACATCAAGCATGTGGCAAAAGTGTTGAATGAAGATCACTACGGTCTTGAAGAAGCCAAGGAACGCATCCTTGAGTTTATCGCCGTGAAGAGTCTCGCGCCCACAAAACAACGTCAACCGATTTTATGTTTTGTTGGGCCCCCGGGGACGGGTAAAACATCACTGGGACGATCGATTGCAGATTCACTGGGACGTAAATTCATCCGTATTTCATTGGGAGGTATTCGGGACGAGGCGGAGATTCGTGGTCACCGGAGAACGTATATCGGCGCACTCCCCGGTCGGATCTTACAAACCATGAGGCGAGCCGAAACCGTAAATCCTCTCTTCATGCTTGATGAAATTGACAAGCTTGGGCGAGACTTTCGTGGGGATCCGGCATCCTCGCTCTTAGAGGTGCTCGATCCAGAACAAAATCATGCTTTTTCGGATCACTACATTGAGCTTGCCTATGATCTTTCCCAAGTTTTTTTCATCACAACGGCAAATACGCTTGATCCAATCCCCCCTGCCTTGCTCGACCGTTTGGAGGTGATTCAATTTCCAGGATACATTGAAGAGGAGAAGCTAATCATCGCCCGCAGATTCTTGGTCCCCCGTCAAGTCGAGCAAAATGGATTGATCAAAGGCGATTTAAGTTTCTCGGAAGACGCCCTAAAGACAGTGATCCGCGAATACACATGGGAAGCCGGCGTCCGAAATCTCGAACGTGAGATTGGCAAGATCTGCCGTAAGATTGCTCGGCGTAGAGCCGAAGGGAAGAAGGTGCCCAAACGTATCACACCTAATATGCTCCATAAATTACTCGGACCTCCTCAAATCACACCTCACGAAGCCGAGACGGAGGATCAGATCGGGACTGCCACAGGTTTAGCGTGGACTGAGAGCGGGGGTGATACACTTGCTATCGAGGCTCTCCTCATCGAAGGTAAAGGTAACCTACAAATCACCGGGCAAATTGGGGATGTGATGCAAGAGTCAGCGCAGGCAGCTCTATCTTACGTCAAATCCCGTAGCAAAGATCTGAATATCGACCCTGAGATCTTTGAGAAGACCGATATCCACATTCATGTTCCAGAGGGATCAATCCCCAAGGATGGACCAAGCGCTGGGATTACGATCGCCACTGCGCTAGCCTCAGTTTTAACAGGTATACCGGTAAGAAGAGATGTGGGGATGAGTGGAGAGATAACGCTCCGGGGAAAGGTTCTTCCGATTGGGGGTATTCGTGAAAAGGTACTTGCAGCGTACCGCCTGAAGCTGAATACGGTGATCATCCCTGAGAAGAACAATAAAGACCTGGTGAAACTACCTCGACAAGCGAGAACTGCGTTGAACATCCAATTGGTCGAGCACATGGATGAGGTGCTCATGATGGCTTTGGTTCAAGAATCGACCGACTAATCGGATTGCTCTACGGTTTGTTGGCGACGTTCATACTGTTTCATAAAACAACATCAACTGACGAGGGCGTCGAGATCGTTACTGACAATTCGATGTCGAAGAATTGGTGAACTATATTAAGGGATGAAGTGAAAGTGGTATCCATCATTCGGTGTAGGATCGTAAGTAGATTTTGTGTCCTATGTATATCAGGTCTGTTATTGTCGGCATGTACGCGCACATTGGTGCCAATTGGTACGAAAACAGTCGCTCTTCCCACCCCAACAAACCAACCACAATTGCAGATTTCTCCGTCTCCCTCAATTGAGATCGGAACGGATCAATACGCAGTTGTCTGGGTAGGTAGTGAAGAAACACTCATCGTCCGTAAGCCGGCGGGTATCTCTGGGACTGCCGTAAGTGAGCTGGCATATGATCAACGGGGTATCAAGCTTACAGGTAGCAGCACTCGATTAGGGAGTTCAACGTGGGTTGAGATTCATACTCCTGCAGGGGGAACAGGTTGGGTAAATGCATGGAACCTGACGGAAGATATCCTCCCCTCACAATTCTGTGAAGATGCAAGGGTGAACAACTTGCTGGAGGTTTTCGTTTCGAGCCTCATCGATGAAGATGCTGAGGCGTTAAACCGCACTGTCCACCCTGAACGTGGTTTGGTCATACGCCACGACTGGTGGAATCCTGACGTTATATTCCTCCCTAATTCAGTGAATGGATTATTTAGTGACCTTACCGAAATCGATTGGGGTGTTCTTGGGGGTAGTGAGTTTCATATACTTGGATCATTCCGACAGATTATATTGCCCCAAATCGAAGATGTCTTCTTCGTTACCCCGGAAAGTAAATGCAATGAAATGATCGCAGGTGTGACCAACCAGGCCGCCATCTGGCCAATAGAGTTGGGCAACATGAATTTCTATGTGTTCCACCGTCCCTCACCTGAAGACGGAAACAGGTACGATTGGCGTACTTTAGCCATTGGAATCGAATATACAAATAATCAACCAAATATCTCAATTGTCATCCTATACCGGGGGGACATTTAATCCTAAAGGCATTAAATTAATAGACTTGCTCGACCTATGGTTTCACTCGAGTTCTCAGCTGTGCGTATAGTTTGACCCAGACGTGACGCAGCGAAACGCTTATCCAAGATAATCGTATCAGGTCTTTTAGCTCCCCGCGAGCTCCCAGCTCACTGGGAGCTACCTCTTTAAGATATATGAATTTTGATGACCTAGAGAGAGGCATATAAAGTCCAGTGTGCTAATTCCGGTGGGTAATAGAATTTGGCAGGATTGATCGCATTCTTCTGAGAATTTACATCCCCTAAGGGAAGGAATTTGTGATGGCACGAAGGTATTCAGCGAACCACGTAACACAGATTACAGGTGCGTCATCAGGAATTGGTGGAGCAACAGCGAGGTTGATCGCTCAACATGCTGCAATCTTATCTTAGCCGCTCGCCGAATGGGCAAATTTATGGCATTGAATGCGGAACTAAATGAAGTGGAAGGGAGTGGTCGGACAATAAAACAGATCGACGACGTTAATTTCCTGAAGATGCTAATGAGATTAAAACCTCAACCAGCCGTGAGGTCCATTCTTGATCACCAGATCGAGCGAGCCATAGGCCTCGTTTGCTGAGGCGGATGTCCTCCCCAAGATTGAGGACATTGAGATCAACCTTCTCGCGTGGCAAGTGTAGAAGAAGTTGTCCGTTTTCCATCGAGATTGATTCAACGCCAGCTGCTACTGCATATAATCTAATCCGTAATTGGTAAAGGAGATTCTCAACCTCAATCGGTAGTGGCCCAAATCTGTCTTTCAATTCCTCTGCAAGGGATCCAATGCCCTCCAGGCTACGGACTTCAGCCATTCGTCGATAGAGCTGTAGACGAAGCTCTCGTTCCGGAATGTAATCAGAAGGGATCGCGCTTGGAAGGGGAAGTTCAATCATTACTGGGAGCAGCTCGACTAAGTGGGGGAAGCTAGGTGGTTCAGGTGAATCGAGCTTGTACGCATCTTTAAGACGTCGGACAGCTCTAGCTAACAAGCGTGTGTAAAGGTGGAAACCAACAGCTGAGATGTGTCCATGTTGGCGGGTCCCCAGGATATCACCTGCGCCTCTGATCTCTAGGTCACGCATCGCAATCGCGTACCCAGCACCGAGTTGTGAGTGCTCAGCGATTGTTTCCAGTCGGTAAAGTGCCTCCTCTGTGGCACGGTACCTAGGGTGTCGGAAGAAGTACGCATACGCTTGGGTAGCTCCACGGCCCACTCGTCCTCGAAGCTGATATAGCTGTGCTAAGCCGAAGCGATCTGCACGATCTACGATCAGTGTATTGGCATTGGGAATATCCAAGCCAGATTCGATAATTGAGGTGCAAACGAGAACGTCGATTTCCCCATTGGCGAAGCGTTCCATCGCCACGGATAGTTCTTTTTCGGGCATCTGTCCATGGGCAACAATGATGAGGGCTTCAGGGACGAGCCGACTTAATCGGGTCTTGATCGTCTCGATGGTTTGGACTCTGTTGTGTACAAAATAAATTTGGCCACCCCGATCAAGCTCACGGAGCACGGCCTGTCTGATCATTCGCGGGTCATAAGGTCCCACATGAGTGAGGACGGGCAGACGGGATTCTGGAGGGGTGTTAATGGTTGAGATGTCTCGAGCACCAGCCAAGGCCATAAACAGTGTGCGTGGAATCGGTGTGGCGGTTAATGTGATCACATCAACTTCTGTTCTCAATTGCTTGAGATACTCTTTATGTGTCACGCCAAACCGTTGTTCCTCATCAATGATCAATAAACCAAGATCTTTAAACTGAACATCTGATTGTAACAATCGATGTGTTCCGATGACGATGTCAATCTCACCTTTTGTCAGACGTTGGAGGATTTGCGTCGCTTCACGTCCTTTACGGAAGCGAGAAAGCATTTCAACCTCAACGGGAAAGGCGGCAAGCCTTTGGCGGAATGTATTGAAATGCTGTTGGGCGAGGACGGTGGTTGGAACGAGCATAACAACCTGCTTCCCGTCCATCACAGACTTAAAAGCTGCTCTTAGTGCAACTTCTGTCTTTCCGTAGCCAACATCACCGCAGATCAGTCGATCCATGGGGCGACTGTGTTCCATATCACGTTTAACTTCATCGAGAGCTATGAGCTGGTCATCTGTTTCTTCATAAGGAAATGAAGCCTCGAGCTCGCCCTGCCACGGTGTATCCCCCGAAAATGCGTAGCCTTGGATGGTCTGCCTGCGAGCGTATAGATCGAGGAGCTCACGAGCGATCTCCTCGACGGCTTTACCGGTTGCCAGTTTAGCCCGCTCCCATTCCTGGGTGCCAAGTCGAGATGGGGTAGGATCCGATCCATCTGCGCCGACATAACGAGTGATCCGATCCGCCTGATGGATGGGAACATAAAGCTGATCTCCACCACCGAACTCGATTAAAAGGTATTCTCTTTTCAAACCTTCAAGTGTCCGTTCGACCAAACCGGCGAAATGCCCGATGCCGTAGTCGACATGGACGACCCAATCCCCGGTCTCCAAATCTGCGTACGCGGATTCTGGAGCTTCGGCGATCCTCCGGCGCCTGGGACGAGGGCGCGGTCTTACCCAACCGAAGATCTCAGCATCGGTCAATAGATGAATTCGCTCGCCATCGGGAACATCGAGGAGCCAACCCTCGGAGAGTGCACCGTGGATGAAATGCAGATCTCCTGGCACAAGCGATGACGGGAGTATTTCTATCGCAGGTCTTGGCTTATCGGTTTCTGACCAAAGTTCAGATAACCGGGGAGCTTGTCGGCTGACAACCACGATCGTTTCATGCTGGAGGATACGTTCGACGAGATGATCCATAAAGGGACGCAGCTGGCCACCAAAGCGAGGACCGGGAGTGAAGGAATCCGCCAATTGTATGTCTTCTTCTCCGGAGGTTATGGCCATTCCAAGATCGATCGCCAAACGATCTTCGAGAGTATCGTTGATCTCTGCCAGGGTGAGATACGGAAGAGGGAATGATTTGGATATTATGCCGGCCTGTATTTGATCTTGCCGCTGAGTCAGGGCGCCATCCTCCAATTCGTTCACTGCGTCTTCAAAGACGGTTCGATCGTCAAGCAGGATGATCGAATCTGGAGGGAGATAATCAAGCAGTCCAGTTGGGACGCCGTTCATTAAGGGAAGGAAGAACTCGAGCAGTGGATCAGGGACAGGGCTTGTAATGGGATCGCCTGGTGGGAGCAGGTCGTCCCACTCCTCTCGGTATAGATGCGGCAGCCCTTCACGTGCCGGTGTTAAAAGGATTTCCTCCAGTGTATCAATCGATCTTTGAGAGTTGGGGTTAAAGAGGCGCATGGAATCTAAATCGTCCCCAAAGAACTCCAACCTAGCTGGTTTCCCCTCCGTCGGGGGCCAAAGATCAAGAATCCCACCACGACGACTGAATTGACCCGGTTCGGTGACGAGGCTGGTGTGCGTGTAGCCAATATCTACAAGCATGGTGACGAGCCGATCGAAGCGGATCAAACCTCCTACTTTCAACCAGCGGGATTGAGAGATGAAAGTTCGAGGGAGGATCGTGCGCGTCATGATGGCTTTAGCAGGCGCGAGGATGATTTTCGGCTGATCGAATGAGTTACTGGAAGAACCACCGGGTATTCGATCAGCAGTAAGCGAGGCGAGGCAGGTCACACGACGCCTAATTGTACTGTGTGACCAAACAGCACGCTCATAGAATAAAGGATTCGGATCTGGGAAGGTAAGTAGACTAAGTTCAGGATCCCAGGCTGGAATCTCTTCAGTTAGAGCAATCATGCGGTCTGCGCGTGGGACAAGTAAGACGACGGGTCGTCGTAAGTCACGAGCCAAGGCAACAGCAAGAGGGGGACGAACAGATCGCAGCAATCGGATCTGATGCGGAATCGTCTCATTCTTGATCAGCAGCTGGCATAACCGTTTATATTCCGGTAATTCACGTATATAGGTAAGTAGGGGGGAGAGATTCATCGTTATGTAATTGGCGCATTGCAGGAATTCATCGCTGCCAGAATACCCTCCTGAAGGAACAGGCGAAGGCAGTGATGGGCTCGGTTTAAGGTGTCTTCCAGCACGGGAAGTTCACCTGGCTTGAAATCCAATAGAACATAATCCGCCGCTTCCATCCGACCCGGGGGACGGCCAATACCAATTCTCAGGCGCGGGAATTCCTGTGTTCCCAAATGATTGATGATTGATCGCATTCCATTGTGACCTGCGGAACCGCCAGCTGGCAACAATTTGATGGATCCCAATGGCAGATCGATATCATCTACAATGACAAGTAAATTAGAGGGAACGATGCGGTAAAAATGGGCTAAAAGGCCAACGGAACGGCCTGAGGCGTTCATATAGGTTTGTGGTTTAGCAAGGATAACTTTGTTTCCCTCGAAGAGTCCATCCGTGAAGAGCGCATGTGCCTGCTGGCGCGAGAAGGTAAGGTTGAGATCCTCTGCGATAAGATCGAGCAGCATGAAGCCCGCGTTATGCCTCGTATGTCGATATGCTTTCCCTGGATTTCCAAGACCAACGATGAGGTAGGTCGTTGTTTGGGTTTCAATCATCACTGGTCCCGCCTTCGTCCACCTCGTTCCCGTTCAGACCGCCAGTGAATTCGTCGCATGCGTAATTTTGCCCATCGCAGACTCATTGATCTCCGAACAAATAAATATCCACCCATAAGCAATAAACCTGCTCCACCAAGAATAGCTCCTGTAACGAATATACGACCTACATGGGCCCGTCCATCACTAAAGGAGGGAGGGATCGGCGTTGGTCGTGGTGTTTGTGTCAGCGGGATTAGGGAGGGACTTGGAATCGCAACTTGCATGACTGTGGTAGGCGTTTCTGTTGGTATGGTATTTCGCACACGAAGGTCTGGGACGAACGCTTCCAATGCATTTCCATTTTTGAGCCAAACCCTCAAACGAAGTTGGTAAGTTCCATCCGTGATTCCTGTCGTATCCCAAATTCCCAACCTTCCTTCACTGACGGGGGTTTGGATGGATTGCATGATCGGGAACCATGTATCTTCCGGATTTGGCTGATAGGCAAAAGAAAGTTCATAGGACACAAAGGATGGGTGATCTGCAGATCCTTCTATCGTGATTAAGCCGAAAATCGCCTCACCCGCAACCGGATGCGTGATATCCGCATAACCAGGTGCTTGGGCGTCCGCCTGCAGAGGGAACATGAATGGGATGATGATGATCAACATGAGTAATGTGAATCGAGAAACCGCTAGCATGATGATGGGTTCTCCGTGTTGAACAGTAGGCAATAGATTAGTTTAACATGGCGGAGAAAGTGGGTCAACGCGAGATTGACGTAAGTAGCAACACTCGGTAGAATTCGTAAACACACCGTCGGGGCGTCCCCTACGACGTGGGGAGGCGGCCCTATTTTTCTGTGTGAAAGAGGATAAGATGGCGGAGACATTTACGAACCAGTCAGAAGATGAGATGAAAGCTGAAGTTGTTGATCTGCGGGGTGGGTTGGTCGATACGATCGAGGCAGAAAAAGTACATGTCTCTCAAGGTGGTGCCAACCGGATCTTAGCCTCTGAAGTGGAGTTGGACGTAGGGGGAGCGTTGGTGATCCATGGAGAAAAGATCGAGCTGAAGAGCGGGGCTGCAATTGTGACTCGAGGAGATGAAGTTTCACTCGATAGCAGCAGCACAGGAGCGGTAATTGCTGATAACCTTGAGATGAAAGATTCTCGAGCCGGATTTACGATTGCTCGAACGGTGAATATGGAGAATAGTAGCTCGATCGTTTTACTCGCCAGTGAGGTTAATGGACCCGTTGAAACGATGCTGGACACTCGAGATGCCCTGCTTGCTGGTCTGGTGTCGGGAATAGGTATCGGATTGGTTTTTATGGTCTTCAGGTTGCTTGCCCGGCGTCGATAAATTGATAGAGGATGCTTGATGAGCCTCAAGGAACGAGGGTAACCCAGGGTGGGTGAGAGGCGTTTCCAAGGAGGGAAATGATGAGCGAATACAAGTTAAACGCGGAAAAAAGAGAGGTCATTGGTAAGAAAGTCAAGGCTCTGCGTCGGCAGGGTCGCTTACCAGCAGTGCTTTACGGGGTTGGGATGGAACCGCTGCCGATCGAGCTCGATGCGAGGGAGGCGAGCAAAGTTCTTTCAGGTGTTAGTGGTTCTACATTGGTGTCTCTCTCCGTCGATAAGGATCAACATCAGGTATTGGTGCGCGATGTCCAACGCGATGTGATACGCAGAGATATGATGCATGTCGATTTCTTAAAGGTAGCCATGGATGTCACCATTCGTACCGAAGTTCCAGTAGATCTTGTCGGTGAAGCTCCTGCTGTCAGCGAAAAAGGCGGCGTGCTGGTCACAGAACTGACAGAAATCGAAATTGAGGCTTTGCCATCAGATTTGCCGGATCGCATTACGGTCGACCTTAAGCCCTTGGTTGAAATTGAAGACACCATTGTAGTTGGAGATCTGTTTTTCAGTGAGGGAGTGGAGGTTTTAACCAGCCCTGATGAGGTTCTTGTACGCGTGATGTACCAGATGGAAGAGGAAATCGAAGAAGAGGAAGAGATCGAAGAACTTATTCCAACGGAATTGGAACCCGAACTTGTCGAACGCGGAAGGAAGGAAGAGGTTGGAGAAGGGGAAAAAGCAGAAGAAGAATAAAATCGGATATTTTCTACCGCCAGATTATGTTTGTATTCGAAGAATAATGATCAATACAGCATCCCGCGAGCTTCAAGCTCGCGGGATGCTTGTTGATACCTTCCACGCCCAGGAATGATCGTAAGTACCTTAGCGCTTATCCTTCCGATGATGTCAACTCATACGGCTACCGCAACACTTCGAGTAAGTGAACGGTAATTCGAGCCGTGGCCCCCCAGATGACTTCACCCTCATAAGGTCGAAAGAAATGGACAGGTACACTTGGCCAAGGACCCTCTGGTTTCCATTCTTTAATCTCGAGATTATCCGGGTTTGCCAGCCAATCCAATGGGACGCTGAAGATCAAGGCGACCTCTTCTTCGTTGAGATTGAATTGATATGGCCAAGGGATCGTGCCTACTATAGGGACGACGATGAAATTCGTGACGGTCGGCATTGGCTTCAATGCCCCAAGAACGTGGACATCTTCTGACTGTATCCCGATTTCCTCTTCAGTCTCACGTAAAGCTGCCTGCAACGGACCCTCGTCTTTGGTTTCGATTACCCCTCCAGGAAATGAAACCTGGCCTTGGTGATCCTCAACCGATTCAGTCCGTCGTGTATAGAGCACGTGCCAAATCCCCCCTTTGTTGAAGATCGGTACCAATACCGCTGCAGGACGGGCGGAGGATTCAGAATTGATGTGCGATGGCACTGGTGATAATTGCTTACGTAAAATGTCTGGCAATTCTGGCATCTGAATGGTCTAGGTTTTAGCTTCGAGAATGCTACCGCAATAGGTGCAACTCGCTTGTTGATTATCGAACCACTCCACTTCATCCGGCAGGACGTTTCCGCCACAATATGAACACTTCGCTGGCAATTGAGGTTTCTCGGTGGGGGTAGAAGCGGATGCTAATGATAATCCATATGTAGCGAGCAGATTCTTTATTTTCGCCTCAAAGGTCACTGCCTGGTCAGTGAGACCGTGCTCCTTGAGTTCAGTTAGGATGCGCTGACTGACCACTGGTAGGCGTCGAAGTTGCTTCATCCGCACCATCAAATCCAGACCTGTGTTCAATCGTTGCACACCGCGTTCTATATCACCTGCTTTGATCCAAGCTCGACCGGCTTGAAGATATAACTGAGGAGCACGTGGGGCTTCTCGTTTTGACCCCTGCTCGGCTAATTTATCAAAGATGGCAGCAGCTTTAGAAGGCTGGTTTTGTTCCATTAACTCGTGAGCCTGTTTCAGTTGACGCAGTGCCTCACGGGCAGCTGGTGGGAGATCTCTTGGGTACCTTCGATCTGTAGGGAAAGGCCGTCTGCGTCTTAGTCTGCGAAAGATAGGCATCATTCATTGTCCTTTGGTTAATCTAAAAGGGATGTCCGCAAACTCAGTCATTATTCTTAGGTGGAATTCTACGCATTGACATTTTGGCTGCTGTTTGGTTAAACAGCCATAGGAATAACCGGTCTGGCGAAGATTAGATATCCTGTATGGGCGACCATTCGATCGGTTGGTCGCAATCGATCCGCGACGGGTTTATAAAAGCGGATATAAATTTCACATACATCGATGAGATCAAAATCATGACGGGAAAGAGCTTCGAGTAAAGCGCTCACTTGATTGGTAGTAGGCAGGATGGCCCCAAATCTGCCGTTATTACTTAATGTAGATTGAACCTGAGAAAGAAATAAATGCGGAGAAGGTAAGTCTAAGAAGAGCGCCTCGACATCTTTTTCATCAAATCCTTCAGAGATATCTCGCGTTCGGAATTCAACACGTCCCTCCAACCCCACACGTTGTAGGTTCTGGCGGGCTAGCTCTTGAAGGTCCGCCCTTTTGTCATACGATATCACTTTCCCTTCAGGACCGACGATCCAAGCGAAAGCAGTGGCAAGTGCTCCAGACCCCGTTCCAGCTTCGAGGATCGTCTGACCTGGTCCAGCGGAGAGGCGGAGGAGAATATAACCAATATCCTTTGGAAAGATGATTTGTGAGCGTCGTTTTGTGTGGAGCAATATATCCCGCAATGACGGTTCGACGAGGTAATGGTTGATTCCTAGATGACTTTGAATCTCTGAGCCCCAAGGGATGCCAATTAAATCGTCATGTTGCATCACCCCGCGGTGCGTCTGAAGTTCACCCCCGGATTCCAAGTGAATAAAGTATCGTTTTTGATCATGGGACACAATCATCACCAGATCGCCCGATTTGGTTTGTTTCACCATCCCCTCCAGAATACTGCTACAGAGATCCTTGAGATTTACTTAAGTTCCGTTTTCTTTCGCACCCATCCAACACAGCTGCAGACACTAGACGTTATGGCGAACCTTTAGGCTTAAGGCTCATCCATTCTAAGCCTCTGTTACGCATGGTGCAAACTAGTTTATCTTCGGCTCTTTTCTCGCGATAACCCTGAATACGATGGCACGCTGCTGAGTTACTTCCTCCAAATGCGCTGTAAAACCATGATCTAGGAAAGGCTGGTCCCAACCTCTTTTAAATCCACCCGTTTGGCCTGTAACCCTATAAAGCCAAGCTGCAAATCGATCGTGAAGACCTCTACCCGTTATCCTTACAGACCCGACGATAACGAACATGCCTTCTGATTGTAGCACTCGATGTGCCTCACTTAGGGTGGCGGGATCAAAGATGTAAGCACTGGGAAAGGTGCATAAGATGGCCGAGAAACGTCCATGAGGGAGAGGTAATCGTTGAGCCTTTGATTGGATGATGAGGGGGTGATAGCCACTGCGCTGTAAACGTTTTTTAGCTGTTCTTGTCATCTGTCTCGAGGGGTCGATTCCAAAGACTTTACGATCCGATTGCATCAACTTAAAGACGAGGTAACCCGTGCCATGACCAATTTCAAGAATGTCGCCTTCTGGCAGGTCCTCTAACGCAGCTGATTGCCAATCTCGCCACTGACCCATAGAAGATATCCAAGCGACAAGATCGTAAGTCCATGCAAAGGTTGTGTAAAGCTTTTCAAAGAAAAAACGCAATGCTGCTCTTACGAGTTTCTGGCTTGGGGGTTCCATGCATCCCTATACGTAGCTAGGCGAATATTAGATTGTTCAACTGCTTTGAGAACACTATGGTGGGTTAGGATCGAGAGTTCTTCTTCACGCTCTCGAACATAGCCGCTTTCAGTTCGTAACGTATCATCCACTTGGCCTGGATGGCACATCAGTTCACTAACACCAGGTTCTAGGTTGTTAATACGATACAACAAGTTGTCCAATGTAGCACCAGGTCCGAAGAAGCTAGCAAGAAAATGATCAGGATAACAGACCTCGGATGAGTTTAACCGATCCATTGCGCCTTGTGATGCGAAAGTGAGTGCATTTGGCGGATATATAGCGATAAGAAGTTCACCTGGAACATCTGATGGGAACGATGGGCGAACACCGCATCCATACTCTTCAGCTAACATGATATAGATTTCCCACAACTCTAGGTTCAATGCGACGATGTGGTTGTGGCTGTCGAGATGGTCGAGTGAGGCGCCTGTCGAAAGGAAGGCTTCAATTTGTGCTCGAAACTCCATTTCTACTTGAACGGTCTCAACACGATCTGGAGCTGCCAGAATCGTATCTCGGTCCAAGAATCGATCCTTCGAATCAAGCAAAGATTGGACCTCCTCAGCGGGGGCGCAGGGAGGACCGGTGGAGAGATTCAGGTGAACGCCTAGACCAAGAGTTGGACATTCGTCTCGAGCTCTTCCAACCTCTTCAATTGCTCCGGGTAGATTTGTCATTACGGTTGTGGTGGTGACGACACCTGAGAGGTGAGCTTCTCGGATACCAGCTGATACACCCGGTGATCGACCATAGTCATCCGCATTGATGATCAGCGTTTTGGTCATGGAACGATAATATCCAACCGTGCGGGGAGGGCTTTGTACTGGATTGTTGTGAGGTCGGTGCCTCGAAGTTCGCCATCAACCTGCAGCGGTGTGGCGGGGGCAGAACGAATGGCGAGACGACGGGTGTGGTATTGCTGAACAGCAGGGTCATGAATGTGGGTTCCCCTGACCACCTTTGGCAAGAGGCCAAGCATTCGTCGGCGGGTAGATGCGTAGCCAACGACGAAGGTTAACAATCCGTCGGTTGGGTCCGCTCCGGGAGCCATGTGGAAGATTCCCCCAGTGATGGGACAATTTCCAACTGAGACCAAGCTAACAGGTCCTTCGTAGCGTCCATCATCCCACTCCAGACTCATCGTCCATTCTGGCTTCTGGTTGATGGCACGTAAGGCAGCCACCAGATAGCGTATCACGCCTCGAAGCCTTACCATCTGGATGTTGTAAATCGTGACCAATGGCTCGAGCCCGACTGCGGAGTTGTTATCAAAAACCCAATCGTTCGCCTTGCCTAAATCAATGCGGCGGGTTTTACCACCCGCGATGGCACGAGCGGCTTCCGTCAAATCAAGGGGCATCTTCAGGTTGACAGGCAGATCGTTGGCTGTACCTAAGGGCAGGATACCTAATGGACCCAACACGCCTTCTTGGTCGGCGCGGTGAAGTCCATTAACCACCTCACCGAACGTGCCATCGCCACCGGCGGCGATGATCGGACTGAACCCCTCTCGTGCTGCTGTCTCAGCTAAATCAACAATCTGATCTGGTGTTTCGGATTGAACAAGATCGTATTCGATACCAGCAGCTTGCAGTGTCTGCTCAACTTCAGGTTTGCGGCGAAGTGCATTCCATCGTGCTGCATACGGATTGTAAATAACTTTAGCGGTCATGTTTTATCTCAAGTGGGGCAGAAAGATCATGGCTAAGCTGAGGAAGAGGGCAAACCCTACACTATCGGTTACAGCGGTAACCAAGACGGAGGACGCTAAGGCAGGGTCGAGGCGCAAGACTTTAAGCCCCACAGGGACAAGTGTCCCAAAGATTCCAGCAACGAGCATATTCCCAAGAAGCGCTAATCCAAGTACCAACCCCATCACTGCATTTCCCTTCCATAAATAAACTCCAAAACCTGCTGCGACACCAACGAATGTCCCTTGTAGGAGTCCGATGGCTGCTTCCTTCAAGATAGTGCGCCATGCTCCATCCATTTCCAATTCGCCAAGTGCGATTGCTCGAACGATGATCGCTAGACTCTGGGTTGCGGAGTTACCACCAAGACCAGCCACAACGGAGAGAAATACCGCGAGGACAGCGACTTGAGCGATGATCGATTCAAATTGGGAGATTACCCAAGATGCGAAGAATGCCGTGAGCGCATTAAGATAGAGCCATGGTAGCCGGCGGCGAACGGATAAGCCAATCGAACTATTAATCGAGAGATCTGGATCGGATACATTGGCTAATCGATAGATATCCTCAGTGGCCTCATCTTCGAGAACGTCCACCAGATCGTCGTAGGTAATGACACCCATCAGAACACCGGTAGGATCAACAACCGGAAGAGCAGCTAAATCATAGCGGACCATTAAACGGGCTACTTCTTCTTGGTCTGTATCAGCACTGACATGGACCACATTGGGGTCCATGAAAGTTTCTATCCTTTTTTCTGGTTCAGCGATGACCAGTTCTCGAAGACCGACAACTCCAACCAACCGTCGGTTTCGATCGATCACATTCAAGTAATAGGGGGTTTCTTCTTCAGGGCTTATTTCCCTGAGGAAGCTGATGGCCTGTAATGCAGTAGTCTGTGGACGAAGAGCGATGTAGGACGTTGTCATCAAGCCACCGGCGGTTTCGTCAGGATAGCCTAATAGCGGGATAACCTCATTGGCATCCTCCATCTCCGCCAATGCCTCCGCCACTCGTTGAGGTGGCAGATCACCAAGCACATCAGCAGCTTCATCCGGTTCCATCTCATCGAGGACATCAGCAAGCCGTTCAGTGGGCAGCACCTCGGCCACATCTGCAGCCTCATCGTCCTCCAGCTCTTCCAACAGATCGGCCATCGTCGAGATGTCAAGACGCGGGAGAAGAGTAGCTTGGTCTTCATCATCAAGGTCGGAAAAAGCCTCAGCTCGATCGGCTGGATGCAAGCGGATAAGAGCCGCGATTGCATCTAGGACATTTCCTGATTCTAAGGCTGTCCTGACTTCATCCAATGTGAGGTCGATCTCCTTCTGTTCCAACGACGATCTCCCTTCACTCGATAGGTACTACTTCGATGCCAGCTTTCTCTAACCAAGAGATAGCATTTTCGATCACTTGGTCCTCACCTAAAACCTCTACCTCAAGCCAGCCTTCCTCAAGCGTTATTTGAGCTCGGTAAATGTTAACCGTGAGTTCGTAGCTAAGAATCAATTGATTAAGGATGGGTCGGCGGAGAAGGGAGGGCGGGTAAATTAGGCGTAGCGTGCGAGTGGGCATGTAAGCCTCCCTGCATACGGCACAAGCCAATAGTCGGCTATTTAGATTCCGCCTGGAAATTCGATTTTAACATTGGGGCTGAAGGGTGTCAAAGTGGGGTTTTCGAGAGTTGGATTATCAAGCGGAGGTTAGGCTGAGGAAGCTCATCGAACCTAGTCAAGCATCAAAGGATGACACCGAGTGTCCATGTTGAAGTAAAGGCGACTGGCCAATCTCCCTTACAATGTTTTTTGATTTGTTTCTGAATAACCATCTTTAAAACTAGATATTGGGGCAATTCACCGTTCGTGCCGCGAGAACCGGCCAGGGTGCGAGACGGCATGAATTGCCCATATATGGATTAGGCTCCCCACTTAATTATTCAGCAAGCTCAGGATAGACCTCTGGATAGGTAGAACAAATACTTAGGTCATGCAATCCACAGTGAGGCGCTTATGATGTTTGATCTGGTCACTTTCTGCGACGTCCGCCCATACCGCCAACGATGCTTATCCAGTAGAGAAGCTGGAGGATTGCGGCCGCTAAAGCAGCGATGTAGGTGAAAGCAGCTGCGTTAAGTACGGCCTTAACCCCTCGTTTTTCTTCCTCTGATGTGATCAATCCACTCGAAGTGAGAAGCGCTTGGGCACGAGCAGAGGCGTTGATCTCAACAGGCAATGTGGCCAAGGCAAAGATTGCACCTAAAGCAAATGCCCCAACACCAAGCCAAGCCAACTGGGTTCCGAACACACCTCGGATGAGAATACCGATGATGATCATGATCAAACCCAGATTGGACCCAATGTTTACGGCTGGTACTAGAGCCGCCCGAACACGGAGTGGGAAGTATTCATCTTTATCTTGCAGAGCGTGTCCAATCTCATGAGCTGTAATCGCTAAGGACGCGATCGACTCACTTTGAGCAACGCCAGGTGAAAGACGCAGGATTTGACGACGAGGATCATAGTGGTCACTTAATGCTCCACGAGACCCCTCCAATGAGACTTGATGCAGTCCACCATATCTGAGTAGGCGGCGGGCTGCCTCAGTGCCATTGACGCCTCCGCTATTTCTGACCTGACTCCACTTGCGGTATGTTGAGTTGACCCAAAATTGGGCAAGCATGACCAGTAGGAAGCCTGGCAACATATAGACAATGTAAGTTGGATCCCAAAGAAACATGCTTTCACTACCTCCTGAATACTCTTTTTTTTTACGATCAATCTTGAGTGGAACCTCCACTTGTGATCAACAAGTCGAGAGCTTTTTCAAGTTGAACATCTCGATCGGCCTCAATATCTTCGTCCGTCGGGATGATCTCTATGTCAGGGACCAAACCGACTTGATGGATTTGCCGACCATTCGGCGTATACCAACGGGCAATGGTCACCCGTACCGCACCGTTATCGCCGGGGAGGGTGATCCAGTTTTGAACCGAACCCTTGCCAAAGGTCGTTTCGCCGACCAACAACCCGCGTTCGTAGTCTTGGATAGCACCGGCGACGATCTCCGAAGCGGAAGCTGATCCTGCGTTAACTAGAACCACGAGCGGTATCTCGGTCGCCAACCCACCAGGATCAGCTTCATAGATCTGCTCACTCCCGTCGCCGAATTGTTCAACCATAATCACACCCTCTGCTATAAACTCCGAGGCAACCTCGATTGCTGTTGTTAGAAAACCACCCCCATTGAGCCGCAGATCCAGAATTAACCCACGCGGATTTTGGGCCATGAGCGTTTCCAGCGCTGCACGTAAGTCGTCCGTTGCATCGGTACTGAATTGCAACAAATGGATATATGCGATTTCCCCTTCAAGCATTTCACTTTCAATGCTCGGGATGACGATTCTTTCTCGCACGATCTCAACATCGAATAATTCAGGTTCTCCCTCACGACGTATCGTAAGTCGCACGGTCGTACCTGCAGGACCAAGCACACGACGGATCACAACGTTCCCATCGACACCGGTCATGTCTTCTCCGTCGACTGCAACGATCTCGTCTCCCGGTTTCAATCCTGCTCGTTCGGCTGGAGAGTCCTTCATGGGTGAGACGATGGTGAGGAATTCAGCATCTGGATCGACCCAAGAACCTATTCCCTCATAAGAACCATCCAGAGGGATATTCGCCTGCATGTATTCATCGGGGTCCATGTAGGATGTGTGTTCGTCGTCGAGCGAGTCGAACATGCCCCTAATCGCACCGCGCATCAACTCAACGTCGTCTACTGGCTGATCTACAAATTCGTCATGAACGATCTCCCACGATGCCCAAAATGGCTCAAAAAGGGCCTCCAAGTCCTCAGACGGCGTTGGGACTGGGATCGTTGTCCCGGTAGGAGGTGGTGTCCTTGATTGAGATAGGATTCTATCGAGACCCGATGAATCATCATCGATCTCTGAATACGCCCTACCGACAGCGATACCTGCCGAGAAAATGATTACTGCACCGATCAGTCCACTCAGTGCAAGGGGGATCATCCATTTCATACGAGACGACATCGTATCTTCTCTCCTGAACAAATACTTCTTTATTGTTGAAAACATACCATAGGAATATAAGAATAATATGAAAATCGGATATTATCGGTTGACATTAATGCCATGTTTGAGACACCAGGTTGATATAAGATCCTCATAGGCTTCGTTACCCACTGCCTCTGTGTAATCTAACGTCGCGAAACCATCAAGGGGGTAATTCGGATGGCAGGAGGTTGGCCACGCACCGCCAGGTGTTTCAACCACAGCGTCGACGACAATGCCGAAGATATCCGCTTTGGTCAGCTGAGGAATGATCTTCTCTGTGGTGATGATGACCTTCTCTGCCACGAGTGTCAACTCTCGATCCACACCTAAATTTCCTCCGATGATTGCATTCCCTTCAGGATCGGCTTCTAAAGCATGAATTACCGCAACATCACATTCGATGGCGGGAAAGGCCGTAAGTTCCCGCCCAGTGTACGGGTCATTAATCGATTTGACGTCTGGACGTAGGTTTAGTAAATCCGTTCCTTGCCACGCAGTTGAGGGCATAAAGCCGATACCAGCCAACGTGGCTCGGATACCGTACGCAATGCTCGCTTCGGTTTCTTCAATAATTTCGATGCCACCCTTGCCCGCGGCTGAAGTGAAATGTGGAGCCAAGCCGAAACCCTCTAAACCAAAATAACACGTGCGTATCTTGGAGACCATTCCTTCACCAATGAGAATATCACTCTCTATACCTGCGGTAAAGCAAAGCAGTGTAAGATTGTTCGGGTGTGATTCGGCTCGATAACGGGCGAGAAGTGCAAGTGCAAAAGCCATCGGTCTACGATAGAGGGTCACGCCTCCAAACGCTAGTCGACATCCTTCGTCCGGCACAAGATCGACGGCTTGCTTAAGATCAATGATTTTTTCAGAACTCATTATGCAGCCCCTTTTGATGATCATCCGATTCTAGATTGGCTACCTTCTCTCGAAGTTCAGATAAGGCCTCGTCTTCATCTTTCCACGGATTCGCCATCTTTTTCAAGGTGTCTTGAAATATAAAAATCTGCCCTTTACCTCGGTTACGAAGGAAGGAAAGTGCGAGGCCAATATTGAATAGTATCACCAGCGCGACAATAGCTATGACGATCAAAAGCCCATTATTCGTGTCCATCTGCTTTCATCCATGACTCCCCTGAAGAAAGTCAACCACGAGAGGAGGATTGGTATATGTGGTGCGGGCCTAGCACACACCAACAAATTTCCCCCTCCCTATTCTTCGAGGGTAGTTCTTTCAGTGCACTTATCCAGATGATCGAGACCGGGTACAGTGTGAGTCAATTGCGTGATGATGTTGATCTGGAAATCGATACTCGGATCGGGATCTTCCTCACCGACGAGAACAGTGGTCATTCCCATCGCTCCACCGGGGATTAGATTTCTAGATCTGTCATCCACCAGCAAGCATGCCGATGGATCAATTTCTCCGGTCAACGATAGCGCACGAGAGTAGGCACTAGGTTCTGGCTTGTTATGGTAATCCAGGGTGATGATATCGATCACTTGGTCAATCTGCTTCGCGATGTCCAATCGGTTGAGTACGCGCTCGGCGTGATCGCAACTGGCATTGGTGAAGATAACACGCTTTTGAACTACATTGGTTAACATTTCACGAAGCGCAGGATCAGGTTGGAGAAAGGCGTCGATGGGAACATCATGGACGAAATCAAGGTAATCCAAAGGATCCACGTTGTGGTGTAGCCGGAGTCCGTTAAGCGTGGTTCCATAGGCCTGATAGTAATCCTTGCGAAGTTCATTCGCTTTCTGTGACGAAATGTCCAGCCGATCCGTCATGAAGGTTATGATACGGTCACCGATCGCCTGCCATAAACCACAAGTGCTGGGATAGAGCGTATCATCAAGATCTAAGAATAGGATGCGATAGATAGACATAAGCGAGGAGTATCACCAATCCATGGTTCCAACGACACCGAGTACAGAAGATCGATTGGGTCAAAGATTCACAGGAAACCTGTCTTAAAGAACGATTTGGGGCAGTATAGTGTGCTGGCAGATGGGTGTCAACCACTGACACGAGGGTTATAATCTTTATTCGTAGTGGAGGTTTTCCTTGCCAATTAAAGTATTATCTGAAGAACTAGCCTTAGCCATTGCGGCTGGGGAGGTGGTTGAGCGTCCGGCATCCGTGGTTAAGGAGCTGCTGGAAAACTCATTGGATGCTGGTGCGCGTCGAATTGAAATCCTCACCGAGGGAGGAGGACGTGAGCTCATAGAGGTGTCTGATGACGGATGCGGTATCCCAACAGCGGAAATGCCGCTGGCCGTGGCTCGCTTTGCCACTTCGAAACTGAGCACGATGCAAGATCTTTTTGCCATCGAATCGTTGGGTTTTCGCGGTGAGGCTCTTGCCTCCATTGGCGCAGTGGCTCATATAGAATTGATCTCTCGCTCAGTAGATGAAATCAACGGAACACGCTTGATCGTGGATGGAGGGCAAGTAGGAGAACCTCATTCTATTGGCACACCACAGGGAACTTTAGTGAGGGTAAGGGACCTATTCTTCAATATGCCTGCCAGGAGAAAGTTCCTGAAGAAGGACACAACGGAACGACGCAGGATCATCTCACTGGTGTCTCGATATGCCCTTGCTTATCCGGATGTCCTCTTTAAGCTCACACAAGAGGGTCGCGTTGGTTTTCAGTCCTCGGGTAGTGGAAAAACGCGCGAAACATTAGCGGCTGTATTTGGCATAGAAACGGCTCGTCAGATGATCGCGCTCTCAACGACAGCAGATGCACCGGTGAAAGTTGAAGGATACATCAGCCCTCTCTCAGTCCATCGGGGAAGCAGGAGGGGGATGACATTTTTTATCAACGGTCGCTATGTTCAAGATGCGAGTCTTTCAGCAGCAGTAACCCAGGCTTACCACGGTCTTTTAATGGTAGGACGATATCCGTTAGCCGTCATCTTTCTGGACCTTCCTCCAGGTGATGTAGATGTCAACGTGCATCCGGCAAAAGCCGAGATACGATTTCGGAATCCGGACATTGTATTCTCTGTCGTACAACGAGTCGTTCGGGCTACGCTTCTTGGCCAAACACCCCCGCCGGCCATCGACCTGCAACGTGGTTGGGGTCAGGCAGATCGTTCGCGAGTGATAAGTCCTGATTGGGCGCTGTCAACTACGGAGATTGAGAAAGTTGAGACGATCCGAGGCGCGCAGCCAACTTTAACTGGAGGCGGTTTGCCATTATTGCGCGCCATCGGTCAAGTCGGTGCTTCGTATCTTGTTGCCGAGGGTCCGGATGGATTGTATCTCATTGATCAGCATGCTGCGCATGAGCGTGTGTTGTTCGAAGCTCTCATGGAAGCAAGTACACAGGGGGAGATTGAATCCCAGGCTCTCTTGGAACCCATAACCATTGAATTTACGCCAACCCAAGCAGCGATCCTTGAGGAAAACCTTGAGGTCATGAAGCGCTTGGGTTTTGAAATCGAACCTTTTGGGCAGAGAACGTACCGAGTGAGATCGTTACCCGATCTGTTAACCAATGTCGCGCCTGAGCAAGCTCTGAGATCGGTTGTGGAGGATTTTGAAGAGGATGAAACGCCTTTAATGGCGGAGACTGAAGCGCGTCTCGCAGCGCGGGTGTGCAAACGCGCTGCGGTTAAGGCGGGACAGGTTCTCTCACTGGTCGAGCAGCAGCAGTTGTTGCGAGACTTGGAAGCGTGCCAATCCCCACGGACATGTCCCCATGGGAGACCGACGATGATCCATCTGTCGGTCGAGGCGTTGGAGAAGCAGTTTGGTCGGCGCGGTTAATGGATTGAGGAGCGGGTTAAGATTCTGCGGATGCTCCCAAAGGTAATCGTAAAGTAAAAGTGCTTCCTTGATCCAGCACGCTTTCAACTTCAATGATTCCGTTATGGTTTTGAGCGATCCTCTGAGCGATCGCCAGACCGAGACCCGTTCCGATGGCTCCGGTTTCCTGATCTGGTACCCGGTAAAAGCGATCAAAGACACGCGATAGGCTCTCAGGGGGGATGCCCTTTCCAGTGTCTTTGACGGAAAGTAGAAGCTCATCCTCCTCGTTCTGAAGCGAAACCAGAACCTGGCCTCTCTGATGATTATATTTAATCGCGTTGGTAAGCAAGTTAAGCAGAAGTTGCTTTAGACGATTTCGATCTCCTAGAACAGGCTGCAGACTACGATCGATCTCTGTTGCGAGTGTGATCCGCTCAGCTTCTGCTTGAGGGCGGATGATCTCCAAACATTCGCGGATTAGTCCTTCAAGGTAAACAGGCTCACGCACGAAGGATATTCGACCCGATTCAAGTCGCGCTAAATCCAAGAAATCGGTCGCCATTTCGTTTAGACGCTGGACCTCACCATATATCGTACGGCTAAGTTTATCCCGCTGGTCGTCCTCCAATTCGGGGCGTTGAATCAGGTGAGCCGCAGCCGTCAAAGCAGCGAGTGGTGTGCGGAGTTCGTGAACCATTTCAGCCACGATATCGCTTTGTTGGAATAGCCGGGTGTTCTCGATCGCGATCGCCGCTTGAGCAGCCAAGGATTGCAGTAGCCGGAGATCCATTTCCTGGAAGGTGCCCTCCAGCTTATTAACGACCTCGATCACTCCTAGGGTTTTTTCCTTAGCTTGTAAGGGGACTCCCAGGATGGAACGAGTCTTAAAGTGGGTCAGCACATCAACTTCGCGGAAAAATCGAGGGTCAGACTTGGCATCCTCGACTAATAATGGCTTATTGTTGGTGAAGATCCAACCGGCGATACTGGATTCGGTCGGGATGGCGGTTCGTTTTTCTTGTTCATTCAAAGGGCCTGTAGCCGCCTGAAAATAGAGTTGATGGGTTTGTGGATCGTAGAGCAAGAGTGAAGCCCCCTCGCTCTCAGTCAGCTCTTGAGCAGCATCGACAATGTGCTGCAGCAAAGTACTCAAGTCAAGCACGGATACCAATTCGGATGCAATTTCAAGTAGACGTGCATACCGCTTCAGCAAACGGGGATAATTGGTGATCGCGGAGATCTCCCGAGCAGTTCTGTCGGCTTCCATCTTACTCACCTAGGACCTCGGAAACTAAGCGCGGCAAAACCACCGCCACATCTTCACGGAAAATCACATCGGCGCGTTCATCAAGGTAGGTTGGATAGTTGTTGACGATGATCAAACGGGCACCGGCATTTAGTGGTCCTACTGGGAGGGAGGCAACGGGTACCACCTCAAGTGAAGATCCTGCGATGATGATTAGGTCACTTTGAGAGAGTAAATTCGCAGCTCCCATGAAAATATCATAAGGAAGCTGTTCTTCAAAAAGGACAGTGTTTGGTTTCAGGACACCGCCACACTCGGGGCAGTGAGGTGTTTCTCCTGTGTTGATGAACTCTTCGATGAAACCGTTGGTAGAATGACAGCTGTAGCAAGATACGCAGGTCGCCTCTCGCAAGTGACCGTGAACTTCGAATATAATCTCAGATCCCGCACGGCGGTGAAGGTCATCGATGTTCTGCGTGACGATCCCAGCAAGGAGCCCAGCTTTTTCGAGACGTGCTAGCGCAAAATGTGCAGGATTGGGTTCAGCCTCGATCATGGTAAGCGCAAGTGGTTGGATCCACTTATAGAACTTATCAGGGTCGTATCGGAAAGCGGAGAGCGAAGCTACTTCCATCGGATTGTAACGTTCCCACAAACCTGACCCTTTTGAGCGGAAGTCGGGGATTCCAGATGGCGTTGAAATCCCAGCCCCTGTGAACGCGACAGTATGTTTCGCTTGTTGAAGTAGTTGAGCTGCTTGTGAAATTCGTGAATCCGGAACCATGGTTGTCAAGAAGTGACTCGCCCTTCTTCGGCGCGGAGGTGAACCGCAACACCCTGGGCAAGCTTTCTGATCTGGTCACTGACCAAGCTGTCGGGATGCGATAGGACGAGAGGCATTGTTCCCTGGGAAGCTTGATGTGCCTGTTCTGGCGCTGGTGAAACGATTCCGGCCAACTCAATCCCGAGATCAGTCTCGACTTGTCTCCACGGTATTTGTAGGCTTGTTCGAACACGGTTTATAAGTGCGAGGCTGATCTTGTGGCGACTGATTCCATCGGACACGACTTCTTCCAATAGATTTTGCGCCATCATGTTCGTTGGGTAAACAGGTTCGACAACGATGACAATTCGATCACAGAGCTTGAGGATGGGTTTAGCATAGGCTCTGAGGCTAGATCCGAGATCCAAGATCAACGTTGTGCACATCGAGGCTAAGTTGTCTAGTACAGCCTCCATCTGGGGGATCGCCTGTTCAAGTTCTACCTCTCTTGGATGAGGCGAGGCTGCTAGCAATCGAATGCCGACGTTATGGCTTAGGATCTCCGATTCAACTGAACGAAGATGAATGTCTTTTAATGATCGGCGTAATAAATTGCCAAGACCTTCTGGATTGGTGAGGTTGAGTTCAAAAGCTAAGGTTCCTCTGCCGGGATTGAACTCGGCTAAGATAACGTCATGGCCATCCCTTTGTAGTAATAGGCTAATGTTAAGGGCCAGTGTTGTAGTACCGATACCCCCGCGTGCTCCTATTAATGCTACGATGGTGGCTTTCTCTGCGCCTGCCGCTCGTGCTTGTGCTGATCGAGCCAATACCGCTTTCACATGTGCCGTTAGTTCGGCTGGATGTGTTGGTTTGGTCAAATAATCATCGACACCTGCTTCAAAGCCGGCGACCTTATCATCAACCATGGTCTTGGCTGTAAACATGATGATGGGTATATGAGCCAATGAAGGGTCGGCTCGAAGACGTCGGGTGACTTCAAAGCCGTCGAGATCGGGCATCATCACATCAAGCAGGATTAAATCCGGTTGTTCTGATGTCGCTTTCGCAAGCCCAGAAAGACCGTCGCTCGCGACTGCGATCTCGTAGCCTTGCCTCTCTAGCATCAGCCCGACTAATTTCAGCGTGTCAATATCGTCGTCGATAAAGAGTATCTTATCCGCCATACTTCGAACTCCGGCAGAACATAATTGACATATCTTAGGGCAGTCTAGCATAAAGCTAATGGGTCGGCAAGATGGACTAAGGGAGGATATTGGGAATACTTAGGAAAATGGGTATTGAGTACTGTACAAATAGCAAAAACCAGGAGAGTTTCGCTAGTTGTGGAGGATGAATCGCCGATGCTATAATCCTCAACGGTGGAAGGAAGAAGAGGGTTGTATGAGGGTTGAGTTGTGGGGGCTGGGAGGGGGACCTAATTTCCAAATCCCCCTTCGTTGGTCAGGCATTGTAATTCTGGTTGTAGAAGGCATCGTGATCTTGAGCCTGATCCTCTTTCATTTCCGTCGGATAAACTGGCGAGTGAAGCTCAGAAGCAGGTGGCATTGGTTGATCCTGCTGTTTCTTATCGTGATCTCCCCGATTGCATCCGAAGCGCTCCTTGTGCGTCTTCCCTTATCAGAGACAGTGGTCATACCAGGAGTCTCCCTTGAACCTAAGAGCCCATCTTTTTCGGTTTTCGGCGCGCTTCCCTGGATGCTCGCAGCGGGATTGTTAGGGCAGTGGCAAGCAGTTGTTGTGGCTCTTGTCGGAGGTCTGGCAAGGGGTGGCTGGGAGACATTCCGCATCCTCACACCATTCCATTTCATGCTGCAGGCAGCACTTGTCGCATGGTTGCTCCGGCGAGATTATATGGAGTGGGCAGGTCGCGCGGCTCGTAACCCGATCGTCGCTGGCATCATCGGTGGCTTTGTATTGGGTTTGTTGCAAACCGTAGAACTTTTTGAATACAGCGGAGGCAGTTTATACGACGGTCTGGATTACGCGTTGACTCTTGTGAATCCAACAATCATTGCCGCGACAATCGAGACTCTCTTTGCAGGTGCAATCTGTGAGATCATACGATCCGCTGAGGTCGATGCATGGTATCGTCCTCAAACTCTTGTGGTAGGACCCTATAATCGCTCCTTAGCAGCTCGGCTAGTGACGGTCTTTCTCATACTTGGCGTTATTGCTAGCACGATCTTGCTTTATGGAGATTGGTTATTAGCTCAAACTTCTGCAAGAGATTTAGTAGAAAGACAAATGAGGCATACGGCAAGTCAAGCCGGGGGAGCGATACCCTATTTCATCCAAACTGGGCGGAATTACAGTCAGCGAATTGCTGGGGAGCTGAATCAGTTCATCGTTCAAGAATCCCTCTCCACTGAGATCCTTGCCACACAGCTTCGTGCGGATACCTTCTTTAACCGCTTGGCTGTGTTTGACTCGGAGAGTGAGTTGCTCATGTCTTATCCTGCCTCACGTGGCCTCCGTCTTGAGATCCCACGCGAGATAACTGTGAGCCTGCGCTCCGTTCTAAGGGGTGTGCCAGAGGAAGTGGTCCTTGAGCCAGATGGATTGGATCGCGCGGCACAACTTGCCTTTCTATCGCCAATCCAAACTGAGGATGATGAGGGACCCATCGGCGCAGTTGTAGCTTGGACTGACCTCGCATCGAATCCATTGATGTCACCGGTAGTCAGCAGCCTTGAAAAAGTGTTTCCGGGTGAAGCATTTATTACGGATGGACATGGATTGATCCTTTTACATCCAAGTGCTGAACAGGAGATGAGATCGATTGATCTCGATTTGATCTCGGAAGAACAAGTTCAGGTAGAGACCGCTCAAGATGGAACGCGGCTTCTGGTGTACACACTTCCAGTGGAAGGCTATCCGTGGCAAGTTATTGTCACGACTCCCATGCGCGAAGTCCAACGACAAGCGCTCCAAATTGCAGCCCGTTTAACCTTCGTGCTCTTCGCGGTCGGTATGTTGGTTGTTGGAATGGTTTACGCTCTCAGTCGACGATTAACTGAACCCTTGCGCATGATGGCCAATGTCGCCCGATCTATCGCTCGGGGTAATCTTGCTGAAGCGGTGACGAGTTCTGGGGAGGACGAAATTGGTCAGCTTGCTGTCTCATTTGAACAGATGCGGCAGAGGTTGAAATCCAGATTGGATGAGATGACCCTGCTCCTGTCAGTGAGCCAACATGTGGCCAGTGGTTTCGAGTTATCCGACGTCTTACCACCGATTCTCCACGGTGTGGCAAAGATCACAGATGCAGATGTCGTACGGCTTGCCCTGCTTCCAATAATTGATGATGAAAACGTTCCGGTAGAAGCGTATCAGGTTGGAGAAGATCCAGGCAATTGGTCCTCTCTCGACTCTCAGGTCATGGATTTGTGTCAACAGCGCGGTCGCTTCACCCTCGAGAATCCCAGTAGAGCGCGGACGATCATCGATGTTCATTTCCTGACAAAATCGATTGAGTCACTGGCCGCCTTACCAATCTCTCATGAGGAACAATTCGTTGGGGCGCTCTGGTTGGGCCATCAAGTTCCGCGTGTGTATGCTCCAGATGAAATTAATCTCCTCTCAATTATCGCCAGCCAACTTGGTATCGCGGTTAGCAACGCCCATTTATACCATCGTGCGGAGCAAGAACGAACGCAGTTAACCGCGGTACTTGAGTGGACGCCCGACGCTGTAATTGTCATCGATCAAGAAGGACGGATCTCCTTGGCCAATCCAGCATCCGCATTTCTGTTCCGCGGAGAGGTGAGTGAAGCTATCGGTATGCCAGCGACGGATTGGCTAACGACGGATGAGTTGTTGGATCTCTTGATGGCACCTGGTCAAGATATTCAAACAGCTGAGATTGAAATCGATCCTGGAAGAGTGATGTTCGCTGCTATCGCAGATATCAATCCTGAGGAAGGTGAATCATCCAGCAGGTTGTGTATTCTAAGGGATATCACGCACTACAAAAAACTTGACGCGGTGAAATCAGAGTTTGTTTCAACCGTCAGTCATGACCTCAGGGCGCCATTAACCCTCATGCGAGGTTATGCTACGATGCTCAGCATGGTTGGGGCGATGAATGATCAACAAAAGGATTTCATGGATAAGATTCTGACAAGTGTCGATCAGATGGGAACGCTGGTAGATAATCTTCTGGATCTTGGTCGAATCGAGGCGGGTCTGGGATTGGATCTTGAAGCCGTTGATATTGAGGAATTCATCGCCAAGGTGATCGATTCCTACCGACCTCAAGCGGTCAACAAACAGATCTCGATCGATGTTGACATCGCTGATGGCATGGAGTCTGTTGAAGCCGATCGAACGCTCATGCGTCAAGCGGTTGCAAACATACTTGATAATGCGATTCGCTACACAGCAGCAGAGGGAAAAGTTTCCATTCGTGTCACTCAAGAAAACTCTTTGCAGCTGATCGCGATCAAAGATACCGGGGTGGGTATCGCTCCAACAGACCAAGCGCGTCTCTTCGAAAAGTTCTATCGTGCTCGACGTAGGGAGGGAGATCGAGAAACCGGATTGGGGCTTGGATTAGCGATCGTAAAATCGATTGTAGAGCAGCATGGAGGACAGATTTCTGTAGAAAGTCGGTTGGGAGAAGGCAGCACCTTTACCATCGCGATCCCAATTCGCTCTCCTTTACTTGGAAGTGAAGTCCGCCATCCGGAAGGAAGAGAAGGTGCTTGATCGAACGCATGATCCTGTTCGCGACGATCAAGCGATCTCGAACATTCACGTTCGATCGACAGAATCTTCATCCACCCCAAAGATGCCTATTATCGAGCTGTATGTTTCTGTGCTATAATGCGCCAAACATTTTGATACCAGAATAACTGGGAGGAGTAAGCGGTAAAGCGTTGGCAGAGAAGGAGTGGCTAAAGGCTGAGAGCCCCCACAATCGCCACCGCTGAATGTCGCCCGGTTGATCCGCCGAAGAAACCCGCTCAGGGATGGACTGGGGAGTAGAACGGCGCGGGTGAGCCCGTTACAGCGAAGCCCTGATGTTGGTCGGGGTAGTGAGAGCGCCTCGGCAGCAATGCCCGGCGAAATGAGGTGGTACCGCGGAGGTTAAACCCTTCGTCCTCAAGGACGAAGGGTTTTCTTGATTCTATGGGATGACGCGATGGATCAATTTAACGACTTCTCATTGCCAAAGAGGTACGACGCGGCGGATGTTGAGCGCCGTCTTCAATCATTCTGGCAGACCAAGGGTGTTTATACGTTCGAGGCTGATCAGGGCTCAGAAGTTTATTCGATCGACACACCTCCGCCGACGGTCTCTGGCGATTTGCACTTAGGTCACGTGTATTCCTACAGCCAAACCGATTTTTTAGCACGCTTCTGGCGTATGCAGGGATTCAACGTTTTCTACCCCATGGGTTTTGATGACAACGGTTTACCTACAGAGCGCTTGGTTGAACGTCAGTTGGGAATGCGATCCTACGAAGTTAAAAGAGGCATGTTTGAGAACGAGTGTCGGAGGATCAGCGAAGAGGCGGAGATCAAATATAAAGAGCTCTGGAAGCGCCTTGGCCTTTCCATTGACTGGCGTTACACATATCGAACGATTGATGACCTCTCTCGACGAATCGCCCAATGGTCGTTTATTGATCTTTACCGAAAGGGATTAGTTTATCGTCAGAAAGCCCCAACGCTATGGTGCACCGAATGCCGTACCGCAATCGCACAGGCGGATCTGAGTGATCTCACTCGAGAGGGGCAATTCTACACGATAGACTTTGAATTAGATGACGGTAAAAGTTTACCCATTGCAACCACAAGACCCGAACTGCTACCCGCATGTGTGGCCGTCTTCGTTCATCCTGAGGATCAACGTAATCTTGAAGGTCGTGTAGCTCGCGTGCCTCTTTTCGCTCAGGAGGTCCCTATATTGATCGATGGTGCGGTGGATCCAGAAGTGGGTACTGGGATTGTGATGTGCTGTACGTTTGGGGACAAAGTGGATATTGAATGGTGGTACCAGTACGAACTGCCATTAATTCAAGCCATTATGCTTGACGGCAGGATGAGCGAAGCAGCCGGTGATTTTGCAGAGCTTCCGGTTCTCGAGGCGAGACAACAGATTCTCGATAATCTAGAAAATGCAGGCAGGCTCCTTGATAAGAGTACTCTCAAGCAATCCGTCCGAGTTCACGAGCGATGTGATACGCCTGTTGAGTATCTTGTGACCGATCAATGGTTTATCAAGATCCTCGATCACAAAAACGATCTCCTAGATGCAGGTGATCAAGTCGAGTGGCACCCTGAGCATATGCATGCACGCTATAGAGACTGGGTTGAAAATCTACAGTGGGATTGGTGCATCTCTAGGCAGCGTATCTTTGGCGTTCCTTTCCCCGTATGGTTCTGCTCCGACTGTGGTGAAGTCATCCTGGCGAAAGATGATCAACTTCCGATCGATCCCCGCGAGCAATCTCCCGATCGGCTTTGTGCTTGTGGAGGGGTTTCGTTCACCGCGGATAATGACGTTATGGATACGTGGGCAACATCTTCGATGACCCCCCAAATCATTGGACGGTTTTTAGAAGACGACGCGTTCCATAACCTGGTCTATCCAATGTCCCTTCGTCCCCAAGCGCATGAAATCATCCGCACATGGGCGTTCTATACGATCGTTAAGTCCCATCATCATTTTGGTCTTGTGCCTTGGAGGGCAGCAGCGATCTCTGGGTGGGCTTTAGCACCACATGGATGGGAGAAGATAAGCAAGAGTCGCGGTGGTGGACCGGCGACGCCGGAAGAGATGGTCGACCGTTATTCCGCTGATGCCGTTCGCTATTGGGCTGCAAGTACAGGACTTGGCAAAGATACCATCATCAGTGAGGAGAAAATCCAGGCTGGAGCGAAGCTCGTTACAAAGTTGTGGAATGTAGCGCGTTTCAGCGAGCCTTTTCTGAAAGACTACCAACCCCAATCGAAACCACCATCATTTATTCCAACCGACCGCTGGCTCCTCTCACGGACCCAAGCTACCATTCATTTAACCACGGAGGCTTTTCAAGACTACGATTACTCGTCCGCCAAGTCGATAACTGAGGCCTACTTCTGGCATGATCTAGCGGATAACTACCTCGAATTGGTGAAGGGACGTCTTTATGGTCAGGGTGGGGCGCTTCGGGATGGAGCAATATATACGCTCTATCATGCGCTATTGACGACGATAAAACTCTTCGCACCGATATTGCCCCATGTGACGGAAGAGATCTATCGAACACTTTATGCTGCTCATGAAGCGTCAATATCTCTACACCGATCACATTGGCCTGAAGGGGATCCCTCCTGGGAAGATGAGCTTGCTGATAGATTTGGGGAGGCTTTGGTAGAAGCGATAACGACCGTTCGACGATACAAAAGTGAGCGTCACCTCCCTCTCGCCACTGAAATCTCGCGCCTGCAAATCACAGCAAGTGACCAAACGTTACACGATCAACTACATGATATCGTGATCGATTTGATGAGCGTAACTCGAGCGAAAGAGGTGGAGGTGGTCGACATCCTCGATCCATCATTACCGCGACTAGGTTCGGTTGAGATCCAAATCGACATTAATCCAACCCGCGATACCTAACCTATTTTCATACGTATTCGATGATCCTTGATTGGGAGTGTGCGAGATGAGCACAAAGGAACTTTCCAAGGCCTACGACTTTAAATCTGTAGAGAAACGCCTCTATGATTGGTGGGAATCAAGGGGGTATTTCAAACCGAGAATCGATCCCAACCAGAAACCGTATGTGATCTCCATTCCACCACCTAATGTCACAGGTGAGTTGCACCTCGGTCATGCTATGTTTGTGGCCATGGAGGATCTCATGATCCGCCATAGTCGTATGAAAGGTGTACCCACACTTTGGGTTCCAGGCACGGATCATGCTGGGATCGCGACCCAACTCCAAGTTGAGAGACATCTGCAGGAGAGCGAGGGAATCACACGCGAGGAGCTGGGTCGTGAGGCCTTCATCGAGCGGACATGGACCTGGAAGCGAAAGTTCGGTGGGATCATCACGCAGCAATTGCGGCGGCTAGGAGCATCATGCGACTGGGAGCGGGAACGTTTCACGCTCGACGAAGGCTTATCACAAGCGGTGAGGGAGGCCTTCGTTCAGCTTTATGAGAAAGGGCTCATCTACCGTGGTGCCTATCTGATAAATTGGTCACCAGGATTACGCACCGCAGTTAGCGATCTGGAAGTGGAATATTCCGAGGAGCAGGGTACGTTGTACTACTTCCGATATCCGATCGCTGATTCTGAGGAATCAATCCCAGTAGCTACGACCCGACCAGAAACAATACTCGGCGATACGGCCGTGGCGATCCATCCAGACGATAAACGTTACCGGCATCTGATCGGGAAATCCTGTTTGGTTCCGATATTGAAGCGACCGATCCCTGTGATCGAGGATTCCTATGTTGATTTGGAATTTGGTACCGGAGCTTTAAAGATCACTCCTGGGCATGATCCGAATGACTATGAAATCGGTCAGCGCCATGGTTTACCGATTATCAATGTGCTTAACCCCGATGCTACGATGAGTGCCAGCGCTGGACCTTACGAAGGTTTGGATCGCTACCTCTGTAGAGACCGTTTATGGAGTGATATGCAGTCTGAAGGGTTGACGATCAAGACCGAACCCTACACGATGCAGGTGCCTCGCACCCAACGGGGGGGAGAAATCGTTGAACCCATGGTGTCCACACAATGGTTCGTTCGTATGGATCCTTTAGCCAAACCTGCGATCGAATCCGTTCGCCAAGGTCAGATTCGCATTGTGCCGGAGCGGTTCACCAAGGTTTATTACAACTGGCTCGAGAACATACGCGACTGGTGTATCTCGCGTCAACTTTGGTGGGGACATCGGATCCCGGCATGGTATTGCTTAGATTGTGGGGAGATCACCGTCACCCGTGATGATCCTACACAATGTGCTCACTGCGCTTCGATGAGGATTGAACAGGATCCCGATGTGCTTGATACGTGGTTCTCCTCTGGACTTTGGCCATTTTCCACGCTTGGATGGCCAGAGGAGACCGAGGATCTCAGATATTTCTATCCAACAAGCATGATGGAAACCGGATATGACATCCTCTTTTTCTGGGTCGCCCGAATGGTCATGATGGGATTAGCGTTCACCAATCAGCCTCCTTTCCACACGATTTATTTACATGGACTCGTCCGTGACGAACAAGGCCGGAAAATGAGTAAAACGATAGGTAATGTGATCGATCCGCTTGAGGTCATGGATGAATTCGGTACAGATGCCTTGCGTTTTACTTTACTAACTGGATCAACACCGGGTAATGATATGAACCTCAGCCTGCAAAGGGTGGAGGCCAATCGCAACTTTGCTAACAAATTATGGAACGCAGGTAGACTCGTTCTGATGGCACTAGATAAGGCACCCGTCGGACCGGAGGATTCACCAGAACCCACTGTTGCGGATCGTTGGATTGAAACGCGACTCAATCGATTGCTCCGTGATGTTGATCGGTTGTTCAACAATTACCAGTACGCTGAGGCGGGACGGCAGATCTACGAGTTCTTCTGGGGTGAATTTGCCGATTGGTATTTAGAGATCGCAAAACTGCAATTGGATGAAGGGGCTGATCGGACCTGGCTCACTGCATGGACGATGGCTTACATCTTCGACACTTGCCTCCGCCTGCTCCATCCTTTCACACCGTATGTGACGGAGGAACTTTGGGGTATTTTGAAGGGTGCCTGTCAGGATAAACCTTCGAGATACGCACCTGGAGATGGCTGGGAGGAGGCGTTAATCGTTGCGCAGTGGCCAGAACCTCCCTCGAAGGTCTTAGAGGAGGATCAGATTGTTGAACGCTTTTCCATGATCATGGACTTGGTTCGCGCGATCCGTAACCTGAGATCTGAGCGCAAAGTGGAACCCGCGCGCCAGATTGCGGCCATCATTGTTGGGAGCGAGCTTACGGATCTTCTAAAATCCTTACAACAAGCGATAGCTGTTTTAGCGAAGCTCGATCCGGAACAATTCCAAATCCATCCCTCTTTGACAACAGCTCCACCAGAATCAGTGCCATTGGTTGTAGGACCGATCGAAGCTTATCTTCCATTAGCTGGGATGGTGGATCTGGCTGCTGAAAGGGCTCGATTGACGAAGGAACTGGATGAGGTAAACGAGCAAATTACAAGGATTGGTGAGTTGTTGGCGGGGCCCTTCTCGGAACGGGCTCCGAAGAATGTAGTTGAGAAGGAGCGGAAGAAACTAGCTTCACTCGAAGAGTCCGCGGACAAAATAACAGGTCAGTTGAAATCGTTGGGATAATGACATTTAGGCGCTTGGGCACCTGGGCGCTCAGTCAATCAGCCGTAATGTAACCGCACCCTTTAGGGTGCGATGTTATCGATAGAGGGGAGCTGAGGCAATGGAAAATAAACCATCCTATCGGGAATCATGGATTAAATACTTTCACCGTGATCGTTGCCATTAATGCCCCTTAAGTAGTCCTCCCAGAGGAGATTGAGTATGCCTGGTGTAGTAGATCCGGAAACGATGTACATCGATGACTTGCCTGGGATCTGGTCCCCAGTGCAGTGGGAATTATCTGAAGAGGAAAAACGAGAGGAGATCGAGCAACAAGCCCAGGCCAGCCTTCTCTGGTCTGTGAGTGCTCCTGAAGCAATTTTGCGGCTTCTCCTGGATGAATGTGAAATCGAGCGCGCACTGGATCCTCCCGACTCATACGATCCGGAGTTGCAGGGAGAGTGGGATGAATCGTTGGTGACATTCAAGTTTCGACGATCCATTCGTCTCGATGCGGTTGAGCGTGAGAGAGAGTCATTGTGCGTAATATATGATTTCGGAGATGTCGGTTATTGGGAATTCGAGATCACGCCAGAAAAAGTGATCCTTTCGAGGATATGAATTGCAGTCCATGACCAAACAATCGGTTGATAAAGGGAGTGGTGACCTATATTCCGCCTTACCGCTTTGGGCGATCCTACCAGGCCTTATTTTTATATTGGTCGTTGATTTATTAACGGTTACAGGCTGGCTAGGATCTGCTCAGATTTTCCTTCTAATATGGAGCCTCGTCCTAGCCGTCATCCCATGGGTGACGCTTCTTGTGGTCCGAGGTTCTCCATCCATGTTTGGTTACACACGGGATCGAGGACTGGCTGATTATGGCTGGGGAATGGTCGCGGGAGGCATCTGGCGTGGATTGAGTATGGCGTTCAATCTTTGGTCTGGATGGGCTCGAATTGGTTGGGGAGTTTTTAGCTGGATTGGCGCGCTGGTCATTATTCCCCTTGTTGAGGAGACCTTCTTCCGGGGGTATTTAGGGCGGGCTCTTCGGTTACGCGTCGGAAAATGGCCTGCAATCCTTGTTCAAGGGATTCTCTTTGCTCTCCACCCGGGTCATTGGGCACAAGGTTATCTTCATTTGATAAGCATCTTTCTCTTTGGCATCCTGGCGGGGTGGTTGATGGAGAAGCGTGGCTCTATCTGGGCATCTTGGGGTGCGCATGGTTTTGCCAACATATTGCCGGAGGTACTCCGCTTCTTTGGGTAATTTTCTTTGAATGGTAGGAAATCGTCTTCCAGTTACTAACACGAGACGTTTCGTTCCACTCAGGATGACATTAAAAGTCAGCTTCCCAATCTACAACATCGTAGGGGCGGTTCGCGAACCGCCCCTACACGATTCAAATTAAGCCCTTCGCCACCCCGTCGGCGTCCTGAGCTTGGCGAAGGATGACTGTTCTTAACAGATGATAGAAAACATTCTGCGTAGGAATCTCGTTTGTATTCTGAACCCGTCTTGGGGGAGCTTGAGCGATTGAGACAGGACGTGATGACCTCGATTCTCGACAGCTCAATGCGAAATGCTATCCAATAGTATCGTAAGGTGTAGAAAGATAAAAACCAAGCAAGGATCTTGAAGAGACGACAACCACACTGTTAGCACCTCGGGTTCTTTACTGCCGTGTTATACTCTCGTGGTTGGAGGGTGAGTGCGTAGAGGTGGGCCAAACATCTTAAGGTGGGTTTCCATCGGACTGCTCCTGGCAGCTGTCGCTTTATTTTTCTATGAGCTGGTCGCATTCAGCCGAAAGCGCGCCCGGATGCCAGAGGGTCTCACCATCGCTGGCGTCCCTGTCGGGGGATTGAGCCAATCTGGTGCTCTTGAGCAACTACTGCAAGTCTACAGCACACCCATAGAGATCATGTACGATGACCAATCGATTCTGCTCAATCCAGCAAGTGTTGGATTCAGGCTCGATACCGAGGTTATGCTAGCTGCAGCTGAATTGGAACGTACCGGTACTGATTTCTGGTCAGGTTTTTGGGGTTTCCTATGGAACAGGCCTGGAGAAGCAACTGCGATTCCACTGAGGGCAGATTATTCTCCTGTCCAGCTTGAGTTTACATTACGCGACATCGCAGCTCGTTATGACGAACCATCTCTCCCAGCCGAACCTGTCCCAGGGAGTCCGAGTTTCACTGCAGGAAAACCAGGCCAGGTGCTCGATATCTCTCGGGCGGAAGAACTCATCGCTGAAGTACTACAAATCCCTTACAATCGCCGTCTAACGCTACCTATTGTGCCGGATGAAGCGCCACGACCGACGCTTGAAACGCTCGAGATTTTGCTCAAGCAGAATATCGATGTTGCCGATTTTGATGGCCTGGTTGTTCTTTACATCTTTGACTTGCGTACCGCTGAGAAGCTCCACTTTGCATATTTTCAAAACCGAGACATCCCTATCGAGCCCGATATTGCATTTACCGCAGCGTCAACGATTAAGATCGGTATCGCAACTGCATTCTTGCGTTATTTTGATCATCCTGTTGACCCCGAAGCTGATCGCTGGCTGGTAGAGATGATAACCCTCTCCGGAAACGACCCGGCTGATTGGCTGATGGAACGTCTAGACAAAGAAACGGGACCTCTCTTGGTGACTGAAATCCTAATGCAGATAGGTCTTGAAAGTTCTTTTCTTGACGCGTGGTATCATCCCCCCGCAATTCCAATATCAGGGGTATATCGTGAAACACCAGGAAATCAAAGAGCCGACATTAATACTGCCCCCGATCCTTTAAACCAAACGACCGCGACAGAGATAGGTATGTTGCTTGGAGATATCTACGATTGTGCCAATGGTGGAGGAACGCTTTTAGCTGTGTTCCCGGATCAGATCACTCAAGGGGAATGTACTACTCTCCTCAACCTCTTAGCTCAGAATAAAATCGCCGTGCTTATCGAAGCAGGTGTTCCCCTGGGAACACGTGTCGCCCACAAACATGGTTGGACATCCTCACCATTGGATATGGTCAGTGACGCTGGGATCGTTTTCTCACCCGGTGGTGATTATGTCCTATCCGTATTTCTATGGAATACACCAGAGATGATTTGGGAACCGACCAAAAACTTGGTCGCTGGTCTATCCCAGGCAGTCTATAACTACTTCAATCCCCCAATTGAATAGGGTGTCTTGTCCTCATTGCCGAATACATCTCTTGAGAGAGAACCACGGCTGTGATCATGGGTATCCTAAATGGATTTAAGCACGAGTTTACGGCCTAATAACGGATCTTCTAGTCAGGGGGGAGAGCGGCTACTCAAGTGGAGCTCGTTTTCGTGATTGGAGTTGGATCGAATGGCTAAGATTATCAGCGTTCATGAATATGTCCTCAAATCTACCGTAGATGAGAAATCATTTCATAAGGCCATCCAAGAGGCTGAAAGGCGGGGTCTGTTTCAGCTTCCGGGACTGCTCGGTTATCATATGTTAAAGGGAATAAAAGGTTCACGCCGAGGATGTTACGTAGGAATTTGGGTCTATGTGGATCGTCAGGCATGGGAGAGGCTTTGGGGTTCCCCTGAGCATCCGAAAGAGAAGAATGATTATCCAGAGAATTGGCGGGCTTGGGAGGAAATCCTGTCCGCGTTCCTGACAGATGATCCCGATGAGATTCAATTTACTGCGTATGAAGAGTGGACTGGGGGTCTAACAGATTAGGACTGTGATGTTGAAAGTGTTACCTATGTCCTGAGGTCGAACTGTAACCCATGTCCCCGGGTTGTACATCACGAATTGCCCCTACATATACTTAATGGTCCAGTCCTGTAGGTGGTGTACCAACTTACAACTATTTTCAACGTACAAATAGATCGATTTGAGCGTTTAATGTTATGGGGGAAAAGAAGCTGGGAGAAGATCGTTTGAGGATCAGGCCCGTATGAAGCGTTTCATGTTGGGAAAGATGAGGGATTGCCGCTTGCCTTGACCGAGTGCGCTCATGTTGGCGGTTTCAAAATGGCGATGGACTTCACGCAACGCTCTTACCTGCCAATCGGGTGGAGGTTGGGTGAACGCGACCAAGCAAACCGTATGCACCCCGGGGATGAGCAGCAAGGCGGAACCATCCTCGATTTGCGTTGCGTACATTCGATCTGAAGAGGGATCTATCTTGGAGCTTCCGAAAGTGCTGAGTAGCGACATGGATGCCTCTGCAGGTACCGGCATGTCCCCTTGAACGAAAATCCGTTCCCGAGATTTGATGTCATATATGCCCACACTGATGCACGCGGCCTCGTTCAATTGCATGAGGAAGGTCGTCTTTCCCTCTTCGAGCACCACTTGCCAGCGGTCACTATCTGGATGTGTTTCTCGAAGCCTTAGCGCAACCTCTCGTTGTTCAAGATAGTGCGCCCGGATCGCATTGTACTGAGTTGCGTTGATATGGCCCCGTTTATAATCCTCTTTTAGACGTTCATATTTTCTGTTTAACTCTTCGAGCTTTGACTTGAGATCTGGGGTGAGGTCTTCTGGAAGCGTGAGATCCACCTCAACCTCAGTTTCGAGTGGCCCCGTGTCAACGACCTCTAATTCTTGAGGTGGTCCTTCAGGAAGGGGTTCTTCGATGATGGGTATTTCATCACCTTTTGCGAGCTGCTCAACTAAGATCTCCTTCTCGCGTAATAATTCCCTGGTGGCCCGAAGCTGCCCGTCACTTATCAACCCGTCGCAGAACGCGATTGCGGCGGAGATGAATTGCGTACGCGCAGTCCGCAACCGTTTGATGGCGGCATCAAGCTCTGGGTTCAGTCTCTGGGATTCATCTTGTGAGACATCTGGAGGAGATGTCCGTGCCTCGGTTGAAGGCGAAGGGGAATCCCAAGCCCGTTTGGATGGATTTTCCATACGTTTTTTATCATAGCATGGGGCTTTTTTCTTCGTGAGAGGACGGTTGTACCATCAACTTGATGACACACTCCAGGGACTGCGGTATACTCGTCGGCATGCTCTTCTATGACACTAACGAAGATCCAGCGGAGGGGCTGGACCGAGTTTTTCACATGAGACTTATGCCAAAGATCAATAGGTTGTTCTTATTCATTCTCCTCTGCTTACTGCTTCTCGGATGCACTCCCGTAGATGAGATGAATTCAACACCTACACGATCAGGCGAGGAGGTGATAAGTACTGCAAAAGCCCATGCTGAGCTGACTAGACAAGCGACGGCCCTAACGCCTCCTCCGACGCCAATACCGCCCTCTCCTACGGCCACCCCCCCAACTCCTACCCCTGAGCCCACCGAAACCCTTGGCCCACCCATTGCAATAGCGAAATACAATGCAAAGATACGCAACGGTCCAGATGAAGCATACAACCAAATTGATATCTTTTATGAAGGTCAGACCGCGGACATCATTGGTCGATACGAAAACCCTGTCAGCGGGACATGGTGGTATATACAGCGGATCGGGGAGGGTAGAGACGGATGGGTATGGTACGAAGCAGTAGATCTAGCAGGTTTCATCGATAGCGTACCACTCCGAGATGCCCCCCCAACACCTAATCCGTAGGATGACGCTCCCCAGATCCTACTGATCGCTCTGAGAAACCTGGCTGACTTCTCGAATATTGATTGCTCCTTTTACAACAATTTTGATATCCCCAGGGCTATCCACCCAATCAGTGACCAATAGAAAGCATACTCAAAAAAAGAGAAGAGCAGAACCGGTCCGGATTTTAAATCCTGTAACAGTGGGACCTTTTCCAAGATTCGTAATCCATGGATCGCAAGTGCATGTTCGAGCATACCCTGCAATCCACCGAGGAAAGCATACGTCAAAATAGCCGGCAGACTCTGAAGCGATGTTAGCCACCACATCCCGAAGCCAAAAGAGCTATAGAGCAGGAAGCTTAGAGGTGCTAATGGGCGTATCCACGAGGGGTAGAAGTATCGATAGTATAAGTCCCAATATCCGTTGATAAAGATCGTGCTAACGATACCCCAGAAAATGGCCGAGGCGAGAGTGATTGACAAGAACGAAATTCTAAAAAGGTCGCGTTCAAAGACGAAATGAAGTGGGATTGTTACGATGATCGCCAGAAGGCCGAAGATGAGCGTACTCAGCTTGAGGTCTTGAGCCGTTATTCTTATGGAATTTCGATCGTCCATGTTGTGCTCTAACACAATGAAAACGACGGATACCAAAAACGAAAGTCATTCTGAGCCTGTATCGTCCTGAGCGCGCTAAAGGATCGAAGGATCACGGTGGTACGCAACCTTCGACGGGCTTCGTCCTGAGCTTGTCGAAGGTCTCAGGGTGCTTTTTCGCTATGATGCCTCAAATCTTAGTTGACAAAGTACTAGTTATGGCCACAACAATATTGAGGGGCTCCAGGCCAGTTGGAGCCCCTACAGTTTAGCTTCTTTAGAGATGGAGGTTTTGGGCGGCAATGAACGACAGACCTCTTTCGGTTAACTCTCTAGCCGTTCGGTTAACAGCATCATATTTGTCGTGAAAATTGAGTGTCAAATGCTCCCAGTCGCCAGAGGCGATGATCTCTTCCTTATCGCGGAAGTAATCGAGGATGTCGGAGGGGTGTGCCCTGGTTTGATCAATATCTGGGTCACCACCCTCATGTTTGGCCGAGATATTGGTCACATGATCTGCAATCTCGAGGAGTTCGTCCCGTCGGTTATACGGCTGGCGAACGATGCTTTTCCACGTTTCAATAATATGGTGTTCGAAGCGGACGATGTCCTCGAATCCGAGTGCCTTTCGAAATTGTGCGGTGATTTCCATCGTCTGGTTGTTGATGGAATTGCTCCAGTTAAAACCGATCAAAGGTGATGAGCCATCGTCCCGAGAGAAGAGTTTTGCCCCAATGAGAGTCCAGAGAGCGGCATATGGGTTATCGTTACCCATATAAACTGAAATCTTAAACTCGATGTCCACACCCAGACGATGGAGCAAGTATCCAATCAGGACGGTGCCGGGGTTGACGTTGAGAACTTGTCGAACACCGTAATTGGTGTAGTAGTACAGGTACTCATCAAGCCACTTCAGTGCGTATTCGTTTGGCTGACCTATTCCTCCGAAATAGCCGGTGATGGTTTCGGGACCACCAAGGTGGACATTGGATCCGTCGGTTCCTTTTGTATCGAGGGTTTCGACGTAACTCGATCCAATGATCTGCATCGCGGCGGAAAAAGCCGGTAGATCACCGTCAGCTTCTTGCTCTTTCATTTTTCGCACCCTGATGAAGCGACCTGGAACAAGTGATCCTTCCTCGATCGACCTTTTGGCGGCCTCAATGACCCAAGGGAAATATTGGCAAGCGCTGATCTCAAGTGTCACAGCGAATTCGTCATTGAAACTGATATCCTCCCATTTCTCGCCATGGACCGCGCGACGGTACTCCTCTACGCTGATAAACGCTCCCGCATCACGTTGTTCGATGAGCCAATCTAAATCTTTGAGGTACTCTGGGTTGGTTGCGGAAACTTGTTGACGGAGGGAGGATAACTTGCTCGCTTCGATTGCTTTGCGGTTGATCTCCTCCGGCGTGCCATATTTAGCTACCACATCAAGGAATTCCTTCATTACGGTCATATCTGGATCGAGGAGAAGGGAGTTGATATCTTCTAGTCGACTGGCGGGTATCTTGAGTAGATTTAGTAGTTTCTCGTCCACAGGTCCTCCTGAATAATCTGATTTGCCGTGTGAATAGCCATGGTTCAAAAGAGATCAATTGAGCATTTGGAGCAATTCATCGTATTCCTCGTCCGGCATACCAAACCAATTCTCTGGCTGGGGGAAAGACCGATCCGTTACTTCCTGAACATATTGTTTTAACCCCTCAAGAATAACCTCTCCGGCCTCACCAAAAACTTTGGCCATGCGAGGTTTGAACTTTGGATATAACCCAAACATATCGTGATAGATGAGCAATTGACCGTGCGCATCCAGACCGGAGCCGAGACCGATGATGAAGCATCTTTCAACTCGCTCGGTTATTAGTTTGCAGAGCCGATCTGGCACCAACTCAAGAAGGATGGCGAAGGCGCCGGCATCTTCGAGAGCCTTCGCGTCATCGATGATCTTCTTCGCTTGTAGGGCTCCTTTTCCCTGCACGCGAAAACCTCCCAAAGCGCTGACGCTTTGAGGTGTGAGGCCTAGATGTCCCATTGCAGGGATGCCAGCAGCGGTAATGCCTGCAATCCGATCCGCCATCTCAATCCCACCTTCAAGTTTGATCGCATCGCACCCTGCTTCAGCCATGAAACGTCCAGCATTTCTGATAGCGCTCTCTACACTCGGTTGATAGCTCATGTATGGCATATCACCGATTAACCATGCATTGGGTGAACCCCGCCTGACAGCTTGTGTATGTCGGATCATATCTTCCATTGTTACAGGGAGCGTGCTATCGTAACCAAGCATGGTCATTCCAAGGCTGTCACCAACAAGGATCATATCTACCCCTGCTTGTTCCTGGAAGAAGGCTGTAGGGTAGTCGTAGCAGGTGAGAAATGTAATTGGCACCCCATCGTCGATTTTTTGAAACAGTGTTCGCAGGGTGACCTTCTTACGTTCTGACATGTTATCCCTCCGTTTACATCAAGGTTCACTTGATGAGGTGAAGTTATACCTTATCATCGAAAGTGCCGGACTCTTCTCTACTGCGTATATTCCAAATCATCCATCCCCCACGGTAAAGTTTGTGCACAGAAGTAAGTCTAAGTTAAGACGAGTCTATTCACAAGCTGTAGCGGTTCCAAAATCTGTGTGTCAAGATAGTCTGTTGGGTACGACTACATTGTCTATTGAGATCACCACTGAAGTAGCAGGCTTTAGCCTGCGCATCACAGCGCACCCTAAAGGGTGCGGCTACATTGTCTTTTAATATCTGCCGCCGCGATAACCGCAGGTAATTCTGCGCACTTGGTGGGGTGCATCGCTTTGGATTACATCGTGATCAAGGTGCCCGGTTTGCCATCCAGGAGCGCATTTGCTACAGCACCTGGCTCCTCGCCTGAAAATATCCTCACCTCAAGACCAGGATATTCCCGTGCAAGTGCTAAGGCCTCCTGAACCTTTGACCACATTCCCCCCGTGACATCAGGTGCATCGGCTTTCTTAAACTTAATCTTGGGCACATCCTCTTCAGTAATTGTGGCAAAGATCTCTTTCGAATCCGGGAAATCAATATAGACACCAGGATCAAGCCCAGCTAGTAGAATTCGATCCGGACGAATTTGACTCGCCATGTAAGCGAAAACTTTCTCGGTAGAAATAATGGTCCCCCCTCTTGTGAGATCGAAAGCGACATCGCCGTGTACTACTGGCAACAATCCAACATCCAAAGCTCGCTTAATCGGTTCAAGCGCCATCTCGAGGATCACATGGTCCTTGGATATCGCTGAGGACGAGGGGGGAAAAGCGATCGCCGGCAATCCGCACTCGATCAGATGATCGATCACCATTCGGTTGAGTCGTTGCGCTGCCGACCATACCTCAGCGAAACCGATCCATTCAGCCTGACTAGCAGCACCGAGGTGGGTTTTATGACGAGAAGCAGGAGGATGTCCAAATGATCCTGACCCGTGGCCCAATATCAATCGTAGGTCATGGCGTTGATTGAAGGCATGGGCGATCTCAGTCGTTAATCGCGCGATCACTTTGAGCCTAGGTGTCTCTGGTCTTGATTTGTCCGTGATCAGCGAACCGCCTAGTTTGAGAAAGATCATTCAATCACCTCAGTCGTCAGTGTACTTACGGCGCCAGCTTGTTTCAAAGCTTTCTCAACAGCGTGGGCGTTAAGTGGATCAACGATGGCGATCATATTCCCGCCAAGACCGGCTCCCGAAAGTTTGGCGCCGTATGCACCGGCTTCTCGAGCAGCGTTGATTAAAGCTTGAAGTGGGGGCGAGTTTACGTGGATTGCCTCGAGCAACACCTGGTTCTGATCCATCAGCGGTCCCAGTTTGTTCACTTGGCCACGTTCCATGCTGTATCGCGCCTGAAGGACAAGTCGGCCTATTTCGTCGAAAAGTGATTCGTATATATTGGGATCATCCTGCCAACCTCGTCTCACTTTTTCAACGGCGACAGCAGTTGGTGATTGTACGCCCGTATCACTGATGATTAGTGTGAATGGTGCACCAATTGAGATAATCTCTGGATCGCATCCTCGCTTATAGAAAATAGGTTTAGCATAAGTCACAACAGTGTTATCGATTCCGGAGGGCGTTCCGTGATGGATCTTTTCCACTTCGTATGCTAACTCAGATTGGCGCTTGAGTGGAAGGCTTTGACCGAGGTGATTGCTTAACGAACGTATGATCGCTACCGATACAGCCGTGCCCGAACCGAGTCCTGAGGCAATCGGTATGGACGATGAGATTGTGATCCCCAAGGCAGGAGGATCGTGGATCCCGATCTCATTGAGGGTGAGGTGGATGATGCGTGCCAGGGGTTGATCCTGGTCCATTTCGTGTAGCCAAGAATCGAGACCGATGTCGGGTGCTTCTACATGAATTACTCCCAGACGAGAGGCAGAGATTGAGGTGACCTCAACTATGGCTGATACTTGGTGTATTGGTACCGCGATCGCAGGTTGCCCATAGACAACAGCATGTTCGCCGAAAAGGATGATCTTGCCAGGAGCTCTGGCAGTCGTCATGTGCCGAAGTAGAGGATGGCTACGGCGGTGAGTCCCCATAAGATGAAGGTAACCAATAATGGCAAGTCAGTCAATACGATCTCTTCCGGGGCACCACCAGCGTTTTCAACATTGACCAAGTGCAGATACCTAAAAATGCCATATAACACGAAAGGGATTGTCAGCATCATCAAGTTATTGTCTGGAAGGTTTTCTGCGGAGAATGTATAGAGCGAATATGCCACAATTGTGGTCCCAGACACGATGATCATCAATTGGTCAAGAAACGGTATGGTGTAGCCGTCAAGGACGCGCCGATGTGAGTTTGCATCCTCTGCCAGGAGAACCATTTCGGCCCTGCGTTTTCCAAATCCGATGAACAAGGCTAGTAGGGTTGTACACATGTAAAGCCATGGGGAGAACCGCTGCACGGTGATCAATACCACTCCGGCAGCCACACGAAGGACGAATCCCGTAGCGAGAACCAGCACATCGATGATCGGAATGTGTTTCAACCAGAAGGAATAAAGCAGATTAAGTAACATGTAGCCGAGAAGAACGGCCCCATACGTCGGCCTTAGCGCAAAGCCTGCCACAACGGATATCACAAAGAATGCAGCTGCCGCCACCCTGGCCGTGGATATGGATAACTCTCCCGCAGCGATTGGACGATGGCGTTTTACGGGATGATTTCGGTCCTGCTCCAAATCTGCGAGATCGTTGATTAAATAGACCGTGCTCGATCCGAGGCACAATAAAATGAATCCGATAACAGTACGAAGGAGTGGGTCTATATGCGTTAGCTGTTGGTCGAATACGAGCGCAGCAAAGATCAGGAAATTCTTGATCCATTGCCGGGGTCGCATAGCTTTGATGAGTGCCTTTAGCATGTTAAGCATGATAGCAGGAAGATTTTTGCGAAGCAAGCTGATAGGGGTGGTACGATAGTAGGTATGGTGAGGGGCATGCTTATTTTCCTCCCATCAAGTAGAATTTAGATGTGGCGCAAAAAACACGCATTGATCTTCTCTTAGTCGAACGGGGATTGGTAGAGAGCCGATCACAAGCCCAACGCTTGATCATGGCCGGGCAAGTTCGGGTGAACGATCAGGTTGTGAACGTACCTTCTCGCAAGTTTGTTATGAACGCGCAAATCACCCTTGAGAGTGGCCCACGTTTTGTCTCCCGGGGCGGTGAAAAATTAGCTTCTGCTTTGGAAACCTTTGCTACTGACATAGAGGGCAAGATCTGTGCAGACGTGGGTGTCTCCACAGGGGGGTTCACAGATTGCTTACTGCAAGCGGGTGCGGCGCGCGTCTATGCAATCGATGTTGGACGTGGTGTCCTCCATTGGAAGTTGCGTAATCATCCGAAGGTCGTGGTCATGGAGGGTGTCAATGCGCGTGAAATAGAATCCCTGCCAGAACCAATCCAGTTGGTGACCATCGATGCCTCATTTATCTCCCTGCGAATACTCATTCCCAGCGTGGTTCGATGGCTTGATAGGGATGCTGAAGTCATCGCGCTGATCAAACCTCAATTCGAAGCGGGAAGAGAGGCCGTGGGTAAGGGGGGTGTGGTCCGTGATCCATTGGTTCATCAGCGGGTGGTGAGAGACGTGATCGATTGTGCGGTAGAAGCCAACCTTGGTCCGCAAGCTGTCATGATCTCTCCGCTACGAGGACCAAAGGGCAATCTTGAATTTCTGTTGTGGTGCATTAAGAACGCAGATGGGGTGGATACGAACTCCTTGCTAGAAAGCGTTCAACTTTCAATTTGCTTAGATTGATTCAATTTCTGTACTATGAAAAATCTATCATGTAGGTGATTCGTATTTATTCTTTCGATCTTTCCTCCTAAGAAGCGCATTTCATTCTGACTGGAATAGAAATTCGGGCACCCCACTGTTTCAAATCGAAGAGCTAGAATATTTGGAGTCCTTAATGAATAAAAATCTAAGAAAACTAGGAAAAACTGAAATCGAAATAACACCAATCGGGTTGGGTGTAATGCAATTCGCTGGGGGAAGGTTAATGTTTCCTGAAATCTCTCAGGATACGAAGAACGAAATCATCAAGATGGCCTTGGATGGGGGGATTAACTGGTTTGACACAGCAGAGGCGTATGGAAATGGCATATCGGAACGAGGACTGGCTAACGCATTGAAAGCTGCTGGAAAAGCCGATGATGAAGTCCTTGTGGCCACAAAATGGAGCCCGTTTTTTCGAACTGCAAAGAACATTCCAAAAACAATAATGGCTCGCCAACAATATTTAAGCCCATACACAATCGATTTGCACCAGATCCACCATCCATTTAGTTTCTCTTCACCAGAAGACGAGATGGATGCCATGGCTGATTTGGTGGAAGCAGGAAAAATACGTTCAGTGGGAGTGAGCAACTTTAGTGCTAAGCGTATGCGTCGTGCTTATAAAGCCCTAGCAAAGCGAGGATTGCCCCTTGCCTCCAATCAAGTGCAATATAGTCTTCTCCACCGGAACATAGAAATAAATGGAGTGCTGGATACTGCCAAAGAACTAGGAATCACGATTATTGCTTGGTCACCCATTGCATCTGGAATCCTAACCGGCAAGTTCCACAAAAATCCTGAATTACTGATGGCCAAGCCCTCTATCCGTCGTGTTCTTCTACAACGTCGACTAGAGAAAAGTGAACCCATTGTTGAGGTTATAGATGAAATCGCTTTAACTCACCAAGTGACTACAGCACAGATAGCATTGAACTGGTTAATTAATTATCACGGCGATACGGTTGTCGCTATTCCGGGTGCGACCAGGGCAAGCCATGCCAGAGAAAGCGCTGGTGTGATGAATTTTAGGCTCACTGAGGATGAAATGTCCCGCATTGATGAAGTTTCTCGTATATTCCGCTAATCATTGCTGTACGTCAGTTCATCAACCAAGACTGCAAGAAGACAATGGTTACCTCCAACCCTTTATACTTGCTGGAACTCAAATAGGGAATATCCGACTGGGAGTCAGAAGTTCCGCTTCTGCCTCGTCTTGAGCAATGCAAAAGCAAACGCAAGCATAGCTTACGCACTCCAAATTCGCATCAACATCAGAATGCCCTCCAAGCCAGAAGCTAGATCTCAATACATACATAATGATCTTAGCATTTACCATTGTTGCCCATTCTTCTCCCTAGAAGAATGGGTTAGGAACACGCTATATATCCTGTCATCGTTGACTCATGTATACTTCAACTCACACACTCTTCTCTTAGGGTCGAAACAATACAATCGGGAAAGAAGAACTCCTATTTCAACGGTGATGGTGGATTAATAAACGAAAAATACATGGAGAATACCCATGAAAGCCCTGATAACCGGTGGTGCTGGTTTTATCGGAATTAACACGGCGGATTACCTTCTTCGCGAGGGACATGAAGTCGTGATCCTGGACAATCTCTCTCGACATGGGAGTGAAACCAATCTAACGTGGCTGCGAGAGCGGCAAGGAGGGATCCCTTTCGAACTTCAAGATATCCGTGAGTATGCCGGATTGAAGAAAGCCATCGGAAAACACAAGCCCTATGACGCGTTGTTTCACTTTGCAGCTCAGGTCGCCGTGACAACTTCAGTAGAGTCGCCGCGAATGGATTTCGAAACAAATGCACTTGGCACACTCAATGTGCTTGAAGCTGTTCGTGAACTGGGATTGGATCCTGTCGTACTCTACACTTCGACAAACAAGGTCTACGGTGCCTTATCGGATGTTGGGGTAGATGAAGAAGAAAGTAGATATCGCTATGCTGAATTAGACCTTGGCATATCGGAAAACACGCCATTGGATTTATATTCGCCTTATGGGTGTTCCAAGGGAGCCGCAGATCAGTACGTGCGGGATTATCATCGAATGTATGGATTGCGAACGGTCGTGTTCCGTAACTCGTGCATCTATGGTCCACGCCAATTCGGGATCGAAGATCAGGGATGGCTCGCTTGGTTTGTGATCGCAGCTGTCCTTCAGCGACCGATAACGATCTATGGGGACGGAAAGCAAGTACGTGATGTGCTCTTCATTGATGACTTGATCGAGGCGATGATGGCTGCTGTCGTAAGTCCTGTGAGCACGCAAGGTGGGATTTACAACATTGGAGGGGGAATGCGTTTCAGTCTGTCAGTGTGGCGCGACTTTGGACCATTACTGAGCGAGTTGCTTGGAACGGAGATCGAGGTCAGTTATGGGGATTGGCGACCAGGAGATCAGAAGATCTATGTCTCTGATATTTCCAAAGCATATCGAGATTTCGGTTGGGAACCCAGAATTCCACCTCGCGAAGGTGTAGGCCGTCTCCTGCGATGGGTAGAGGCAAATCGGGCGTTGTTTCAATAGACGAGTATGTGTTTTGAATGAGACTGGTCACAGACACCCCCGATGCTATAATTCCCCAGATTTTTGATAAACAAAACGAGTTCATGAGGATTCCCTCTCGTTCCTGTGACTGTAACGCGACGAAGAATTCGTCCTCATGCTATCATGCTTCGAAGAATGCCTCTCATCACATCAGGGGGTGACGAAAAATCCGATCCATCAAGATAGCTACAAATACCTAGCTGTGTTTCATCAGGGGTCGGGGAAAATGATTGATGGTGTAGACGAGAGAAGAGGAGCAAGGGAGGATATTTCAGGTAGGGTTGTCGCATCATTTCGTGTAGCATTTCACTCTTTAAGAGCTCTTGAAAGGCCTGAGCCTTGCAACCACGTTTTGTAAGACTTTAGAAGAAGACGTATTTTGATTGAAAACAGGAATTATGTGATATCTGGATCATCGGCGATATGAAGAGATGAAGATCTTGTTTGTATTGACGTATTATCGACCCCACGTTTCCGGATTGACGATTTATGTGGAACGATTGGCGCACGCACTTGTGGAGCGTGGCCATCAAGTTACAGTATTAACTTCTCAATACGAAAGACGACTGCCTCGTCACGAGCGATTGGATGGCGTCAAGGTTTTAAGGGTGCCCGTGGCTTTCCGTGTGAGCAAGGGTGTGGTGATGCCTACGATCGGTTTGGAATCCACACGACAGGTGTTGAACCACGATGTGATCAGTTTACACTTGCCTCAACTAGACGCTGCGGGCATCGCATTACGCGGTCGTCTCTTCGGTCGACCCGTTACACTGACTTATCATTGTGACCTTACATTACCCAAAGGTGGGATCAATGCGCTAGCTAACCAGGTGGTTAAGGTAGCTAATCGCCTTGCGGCTTCATTTTCCGACGTCGTGATCGCGTATACCGAGGATTTCGCGCAGCATTCTCCTTTCCTTTCACGATATCTGGCAAAGTTACGTGTGATCACCCCACCGGTTGTGGTACATCCGATCCAGGAAGAGGAGGTGGCCGATTTCATTCAGCAGCATCGCAAGACACAAGGTCCAGCAATTGGCATGGCTGCGCGCTTGGCAACTGAGAAGGGTGTGGAGTATCTTCTAGGCGCGATGGAGGAGATCCTGAAACGTCATCCCCAAACAGAGGTGCTCTTCGCCGGCCAGTATCAGGACGTTCTCGGGGAGGAAGCTTACGCTCGTCAGTTGGCGCCGATGTTAGAGCGGTTCCAAGATCATTGGAGCTTTCTCGATGTGCTTGATCCTCGGCAAATGTCGGCATTCTTCAAAGCATGCGATGTGACGGTGCTTCCAAGCGTAAATAGCACGGAGAGTTTTGGTCTTGTCCAGATCGAGTCAATGATCTGTGGGACGCCAGTTGTGGCCTCAAATTTACCAGGAGTACGCCAGCCTGTCCGAAGGACTGGGATGGGAAAAGTCATTCCGTTGAGAGATTCCTCCGCATTGGCAGAGGCTGTTCTCGAGGTGATCGGAAACCCTGATGTCTTCCAGGGCGACTCAGAAGAAATCGCTCAACAATACTCTCCTACGGCTACTGCCGAGGGGTATGAGCGCCTTTTCCTGGAATTGCTCGATGGGATTTGAAACGATTGAGCTTTATGACACGAGATTATCTCTGGTCACACTTACGTGATTTACCGTACTTCCGTGCACTTCTGCGTGCGGTTGAATCGCGTTTAATGCAGGAGGTAACTTTACCACCACCCGTTTTGGATATTGGCAGTGGGGATGGACACTTCGCATCCGTTACTTTTAATAAAAAAATCGACCTAGGGATCGATCCAGCCATCAAGCCTACTTATGAAGCAATACAGAAAGGAGCCTACAAGTTCTTGGTTTTAGCCGAAGGCGAAAGGCTTCCTTGTGCGAACAGTAGCTTTGCAAGCGCGGTGAGCAATTCAGTGCTTGAGCACGTTGATCACTTGGAGGAAGTGCTAACGGATATCAGACGAGTGCTGCAACCTGGAGCTCCATTGGTGTTTACGGTGCCCAATCCGGGCTACCGATCGCAGTTGAGTATCCCTCGTTTCCTACGGCGTCTCTCGTTGAAGCGGCTGGCCGTCGCATACGAAGAATGGTTTATGAGAGTCACAAGAACGAAAACACTATTCGATGAAGAAGAATGGAAAACACTCCTTGAGCGCGTTGGTTATCGCGTTGAGCGAAGTCAGAGATATTTTTCACCGGCAGCGCTTCGTACATTAGAGTGGGGTCACTATTTTGGGATACCCTGCTACCTTCCGCGATGGTTTATTGGGCGTTGGATCCTGGTACCCACTCGTTGGAATCTATGGTTAACAGATCGACGGATTAGATCCTATTATGATGAAACCTATAGCAGCGAAGGGACTTACACGTTCTATATCGCGGTCAGGCGGTGAGTGACTGGACGAAGTTACCATTGGTAGTTGTTTGTTGAGCATATATAGAAAGTTATTCGATCGATGATAAACAGTCCTTACACCTTATCGTCAAGATTAATGAGCAGCTTCAGAACGGGGAGACCTTGATGGAAGAGAACCACAGCAGAGAGAATGAACATCTGGAGCCAACCGTACTTGATTGGTTCAAGTCTCTCTTTCGGTTGCGTCCGATTCCCATTCCAGAGGAAGTCGTCCCCAAGGTTAAGCCGAAGGTAAAACCAGCTCCACCCGTTATACCTGTGGTGAAAGAACGACCAACTATCCGTGTAACGGCCGCTCACTTACGAATTCCGATCGCTCTCTTTTTGGCCTTGATGGCGCAATTCGGATTGGAACAACGTTCTGGAAGTGTTACGACCTCCATTGTCCTCTATGTGATTGCGGCAGGGTTGCTCGGATGGGCGTTCTGGGTCGGTGATATCCCTGCAGCAAGCGAGTTAAAGAGCAGGAAGAGGTTCAGGGCGATCACCGTGAGGGTGCCCTTTTTAACCGCTAGCTTGTTCCTTTCCGTTCTCACTTTCATTGCCTCAGGCGATAACCGCTTCGACACGATGACGTTGGTGGTCTGGATCGGGTCGATCTTTTGCATCACGTTTTCATTATGGGAAGGGGAGATCGAACCCCGTCGAATCTGGGATAAAATCCGTAAATGGCTTTCCACCCCCAAAGTCAATATTAAGTTCGATGGCTGGCAAATACTGGTCCTCCTGTCGCTCATCTTGATCGCATATTTCCGATTTGTAGATCTCAACAGTGTTCCCTATGAGATGTGGAGCGATCAAGCTGAGAAACTCTTGGATGTGACCGATGTTCTCAACGGAAAACACTCCATCTATTTCCCACGCAACACAGGTCGGGAGGCGATCCAGTTTTATCTCGCTGCAGCTACAGCAAAAGTTCTAGGGACGGGGATATCCTTTCTTACACTAAAGATCGGCACTGCGCTTATCGGATTTATCACGCTTCCATACATTTACCTTTTCGCTCGCGAAGTAGGAGGGCGAGAGGTTGGATTGGCGGCTTTACTACTGGCTGGCGTCGCGTATTGGCCGAACACCATCAGCAGGCTTGGCCTCCGCTTTCCTCTTTATCCGGTTTTTACCGCGCCGGTCCTTTATTATATGGCGCGTGGGTTGCGCCTCAAAAAACGTAATCAGCTGCTTTTGGCTGGCCTTTTCGCTGGAATTGGCCTTCATGGATATTCTCCTGCACGGGTTGTCCCCATAGCTTTTGCAGTAGGGATTGCTATCTATGCGCTTCACCGTGAAGCACGAAATCAGCGGAAAAAGATCTTCAATTGGTTGATCGCTGCAGGATTGATCAGTCTAGTAGTCTTTATGCCCCTCATTCGGATAGCGATAATTCAACCGGATTTGTTTCTCCTTCGAACTGTCACGCGTATGACTGGCGCCGAGCAGGCCATCCAGGGTTCACCATGGAGGATCTTACTTGAAAACATCTGGCGCGGTTTGACCATGTTCGGCTGGGATAATGGGAAAATTTGGGTGATCTCGATTCCTAATCGACCCGCGCTGGATTGGATAACAGGCGCTCTGTTTCATCTTGGGATTGCACTTGTTGCCGTTCGCTACATCAAACAGAGGAACTGGATGGACCTTTTCCTCTTGGTGAGTATCCCCATCCTTATGTTACCCTCAACCTTGTCCATTGCTTTTCCGGACGAGAACCCTGCACCCAATCGAGCTTCAGGGGTGATGGTCCCTGTGTTTACGCTGGCCGCCATACCGCTGGCTATGATCCCTAAATGGGTTCGCAAGCATTGGGATGATCGACGTGCTTATGGGATGAGTCTGATTGTTGTAGTGGGAATGTTCCTCATCTCAGCGGACATGAATTATCGCCTCGTGCTAGAAGATTTCTCGACAATGCATCGGGCCGGCACATGGAATACCTCCGATGTGGGACATGTAATTCGGGGGTTCGCTGAGTCGGTAGGATCGTATGAAACGGCTTACGTTGTTCCCTATCCCCACTGGATGGATACGCGTCTGGTTGGGATGGTCGCAGGGAAACCTACCAAAGACTACGCGTTATGGCCGGAGAACTTCGAGGAGGTCCTCGGGGAGCAGAGAGCACAATTGTTCATCGTGAATGTAAACGATGTTGAGGCGCTCGAGAAACTCAGAGAGCTCTTCCCCTCGGGAAAGGAATCGCGCTGGTTCTCCCAACTTGAAGGGAAAGATTTTTTGATGTATTTTGTGCCTCCTGAGATTGGTACAGATCGCAATTTGATCCCCGAGCCGGAGTAGTGATGTCAACGACTGCCGAAAAGCCCTCGCTTAAAACTACGACCCCTCTTGCGCATGCTTGGAATGGTATGCGTAATCGCTTGCCGGAATTGGCGTTGATTGTGGTCCTCATTCTGGCCGCGTACTTACGGTTCGAAGGCCTTAATTGGGATGAGGGAACTCAGTTGCACCCGGATGAACGTTTCTTATTGATGGTCGAGGGCGCTCTTCAATTGCCCTCATCGTTGGGAGAGTACTTCAACACCGAGGTATCCAAATTAAACCCGCATAACGTTGGGCATGGTTTCTTCGTCTACGGAACATTCCCGATCTTCATCGTACGTTATGTGGTGGAATGGATTGGGGAGATCGGAAACGGCGATATCCGTATCATCGGTCGTGGGGTTTCAGCAACCTTTGATCTGATCTCGATTCTCTTGATCTACCTCATCGGAAAACGCCTCTATCGTCGCAGGGTGGGTTTGATCGCTGCCCTTTTCACCGGGCTATCCGTTCTGCTCATCCAGCATGCCCACTTTTTTGTCGTTGATTCAATCGCCAACACATTTGTCCTTGCCGGTTTCTATTTCGCCCTGTTGGTGTTGGATGAGGGTCGCCCAGCAGATTATCTCCTCTTCGGTCTTGCTCTGGGCATGGCCGTGGCGTCAAAGATCAACACTGCTCCTCTGGCAGGGGTCGTCGCTCTAGCGGGGTTGCACCGGGTTTGGAAAGCAGATCAAGATTCAAGACAAAGGGAACTATATAAGACCTTTGCCCTACTCATAGCAGCTGCGATTGTTTCCCTGCTCACATTCCGAGTCCTTCAGCCTTATGCATTCGAAGGACCATCTTTCTTCGATGTGAAGCTCAATCCTAAGTGGCTCTCAAACATGCGTGAGATCAATGAGCTGAACCGGGGAAATACAGACGCGCCGTACGCACTTCAATGGGCGGATCGCCCACCCATTTTGCACTCCTTGAAGAATATGCTCCTTTGGGGAATGGGGTTGCCACTCGGTATCCTCGTCTGGGTGGGATGGGCATGGGCAGCATGGGAGATCATCCGAAATCGTAATTATCGTCACCTCCTGCCCGTTGTGTGGTCAGGTGTGTATTTTGTGTGGCAATCCACTGGCTTCACGCCGGCGATGCGCTATCAGATGCCGATCTATCCGATCCTCGCCCTTCTGGCTGCTTGGGCCTTGTGGCGCGCATGGGACACTTCGGTAGAAGTACGTATCGAATGGCGAAAGGCGGCTCGAATTCTCACGGGGTTCGTAGCTGGGGTGACCATCCTAGGAACCCTCTACTGGGCGTTGGCGTTTACCAATATCTACAGAGAACCGTTAACACGCGTAGCAGCTTCCCGTTGGATCTATTCCCATCTCCCTGGGACGGTCAACGTGGTCATTCAGGGCGTAGATGAGGAATTTTTAGAACCCGTACCCATGCCAGCGGAGTTTACACTCAGCCTAGAAAATCCCCACGTTACTTCTTTCAAAATCTTTCAGGAGGGCTTAGCAAACGCAATCAGGCTTCCTTATGTGATGAACCTGAATCAGGGGGATGATTTTGTCGATCTCACGATCAGTTTGCTCGAATTTGAAGATGCTGAGGATGCTCTGGGTTTTGCGGTGTTCGACGCAAGCCTCCCCCCAGGCAACGAAACTTTCTTGGAGATCCCTCTCCATCGACCAATCCAACTTACAACCGACAGAATCTATTACATCCGATTGGAATTAGAGCAGGGTGGGCCGCTCACCATGCGCGGTACGAGAATCGTTCACGAGACGACCTGGGACGATGGGATGCCATGGAGCGTTGACGGTCGAAGCATGAGCGGGCGTTACGTCGGTCTAAATCAAGAATTGTATTGGGCCGATAACGAAGACCAAAACGAGGATGGGATCTCGGATAAGCTGGATCGTATTGCTAACACCTTGACTGAAGGTGATTACTTGATCATTTCCTCCAAGAGGCAATACGGCTCAATCCCTCGTGTACCAATTCGTTATCCGTTAACCACCGCATATTATCGAGCGCTCTTAGGTTGTCCGGAACCAGAAGATGTTTTGCGCTGTGCATCGGTTGCAAAGCCTGGCGAGATTCAAGGTGAATTAGGATATGAACTTGTCGAGATCTTTCAGAGCAATCCTAAGCTGGGTCCATTTGAGATAAACGACCAATCTGCAGAAGAGACTTTCACGGTCTATGACCACCCCAAAGTCTTGGTCTTCCAAAAAACTCAGGATTACTCTGAGGATAAAGTCAGGGAAATTCTGGGTCAGGTGGACATCAGCAACGTCGTACACATCCTGCCAAAAGATGTCGGTTCTACTCAAATAACGACTGATCTTATGCTGCCCTCGGATCGTTGGGAAGCTCAACAGGAGTCGGGCTCTTGGTCAGACCTCTTCAATCGTCAAGGTTTGATCAACCGATCAGGGTTCATCGGTGTCGTTGTCTGGTGGATTGCCATAGGCATCATTGGCTTGCTGGCTTTTCCGATCACACGTGTCGCGTTTCCTGGTCTGCGGGATGGTGGATATCCCTTGGCGCGGGTTATTGGTTTGCTGATCATGGCTTGGGGCAGCTGGCTCCTGGGAAGCATTGGCGTTCCGGTTACCCGATTAACCATAATCGTTGTGCTTCTTATGATGACGGCCCTTTCTCTCGCTCTCGCCTATCGCGATCGTGAGGAGTTGATCGTTTATATACGAGAGCACCGCAGGGAGATCCTGTGGACAGAAATTCTGGCTCTGTCGTTCTTTATCTTCGATTTTGGTATTCGAATTGGCAATCCCGATCTCTGGCACCCAGCGAAGGGTGGCGAGAAACCTATGGATTTCTCGTACCTCAATGCTGTGATCAAATCCCGAACCTTCCCACCTTATGACCCCTGGTTCGCTGGAGGTTACATCAACTATTACTATTTCGGTTTTGTGATTGTTGGTATGCCTATAAAGCTTCTGGGCATGATCCCCTCAGTGGCATATAACTTAATTATCCCCACCCTCTTCTCGACCTTGGCGCTTGTCGCCTACTCTGTAGGCTACAACCTGGTGGCGTGGTTCAAGGAGAAAAAAGAATCTGCTAGGTATCCTAACCCACGAATTGCAGGTCTTGCGGTCGCGCTGATGCTTGTCGTCCTGGGAAACCTTGGTACGGCGAGGATGCTCTACGATGGATTTAAACGCATCGGCACGCAGCCAGGTACGGAGCCTGCCACCTTCGTTGTAGGCGTGGGGCAGGTTATTCGTGGTATTGGTGAATTTCTTACCCTTGATCGGCAATTACCTATTGCCATGGATCATTGGTATTGGAATCCAAGCCGGGCGATCCCGCCTGGTCCTGGCGAAGCAGGTCCCATCACAGAATTTCCATTTTTCACCTTCCTCTATGCGGACCTGCACGCGCATATGATCAGCCGACCTCTAACAGTCCTGGCGGTTGGTTGGGGATTATCTTGGTTATTGGCAGCGAAACGGCGTCACCAACGGCGGTGGCTCGATTTTGCCATCGCGATATTCATCGGGGGGTTGATCCTTGGTGCCCTTAAGCCAACCAATACCTGGGACTACCCGGTTTATTGGGTTCTTGGCGTAATTTCGGTCCTCTATGCGGCTTGGCTTCGATATGAGAAGCTCGAGATTCGAAGCGTACTTGAAGCAGTACTGGCTGTGGTTATCTTGATCGGTTTAGCTCAGTTCCTCTTCCAACCTTATCACCAATGGTACGGTCAGGGATATGTGGAGGTAGATGAATGGATGGGATCGCGCACTTCTATTAGCGCATACCTAACGGTCCACGGATTATTTCTTTTCTTGATTGTCTCTTGGATGATCTGGGAGACACGTAATTGGATGGCCGCCACACCATTATCCAAGCTTCAGAATCTGCGACCTTACTTCGGGCCGATCTTGCTAGGGACGTTGATCATTATAGCGGCCACGGGCTTACTCATCGGGAGTGGGTATGATGTAGCAGTGCTTGTGATTCCACTGATAGTATGGTGTGGCATTTTAATCCTACAACCCGGATTGCCCATAGAAAAACGTGTTGTGCTGTCCCTGACTGGAATCGGACTTGCGCTAACCTTCCTGGTTGAGGTTGTGGTTCTCAGGGGTGATATCAGCCGCATGAACACGGTTTTTAAGTTCTACCTCCAAGTGTGGGAGATATTCAGCATAGCTGCTGGCGCAGCCCTCGCATGGATCTTGGTCGATGTACCCTCATGGCTAACTGGCTGGCGACGCAGCTGGACATTGGTGCTTTCGATACTCGTATTCTCGGCCGCGTTTTATACGATTACCGCTACTCCTGCAAAAATCCGCGACCGATTTGCCATGGATGCACCCCATACTTTGGATGGCATGGCCTTCATGCCATATGTGGACAACTATTATGATTTAGGCAAATCCATGATGCTCGATGAAGACTACCGGGCGATACAATGGGTGCAAGACAACATACAAGGCTCCCCAGTGATCGTCGAGGCCAATATCCCCGAATATCGTTGGGGGAACCGCTTCACGATCTACACTGGTCTGCCCGGAGTGTTGGGGTGGAACCATCATCAGCGTCAGCAACGCGTTACAGGAGTCCCTGGGATGGTTGAAGAACGCGCCAGCGATATCCTGGACTTCTATCTCACTCGCTCGGCGGAGGACGCGTGGGCATTTCTGGAACGCTACAATGTGCAATACGTTGTCCTGGGTCGATTGGAGCACATCTTTTATGAAGAAGTCCAACCCTGCGATCCATCTGGAGATGGGTCAAGCGTGACGTGTGATCTCCGCGGCTGGCCTTGGGGGATGCCAAATCCTGATGTGCCACCCTCGGAGTGTAAACCATTGGACCCCAATTCAGAGGATACCTCTCTTCGATGCCCCACTCATGGTTTGGAAAAATTCGAAGTTATGGTCGCGTCCGGTATGCTGAGTGAAGTTTACCGCGAGGGTGAGACCAGGATCTACGAGGTAAGCCAATGATCGGTTCCGTCTTGGCTTGGTGGGTGGTAACCAGCATTCTGGGATGGGTTGCTCTGCCCATCGCTTGGCGATTGTTTGGTCAATTGTCCGATCGAGGGTATGGCTTTAGCCGTGTGTTAGGCATCATGGCTACCAGTTATCTTTTGTGGATAGGCACCTCCTTGGGATGGCTGCGAAACACTCTCGGTGGCGCGATTGGTGCAGTGGTGATCCTCGCCGTCATGAGTCTATGGATGGGCTCGAAACGATGGCGAGAGATCGGTCGTTGGCTGCGAGCAGAATGGCGCACGATTCTTGTTATGGAGCTTCTATTCCTTGTCGCCTTTGTCTTCTGGTCATTCGTACGTGCAAACGATCCCAAGATCAACCACACCGAACAGCCCATGGAGCTGGCATTCCTTAATGGCATCCTGAGTTCAGACACCTTTCCCCCACGTGACCCATGGCTCTCGGGTTATGCGATTTCGTATTACTACTTCGGTTATGTCCAGATGGGATTACTAACCCGATTAACCGGTGTGTTGGCTGGTGTGGCATTCAACCTGACAAACAGCATGTGGTTTGCTTTAAGCATACTAGGAACATATACGTTGTTATACAACCTGCTGACACGGCGTGGTGAGCGCCCTCGTTTGGCCGCAGCCTTTATGGGACCGCTGTTTGTGATCGTCAGTGGCAATATCGAAGGTTTCTTGGAATTCCTGCACACGCGGCATGTCTTTTGGGGACAAGATGCAAGTGGCAATTTCATTTCTTCTTTTTGGAATTGGCTCAATCTGGAGAATCTCGTAAACCCGCCTCTGGCTCAGGTGAGTTCGATCCCTGCACGAAATTGGTGGTGGTGGCGAGCCTCGCGGGTGGTCCATGATGTAAACTTGTCGGGGGCATCGATCGAGGTGATCGATGAGTTCCCGTTTTTCTCCTTCCTATTAGCAGACAATCATCCCCATGTTTTAGCTTTGCCATTTGTCCTTCTCGTCATCGGGTTTGCGCTTCAGCTCTACAAGACCGGCATACGGTCTGAGATAAGGCTAGGCGAGGTGGAGTTACCGAGACACATCCTTAGGAATGCGATCATCGGTCTGCTGATCGTATTACTCATTTTCGTGGGGATAAGTACAAGCTCAGCAGCAGCCGAAGGTCTAGAATCCTCAGAAGTTTTTTTCGCGATGCTTAAAGCCACGATGATTGGTCTCGTTTTGATTGGGCTGTTGGTCGTCCTGCTTCTCCTCCTCACTGGGCGTCTCCCATCTAGCCTCTCCCAAAGTGAGTTTTGGTTAGGCGCTTGGTTATTCGGAGGGCTAATCTTCCTCAATACATGGGATTTTCCTATCTATTTCTTCATACTACTGGCGGTGATCTTATGGTCCGCACGTGGTGAGAAGTTAAGCTTGATCCTGAAACGAGCATTGTGGACGACTCTCGGTGTCACGATTGCGGGTGTGATCCTTTACTTGCCCTGGTTCCCAGGATTTGGCCCAAGACAAGCCGGTGGTGTCCTGCCCAATGTGATCTTTCCAACTCGGCTGCCTCATTTTTTGATCATGTTTGCGACCGCTTTCATACCGATTTTGGTGTGGCTCGTGGTGAGGGTGAGGCATAATTGGCGGAGGTCAGAAATCCGTTGGATGACCCTAATAAGCGTTGGATTGCCGTTGTTTTTATTGCTGCTCAGTTTAGCATTAGGTGTCGTGATCGCCTTCTTGCTGCAAGGTAGTGACCCGATGATGTGGGGAGACATGCTCTCCCACATGGGCGCTGTGGATACACAAGCCATAATCAGAGCCGTCGTAGAGAAAAGAATAACAAATTCCTGGACCGCGCTTATTCTAGGTGCTACGATTGCAGCCAGCGGTCTTCTCTTCATCAGGCGTATACGTGATGCGAAAGAAACGGATGGTGAAATTGATGGAAACTGGCCATTTGTCCTGATGATGATCATGATTGGGGCGTTGCTCATCCTAGCTCCAGAATTTCTTTATTTGAAGGATCAATTCGGAACCCGTATGAACACCATCTTCAAGTTTTACTTCGCGGCTTGGATCCTGTGGGGATTGGCGGCGGCTTACGCGACCTGTGAATTGTGGCCCAGAAGCTTTTCCTGGGGAGGTGTATTACGTACGTTGGTGATCATCCCCCTTTTGATGGGACTCTTCTATCCCATTATGACGACATGGACGAAGACGAACGGGTTTAATCCACCAGATGGACGTACATTGGACGGGAGCGCTTACCTGGCTTTATATCAACCTTCTGATTACGCTGCGATGCAGTGGATAAACGATCATTTGGATGGAGGCATTGTCGCTGAAGCCATCATTGGGCCAGCAAGTTATAAATACTATTCACGCATTTCAACCCATACGAATCTTGATACCGTCATCGGTTGGCCGGGTCATGAAAGCCAGTGGCGTGGTGGCTCAGAAGAACAAGGTTCGCGAATTAACGATGTGCAGCAGCTCTACCAATCTCGGGATTGGATGGAGGCGCACACGATAATCGACCTTTACGAAATTGATTATGTGTATATTGGACCCTTGGAATGGTCGACTTACAATTCGATCGATGTGGAGAAATTTAAGATTTTCATGGATTTGATTTATGAGAATTCTGAGGTGAGTATTTTCGGGTTGCGTAGCGAGGGGAGACCATGAAGGAAGGCAAAGCCACTATCACAGTAGAGACGCTGCTCTACATCGTGATCATTGCGATCGCGGCTGCATTACGGCTTTCGAATTTAGGAACCTTGCCGTTGACGGATTCCGAATCTGAGTACGCGCTTTCTGCTGCGAGTTTCACGAGTCAAGCCTCTCATTTTTGGAATGATGGTGAGGGGACCATTCCACTTAGCCCTGCATACCTCAGCTTTACTGCGCCGGTTTTCTACATGGTTGGGACCTCAGAGGTCAGCGCCCGGATTATGCCTGCGTTGGCAGGACTCGCGTTGGTCATCGCTCCACTTCTCCTTAGAAAAAGATTTGGGTCTTCTGTGGCGCTCGTACTCTCGCTTCTCTTTGCAATCTCACCATCGCTTGTAACAACCTCTCGAACCGCTGGCGGGGAATCCTTGGCATTAGCGGGATTTGTTATCGGGCTTTTGTTGCTGCTGGGAGAAGAGAAGGGTGAGTTGACATCGTTGCGGGCCAAGTGGGCAGGTGTTGCTTTCGGCTTGGCATTGGCGTCCGGCCCCTTCGTATTTCATGGGTTGCTCACTCTAGGATTCAGCGGTCTGATACTGCTCATACTTCGTTCTCGAAGCGAGAATCTGCACATCCCAGATGTCTGGAGAGAAAGTCGATCAATCCTTCTGATCACACTTGGGGCAACGATCCTTTTTGCAACTGGTTTTGGATTCTCGATCACAAATATCGCCGGCTTGGCTGAGGCCATCGGCTCCTGGCTCTCTGGGTGGGGTGGTCCGGTTGAGATCCCTGCGTTGACCACACTAGCGATGTTACCCCTGTATGAACCGCTTGTGTTAATTTTTGGATTACTCGGTGTGATCCTCGCATGGAAACAAAAAGATCGATTTGGAATGGCCACATCCTCATGGGTTTTTGGAGGACTGCTAGGGATGGTAATGTATCCTTCTCGTGGCGGGGCTGATCTGACTTGGGTGATCATTCCACTGAGCGTCTTCGCTGCTCAGACAATTGTGAAACTTGCTGGTCAAATCGCGCGGCGAGTAGATTGGCAGGAGTTCCTTGGGCTGACCTGTTTGCTCCTGGTCCTTTTCACTTTCTTTTATTTTCAAATCGCTGCCTTTAGCTCCGGGCTTGGACCTGCGTTTGATGTAATGAACCGGAATCTGAGATTGTGGCTGGCTTTGGGCGTGCTTTTGCTTGGGGGCGCCGTATTGATCGTTTTCGGTCTTGGGTGGAATTGGTCGATCCCTCGTGAAAGCTTAGGACTCGCTGGTTGCATAGTTCTCATTATCCTTAATATCTCTGCGCTATGGCGGCTTAATTTCGCCCCAACAATCTCAAACGCTCAGGAATTGTGGCGACCTAAAGTAAGTACATATAGTATGCGGTTGATGGTAGAGACGCTGGAAACGATGTCGCAGTCCTATATGAGACGTCCAGATACATTGGAGGTGAGCGTATACGGGGAAATCCCGCCCTCGATGGCTTGGGCTTTACGCGCCTTTCCTAAAGCTGGTAGTGGCGTAGCAGTGGGAGAGGTAGCTATCCCGGTCGTGATCGCAAGTGAAGAGCAGGATATGCCGCCCCTCATGGCGGAATATACTGGGCAGAGTTTAAACGTTCTAGAACGTTGGGGCTGGGAGGGAGTTCTGCCACCAGATCCGATCACTTGGTGGATTCAACGATCGGCTCCCATCGTTGATGAGAGTTGGGTAGTTCTTGTCCGAACGGATATCGCAAGCCTGGGAGAGATAGAATCCTCAGGCCTTGATGCGCCATGAAGGACTTGAGCAAAGTATGTCTCCTGCGAGGATGATCGCCATTGATGGCCCTGCAGCAGCTGGAAAATCAACTTTGGCGCAGCGATTAGCGGATGAGCTGGGTCATCTTTACTTTGATACCGGTGTGATGTACCGAGCCGTGACCTTGGCCGCCCTGTGGCATGAGGTGCCCATTGATGATGAGGAGGCGGTCACACAGATCGCTCGCTGCCTTCCCATTGATGTCCGACCTCCAACCGTCCAAGACGGTCGGAAATATGACATCCTGATGGGCGGAGAAGATGTCACATGGGCTATCCGATCACCGGAAGTCGATGCCCATGTCTCTCAAGTGTCGATGTACGTTGGGGTCCGTCAGGCGATGACGCAGCGACAAAGGGAAATCGGTCTTAGGGGGGATGTGGTGATGGTCGGTAGGGATATCGGGACAGTCGTTCTCCCGGAGGCCGACCTGAAAATCTACCTCGATGCATCAACGGAAGAACGTGCTCACCGGCGTTATCTCGAAAGTCAGGAGAGGGGCGAGGGTGAATCTCTGGAGGAGATCCTGCGTTCATTGCGTATGCGAGATGAACTCGATTCGACGCGTGACTTGGCCCCTCTTCGTGCGGCTCCAGATGCGATCGTCCTTGATACAACCTCTCTTAACGCTGATCAAGTTTTCGAGCGTGTGATCGAACTAGCTAAAGCGTAACGGTCATCCAAAGCAACTACCTCCGGTTTTAATATGCGGTTACAATTGTATTGGAGCAGGAGCTTGTGGTCTCTGAAGTGCAGATCCCATTCCGTAATCGCATCTTCCGTCGTATAGGAAAACCTTTTTTTCGTATGCTGTTTCACATCTTGAGCCATGTGGAGCTTCAAGGTTTTAACCAGATTCCAGGTGAGGGGGGCTACCTGGTAACAGGCAACCATGTTTCTTTGTACGATCCGGCTTTCGTGCTTGCTTTTTGGCCGCGAGATCTCGAAGCGGCGGGGGCGGTAGACATTCTCGATCGCCCTGGGCAGAACATCTTGATGCGTTGTTATGGGGGTATTCCAGTTCATCGAGGGCAGGTGGATCGAACATTGCTCCGTGCGATGATCGATCGATTAAAGAGCGGTCTCCCAGTGTATATAGCCCCTGAAGGGACTCGTTCTCACGTTCCAGGTATGCAACATGCTCACCATGGCGCTGCGTATATTGTCGCGAAAGCGGAGGTACCAGTTGTACCTGTGGGGATGATCGGCACGGAAGATATTTTCACATCGTTGAGACAAGGTGTGAGGGCGAAGTTAAGGATGTTGGTTGGGCGACCGTTGGAACTGCCGGCGGTTAATACGCGCGCCGCGAATCGAAGGCAGGCATTGCGAGCCAATACGGACCTGATTATGAAAGCCATTGCTGATCTGTTGCCAGTGGAGTATCGCGGCATCTATGGGTAAACGGCACTGTTGGTGGGAATATTGGGGATCCGAATAGCTTCCCCGAGTTCTTAAGCGAATGGAGGGACGAGATATGACCGCGCTCGCTGAGCGAGGCGTCGGGGGAAAAAAACCATGGACCTACGAGCACGAACGTTTTGAACGCCGACGCTGGTTTCTACGTTGGTTGATCGATCATATTGCATTTCACATACTGGCGAAATTTGATCGCGTGGAGGGTTTGGAGAATTTTCCCCAAGAAGGTCCTGCGATTCTGATGATCAATCACATTGCATTCATCGATCCGATCGTCGTGCTCGCGTGTGTGCCGCGAAATATCGTTCCCATGGCGAAGGTGGAGGTATATCGAATCCCAGGATGGGGGATCTTTCCCCGGATCTGGCATGTGATCCCAGTACACAGGGGCGAGGTGGATCGTCGTGCCCTGAGAATGGCGCTTGAGGTGCTCTCAGCGGGTGAAGTCATCTTGGTCGCGCCGGAGGGGACTCGCGGTCCTTATCTCAAACGAGGGAAGGTAGGGGTTGCTTATCTAGCTTCTCGAAGCGGGGCGCCGGTGATCCCGGTGGCTGTTGAAGGGACAAAGGGATATCCTTCCCTCAATCCTGCAAGGTGGCGTCAGGGTGGAGCCGTGATTAAGCTGGGGAGGCCGTTCAAATTCCATGGAGTATCCAAGCGACCGAAGCGCGATGAGTTACGAAAAATGACGGACGAAGCGATGTATATTTTAGCGGGGATGTTGCCCGATGCGAGACGAGGTGCGTACGCGGATCTTAGTCAGGCGACAACGGATACGATCCAATTCATCTGATCCTGGAAAGGCTCCACTGAATGTCATCAACAACGAGAATAAAGTCGGTAGCTGTGGGGGTGTGGGTTAAGCTGGCTCCTTCGATTAAGTCGATCCCTACGTATTCAAGGTAATTCATAGTTCTGCGCAGGCTAAAGCCTACGACTACAGCATGAGGCTTGAAGCTTGCAGCTTGAAGCTTGCGACTTGATACTTGTGTCTAATTCAAGCTAGTCTTTTCAGCGGACTTTTAGAATATAATGGTCTTATCACATGATCAGGAGGTAGACCGGGTAACCATCACGAGAGGTATTGGGGAGGATCAGCGCAAGGCCCCGAGATCATCGGGGTGACGAGGACGAGGGTTCCCTACTGCGAGGTGGGGTCAACCGGATAATGCTGACGGCTCCCAACCGTCACACCGGGAAAATCGAGAGATCAGCGGATGCCCTCCGGGCGTGCCACGGCCCGAAACTTCCCCTCCATTAAATCCTACAGGTAATACCATGTTGGTAACAGCGTGGACAAAACTGTTGGGAGTGGCGATCATCTCACAATGCATCAACTCGGGAGGGATTCCATGTGTGGTATCGTCGGTTACGTCGGTGACCGAGACGCGACACCGATCATCTATGAAGGACTCAAACGCCTTGAGTATCGCGGATATGATTCGGCTGGACTGGCCATCATCCAAGATGGTGTGATCGAAGTCCGTCGTGACGCCGGTAAACTAGAGCGGCTAGGCGATCTCCTCCTTCAGGATCCGGTCCAAGGGCAAATTGGTATCGGGCACACCCGCTGGGCGACCCATGGTGAGCCAAGCGCCCGTAATGCCCATCCGCACCTCGGCGCTTCAGGCGAAGTTGTGATCGTCCATAATGGCATCGTGGAGAACTTCCTTAATTTGAGAGAAGAAATGGAGGCCGAGGGGGTACGTTTTAATTCGGACACCGATACGGAGATCATTGTGCATTTGGTGGAGCGATTCCTCGCAATGGGACACGACCTGGCAGAAGCGGCTCGTAGGGCCATCGCACATCTGAAAGGTGCGCACGGTATCGTACTGCTCAGCCTTCGTGAACCGGACAAAATCGTCGCCGCACGTATCGGGAACGCGGGGGGTGTGGTCGTCGGCTTGGGGGAGGGGGAGATGTTCATCGCCTCCGATATCCCCGCCATCCTCGAGCATACCCGCCGGATGGCTTTCCTCGAATCGGGACAAATCGCGATCGTCACCCAAAGCGGTTTTCAAGTGAAATCGATGGAGGGGGAACTCGTAAATCTAGACATTCAATCCGTACCTTGGGACCCGGTCTCGGCTGAGAAAGGGGAGTACAAGCATTTCATGCTGAAGGAAATCTCGGAGCAGGTTCGCTCATCAACTGATACGATCGGCGGACGGGTGGATTTTGAGACTGGGGAGGTCCGTCTCCCGAATCTCAATCTTACGCAGGATCTAGCTGGTCGAATCGAGCGGATCGTGATCACCGCTTGCGGTACGGCGGCCCACGCGGCCATGGTCGGGAAGATCCTCATCGAGCGTATCGCGCGGCTCCCTGTTGAGGTGGACATCGCTTCTGAGTTTCGCTACCGAGAGCCATTGGTGAACGATCGAACGGTTGTATTGGCCATCAGTCAATCGGGTGAGACCGCAGATACATTAGCGGCGATGAACGAAGCCCGAAATCGCGGAGCCACACTTTGGAGCATTGTGAATGTGATCGGATCACAGGCGATGCGTATGGCTGACGGATACATTAGTATGCACGCCGGTCCGGAGATCAGTGTGGCATCGAGCAAGGCGTTCACCGCGCCCTTGATCGATCTCTACATGCTGGCAATCTTGCTCGGTGACTTGAGGGGAATCCTGAACACGCAGCGGAGAAGGGAACTGGCTCTCGACCTAAGGCTAGTGCCAGATTTGGTGGGGCAATGTTTGGATCGAGCAGATCAGGTTGAGAAGATCGGCTGGGCATTGAAAGACGTCGCTCACTGCCTCTACCTCGGAAGAGGGATCAATATGCCCATCGCCTATGAAGGGGCTTTGAAGCTGAAGGAAATCTCTTACATTCATGCTGAAGCTTACCCGGCTGGAGAGATGAAACATGGGCCCATTGCGCTCATTGATGAGGAGATGCCCGTGATCGCAATTTGCCCACGAGATCCCTGGTATGAGAAGATGCTCGCCCAGATCGAACAGACCAAGGCACGCGGAGGGATTGTCGTTGCGCTCGCTACCGACGGAGATGAGCTTATTCCCTCGCTTGCGGATCATATCCTCTGGGTGCCGGAAACACCTTGGCTGTTGAGTCCTGTGACGACGACCATTCCCCTACAATTGTTGGCCTATCACATTGCCGTGATACGCGGCGCGGACGTTGACCAACCACGCAATCTGGCGAAAAGTGTGACGGTGGAGTAATTTTGAGGGGTGTATCCCTGTTGGTCTAGTCGCGTACGATCTTAACCTAAACGCCCATAAGTGAATTTTCGTGATTTCCTCAAGCACCAGAAAGGAAGAACAATGAACCATCGCACTCTACGATCAAACATCCTTGGCTACTTAATTGTGATTTTCCTTTTGGTCGCTTGCGGGTCAGCAACAACAGCAGCTCCGACAGCCCTACCAACAAAGGATCTGCCTATTGAAACACCTACCGAGACGTTACCTTCAGATACACCCCTCCCGCCCACATCATCTCCGATCCCGCCTACGCCCACGGAAACGGCTCTTCCAGAAGCGATTAATTACCTGAATCCGCAAAAATACTTTGTGGAGTATCTCGTTAAGGTCGACAATCGTGGGTTCAACTTAACGGAGCTTCGGGTGTACCAACCGAGACCTGTTGCGTGGGACGCTCAAACTGAAGTTGAGATTGAAGAGGTCCTTCCTGCTCCAAGTGTACAAGGTGAAGACTCAGAACATGGAAATGGGATATATTACTGGAAGATCCTCGGGGAGCCTAAGAGTGGCAAGTCCCTCACTTTTGCATTACGCTTCACCTTCACCGCTTACGAAACGAGGACCAATATAGCTCCCAATGACGTCCAACCGTACGATGAAAGCGATCCGCAATACATCTTGTATACTCGCCCCGAGCGGTTTATCGAAGTATCAGATCCAGAGATCGCGGATCTTGCTGATCAAGTAGCCGGGGATGAAACAAATCCATATCTTATGGCCCGATCCTTCTATGATTATATTGTTGATAACGCGAAATATAATCTGCTCGGTCAAGGATTGGCCGGAGCGAAGGAACTTTGTACAAGCGGCACGGGTGAATGTGGTGACTATTCGGCTCTTTTTGTAGCACTTTGTCGGGCGAAAGGGATACCGGCAAGACCGATTGTGGGATATTGGGCGATCTCCGGAATCGACCAGACACATGTGTGGGCTGAATTCTATGTGGAACCCTTCGGCTGGATTCCCGTTGACCCAACGATTGGTCAAATCGAGTCCGACAAACGGGATTACTATTTTAGTAACATGGACAATCAGCGCGTCATCTTGAACAAGGGCTTCAACATAACATTGGATCCACGTGGTCCTGATAACTATATTGCCGCTTTCCTGCAGGTTCCACTCTGGTGGTATTGGGGAAGCGGGGATCCCGGTGATCTGAGTATTGAACGAACAAGGTGGCGCGTCGAAGCCGTTGACTGATTTGAATTGTAGAAACACGAAATTCTCGTCATCTATTGATGTTCGGAGGAGGACTGAATAGGTGGCGAGTTTTGATTATCTATCAAGAGGAACCTGATTTCTATGGTGCAGGGGTGGGATTACCCCACCCCTACAATGATAAGCACAAGATCTCAAGATTCATACAAATACATCTCATGGTAGCGTTTTGGAGTCCAGAAGCTCTGCTTCTGCCTCGTCCTGAGCATGTCGAAGGAGGCGCAAATAGAGCTTGCGCACGTCAGAATGAAATGATTGGCAGGGAGTTCATGGTGGGGAATTACGCTCTAGTCTTGAGGGAGAATAGATGCCAACAATTGCGTATCCGTTTGACATGTACATCAAACTGATATACAATTCGTATGTCAATATGACATACGCGTTTTGCTGAGGAGGGCATGATGTCCCCAAAGAAATTAATCTCTACGAGAGTCACCAAGAAGACAGACGAACAACTGAACGAGCTGGCAGAAGCACAGGGGGAGACGAAGGCCCACGTGATAGCCCAGGCCCTCGATCGGGAATATGAGCGATACATGATCGGGCAGGAGAAATTAGCCAAAGCCGAAGCAAAGCGGATGGAGCTGGAGAAGACATTACGGGACACCGAACTACAGCTAAAAACATTAGCCGAATTGGAATTAGCTGCCGCGAAATTCGCGGAGATAGCAGAAAGGTTAGGTCAATATCCAGATCCGAAAATCATAGAGACTTTGCAGTCCGAGATGGCGGAGGCTTTACAGACACTGGAAAGGGTCAGGAAAGCGCGAGCGCAGGCTGAGACGTAAGTTCATGTTGAATTTTAGATCATATCAAAAACCGGAAAAATCCCTGTAGAAGCGAAAAAACTGGCTTTTCATACCATTTTTCAACCGTATTTTGGGACTGTCGATAGAAAAACCTACCCAACAACGCTCTGGAGCCCAGGAGAACGCCCCAGAGCGTTTTTATATTCGATTGCATAGATTGATGCAACTTGGATTTTTTTTAGGCTTAAAATGGCCCTCCTTGCTTCGATTAGGTATTGAAGCGGGTTCAATTACGTGTAAAGATGAATCAGGCTGATGGGTATGCTCGATTGACCACAGCAGAATTTAAATTATGCTTTGAGTGCCTGTGTTGGGGGATTACGTAATGAACAACGGATCTAGCTTTTAGAGATATTGTGAGCACGATGGAGGAGGGGTGAATGGTCAGGGTTGATTCTCAGCGATATATATATTGCGGAGGGTGTGTCAGTGTTTGCCCAGTAGAAGTGCGCAAGCTAGAGATCGTCTCGATGAACGAGGGCTTAGACGATCTACTTCACCTTCCGCACGATAATGATCTGCCCACCTCCGCCGGAGGTTTCCAGCGCGACCACTTTCCCCTGATCATCTCGGATGAAGGTGTATTCTCGGGTGCTTACGGTTGAAAAGAAGCGCGTATCGGATTCAGGATGAAGTTCACGTGTCTCGCCGTCAGCCGCGGTATTTAGAACAAGTTTGTCCTTCTCAGTTCTGATGCTGATCGGGAAATCGGGATAGTCTGCTAGAACGTATTCACCCGCGAACTGTTCAAGGATCAGGGGATCGACATCGACCACCGATTTCTCGATCGGTCTGAGGGCAGGCCATCCATAAATTTGAGCAAGGCCTCGTAGTACTTCGTTATTCAATTCCTCTCCGCCTTCACCGTTCGCCATCACCACCGCTCCTTGCCCAGTCTCCGGGAAAGCGATCATTTGACTTCGGTAGCCTTGATTCGACCCTCCGATTAGGATATGAGCGGTGCTCCCTTCTCCAGCACGTAGGAACCCCATTCCGAACCCCCAGTTACCCTCACCACCCTGGGCATGAAGCATTTCCTGTATCATGCTTTGGGACAGGATCTTGTTCGATTGGTCTTTTGTGGATGTCATCACCTCAATCAGGAAGATCGCCAGGTCAGAGGATGTTGACCAGAGACCCGCCGCCGCCAGCTCGGGATAGATGTGCCAGCCTCCGCTAAGCGGCTCGCCTGTAATACTGTGGCCTAGAGCCGCACGGGAGACATCTGCCGCGGGGAGGGGTTGGAGGAAAGCACTGTTACTCATTACGAGTGGTTCTAATACCAGTTCCATCATCAAATCCGGAAATGGCACGGAAGTGAGGTCCGTGAGCAGTTGTTGGACCACAATGTATCCACCCCCTGAGTATTGGTATCTACTTCCCGGGACCAGATCCACTCGGATGGGCGCTGAGTTCGCAGGTGATCTGCCGTCAAGGATTTCGAGTACAGTGGGGATCTCCTCCTCCATCGAGTAACCATCAAAGCCATGTACAGTCATCCCAGCGGTGTGACTCAGAAGTCGCCGCAGGGTGACTTTCTCTTCAAAGGTGAGAACGCTCTCCGGCACTTTCCACGATCGGATGACCTCGTTCACATCTTGATCAAGTTCGAGCTTCCCCTCCTGGACAAGACGTAGCGCAGCCATCGCCGTGACAGGTTTACTGATGGAGGCCGCTTGAAATAAGGTATCGGGGTTGATGGGGTTGTCGGTCTGCGCGCGGCGAGTTCCATGGCAGATAACCCCCTCTATCTCACTGTTGTTTATCAGCGCGATGCAGATCCCGGGGACGTTGTAGTGTTCCATCCGCTCGGAAAGGAGCATCGATGGCGTTGGTTCACCTGTGATCAGGACAGGGGGGAGGAGTCCTTCTTCAACGGAGTTCATTCTTTTAGCCTTATCGGTTATACCTGCTCTACCCAAGCATCGAGGCCTCTGATGATAGCATGTCCTATATCTGCTTGCACCACATTGGGGGTGTCTCTTGAATAGGTGTAAAAAGAGTAAGCAGCGGCTTTAATATGACACTCACATGAGAGGACAAGTAGATGGATTTTGAACGGGTTTGGGCGTGGATCGAGTCGAAGATTTGAATAGAAATTCAGGTGGATCCGAGCTCAAAACCACGCTTCTGTAGGATCCCTATCACCCTTTTCTGTTTCCCCATGCGGTAGATTTACTGAGAAGCGAGGCGCGAATGATCGGACGGAAGAACCGGATCAAATGGCGTCTGAAACCTAACCTTGCTTTCAATTCCTGAACGTAGTCATCGAGTGTATGACGTTGAAATTCCAGGATTTCTTGGCTTTCAATCGTGTCCAGCCAATCGGTGGGGTAGGGTTCATCAGGAAAGGCCTCCTCCGGCAGCATTCCGACACCAACCGCATCCAGCACGCTAGCGACGAGTTCGCGCTGATAGAGCTGACAACTCGACCCTCCCCCGATCAGCCAGGTCTTGCCCCACACTTCATCGGACTCCAGCGCGTTAGCGATGGCCACTCCGACATCCTTCCTATGGACGAATTCGATGCGGTTATTCAAGGGGACCTCAAACATTCCCGGGTCGAGCACCAAGCGTACCGGTAGGGAGGCTCCCAGGCGGAAAATTGTCCATTCCAATCTGGAATCCTTGATCAACTCTTCGCACTCAATCTTGTGCTTTGCGTAATGTTCGATCGGCTGCGGCTGGTCGTGTATTGTACGTGGGGGAGGCTGATCTTGCGTTTTTCCATACACATGCAAAGACGATGAGAAGAGAAGCTTAGGCGGCAAGGGTTGAGCTTCCATCTCCTCGATCAAATTGCGTGTCCCACCGACATTAATCGCTCTGGCCCAATCTGGATCGTCCTCGCTGCTGACACCGGTGGCCGACAGTCTTGGAATAACGAAAGCCAGATGGACCACGGCATCCTGGTCCCAGACCACAGCAGCAACGTCCTCGCGGAGCCGGAGGTCACCCCAGAAGACCTCCACATTTCCATCCAGATTTTGAGCGACTTTTTCATTCGAGTTTGTCTTGAGATCAAAGCAGGTGACGTAATGGCCTCGCTTGAGGAGTTCTTCCAATGCGCTGGTTCCGATATTTCCAAATGCGCCAGTTAATAAAATTTTCATCTTCTCAATTCTCCGCAATACCCTTGAGCAGAATGTGTAGACATTCTTGGGTCACTTGTCCCCAATCGTCCCTATGTTGATCGATCAAGGCTTGGATGAGTAAACCCAACGCTACTGCGAGGATCAGCCTTGCGGTGATCTCGGGAGGAACGTCTTTCAACGTACCTTCTGAGATTCCGTTCGAGACCATCTCAGAGAAGAGATCCTTATACTGATAGAAGGGGTTGATCAACTCTTGCCTGATCGTTGGATCGCGCATCGCACGGGTCCAGAACTCGAGGTAGATGGGGAACTGATCTTCAGTGGTTTGGAGAACCTCTTGGATGAGGCTTGTCATGGAAAGGAGCTCCTCGGGGATACTTGCGGTATCTTCACGAAGTCTCGTCATTTGAAGATCGAGCCCTTCTAACCACCGACGGAGTAATTCCATGAAGACATCCTGTTTGCTAGAGAAATGATGGTAGAAAGCCCCCTTCGTCACGCCGGCGACTTGGCAGATCGTCGCGACGCCGGTTGCGTCGAACCCCTGTTGGGCGAAGGAGCGCTCCGCCGCCTCTAATAAACGAGCCCGAGTCTCTTCGGATCGTTTCTGATGCCTGTTCATCCTGATCCAATCTCCACAATACCGACCGGTCGGTATGTATTATAATCTGAGGAAGGGATCTCTTCAATGGTAAGTTTGCTTCGTCGCACTGACATGCCCCTCACAATGACAGATTGAGGGAGGGCACAGTTGCCCAAGCACGATCTTTTTAATGTCATTGCGAGCCCAGCAGGGACGAAGCAATCTCCTCAATGGTAGGGCGTGCGCGTATTGTGAGGAAAACCATCCCTCTGACGATCATAAGAACATGCATCCGGACCTCCAATCATAGACAACCACAGCAGCAAAGATTTCGCGCCCTTCGACCACAATCAAGCTCGATTGTTCGAGCAATCTAGAGATGTGTGGAGAGGCTTTACCCGCATTAACGGGTAACGCGAAAAAATGGGGCTTGACATGCCTTTGTTTTAGTTGTATACTGAAACCGCGAAACCCGATAATACGGGTAATGCAAATAAACGGGAATTATGAATAGGAATGGGAGGATAAGATGGCAGACCTAGAATTCATCGCACCACCCAAGGTAGCAACGATCTCCTTCTCGCTCGAACCGGCCTATAACACGGTGGCAAGTTTGCATCTTATTTGCGAGGGGCTATCTGGTTTTAGTGAGTGGGTCCAGCAAACGACGAGTGAACTATCGCCAGAGAAGAGGCTTGTTAATAGTCTCGTGTGTGGTTCGGTTCCCATCTTTCTCGAGGGGAAGCAATGGCCCAGCTTTGAAGCGTGGATGGATCACCTGGATACATTAGATCCAACTGCGATGCGCGATCGAGAGGTGGCTCTCTTTCTCGAGAAGGTGGAAATGCATTGGAGTGATGAACAAGATCCTGTGCCCTCAGCGGAAGAGTTCTTGGCTGATCGTGAGCTTTTCATATCCATTGTTGAATCCATCATGACTCATAAGGGTAAGGGCAAGGTATTCAACCAGGAAGAGTATGAATTGGACTTCCAATTGCTCAACGACCCTCCGGCCAGGAAGGATGCCCTTCTCTCCCACTTACGAGAGATGTGGGACTTATACCTGGAGCAAGATTGGAAGCGTAACCTGCCGATGTTGCAGGAATCCATTGCAGCTTTTGAGACGATTGATTTTTCAGAGAAGTCTACAACAGAAGCTGTGCTCCAAATCATCGATCGAGATCGTCTGCCTGATGGGTGGGATCAAAAGCTTGAAGAGATCGAGAGGATCATCTTTATCCCCTCCGCACATATCGGGCCCTATATCCTTATGATTGATCTCAGCCAGAAAACCGCCAGGATGGTCTTCGGCGCTCGCGTCCCAAAGGGTGCAACCGTCGCCTCCCCTGCACTCCAGCGAACAGAACTCCTCATGCGTCTCAACACACTGGCGGATGAGACCCGGCTGCACATCTTGGAGCTCCTGACCCAGGAGGACGAACTCGGCGCGAAGGACATCATGTCCCGCCTCGACCTCAGTCAATCGGCCGCATCACGCCATCTACGCCAGCTCAGCGTCACGGGTTACCTGATCGAGGGGCGTCGCGACGGCGCAAAGTACTACCGTCTAAATCAAGATCGCGTCAAAGCCACGACCGATGCGATTGAGGCCTTTCTGAAGTAGTCACTGTGGTAATTCTGGAGATGTCTAAGATAGGGTTGTGGTAGGTAATCATCAAGACAGTACGAGAGGAGCATACAATGTTAGGTCCAATGGTTCCTGAGAGATTTTATGTGATGGGAATGTATCGAATGCGGGAAGCAGAGATCTTGGAGGACGTAAAAGTTTCCCGATTGCTCAAGTCAATCCATCCTGTACATCAGACTTTCCTTGAGCGGATATTGTATGGTGTTGGTGCCACGCTTGTTTCTATCGGTGAGAAGTTGCGGGATCGGTACACACCGACGATATCGAGCCCATGTGAGGCTTATCAGACCAAGATCTAATCCCAACGGTAATGAACTTTAACCTCCTACTGCATCAGGGCAGGTCAAACCTGTCCTGATGCATTTAAATCCCTCTGAGAGGTGAAGGATGGTTGTTTGGATCTAAGTGAAGCCAATGCGCATAGCTATAAATGTGAGGTGAGGGAACCTGGCACCTGCCTCTATCGCTCTCATTTCTACAATAGTCTCAACGCTTCGGCGATGTCCTCAGCGATCATCCTGCGCTTGCTTTTCTCGATAAAGAAACTTGGACCCGCCTGAAGGTAAGAAGGGAAGGCTCTCATGCCACGGAAGGTATAGTCATGCCCTCGGATCTTGTAGGTAGAACCTGCAGGGATAACCCTGTCCTCACCAACAGATTTTGCGATGTAATTGATTGCTCTGATCGCCACATCACCCATCAACAGGAGAACTTTCACATTTGGAAAGAGGTCAAGCTCCTGTTGAAGAATGCGCGAGCACTCCTTGATCGTGGCCGCTTTAATCCCATATCCGGTCTTCCCACATTTCACCGCGGTCGTGAGGTACACGCCCAGATTGAGGATCTCCTTCATCGAAGCGACATCTGCGCCGGCATCATTGAAGGCTTGTACCGTTGTTTGCTGGAATAAAGGATCACCTGCCGCATAGTAGTAGTCGCTAGCGTCTGGAGGTGCGGCCTCGGAGATCAATATGATCGATATCTCCTCCGGAATGATTTCGACGTTCGGCACGATATAGCTCTCATGCTTCACATCCTGACACGGAAACTCAATGCATTGTATGCACTTGTCTACTCGCATGTCCCTGTTCTCCCGATCTTTCGAGATTGTGATCACCGAGATGAATTCGTGTATCGATTAGCGAGTTTTTATGATTTTTTTAATCACAAAAGGTCGACCAGATCTGAAATTGGAAAAAAACTGTATGTCTAATTCTAATCCTATTTAATGTTTGTCTCATGAAGACCTGGTTAAATTATTACCTAGATCTAATGCTGGTGTCAGGCAGGAGAGTTTCGATGAGAGATACCCTCTACCCTCTTTTTAACTTTAAGACGCGGTGACATATAGGTAGAAGGGAGATCACGCTCTGCTCCACCTGGCCACATGGCAGGGGAAAATACTCACCATCTAGGTTTATCCAACCAGACCACCTGGCGGATGTTTACAGGATGCATTGCTCGTATGATTCGTGGGGTAAATCTAAAATCGCACTCAAGTTTCCCCGGGATCATGACCTTTATCGAGGAACAAATTGGTCAAGGTCGTCGTTAATGGAATTTTGGATTGTTCGTGTGCATCTCTTGGGAGGTGCCAAATCGTTTTGAGTACCTGTTTAACAACATGGAGGTAGGTATGAATACAACATTTAACCGCGCAGCTTTAGTCCTCGTTATTCTCACAATGGCTATAACGGCATGTGGGCAGCTGATTTCTGAGTCTGATTTCGGGAAGGTAGGTGATGTCGACACACCCACGTCAGAGGTCGATGAAAACAGAGATCAAGTAGATCAAACAGAGGCTGAACCGCTTCCTACTGAGGATCCAATGGCGAATGAAGAACAGCCTGTGATCGACGGATCCCTCTTTTGGAGCGAAGTGATCGACGATCGCACCGGGTTGAGATTTGCTGTGCCGTGCTTTTGGCAGGTGAACCTTCCTGACCTAGATCCCGGAGGATTGGGTGCGTTCTCGATACGTAATTACGACGAAGCGTTTGTGCTTGCACATCCAAGAAGTCACATCTCGGAGGACGAGGGGGCGATCAAGATCGACATGGCCTATTTCCAACCTTCTTCCTTGAGTCTCCCTACGGATACGAACTTAGGTGAGTTTGCACTTGCCATCACGGATGACGAGCTCAGCGAACTCCTGGACACGGAGGAGGTTTTGGTGAACCATCAACAGGCTTTGTTGGTCACCAATCGAGACACACGGGATGATTCAACTTACCAGTATCACCTTTTCGGGATTTCAGATGATTTGATTCTGCTCTTTAGTGTGTGGCCTCAAAGTGCGCTGGCTACACCGGATGTTCGTGGCGTGCTAAATTCGATCGCCATCGCCCGCGAGGTTAATGTCCAGATCCCACAGATCATCCCGGGGAATCCTCCACTTGGCGTGCCGGCGCCCTGCTTGAAGGGGTTTGAAACCACATCAGATCAAACGGATTTATCCGGCACTTTGTCGTGTCAAGCTGCCGAGGTGGGCTCCGCCGAAGAACTTGCGTGCCATATCCAAGCAGCTTTGTTGGTGAGAGACATGCAGACACTGGCATCTCTGATGAGCGATCCATTCACCATAGGCTATTGGGGATCAGAGGGCGGCTGGGCCAACCCGATGGACATGGTCAATGAAATAAGTCACAACCGCTTGCCTGCAGATACAAGTGGGTTGACCTTCACCACCGACCGCAACGTATTTCCACCGCTTCAAGGTATGCCACCGGAGAGGATGTTTGGACCGGATATTGATGTCGCCCTCATTATCTACAGTGAAGGTTGGGGAGGAGATGGAGGAGGGGCGGCTCTCCTATACATCGTTCAGGATAGCGGTGAATATTACTGGCACAGTATGGTGTACTCGCACGTGCATTTCGATAAGTAGACGATGATAGTTGGTGGGATACAAGAAAGGTATACGTGTACCCTTTTGGGTGAGAAGAAAGGTGCAGGTTTCAAGTCACAAGTCATAAGCCTCAAGCTATCAGCTACAAGCAATGTGATACCTCCCCGCGAGCTCAAAGCTCGAGGGGAGGTGATGTGATCCATTCTTTACACTACCCTCTCCAGTTGGTCATCACCAAGCCCAGTACACAGAGTACGATACCCACATAATTCACCGTACTCAGTTTCTCCCGGAACAGAAGGATCCCGATTGGAAGGAGTAAGACCGCCACGGCCACATTTGAAACGATCGCTCCCAGGCTGATCTGCCAACCTGCGCGATAAGCCAACAAATACCCCACCTCCACCCCCACAATCGCAATACCTAAGGCAATGCTGACCCAATTGACTTTTTTGATCATTTCAACGAAGCTGATTGATACGGGGAATAATGGGATCAGCAATATACTCAACAGCATGGATGTCGCATAAGTGACGACGAAGTGTTCGCATTTCCTATCGATTGGTGGGAGTGATTTCTTTTGGATAGGGTTAATTCATCGCTGGTGGCAATCAATGCGGAAAGGAGCAGCGATCTGATCATCGCTGCTCCTTTTTTTATACGAGATAGGATTTGATCGAGATTAATCAGCTTTGGCGACAACCGTTCTCGTTTGCCTTCGCCTTTGTGTAAACCACATGGTTATGATGAAAGGGATGAATGCGAAAAACATCCATGGTTGGTCTCCATTTATATACAATACGATCAATTTAAGATGGACAATACTCACAGCACGAATGAAGATTCCTAGGCGAATAATGTGCCCCAAATAAGATTAACCAACATGTGCGTTAAAGCAGAAGCCGTTACTTTACCTGTCCGCATCCAAACCCATCCATAAGCCACACCAGCCATGGTAGCCATGAGCGCATACGCCCAATTCGGAGTCGAATACCCTGCAGTTGTGTTGTTCAGGTGCGCGACCCCAAAAATCAGCGAGGCGGCCACCAGCGCGACCCACTTGTTCACCATCCGTTCTGATAGAAGGTTCTGGATCAAACCGCGGAAGAGCACCTCCTCGATCAAGGCGATGAGCAGATAACCACCCAATGCGCCTAGGAGTAACTCAACTAAACCCGGAAAAGCAGGATTGTAATGCAGAAATTGTATCCCGAGTCCTATCGGGAGACCGAAGACGGAATATGCTAAGAGTCCTCGAAGTGCATTCCAAAAATCTTGTATACCTAACTGGAATGTGAATCCCACGCCGTTCAAGGGATAACGCACCAAGAAAAGATACAACGCAAGCGCCACTGCGATTAACGTTTGAACAGGCAAGTGAACGCCAGGTAGGAGCAGCGCATCGATCGAGGGCAGGAGGGAGAGATTGGTTAGCTGTGAATTCAAGTCCACACCCGGAACGAAGAAGTCCACCACCAGTACAAACAGATCGGGTTCGATGGGCACCCAGATCGCTAGAATGGCCAGGACATGGAAAAGGTCAAAGGGTTTCTTCCGTTCCGGACGCAATCGAAGGAGCAGGGTAGGCAACGTGAGGAATATCAGAACGCGTATGATGTCGCCCAAGTCCGGTTGAAAAGCCGACGCTAATAAGAAGGGGATCAGGAGAAATCCCACCGTCCAGTCCCCCAACCTTTTATTCAACTGCGATAATGCTGCTCGCCAGGGAGAATAGGCGAAAGCCAAGTAAGTCAGTAGCAGAAACCAAGCAGCGAGGGTGCTCATCCGATCTACCTATTCCAGTGGAGGCGGCTGCCATGCCGCCGTATGACCGGGCATGGGAGCCCGGTCTACTGGTTAATGATCAGGCGTGGGAGCCTGACATACTGGATAATTTCTCGAGAAATGTGTTGGATCGGGAATTGTATCCTGATCCGCTGTGATGGAGGTCATTGCAGACAAATTCTAATTCCCCTAATGATTTTGAGGAGAACCAAAACATCACAAGTAAGCCGCGAGCGGTCGATATGGGTTTAGGGGTTCTGGCGGGATGATCCTGTATTCACCTCCTAAGATACGACGAACCAGCCACTCGCACCACGATTCGAAGGGCTCGTCAAAGCTCTCCATCTCCTGGACGGAGAAATAAGCTGCCCGATCGGTCTCGATTCCACCATCGGGTTTCGGAACACCACTGAGGTGCTGGCATAAGAAAACGATCGCGACCCAGCCTTCCTGATGCAACTGTTGTATCCCAAGCAACCCTTCTATATTGGCTTCAACGCCACCCTCCTCTAGGGTCTCCCGTAAAGCTGCTGAGTCAGGCGACTCATCAGGATCCACAAATCCCCACGGGATGCTCCATTGTCCTTCGAGTGGGTGACCTCGGGCTTGCCGCACAAAAAGCGCCCGATGCCCTTGGAGGACAACCGCACCCACGCACACTACGAGCTTTGGCAGTCCTTCCGATGATGATCGATTTTCAGTGACCATAGATTTTTAATCCTGTTTGAAAAATCATTGCTTCCCGAGTTGGTGAGCTGCAACTCAAAAGGGCTTGAAGCGGTTATTCTTCTGAGGCAACTAACGAGTATATCAGGATCATTTCATACCGTTGTCCCATGACCACATTTACTTCACCGGTAATGATGCCATATACAATAGACCACTGAGTCCCGTCTTGGGACACTTCATGCAGCAGATCCATCGCTTGGCCCATGTCGAGCCGGCCCTCACGATTTTCAAGTTGATGAATGATCAGATCATATCGCCAACAAACACCTTCCGTAGATTCGCCAGATGCAGCTCGCAGGAAATTGGTCGCTTGATGCCAAGGCTTGTCATTTGTGATGATGACCATCTCACCTTGATAGAATTCCACCAGAGCTGAGCGTCCCGATCGATCGGCGATCAGATAGTGAAGAGGTGGTCCGCCTTCCATGTCGATGTTGTAGGTTTTTAGGATATCCACGGCTTCAGCTACAGTTTTGGCTCGATCGAGCATCTCTCGGATCACCATCAATGAGCCAATGGTTTCTTTCTCTGGATCAGGACGCATGAGACCTGGCGCGACCGCTGCCATCCCGATAGTTAGCCCATGCTCGTTCATGCCGTCGAAAGGGAGGAATGGAGCATAAAGGAGCGCTTGACGCTCAAGTAGCGGGAGCTCGAGAATGGTTCCAGCGTTTGTTCCTCCAAAGCCTAAATAGGCGATATCCACCATCGAGACTGAAGCATAGCCATCCGGTGGGTTGGTAAACAGGAGCAGCGCCGGGCTGTATTCCCAATCAAAGTTGCGTCCATAAAGCATGCTCTCCGCATCACCGAGAGCTGCGAAAAGCGAACAAGCCCATGGGCTGGGGTATGGTTCTGTCATCTCGAGTAAAGACCACTTGGGTGATCTCATGGCCGAGCTTTGTCCATACGTCCCGTAGTAATGCATCGTGTAGAGGGGATAATCGTCCGCCTTTTCCAGGCTACTGAGGGTGGCAATCTCATCATTGGATAGACCTTCTGTACCTTCAACAACAGTTGGGCTGATTGAAGTTGAAGGGGAGGTCGGGGGATGGGTTTCTTTTAAGGCGGTCTGTGTGGGTGCATTCGATAGAACGCTGCAGCCGGAAATGATGAAAATCATCGTGGAAAGACAGATGATTTTGACCAGGGTGGTCCGTGAGGTTTGTATGTATTTCATGGTCTTATCCGGCTTCGCACAGCATCAACCGGCAAGCCCCACATCTTCATCTCGATGCACTCAACGATATCAAATCCAGCATCTGACATGGATTGGGAGACAAATATGGGACGGCAGTCCACATAATTGGGAATCCTTTCGTGTGCCCACTCATACAATCGAACTGCAAAACCAGTCACGTCTTTCTTCGCCATGGATACCACGACCAATCGTCCGTCATGACGAAGTACTCTCATACACTCCAGGAGCACGATGGGAATCTCTAGGGTGTCGAACAGTTCCAGGGTGAAGCTGGTAAAGACTGCATTAAAACGATGGTCCTCGTAGGGAAGTTTTGCGCCGTCGCCACATCTAAGTTCAACCCTATCTGAAAGACCTGCGGCCTTGACTCGTTCGCTGGCAATCTGATGCATCCCCTCTGAGAGATCGATTCCATAGACTCGACCACCATCACCAACGGCATTTGCTAACGCCAGGATCGCTTTTCCAGTTCCGTATCCAATTTCGAGAATGCTCTCGCCTTCATCTGCCCTTAAAAGATCCAGGCCCACTTTTACGAATTTCCACTCGCTCGTCCCCGCGAGCAGATCGTACCATCGGCTCATCCGATCATAGCTTACTTTCGCCGTTTCTTTTGTACGGGTGACCCGACTCATTTGACCGCTGCTATGGGGCATTTCCATTCTCCGAGGCCTGATTGATGTTCAATCCCTGCTCGTAGCTATATCTCGAATACAAGTGGTTCATTCACCGGCTCGAAATAATGATTGCAGCTGCTCGCATTGATAAAAGTTGTATGCTCATTCGCCGTTACCCCAACACCTTCGTGGATGTGACCGAAGATGTGAAATCGCGGACGGATCCGGACCACCACTTCTAAGAGATCTCTGCATCCAACAACCTCCCCTCGGAACGTCCGATCACCATGACCATAAGGTGGTCCGTGCGTGATGAGGACATCTATCCCTTCTGGGATCAGATCCCACTTTGCTCGGATCTCGGGTCCGCGCTGGAGGTTGAAAGCCCAATCATGGAACCAAGGCTGCCAGGGGCTCCCATAAAAGCGGATCCCCTCGATCGCCACAGATTGATCCTGAAGATAGATGGCGTTCGTGAGCACCGCTGCGCTGCGTTCAGGATCCCGCTCGAAGCAGAAATCGTGATTACCGGCGATGGCGATCTTCACCGGATGGGGCAATTGCCCCAGGAAAGCATCCAAATCTTTAACGTCTTCAATGGAACCCCTTACCGTCATGTCTCCTGCGTGGAGCAGGATGTCCCCATCCGGGACATTGAGAGCCCAATGGTTACCGTGGGTATCGGAGATGGCTACAATCCTGATGGACATTATGGATCCTCAAGAGCTAACAGGTTATAACGATGGCTTAGCACTGGCGGGTTTCATCATGACATAAAACGCTGAACCATACCATTTCGAGTACTTCCTGTACAAGTCAACTTCGTGTTGTTCCTTCTCGAGAACTTTCAACGCCTCAGGATCCGACGCGTACTTCTCACGCAATTGGAGAATGAGGGTCGCTAGAGGGTCATAATAATCGTGCCACCAGACTTCCTCTGGTACTTGAAAGTGATCGATGAGTTCATATCCACAATCTTTGATCTTTTGGATATTCTCAGCCTCCGTCCTTATCCCAGGGCAAACCTTCACCCAATGATCAAGGATCTCCCGTGGAGGATCTTCCTGCAACCATGTCATCTCGTGAACCACAAGAAATCCACCGGGTTTAATGAATCTCCTCCATGCAACGAGGCCTTTCTCAAATCCGACCACGAAAATCGAGCCTTCAGCCCAGATAATGTCGAAACTTTCTTCTGGGAAATCCATGTCGTGCATTGAACGGTTCATGATGTTGACTCGATCAGATAATGCACGCTCTTCAGCCTTCTCGATCAATTCGTCCAATGAAGCTTGGTTGATATCCAAACCAATGACAGTACCCATGCTTAACCGAGCCAATTCCAAGGTCACTTCACCCCGACCGCAACCGATGTCAAGGATCCGAGGGGCGCTTATCTCGGGGATCTTATGATATGCCTCCCGGGTGTAGACGAGGCGCGCTTCCTTCTCTACTCGCACGCCTTCCCGGATCTCGCGATAGATTTCCATTGTCATCTCTACATTTATTTCATGTGGTTAGTTCGATCACGGTGCATCATCAAACTAGAGCAGCCACTTGAAGTCCACAAACTAAAATCTTTGTCCATGATTTGAAGCTGAAGCTATGACCTATTAACTTATGAATTGTACTGCTAAGGGTTTCATAAGGATCATACAACGAAACAGCTCCTTGCCCATGCAACGATCTGTTTCATTCTCAAGCGAGACCTCAGGTAGTGGGTTCAGTTGGATTTCGATACTCCGGAGCCCTATAGTAGGGAAAGATCCACGCAAGCAAGGATAACTCAACGAATGTGTGAGGTTCAGAGTGCCGCACTTTCGAAAGAGCTGCGACTTCATGACCCTCATATCTTCCGGTTAAGAGACGCGTTGTTCCGATCTTCTCCTCAAAACGATCGTTCAGGCTGTGGACCGCCATCCCTCGCCGTTCCAAGCGACCATCGATATACGTGTTCCAGAAGCACCGAAGCGACCTTCGGACCGAGGCAAACCGTCGAACGGGTAGATGTTTTATCGCTGTGTCAATCTCCTCTGACAATAGACCCACGGTGAAGTGGCGATCATGTCGATCAATGAGTCGTGTGAGTTCGTGTGTCAACGCGGCTACAAGCTCAGGATCCACCTGTTCCTCCGAATCTGGAATACCGAGCGAATAGAAGGGGTACTCCGTGATATTAAGTCCGAAGATAATTGAAGGCTGCAAGAGGACCACCACCCGAGATAACGCTTCATCGATATCGTCGTCTCTCAATGGATGGTTTAGCCAGACTTCGCGTATCGATTTCAAGTGCTCTCTGTGGGAGCTAAAGTCGTGGGATGCCTCGAACTTCATGATCCAATCCTCTCATGGGACCGATTTTAATAGCGCTTATCGGCTTAGCGTTGTGAAGCCATAGGTGTCACACAGCTTTAACGGATAAACCATTCTACGCAGTGAGCAGGTAAATTGTGTATCTATCCTTCACCTAAAGTGATATCTGGATGATCAAAGTAATCTTGCACATTTTCATAATACCTAGCCACATGTATCCCATCCATGAGTGCATGATGTCCTTGCACACTCAACGGCATTTTCAAGATCTCCCCGTCTTCGAATATCTTGCCCCAAGCAAACCGGGGCACAGAATCCGCCGGAGACAAATGGAGTGGATGCATAAAGCTCGTGAAGGACACCCAAGGAATGGCGGTCATGAACAATAAATCATCTCTTCCTGGCTCGTCTTTCAGGGTGAGGTTCTCTTTCACCTGAGCGATCATCTCGGCAGCGCGTGGTGCAAACTCTGAGAAATCCTCATAGTAGTCAAACGTACAGAAACTGAACAGATCCTCATCCACGAGAATGGTTCCAGAGGGGTGCACGATCTCGTGTTCGATCACTTCTCCTTCTCGAATCCGTTGACGGAACTCGGGGATGTCATTCGAGGCGCGTGAGATCACGTACACTAAAGCCACGGTAAAGGAAAAGCCACGCCGCTTTACAGCTGGGTAGAATGTCGACAAATCTACATTCGCGCACATGTTGAAGTGTGGTTGGTCGAAGGCGCTAAAGACTTTGAAGTGTTCACGTCGTGGATATGTTTGCTTGTTGATCCTTCGCATATCTACCTCTCAGTTGAATAGCTGAAGATCCTCGAGTGTTAGATCGATCCTGCACAGCCTTAGAGGAATGATAACCCCAAGCTGTGTTCGGGGCACGTCGCATACGGTCAAGAACCATGTCCAGAATACCACTTTCGAATCCGAACCACGGCCAACCCAGTTGGGTACAGCGTGGTAGTGCATGGTCGTTCCCAGCAGGAGATTGTTTGTTGTAGCCGCGCCCTTTAGGGTGCGCTGAGAAACGCAGGCTAAAGTTTGCGGCTACAGAAATGTCATTTACCCAGATGTCATTCTGAGCGCTCCTTCGACAAGCTCAGGACAGGCTCTCAGCGCGAAGAATCCCTGAGATGTTAGGAAGACAAGAGTCTCATCATAGGGATTCTTCGCTCGCTTCGCTCACTCAGAATGACATTTACATGTGGTAGGGGCGCACGGTCGAAGATGCAGGGTGATCTTCCCTGCCCGTGCGCCCATATTTACGGATGACCCAAAGGATACCTCCCCGC
>DUEZ01000059.1 GCA_011174825.1 Anaerolineae bacterium | reverse complement strand
TTACCCGGATCTGGAGTACGGGATTGACTACGACTTCTTCGCCTTCCCTGGAGCGCAGGGGATGCAAGGAGGGGCGGACTTCCTGATGGCCTTTGGTGACTCACCAGCCACCCAGGCGATGGTCGCTTACCTCACCAGTGCCGAGGGCGCAACTGCTTGGGCGAAGGCCGGATTTGACCTCTCACCCAACAAGTGGGCGGATGGCAAATACATCGATGCGGCCTTGGCGAAGAAGGGCGCGGCGCTAGCCAACGCGGCTGGTTTCACGCCCGATCTGGGTGACACGATCCCCGCTCCCTTCGGTGAAGCCGAGTGGCGGGCGATCGTCGATATCATCCAAGGTGCCGACATCGCAACCGCGCTTGCAGCTGCTGCAGCGGCGCAGGCTGAAGGACTGGGTCAGTAACCCTTCAGTGGTAATATGGTGCTGGGGTGGTGCACACCCCAGCACCTTTTCCCTCGCAGGTTCATCTTTATAAGGAGGCTAACATGGCTGCTCCTAAAATTATGCAGCAAGGACGTGTGGTTCCTTGGCTGTATGTCCTACCTGCTCTCATCGTGATCCTGGTTTTTATCGTCTATCCAACGATTAACACAGTGGTACTCAGCTTCCGCGACCGGAGGGGTGAACAACCGGCAAGCGTTGATTGTGTCGAGGGGCAACCGTGTTGGGGAAATTTTGAGAATTATCGTTACGCTCTCACACACCCGGACATGACCACTGCCCTTAAGAACAACGCACTATGGTTATTGATCATGGTGCCGGCCGTAGTAGGTATGGGTTTGTTGATCGCCGTTTTGGCCGATCGGGTCAAATACGAGGCCCTCGTCAAAGCCATCATCTTCATGCCGATGGCGATATCCTTTATCGGCGCGGGCGTTATCTGGCGTTTCATGTATTACATTGAGACTGGAACCGGTGAGCAAGTTGGTGTGCTCAACGCGATCTTGGATGCTTTTGGCATTGACCCCATACCCTGGCTCAGTCAACCAGGGATCAACAATCTGGCTCTGATGATGGTTGGGATCTGGTTATGGGCTGGATTTTGTATGACCATCCTCTCGGCTGCATTGAAGGGTCTTCCGGAGGAAGTGCTCGAGGCGGCCCGGGTGGATGGGGCCACGGAGTGGCAGGTCTTTTGGCGCATTATGTTTCCAATGATCTTGCCCACGGTTACGGTCGTGATAACGACGATGGTGATTATCATCCTTAAGATTTTTGACATTGTGTTTGTGATGACTGGAGGGAACTTCGGCACCGAGGTGATCGCCAACCGCATGTTCAAGTTGATCGTGACCGACACCGGGCGATCCATGGCGATCGCGGTGCTGCTTCTGATCCTCACGATACCGATCATGATCATTAACGTGCGACGGTTCCGGGAACAGGAGGCGATCCGATGAAGCCCTTAGCTCGTTTGAATCGCTTCTTCAATCGATTGCCCGTAAATCTGGCCGTTGTCATCCTGTGCCTGATGTGGATCATCCCCACACTTGGCATCTTCGTGACCTCCTTCCGATCGCGCGAGGCAGTACGCACCACAGGTTGGTGGACCGTGATCAACCCATTCGGCAAAGCGGAGATTGAGGGACAAGCGGAATACACCACCTATTGCGCCTCTTGCCACGGAGAATCAGGAGATCTCCTTCCAGAAGCCAATCTATCAGATCCCGAACTTGTGGCTAATTACCCTCGCTCAAATCGTCTCTTAGCCGTGTTACGGCGTGAGATTGAAGGTAAACCTCACCTAGAGGATCCTGTGTTACCGGAAGACCCCAACGCCGCTTTAGAAGAATTGGCGCCGATCCTCGTCTATATGGACACTTTGGCCGGAGGCGAAAAAGCCGAGGTCGGGAAACTCGGGGTACGGAATTATGCCGACGCGCTGGTCGGCTATAAGGGAACCCAGGATTATCTCACCGACTGCGAGCAGGAGGTAGAGAGCACGCTGACAAAGTTTGATTGTAGCGCCAGCGATCTGCTCAATCCCGAGGGCATGGGTAGTGCTTTCTGGAATACACTTGTCGTGTCAATCCCTTCAGCACTACTCCCGATCCTCTTCGCTGCATTTGCTGCTTATGCTTTTGCCTGGATGGACTTCCCTGGACGGATGTGGATCTTTGCCATCCTGGTTGGGCTACAGGTCATCCCACTGCAGATGGCGCTCGTTCCCATTGCCCGTCTTTATTCGGATATCGGGCTTCAAAGCACCTTCGTTGGGATCTGGCTCTTTCACACCGGCTTCGGCCTACCCTACGCGATTTATTTGATGCGTAACTTTCTCGGCGGATTGCCGAGGGAGATCTTCGAGTCGGTCTACATCGATGGGGCCAGCCATTGGACCGCATTTTGGAAATTAGCCATGCCGCTTTCTGTTCCAGCCATCGCCTCGCTCGGTATCTTTCAATTCTTGTGGATCTGGAACGACTTCCTGGTGGCTAAGATCTTCCTTTCAACGAACCCAGTCCTCACAGTTCAGATCACGAACTTGATCGACCCTCGTGGAGGCAATTGGCATATCCTCACCGGCGCTGCGTTTCTCTCGTTTCTCATCCCAATGTTGGTCTTCTTCGGTTTGCAGCGTTACTTTGTGCGTGGATTGTTGGCAGGTTCAGTAAAAGGCTGATCATATTGTGTTTTGCAGAACGTGCGCCGCACCGTGTTTCATGAACAGGGTGCGGCGCACGTTTTCGTATTACACTCGAATCTCGACGTTTCCCCATCAGGTACGCCAGATCGAGACAATGAGATACATTCGTTCCTTCGATCAACATGTCCGACACTTGGGAAGTAGTTGTCAGATAGGTTCGCGGCCCTGCGTGCTATAATCCTCTCGCTGTGGTTGAAGGACCCAGACATTTAGATTTGGAGTTACGTTTCTAATTTATGAGTGAGAAATTACCGTCCACCACCGCTGGCGGTCAGGACGTTGTCAATGGGGGTGTGATCTGGCACGCGCTGGAGGCCTCCAAGGTCATCCGTGCACTTAAGACCTCACCTACGAACGGGCTTACCTCCGAGGAGGTCGCCCGTCGTTTTGATGAGTGTGGCCCGAACGAACTGGATGAGCCACCGCGACCCACCATTTGGGGGATGCTCCTTGAGCAGTTCAACAACTTCATTGTGATTGTTTTAATCGTGGCCTCGATCATCTCTGCCCTGTTGGGGGACTATGTTGAGGCCGCTGCGATTTTCGCGATCGTGCTGCTCAATGCCATTCTTGGGGTTATCCAGGAGCGTCGTGCCGAAGAGGCTCTGGCTGCCTTGAGACGACTGGCTGCGCCGGAAGCCCATGTGATTCGCAACGCACACCGCCAGACGGTTCCGGCGCGCGAATTGGTCCCCGGGGACGTGGTCTTGCTCGAGGTAGGAAACTACATCCCAGCGGATCTGCGACTGCTAGAGACCGTAAATCTAAAGATTGAAGAGGCCGCCTTGACGGGTGAGTCAGTCCCAGTCGTGAAGGACGCCCGTGTTGTCCTCACGATGGATGAAACGTTGGGCGACCGTCGTAATACCGCCTTCAGCGGAACGCTGGTTTCCTACGGCCGCGGCAAGGGCATCGTCGTCAGCACGGGGATGAACACCCAGATCGGCATGATCGCTGCCATGTTGCAATCTGTTCATGAGGAGCCCACACCCCTCCAGCGCCGGTTGGATCAGCTAGGCAAGTTCCTTGGGTGGGCAGCGCTGGGTATCTGCGGCATCGTCTTTCTCCTCGGTTGGGTTCGAGGTGTGGACCCGTTAGATATGTTTTTGGTAGCCGTGAGCCTTGCGGTAGCGGCGGTCCCCGAGGGATTACCAGCGGTTGTGACCATCACCCTGGCGTACGGCATGCGCGAGATGATTCAGCGTCACGCGCTCATTCGAAGGTTATCCTCCGTCGAGACCCTTGGATCGACGACGGTGATTTGTTCCGATAAAACCGGTACCCTCACCCAGAATCAAATGACGGTCACTCAACTGTGGGTCGACGGTGTTGCCTTTGAGGTTACGGGCAGCGGATACGAACCGATCGGTGAGTTTCGAATCGATGGCAAGACGGTCGATCTAAAAGACTATCCCGCCTCGACCACTGCGCTTTGGGTGGCCGCGCTGGCCAATGATGCGGAGTTCGAGGTCGGGGATGAGGGGGACGGCAACGAAAGGCTACGGGTTGTGGGAGATCCTACGGAAGCAGCATTGATCGTCGTTGCGGCCAAGGCCGGTGCAGACCAAGATGTCCTGGAACGGGCTTACCCTCGCATCGACGAAATCCCCTTTGATTCTGATCGCAAACGGATGACGACCGTCCATAAAATCAAGTCGCCCGAGCCGGAAGACGCCAGCCCTTTCTATGACACCAAGCTGCGTGAATGGGAGGTGGCAGCCATCAAAGGCGCGCCGGATGTGATCCTTGATTTGTGCACCAGTTACCAGCAGATGGACGACCGACCAGCCCCCCTTACCGATGAACTAAAAAGCAACGTCCTAGCAGCCAACGCGGCCATGGCACAGCAGGCATTACGCGTGTTAGCTGTTGCCTTCAGAGTGGAGCGTCAGGTGTCCGAAGACACCACACCCGAGGAGGTCGAACAAGATTTCACCTTTGTCGGCTTGCTTGGGATGATCGATCCACCGCGCGCTCAAGTGAGGCCAGCCATTGAGAAGGCTCGTCGCGCCGGCATACGTACGTTGATGATCACCGGCGACTACCCTGACACCGCACGCGCCATCGGCGAGGAGATTGATCTCTTTGAGCCGGATCACCAAGTGATCACCGGCGTCGGGATGGAGCAGATGGATGACCAAACGTTACAACGCGAGGTCATGCATACGGACGTTTACGCCCGGGTTTCGCCGGAACACAAAGTACGTATCGTAGATGCTCTGAAACACAATCATCAAATCGTCGCCATGACGGGTGATGGCGTGAACGACGCTCCGGCTCTTAAACGAGCCGATATCGGTGTGGCCATGGGCATCACCGGTACGGATGTGGCCAAAGAGACCGCCGATATGGTGCTCACCGACGACAATTACGCTAGCATCGTCGCTGCGGTTGAGCAGGGACGCGTAATCTATTCCAACATCCGCAAATTCGTGTTCTATTTGCTCTCGTGCAACTTGGCGGAGATCGCGGTGATCTTCATCGCCATCTTGGCAGGTTTGCCCTCACCTCTAACGGCCATCCAACTGCTGTGGCTTAATCTGATCACCGACGGCGCCCCTGCCTTAGCGCTGGGTATGGAAAAAGGCGATCCCGACACGATGATGCGTAAACCACGTCCACCAGGCGAGTCGATCATCAACCGTGAGATGTGGATCGGTATTGGGATCCAGACGGTAGCCATCGCCACCGTCACCTTGGTGGCCTACTGGATCGGTTTCAGCGTAGATCAGGGGCAAAGTCCGCTGGCCGGAACGATGGCCTTCGTTACCTTGTCGTTCTCGGAACTGCTGAGAGCCTTCACCGCCCGTTCAGATCACTATCCATTGTTTCGAATTGGGGTCTTCAGCAACGTATGGATGTTTTACGCCGTGGTTTCCTCGCTTGTGTTGCTGCTGCTTGTGATTTATGTGCCCTTCCTGCAATTGGTGTTCAATACGGTTCCGCTCACGCTATCGCACTGGGAGATTCTCCTCCCGCTCCTGGTGATACCGGCCGCAGTGGCTGAAGCGAGCAAATGGGCGATTGGTCGTTTGCAACCTCAAACAGCTGCTTAGCAAAGCGGTATGATCAAGTGAAAGAAACTTTCGCACCGGATAATCGGATGCAATCCCGGAACCTCAACTCTCCAACATCGACGATGAAACCGCCTCGATATCTACGCGCCCGATACGCTCGGGTCACGCGTTTTTTTGCGACCGTTGTGATCAGTGCACTGTTTTGGGACGTGATTCTGAGGCGGATCGGTCTACGGAGGCTGTCGCGCCGGACAGCAGCGAGACGCTATCGCAATGCGGCGATACGTTTCCGCGCCTTGGCTACCCGTTTGGGCGGGGTGTGGATCAAAGTCGGGCAGTTCCTTTCCGCTCGATTGGACATCCTCCCTGAAACCATAACCTCCGAGTTGGCAGGTTTGCAGGATGAGGTCGATCCTGAGTCCTTTGAGGCCATGCGGAAGATGGTGGAGGAGGAATTCGGGGTCTCCCTTGAAGAACGTTTCGCGGATTTTGATCCCCACCCTCTGGCGTCAGCTTCATTAGGGCAGGTCCACCGCGCCACGCTCCCCAGTGGGGAATCAGTCGTGGTCAAGATTCAGCGTCCGGATATTCATGACCTGATCCAAGTCGATCTCGCAGCCCTGACCAGGGTTATCGGTTGGCTCAAGCGTTATCCACCGATCACGCGGCGCGCCAATCTAGACGCCCTGATGACCGAGTTCAGCCGCACGTTGTGGGAGGAGGTCGATTATCTGGCAGAAGCCGAAAACGCGCGACGTTTCGGGGAGATGTTCCGTGATGACCCCCAGGTGCGTATCCCAGAAGTTCATGGGGATTACACAACCGTCAGGGTTTTGACCCTTGAGGACGTGTACTTCACCAAGATCACGGATTACGCAGCCGTAGAGGCGCTGGGCGTTGACCTGGCTGAGGTAGCGGAGCGCTTGTTCCGCACCTACCTGTGGCAGATCTTCGTCGTGGGTTTTTTCCATGCAGATCCGCATCCCGGCAATCTGTTCGTCGAACCTCTCGAGCCTGATGGGTGGAGGTTGGTGTTCGTCGATTTTGGGATGGTCGGTCAAATTACCCCCGAAATGAAACAGGGGATGAGGGATCTTGTCATTGCGGTAGGCACGCGCGACATGGATCGGCTGATGCAGTCCTATCAGAGGTTGGGTTTTCTATTGCCAGGAGCTGACATTGAACGCATCCGACAAGCGGAGGCGGCGTTGGTTGATCGCTTGTGGGGGAAGAGCATGCGAGAACTGATTCGCACTCACCCTCAAGAGATGCGCCAGTTCGCGAAAGAGTTCAGGGACGTGATGTATGAAATGCCCTTTCAGGTGCCGGAAGATATGATCTTCCTCGGTCGCTGTGTGGCGATCCTAGCCGGGATGTGTACGGGCCTTGACCCCGAGTTCAACCTTTTCGAAGGTCTTCAGCCTTTCGCCGAAGAGTTGTTGTCCGAGGAAGGTGGCGATTGGCTCAAAGAGATCTTTGGAATCTTGATCGAGCAAGCCAGGGCGCTATCGACGTTGCCGACCCGGTTGGATACAACACTGGCGAAGATCGAGCGTGGGGAGATCCTGGTTACCATGAAGGTCACGCCTGACCTCGAGCGGCAATTGAAGACTCTGACACGATCAGTCGATCGTGTAGTTGGTGCGATTTTTTTCGCTGCGTTAGCGTTGGTCGGGAGCGTGCTTTATATCAGCGGTGAGAGGTCGTTAGGCGCCGTCGGACTTGGTATGGCTCTACTCCTGATGGGGTGGGTACTGTGGAGAGGAGGGCGCGGATAATCGTTCGCACCTTTTTGGGGGATAGAAGCACAGGCTGCAGTCGCAGGCTACAGCCTGTTTTTATGTGCGGGGTATCTCCGCAGAGGTCATTCCGAGGAGCCATGCGACGAGGAATGACATTCACAAGGGTAGGGGCGCACGACCGTGCACCCCTACGATAAAAGCATACTCTCGGGGGAGTGTTATCCAATGTAGCCGCACCCTTTAGGGTGCGTTTGGAGTGCGCAAGCTCTGCTTGCGCCTCCTTCGACAGGCTCAGGACACGGCAGAAGCAGAGCTTCTGGATTCCAAAAATGTAGGGGCGGGGTCACCCCGCCCCAATATCAAGGATAATGATATCTTTTTATGCCTCCGAGACCAAATGCAACCGCATCCTTTAGTATCCGCAACGCAATTTAAGGCCTGCGATTATAATGTAGTTACAGATTGTAAGGGCATTCAATAGCCACCTCCCCGCGAGCTTAAAGCTCGCAGTGAGGTTTTTCTTGCGCTTGTAACTTGCAGCTTGCAGCTTGTGGCTATTCTATAAGTGGTCGGTAGAGCTCCGGGCGACGGTCATCGAACAGATAGAGTTCGTACTCACCAGGAACAAAAATTCGTTGCTTGAGATCGCTCCGATGGGGATCGATCTCTACACAAAGGATCTCCTCACCCTCGACGTCCGCCTCCGCCAACATCTCTCCATCCGGTCCTACGACCACACTGCGCCCGAGGTAACGTGTTCCCCGCTCTTCGCCTACTCGATTGGCAGCGACCAGAAAGATGTTGTTCTCAGCAGCGCGAGATTGGGCCATGAAATCTGGGTAAAGCGTAGCTGCGCTCGGCCAAGCAGTCGGCAGCAGGATCACTTGGGCACCAGCTATCGCTAAAACACGGCTCGGCTCAGGGAATCGTAAATCGTAGCAAATGAGAAGCCCGAGGCGTCCAACAGGGGTTTCGAATGGGCCAGGTAGGGTGTCCCCAGCGGCCAGGTAACGATCAACCCCCAGAAAGGGCAGGTGGGTCTTGCGATAGCGGGCGATCAAACCATCGGGTCCAACGAGGGCGGCGCTGTTAAACAATCGACCGAACGCATCCTTCTCAATCGTTCCGACAACGACGGCCATGAGGCCGGCTTCTCGACAGGCTTCGGAGAGATGATCGGTACGAGGACCGGGGATCGGCTCAGCGATGGAGGCGGCCTCCTCAGCGGAGAGCGCGTAACCGGTGAGCGCGCACTCTGGGAACACCGCGATCTCGGCATTACACAGCGACACCTCGTGCATGAAGTTGATCACTTTTTTAAGGTTGGCTTCTGCGTCGAAGAGTTTGGGTTCCATCTGAACCGCTGCGAAGGTTGGCATGCGGACCTCCAGGGTCGAGTAGGTTTAGCGAGGACAAGAAATCGAAGGACAGTATAATTCACTTTGCGATCATGGATCAATTGAGAAAAATCAACTGCGAGAGGAGGACAGGTATAGGTGGGGGCGTGGGCGCCGCCCACACCCCCACCTATACCCCTCCTTGCTCCTCGCGGTCGATTTTTCCGGTACACTTAAACATGGATTGAAAGTGTAATATAGCACAAAGGATGGCAGCATGGAGTCGATGTTAAACATTGAGCCCTGGTGGCGCTTTGCCGCAGCCTTGTTGATCGGCGCGTTAATTGGATTAGAGCGCGAATTTGTCCAACAGCGCACAGAAGATCAGGAGTTTGCCGGGATTCGGACGTTTTCATTGTTTGCTTTACTCGGTGCCGTGGGTGCTTATGTGGCCAAGGAACACGGTATTTGGCCTTTTGTTGTCGCGTATATCATGTTGGCTCTGCTCATTTGGGCTAGTTATTTGGGCGAAATCTATCGCGGGCATGAAGAGGGTATTACAACGGAGGTTGTCGCATTGATCGTACCTCTACTTGGCGCGATGGTCATTTGGGACAACTTTGAATTAGCCGCAGCGCTTGGTGTGATCACTGCGCTTATCCTGGCGCTCAAGCCTACCCTCCATAATTTGGCCCGCCGCATGAGCGCGGTGGATTTGAGGGCGACACTTGAATTTGCGCTCATCACCGCAGTTGTCCTGCCTCTGCTTCCAAACCGCAACTTTGGTCCTTTTGACGTGATCAACCCCTTCCAGATATGGTTGTTGGTTATTCTCGTCTCGGGCATCGGTTTTTTAGGATATATTTTGATCAAAATCCTGGGGACGGAACAAGGTGTTGGGTTAACCGGGATCCTCGGGGGTCTGGTCAGCAGCACGGCGACCACGGTGAGCTTTGCAGGGCGGAGTAAAGAAAATCCCGGGTTATCATCCATCCTCGCCCGGGGTGTCCTTCTGGCTTCTTGCATCATGTTCCCGCGGGTGATGATCGAGGTCGGGGTCGTCTATGCACCATTGTTGAACATCATCAGCATTCCCCTGGTTGCGATGTTGATAGCCAGCTTAGGGGGGGTGTACCTCCTCTGGCGGGTGCGACAAGAGGATGAGCAAGAAAGCCGAGAGCGGATGGAGGTCTCCAACCCTCTGAGGTTTTCAACGGCATTAACTTTTGCGTTGGCCTTCGTCATCGTGTTGATCGTCGTCAGGGCAGCGAACGAGTTCTTCGGCTACGCTGGCGTTTACCTCGCCAGTGCTCTAACCGGGGTGACGGATGTGGATGCGATCACGCTCAGCGTCTCCGATTTGGCATTGTCCGGACAAATCGAACTCAAGGTGGCTGCGGTGGCGATCCTGCTGGCGACCTTGGTTAACACGACCGCCAAAGTTGTGATCGCCTGGATGTTGGGGTCGGTTGAGCTTCGACGGACGATCGTGCGTATATATGGCTTCGTATTACTAACGGGGATCGTCAGCGGCGTGATCGTTCTCTGGACAGGTTTCTAAGACTCGCTCAATCAAAACCACGAAAAGGATTCTCGTATTAACAGCTCCCCGCGAGCTTCAAGCTCGCGGGGAGATTTCAATTTGAGATCGCAAGGAAATCAGGTCTTGTGGGTATTACCCCTCATCTTAAAGCTGATCAGTTAGTTCGGCCTAAGTGCCCTCTTTTGCCTCCATGCGCTCCAAGGCATGATCGATCAAACTTCGAAACGCGAGCAACATCTCGCGACGGGCCGCTCGCCTGTGTTCGACAAACTTGGGTGGAAGGAAGGATTTGTAGCTTTCCCTCATTTCTGAGCGTGCAGCTCTCATGTGTTGGCGGGTATCCTCGGGCGGCCAGCGTTTGATTTGTTCCGTTTTCCCTTTCTTTTCTTCTGCCATGATGCCCTCCTCACATACAAAGTTCACCAATCTCATTATACCTCACAGCGTTTCAACTGGGATCTGGGAGAGATAGATCCTCGCGATATGTACACACTGTTCAAAGTTTTCGCCAAGCCAGGATCTCCTATCCTTAAACCCGTTCGAGGATCGTCGCTGTGGCCATCCCATGCCCGATGCACATCGTCTGAAGACCGTACCGACTTTCGTTGCGGAGCAAATGGTGGATCAGTTTCGTCATCAATACCCCGCCCGTGGCACCGAGCGGGTGACCATGGGCGATCGCGCCGCCATCTGGATTGACCTTCTGTGGGTCCGCCCCAAGTTCTTTAAACCATGCAAGCACCACGGAGGCGAAGGCTTCGTTGATCTCAATCACGTCCATGTCTTCAAGCGATAACCCGCCCCGCTTGAGGACTTTTTGCGTCGCCGGGATGGGACCGTCCAGCATCAAGACCGGATCCGTCGCCACAACTTCACGGGCGACCACCCGGACGAGAGGACGAAGCCCATGCTCATTCACCGCACGTTCGGAGGCCAGGAGCAGCGCGGCTGCGCCGTCACTGATCTGGCTGCTGTTGCCGGCGGTGATCACCCCATCTTCCTTGAAAGCGGGGGGCAACTGAGCCATCCTCTCCCTATCAGGGGGGATGCGGACTCCTTCGTCATCTTCCACCAAGCGCGTCCCTCCATTCCCGTCCGGTACAGCAATGGGTAGGATTTGATCCTTTTGGCGCCCTTCACGGATGGCATCGCCGGCACGAAGGTGACTCTCGTAGGAATAATCGTCGAGCACCTCACGACGGAGATTCCACTTCTCAGCCATCAACTCGGCGCTCATCCCTTGGTGCACCAAGGGGAAGGGGAAATTGGCGGGCCATTCCCTCGGCCAGTCGGAACCCATGGGTACGCGCGACATCATCTCAATCCCACCCCCGATGACCAGGTCCATGTCCCCAGCCAGGATTTCCTGAGCAGCAAAGTGAACGGCTTGTTGACTTGAGCCACACATGCGGTTGATTTGCACCGCCGGCACGCTGACAGGGAAGCCAGCTTGAAGAGATGCAAGACGGGCGATGTTGGCTCCCTGCTCGCCGATGGGCGAGACGCAACCCATGATTATGTCGTCAACTTGCCCCTTTTCGATTCCACCGCGCCGAATAACTTCCTTCAGCACAAGCGCTGCCAAATCGACCGGTGCGACGGGGTACAGGGCTCCTTTCTCCGGTTTACCGACCCCGACGGGCGTGCGGACCGCTGCGATGATGTAGGCTTCTGGCATGAGGGTATCCTCCTAGGTGTGGACGAGAGCTGATTTATCATTGCTCATCCATCAGCGAAAAACTCGTAGAGAGCTTGGAACCATGGTATGCTCCAGCATACGCTAGAGGGCAAGGTGTGTCAACGCTCTCGAATAAGCTCCGGGCATTTATTCGTGGGCTGGGCTCCCATGCCCAGTCAGACGGCGGCCCTTCGGTGAAGCCGCAGGTCCCGAGCGAAGCCGAGGGACTCAGGATGATTTTCGACCTTGGGATCCATCGTTTTCATCGTGATAGAGCACTAATAGGTTTGCCGGTTGTGAGGAAAGGGCGATGGGCCCTTACGTGAAGCATAAGGATCAAGACGATTGGGATCGAAGATCGTCAGATGGCGACTCGAGAAGGTGAAATGACAACAACAGGAAAAGGATCATACGGAGGGTTACCGCGTAACGTCTGGGTGACGACGGTTACGAGTTTCCTCACCGATATCTCCTCGGAGATGCTGCTCAACCTGCTGCCTCTTTTCCTGTTTAACGTCCTCGGCGTGCGGACAGCGGTTATCGGCCTGATCGAAGGGGTGGCTGAGACCACGGCCAGCATCTTAAAAATGTTCTCTGGCTGGCTTTCGGATCGGTTGAGAGCCCGAAAAGGGTTGGCGGTCCTGGGTTATGGGTTGTCAACGATCGCCAAACCGTTCCTCTATTTTGCCACCACCTGGGGCTGGGTGCTGGGAGTACGCTTCACCGATCGTGTGGGCAAGGGGTTGCGCACGGCCCCGCGCGACGCCCTTGTGGCCGACAGCATCGACGAGAGGCAGCGCGGTTTGGCGTTCGGTCTTCACCGTGCCGGTGACACAGCCGGTGCGGTGATTGGTCTAGCGATCGCATTAGGGGTGTTCCTCGCCACTCAACGTGGGATGGCAGAGCTCACAAGAGGAACTTTTCAAGTGATCGTACTGATCAGCGTGATCCCGGCCGCACTGGCGGTGCTGGTCATTGCCCTGGGAGCGCAGGAGGTGCCGTCTACATCTCATGAGACCCAACCACCTCGCTTGACGCTGGTCGGCTTGGATCGTCGCTTCCTTCTCTTCCTCATCATCATGGTTGTATTTACCTTGGGTAATTCGTCGGACGCCTTCCTCATTCTCCGAGCTCAGTCAGCCGGATTATCGGTCAGTGGTGTGCTCGGTATGATGCTGACCTTTAACCTGACCTATGCCTTGATCTCCACCCCGGCGGGGGTGCTCTCTGATCGCGTGGGTCGTCGAAGTTTGTTGATCCTGGGCTGGGTCCTTTATGCGCTTGTGTATTTGGGATTTGCCCGTGCATCCGTGGGTTGGCACGCGTGGTCATTAATGGCAGCTTATGGGATATATTACGGGCTGACCGAGGGCGTGGCGAAAGCTTTTGTCGCTGATCTGGTCCCTTCTGAGCGCCGAGGCACAGCGTATGGAGTGTATAATGCCGCGGTCGGGATCACATCCCTTCCCGCGAGCCTCATCGCGGGCATGTTGTGGCAAGGTGTTGGGCGCTGGACAGGCTTTGGTCCCTCGGCGCCATTTCTTTTTGGTTCCGTCCTGGCAACATTTGCGGTTGTGATGCTGATGAGGTTACCGGTGAAGGAAAACATTGCTGGAATAGCTTAGGGGAAGAATGCCTATCGTTGACCGATACATCAGCCGAGTTCGAAAACCTGTCCGACGCGAGGGGACCGAGCGCTACCTGCTCTTCACCCTTCTCAGCTTCGCTGCATCGGTGGCGTTGACGCGGCTTTTCCTAGAGCTAACGGGATACCCTCAGATCGCGGGAGGAGAACTGCACATCGCCCATGTGCTCTGGGGCGGATTGCTCCTCTTTGGCGCCGCGTTGCTGCCCTTGATCTTTGCCAATCGTTGGGTATACGTTGTAGGATCCCTGCTGGCGGGGGCCGGTGTCGGTTTGTTCATCGATGAGGTGGGCAAGTTCATTACCCAGTCTAACGACTACTTCCACCCCGTCGCCGCGCCTATTGTGTACGCCTTTTTCTTGCTCACCGTGATGATCTACCTTCAGGTCCGACGCCCTGCTGAACGGGAAGCGCGTGACGAACTCTACCTCGCCCTCGATGGGCTGCAGGAAGTGCTTGATAGAGACCTAGAGCCCAGTGAACGTCTGGCGCTAAAATTTCGCCTACGCAAGATTGCGGATGACGATCAGCATCCAGATCTAGCTCGCTTGGCGGAAAGTCTTTTGGAATACTTGGCCTGCGAGGAACTACGCATAGCCCCCGAAACCACCAGCACCCTAGAACGATGGATGGATAAACTGGGACAATTGGAAACGCGCTGGATCACAAGGCGACGTCTGAAAGCAGTCCTGGCAGGAGGCCTGGCGGCTCTCGGTCTCCTTGCGCTTTGGAATCTTGTGATGCTTCTTTTAGCGACCCGGGATCCCTCGAGACTGGAGAGTATGATCACAGAGCTGGTCGTCGGGGGGCAGGTGGCGAGCATCACCGGGATGTTCTGGTTCTCGGCTCGCGTCGCAGTGGAGGGGTTTGTTGGTTTGTTGTTGGTCGTCTCTGCTGGATTGTTCATCACCAACAAGGATAGAAGTGGGGCCGCCATGGGGTATATTGGACTGCTGCTCTCACTGGCGGCGGTTAACCTCATGATTTTTTATTTCGAGCAGTTCTCTACGATTTTCCCGGCCCTGGTGCAATTCCTGCTTCTGTTGGGTGTGATGTACTACCGAAGGCGTTATCTCAGGGATTCAATCTACTTAAGTACAGAGGTTGTTGAACGCGGGGGTTAGCTGCAAGCTGCAAGCCACGAGTCACAAGCCACAAGATGCAAGCTGCAAGTGATCGAAAAGCCTCCCCGCGAGCTTTAAGCTCGCGGGGAGGTGTCCATTGGATGCCCTTGCGATGTGATATTTTTGTTGTAGCCGCAGGCTTTAGCCTGCGCACCTTTGCGCACCCTGAAGGGTGCGGCTGCATTTGGGCTCGAAGCTGCCGCTCCTCTTCTCACTCTTTGTAGGGGCAGTTCACGAACTGCGCCTACATCGATTCCGCACGATTTTCCTCGAAGGTGCAACATAGTAGGGGCGGGGTCCCCCCGCCCCTACTTTTTAGAATTCCGAAGCTCTGCTTCTACCGTGTCCTGAGCCCTTCGGCAAGTTCAGGACAGCCCCTGTCGAAGGGTGCGCAATCTGAGCTTGCGTACGCCAAACTCAACCCTGCTTCTGCAGTTGCTTGGCGAACGCCAGGTATTGCTTGCGATAGTCATCAAAAGCGTGACGGCCTTCCGTGGTGAGGGAGCATGTTGTATGAGGATAGTTGCCTCGGAAGCTCTTGGTGATACGGACATACCCTGCATCGCGCAGTTTGCTCAGATGTGCTGAAAGATTGCCCTTGCTTAGGCCGGTGGCGTTGAGTAGAAAGGTGAAATCGGCGCTCTCGCAGGCTGAGAGAACGGCCATGATCGCCAACCGGGAAGGCGCGTGGATCAGTCGATCGAAGTTGGTGATTTCCTTGAGTTCATCCGCCATGGTTCACCTGATTGGTCTTGGCCAGGACGCGACGCAGGACGATCGCCCCGGATATGCCGAGCGCCAAAGCCCAAGCCCCATAGAGAATAATGGCTACCTGACCAAAGGTGAGGGGGAGGAAAAGAAGAACGGTCGAAGCAATGCCGCCAACTGCGCCGAGCCAGATGTAGCGTTTGAGACCGATCTCTCGGCCCACACCAACCAAGGTGTAGCCGAACGCCCACCCGGTCGCCACCCAGAGCATGCGAAGGATGAAAGAAGCCTCCACCCTGTTGGTAACGAACAGAGCGATGGCTAATCCTATGCCGCCGAGAACGATCACCACGGAGAGAACGCTCACTCTGCGCGGGACTTGCCATCGAAGTGGTTTGACCCATCCACTCTTCTGCCACAGCCACTTCCGCCGCATTGCTCTCATCAGCCACAACGATCCGCCGAGAACGGAAAAAATGATCAGAAGGAAGAGTAGTCCGTCAATCCAAGGTGCCCAACTTCCGAAAGTTCCTTTAAGAAAGAGTATCAACCGAAGGTACCAGCGCACACCAGTTAGCGTGAAAAAGAACCAAGCAAAGACGACGAAGAATGCCATGATCGCAGCCATTTGTAAATCGCGGAGACCATCAACGTATTCGTATTGACGAGTCTTGCGGATCAGGCCCTCGATATCTGTCTGTTTATTCATAACTTGACTTTGAATGTGATGTTTCATTAATACTCGCAGAAATTCCGCCCCCCCGGTTAAGCCGAGCTTTACCGATATCTCTCAAAGCTTTAAATACCCTCCCACGTTTCCAAGCGACGAACGGCAGCACCCCACAAGATTTTTACCCCGATCCAAAATGCCACCTGCCCGATCAACAGGGCGATTGGACCCCACAAGCTGTCTGAGAAAAGCCACCCGACAGCGCCAAATCCAGCCAGTGCCTGGATTGCTACCACGACAAGACTGTCAGAAAACAGTCGTATCACGAGCCACACGAAAACGGCGATAGTCAACAACATATAGACCGAATTTATCCCCATCAGCAGGTAGCTTACCCCTAAGGACATACGCTGGTTTAGCTCTTCAGGCGTGAAATCAACACTCAGCCCGCCAACAGCCACGGTCATTACTGATGCGCCAGCCAGTCCCAGGATCGTCATTCCCGCCAGGCTGCCAATCTGCCACAATGGGAATTGAAGCCACATGCCGGCAATAATCAGGACGACAGTCCAGGACAACGCCATGGGAGCCCAAGTGGCCCATAATTTACCCTTGATCACATCTGACATCGAGATCGGCGCAACCCGAAGCAATGCCATCCTGCGTCCCTCTTGCGCGACGGCCATTAGAGATGTGCCGATAGGCAAGATGCCTATGAATAGTGCAAGCATCATCATCATGAACCCGAAAAGGAGCGGCTGTAAGGTGTCGCGCCCTGTCCCACTACGGATTGCTGGTAGAAGGACCAGCGCAACAACCAATATTAGGGGTTGTGCTAGGTTGATGAGACCTCGAGGATTGCGCTTTAATTCCAGCCATTCCTTGACCAAAAAGTGGCGTAGAGGTGTCGGCAGTGTCCGTACCAATTGATATGTTCCCCACGAGCGACGCGTGACCAGGGAAACAGGGGCCTGCCGAGTCGGAACCTCACGCAACCGATCCCATCCTTCGTGAAAAGCGAGGTTAAAGATTTGAGATGCCGCCACGCTTGTCAACAACGCCAGCGCTCCGAATCCTAATGCAATCCGACCTAACTGTACGGGATTGAGCAAGCCCTCCGTAAGAAGCGTGATCAAGTCCGTCTGACCAAGAAGCCACTCTGTGGCCGGTTGCTGACCTAGCATAAGCAGGAATGTTGTTAGAACAACCAATATGGGCATCCACGACCGTATCTTCTGGGCCGGGAGCAACCGCGCCAGCAGGATAACAAAAATCATGATCATTGCTGTTGCCAGTGTCATCGTTGCCAGGATCAGCAACACACTGAGTAAGTAATAGCTCAGCGAGGCATTCCATGCCCACCCCAATGCAAACAGGAATGTGCCGAGGCCAAGTGCAGGTATGAGAGTCGCTCGACTACACTGCAGCAACTTGACCATAAAGATGGTTCGATAGCGAATCGGTGCGATCATCAGCAGTTCCAGATCTGAGGCCAGGTAAAGCTGGTGCATCACATCGCCAATTCCCAGTATGGCAAACAACACGAAGAAAAAGAGACCGAGAGGCAAATACAAGGCGATAGCCGTCACCGCCTGGTCGGAATGTAGCAGGGTCAAGTTGTCACGAATCAGGTTGCCGTAGAGCCATTGTCCACCAAACATCAGGACCAGAATCAGTGCGATCACAACCAATCGGTTCGTATTACGCACCTTACGATCGAGCATCCAATATTGGGGACGAAAGATTTTTAAGACCATGCTCTCCTCTTCTTCTACCCTAACATGCTGACCATTTCGGCTGTTGTTCCGCCCCCAGTTAGTGTCAAGAAGAGATCCTCCAATGTGGTTTCTGCAGTGGATTGAGCTTGAGCACGCAAGGTTTCCATCGTGCCCACCGCGATCAACTGTCCCTGATCCAGAATGGCAACCCGGTCACATACCCGTTCTGCGACCTCCAGAACATGTGTCGATAGGAACACCGTTTTCCCCTGTCGGCACATTTCACGCAGTAAGTCTTTGATACGTCGAGCACCGTATGGGTCCATTCCCGTCAGGGGTTCATCCAGCAGCAGGACGGGTGGCTCGTGAAGTAAAGCGCCGCATAATCCGATCTTATGGCACATACCACCGGAGTAGCTCTCGATGAGGTGATCCGCCCTATCCGACAGATCCATTAATGCGAGTAGCTGTTCTGTCCGAGCTTCGATCACATCATCGCTGAGGCTATAAAGACCACCGATAAAACGTAGAAATTCCCGACCGGTTAACTTTTCGTAAAGAAGGGGCGTCTGAGCCAGATAACCCACCGAGCGTTTGACGGCCAACGGCTCCTGCTGTACATCATGCCCGGCCACCCTCGCCGTACCCGCTGTAGGGCGAAGCAGCCCGACGATCATGCGGATGGTGGTCGTCTTGCCTGCGCCATTGGGTCCCAGAAAACCAAACAATTCACCTTCTTCGACCTCAACATTCAAATCCTGCACGGCCGCAAGCGTGCCGTAGTGTCGTGTTAGATTCACCGTTTGAATCATGTTTATCCTAGCCTTTTCACTCTGCAATCTCTGGTGCCTATTGAGGACATTGCGCATTTTTCAACACGATATTAGCCTACCTAACTCCTCATTTGGACCATTACCTTTCTCGAGTGAGACACAGTATATCAAATTAAGTTTATATTTTCAACTAGTTTGTAATATCAACCCGTCAGCATTTGGGTGCTGTGATGGTCCCTCATAGGATGAAAGGGTAGACAAGAAACATGGTATGGGTTGTGTTGTTTTTAACTGCACAGGGGCACGGTCCGTGCCCCTGTAAGATCTGTGGGGATCGCAAGAATGCTTTTATCCCTCGTCCTCCATCAGCCACAACCAAGCGTTGTCGAAGCGGCAGACCGTATGACCTGACTCGCTGACCGCAACCATGGCGACAAACCCACGCTCGAAGACGGTATCCTTCTCCTTCATCTCGTTGCGACGAGCTTGTAAGTTGGCCCTTACCTGCTCCACCTCCCGCTCATACTCCTCCAACTCTTGCTGGTATCTCTCCATCGCTTCCTCATCATCTGATGACGGCCTCTCCGGTGGAGGTGGAAAGACCGGATCGGGAGGCGGTTCTGAGGTGTCGATCTCACCGATCAATATGTCGTTGGTGTAGATGGTGAACATGGTGCCACGTCCTACCACAGTGAGGCGGTTGGTGGTGTCGTTGCGCCAATCGAAATTCGGATCTTTTCCTTTGGCGTAGAAATCATAGCCACCTACAATGTCCCCCTCGACGATGGGGGCGAAAATCACGTGACCCAGACCGCCTCGTGTGATCATCAGCATGTATTGGCTCGGTTTTTCCTCGTGTCCATCGGATCTGAGGACGAAGCCGCAACCCGATGTCCCGTATTGGGTGTTCCAGGTGATGTCAGCGGAAAGGGCAAAATCACCTACGATGGTGAAGATAAATTGGTTCTTGGAATCGAATTGTTGATAACCTTCGATATCCAAAGTTACCGGGGGGTGAATCCACCCTGGCCTTCCTCTTGAAGGGTCAACATCGTACTTGGACAATTCAGCCGCATAGGGGGCGAAGGCTGTGGTGGTGGCTGCTTGTTGCTCTGCGCTCAACTCAGACAATGCAGCTTGCGTGGCGCTCACTGACCGGGCTTGGGTGGTCGCTTCGGCTTCGACGGTTTTGAGCTTTTCTGCAGGATCGACATCACCCCCGACCGCGGCCGTCGCCGTGGAGGCGATCGAACGAGCCAGAGCATCGAGGGTTGCCGAACGGCTCTCTTCCGATGGATTGCCGCAAGCGTAGAGTAAACTGGCAAAGGCGAGGAGTGCCAAGAGTAGTTTTAAGTGAGATCTCGAATCAGACGGCATCTTTGCGTTTCACCATAAGCAGGACACCCAGGAGCAGGACAGCGATGATCACCCCCTGCGCGATCCATGTGGTAAGGATCTTTGACCAGAACGCCTGCGAGTCGTTCTTGTCCACGAAGGTCCATCCATAATCCTCATAGATGGTGCCGATGAGGCCCTCGGCTGGATTGACAGCGGCCTCGCGAGCGATTTCCCATTCGAGGTTTTCCTCGAGATAGGCTTCCATTTCCGCTTGATAAACCTCAGCTTCGGCCTCGTAGACTTCCATCTCGGCTCTGTACCCATCTTGGATGGCGGTGAGCTCCTCCTGATAGAGCTCCATGGCTTCGAAGTATTCCGCCATGGCGACAGAGTCGGATTCATCCTCCGGCTTTTCGGGAGCCGGAGGAATCTCCGGTTCAGGAGGTTTGTCCCGCAGTGGGGGGGGTTCTATCGGTGCAGGCTCTTCGATAGCAGGGTCATAGAATTCACCCGCGCCGGGGAAGCTACAGATCTCCTCTCTCAAGACATTGAGTCCCATACACTTACACTGAGCGGTCTTATCCTCAATGCTCATCACCTCGCGAAGCTCCTCGGGTAACTCCCAGCAGAGATCGCTGGCGATGTCGGAACCCACTCCACTGATGCTCATAAGCCCCTCGAAAGCCCATCGGGTGGACGCTGGTGCGCTGACGGGGCCTGGCAGTGGCACCAGAGAGCCGCTTAACACAATCTGTGGCATCAACAGGACGATGACAATCATTGGGGCGGTGTTTGCGTTCGGAGATATGGCTGAGGTGAACAAGCCGAGCATCATACCGGCCATCGCGGCCAGCAGCATGCTGACGTACATCAATATGAATTCCTGGGCCCCTCCCGGCATATCGTAGGCCAAGTTGTGAATGATGGTGTAAGCCGCGGCGTGGTAAAGAGCGAGCAAAACCGCGATCCACACCTTCGAGAAGACATAAGGTGCGATCTTAAGGTTGACCAGACGCTCCCGTTTATAGATCTGGTTCTCCTTGACGATCTCTCTCATTTGGGAGAGGGCGCCCACGAAGACAGCGAAGATGACGATCAGGAAAAAACCCATCATGATGTCTTCGAAACTGCCCTCTACGAAATCGAATGGGTTGCTTCCCACCATAAATGCAATGAGTACATCTAAGAGAGCCACAAGGGGGGCGGCTCCCAACATCAAGATCAAGCTGACGCGATCCCTGGTCAGGATTTTGATGTTGCGGGAGGAGAGAATCAGGAATTGACGCAGCGAAGAAACTTGGCGTCGAACCTTGGGTGCCCGGATCGGGGCGATCTCCTCCGGCGAAGGTACCTGAGCCGCCTCCAACTCCTGCCTCTTCATTTCTAGGGGTTCGAGGATGTAGCGTTGATAAGCTGGGTGTGTTTGGTAGCGATTGGACCAGTCTTCTGGGGAACCGTGCTGGGGTGTCTCGAGGATCGCGTAAATCTTGTCGAATTCCATGTCGCTCGTGCGACGCTCGTTCTCGGAGCGATGTTGGTCGAAGTATTCGAGGGCTTCATCGGGCGGGCCGAACCATGCAAGATAGCCACCCCGAGCCATGAAGAGAACCCGATCGGCGAGCATGACATTCTTGGTGGCGTGGGTCACGAGCACGATCGTCCGCCCCTGGTCGGCGAGGCGTCGTAGCAACTGCATGAGCGCGGTTTCGGTTCCAGGATCCAAACCGGAGGTGGCCTCATCGAGGAAGAAGAGACCGGGGCTGGTGAGAAGCTCGACACCGATCGAGACCCGCTTTTGTTGGCCACCGCTCAGGCTGCTGACCTGTGTGTCTTTCCTGTGGGCTATGTCGAGATCGTCCAGCACCTCCATGATCCGTTGGTGTCGCTCCTCGTTGGTTGTATCAGGTGGCATACGCAGTCGAGCCGCGTAATCCAACGCCTGGTAGACGGTCAATTCCATGTGGATGATGTTTTCTTGGGGCACGTAACCGATGTTCTGTCGAATGGCATCGAAGTTGCGGTAGATATCGATGTCATTCACAAACACCCTACCATGGGTCGCGGGGCGATAGCCTGCGATCGCGTCCAATAGTGTGGTTTTCCCACCACCACTCTGGCCGACGATCACGATGAGCTCGCGAGGTTTGAAGGTCGCCGAGATGTTCTGCAGGATGTTCAGGTCCTTGTGCACCCATTTGTTGAGGTTATACATGTCTGCCCGTAGACCACTGCTCTCGTCGTATTGTGCCAGCGCGTCCTCACCCATCACAAAGCGGTAGGGACCGATGCGGATGGTGTCCTCGGGATTGAGCCAGACATCCCCTTCGACTCGCTGATCGTTGACGAAGGTGCCATTCGAGCTGCGCAGGTCGCTGATCCGGTAGCGTTGCCCAATGAGCTCCACTTGAGCATGGAAGCGAGAAATGTTCGGGGCGTCCAGTACGACGTCGTTGCCGGGATCACGTCCAATTTGAAGCAGGTTCTTCTCACCAAACTTGATCGTCAGGGCTTCTTCCTCGACGGCAGCCTCGCTTGGTGAGTGATAGACCATGGTGACCATCAAGCCGGCGTCGAGGCTCCCGATACGGAGGATATCGTTGTGACGCAGCAGGCGTGGTTCGCTCAGTGGCCGCCCTTCGAACAACACCGGATTGCTCGCTTCAGGTAAGGTCACAAATTGATAGCCACCAGGAGCGATCTCCAATCGGGCATGATGACGTGAGACAGTCTTCGCGCTGATGACGATGTCGTTGTCGTCGGCACGCCCGATGGTGAATGCTTCACGCGTTAGGTTATAGGTGTTTGGGGGTTCGCCGGCGACGATGACGATGAATTGGGGCGGCGTTGTCGGCGGTATGTAGTCCTCGAGATCCCCCAACATCGTTGCAGCGAGAGGCGTTTCGTCACGCTTGGCCACGCGTGTAGGGTCGGCCGCGCCGACGCTTCTGAGTATCAGGGTTACCGTACCACCGAGCTGGATTCGGTCATCGGATTTGAGCGGTCTTGGCTCGCCACCCAGGCGTTCCCCATTGAGAAAGGTCCCATTACTGCTCCCTAAATCCACGAGGAAATATTGTTGTCCTTTGCGGGTGATGCACGCATGACGCCGCGAGACCGTCGGGGAAGAGATAACGTAGTCCACGTCCTTATCCATCTCACGCCCCATGATGATGCTGTCTTGCGTGAGTTCAAATTCGTGACCTGGGGTGGGTCCTTGATCCATAACCAGCTTGAAACGAGGTTGAGGTAACACAGTGTTATCCTTATTCAGTTTGATTTAAGGTGCCCTAGTTCAGGCAATGGAATCGATTTAGATTATACTCATTCGTGATTGAGTCTGCTGAAAGCAGCGATAATCTATTGGGGAAGGTGAGGAAATCATGGATGCGGGAAAAACCCGCACGCTGCATAGTTTGTCGATTTCCTCGTTCACATCATCCCTCTGGTTACAGGTCAGTTGTGACAGTACACACCGGAACACTCCAGGTTTGGTGCTTATTTTGCGTGCCGTGGGGGTGTTGCGGGCCGCGATCCTTCGCAAGCAGGATGGACGACCGATCAAGCACCGATGCCAGCGCCGACATTTGGTCGATGATCCGTAACCTGGGAGGCGATATAATCTCCCCCCTGACGCACCGTTCGTTGCAGTGGAGATACCCCGGCTAGAGGAGAGTGGCCCGCATCCGCATTTTTAGAGGCAAACCGGAAGATATTTGAGGTATTCGTCGACTCTTAAGCTCTCTTGCAGGGAAAGACAAAGTCATTCATAATAAATGTGGCCACAATAATAACTTATATCAATTTACTGTGGTCACAAAATATAATAAGGGGTGGAGATGGTGAAGAGAGGTCGACCACCAAAGCGATCGGAAGAGCGCCGAGATCACGTGCTGAGGGTGAGGCTGACGAGAGAAGAGCATCAACGCTTCGCTGAAAGCATTGGAGGTCGCACGATGTCGGAGGTCGTGCGATCATTGATCATCAAGTACACGAGGGAGGCCGAGAGGAAGGCCGCTGGCGAATCATGGAAAGCGTGGTGAGCCCTTTGGAGCTGCACGATGGAGAGTGAGGATCGGATGAAGGTCAGGGGCATCACTGTGTCGCTTGTGGATTTCTTTAAGCGACTCATATTCGCTGGCCTCAATCTCCTTACGCCACTCCAAACAGGGCTGCTCGTCGTGTACTACAGCTTGCGAGAGCTGGGTGGAGGCGAGCTATGGTTTATTGATGCGCTCAGCTACATTTTGCCCTGGTTGTACCTTCCGTTCATCATTTTATTGCCGGGGATTCTTTTCCTGCGACGCACCCGTCTGTTGTTGATCCTCGTTGCCATACCCACAACGCTCTTCTTGTTAACCTATGGCCGTCTCTACCTACCTCGTACGTCGGTGTATTCTACTGGCCCAACCTTTAGCGTGATGACCTATAACGTTCTCTGGACGAATAAACAAGCGGACAGGGTGGCGACCGCCATCGAGCAGCACGACCCCGACATTGTCGGGTTGCATGAGATCTTGCCGTCAATGGGTGCTGCGGTTGAAGAGCGACTGGCCGAGCGTTATCCCTACCATAAATTGGAGAACTCCTATGGCATCCTAAGCCGTTTTCCGATCCTAAACTATGAGTTCTACCAATTGGACGATGGCACGGGATCCTGGGTCCAACAAATGGTGCTCGAGATTGACGGACACCGGGTGAACCTACTTAATGCCCATCCTCGCTCACCACCACTGGAGGGATTCCATCCGTTTGGTTTGCCTTTGGGTATCCCAACGGGGTTTCTCAATCAAGTACGCGATGCCGACGTTCGCGATTTGCTTACCCGAATAGACCGATTAGAGGATCCGCTGGTTGTCATTGGTGATTTCAACCTGACGGATCAACAGATCATGTATGCACCTCTGACATCTCGTCTAAAAGACGCGCACCGAGAGAGCGGATGGGGAATGGGCTTTACTTTCAGTCGCTTCCCAAGCATTGGACTCCCAATGTGGCGCATCGATTATGTGTTTTACTCTGCGGATTTGGTGGCACTGAGTGCGACAACAGGGGACTATGGCGGGTCGGATCATCGCCCGGTGATCGCTGAGTTGAGCTTCCGCGAATTACCCTAGAGTAGGCTCCGTCAAAATCGTAATCGGGACACCTGTTTAAACTCCTTCCCTCATTACCCTTTTAAGAATCGATTATGTTACTGCACTTTCCTTTAGAGTTACGATTAGACATTGAAGATCATCTCTACAGCTGTGCAACGATCTTTGCCAGTGGGGGTTCTTAAGATACGAACAGTATCCATAGGATATTTTGGAGTCCAGAAGCTCTGCTTCTGGGCGCAAGCAGAGCTTGCGCACTCCATATAGTATAGGTTCGTCGCTAGATGTATTTCAGAAACATGGGCTGATCATGAGGTTGCATAGGTTACCTATGGATCCTTCCTGCATCACGATCGGCGGTTTGCATTACTTATGAGCGTGAAACACGCTCGCTGATCCGAAAACCTTTGACAATTGGTGAAGGATTGGTAATATTGTCAAATAGGCGCCCATATCTTCTTGATAAAAGTATTCACTCGATCCCTCCTCAAAAACACAGGCTCCCTTACCTGGTGAGCGGAGGATCTTTGCACACATCATTCTAACAACATCGTCACCTCCCGGTAGTATTGTGCGGCTTTCGTCGGGTTTATCAACTCAGTACCTATTCGAAACCTGGAATCGATTATGGACAATGCTGTTCAATTGAGTGTGGAAAATGTCCATCTGGCATTTGGAGGCACTCAGGCGCTGATTGACGTCAGTTTCGATGTGCGTGAGGGGGATTTACTGGCCATCATTGGCCCGAACGGTGCTGGCAAGACCTCGATGCTGAATTGTATCAACAGCTTTTACCGACCTGACAAAGGTCGGATCATTTTTAAGGGGTCCGATCTTACGCGATTGCCGTCGCATCGTGTCGCGCCTCTTGGTATTGCCCGTACTTTTCAGAACATCGCTCTTTACACCGGGATGAGTGTGCTAGACAACCTCATGGCAGCCAGGCACGTGCACATGAACCATGGCATGATTGCCGGCGCTCTCTACTTTGGACGTGCACAAAAAGAGGAAGTTGAGCATCGGATCGTGGTGGAGGAGATCATCGATTTCCTAGAGATGGAGCACATTCGTAAAGCCATCGTCGGTGCACTTCCATACGGACTTCGTAAACGTGTGGAGCTCGGTCGTGCTCTGGCTCTAGAACCGAAATTGCTTCTCCTTGATGAACCCATGGCCGGGATGAACCTCGAGGAGAAGGAGGATATGGCTCGATTCATCCTCGACATCCACGAATTGCAAGGAACCACAATCCTTCTCATCGAGCATGACATGGGATTGGTGATGGACATCGCTGAGCGGGTGATTGTTTTGGACTTTGGCCTCAAGATTGCTGAAGGTACTCCGGAGGAAATTAGAAACAACCCAACGGTGATCCAGGCTTATTTAGGGGAAGAGTTCCGCGCGGGCTCGACGGATATGGGTTCCCAATAACGGAGGTGATGATGCGAACCAGCTTGGCAACAGGCGAGCAGGTTATTCTGGATACGCTGCCCAAGAACTTCCTGGCCCGGGTTGAGCAGTATGGCGACAGAAAAACCGCCATGCGGAAGAAAGAATACGGCATCTGGCGAGAACATACCTGGGCTGATTCGTACCGGCGCGTGAAGGCATTCTGCTTGGGGCTGGTGAGTTTGGGTTTGGAAAGAGGCGACAAGGTCTGCATCATCGGCGATAACGATCCGGAATTTTATTGGGCCGAGTTAGCTGTGCAATCAGCGGGGGGGACGGCCATCGGCATCTTCACCGACTGCATCCCCAAGGAAATTGAATACATCGTCAACCACAGTGACGCTGTCTTCGTCGTAGCCCATGATCAGGAACAATGCGACAAGTTGTTGGATATCCGGGATCGTGTGTCGGATGTTAAGCATGTGATTTATTGGGAAGAACGGGGTCTCTGGGGGTACGATGATCCTTGGCTGATGGCGTTTGAGGAGGTGGAGGCTCTGGGCCAAGAGCATGAGAAAAACCACCCCGGCCAATTTGAGGAGCTGGTCGCTCAGGGTTCGGGGGACGACCTCGCTATCTTTTCGTACACCTCCGGTACGACGGGTTTGCCTAAAGGCGCGATGATCGCCCACCGGAACTTCGTCGGTTATATGCTCAACATGATGGAAGTAGATTCATATCCAGATACTGATGATTATCTCTCCTTTTCGCCGTTGGCCTGGATCACCGAACAAGCCATGGGATTGACCGGCCACGTGATCCACGGCACGGTTGTCGACTTCATCGAAAGTCCCGAGACGATTCGTGAGAACATGCGGGAGATCGCTCCACACTCTCTCCTTTTTAGCTCCCGCCTCTGGGAAAGTTTGGTCTCCCAAGTGCAAATGCGCATAAGCGACACTTCGCTGATCAACCGCTTCTTGTATCGGATCTTTATGCCGATCGGTTATAAGGTGGCGGATATGCGTTTCGAGGAGCACAAGGTTAATTTTCTTTGGCGGCTCCTCTATGCTTTAGGTGATATAGCCCTCTTTAAACCATTGCGGGATCAGCTGGGTCTCTCTCGCATACGTTTTGCCTACACCAGCGGTGCGGCCCTCAGTCTTGATGCCGTACGCTTCTTTCGCGCCATCGGCGTCAACTTGAGAAATCTTTACGGATCGACTGAAGGGATCGTTCACACCTTTCACCGAGATGATGATCTCAAATTTACCAGCGTAGGCAAGCCTCCACCGGGGATGGAGATTAAAATCGCCGATAATGGAGAGATCCTTGTCAAAGGCCCAAGTGTCTTTACGGGTTACTACAAGGACCCCGAAAAAACCTCCGAGACGATAAGAGATGGCTGGTTCCATACGGGTGACGCGGGTTATATTGACGAGGACGGGCACTTGATCTACCTCGATCGCGTCAAGGACTTGCTGGAATTGGCCGGTGGTGGAAGATTCTCACCCCAGTACATTGAAGGACGATTGAAGTTCAGCCCCTATGTCCGGGACGTGATGGCGGTCGGTGGGGCGGATAAAGCCTACGTTACAACCATCATCATTATCGACTTCGATAACGTCGGACGCTGGGCGGAGAAGCGGGGCTTAGCCTACACTACCTTGGTCGATCTATCGCAGAAACTGGAGGTGTATGAATTGATCCGTACGGATGTGGAGCGCGTCAACCAGACACTACCGCCACTGGCTCGTGTGCGGAAGTTCGCGTTGCTCCATAAAGAATTCGACCCCGATGAGGCGGAGTTGACGCGCACGCGTAAGCTGCGACGAGGGTTCATGGAGGACCGTTACCAACAAATGATTGAGGCGATGTACAGTGACGATGAGTCAGTGCGAGTACAGGCTGAGGTTAAATATCGGGATGGGCGCATGGGAGTGATTGAGACTGCGGTGCGTATTCTATCGCTAGAGGAGACTGTAACGACATGAATTGGGTGCTTGTGCCACAGGCGATCATTACCGGTGTTCTCAATGGAAGTGTGATCGGCCTCATTGCCCTGGGTGTAATCCTCATTTACAAATCCTCAGAGATATTTAACTTTTCACAAGGGCATTTGGTGATGTTGGGCGCTTTCGTGACATGGTGGTTTGCAGGCGCGAATGAAGATGGCAACGAAATATTAAACTTTCCACTGGGATTGGCAGTCCTAGCAGCTTTTCTGGTCGCGTTATTAATCGGTTTTCTCATCGAACGAATCGCGCTACGCCCGATGTCAGGACAACCGCTACTCTCCATTATTTTAATGACATTAGGACTGGCTCAACTTATCGAGGGGTTGGTTAGTATCTTTTTCGGTATTCAACCGAAAAGCAATTTTCCCGCACCTATAGCACGCACTGAGAGCTTTAAGATCCCTTTCGCTTTTGCCTTTCAAGGGAATATATTCATTAAGAAATTACTTGTTATTGCATTTCTCGTAGCAGTTTTTGGAATGATTGTAATTACAATATTCGTTAAATTCTCCCGGGTCGGTCTTTCTATGCGGGCGACGGCTGAAGATCATGAACTGGCGCGGAGTATTGGGATTAATGTACCGCGTGTATTTGGAATCTCATGGGCCATTGCCGGTATCGTCGCCACTGCGGGGGGGGTGCTCTTGGCGATGCTTACGGGAGCGAGTCTCAGTCTCTCAACCGTTGTACTCGTAGCCTTCCCGGCTATTTTGCTGGGCGGATTAGAATCATTGCCTGGCGCAATTGTAGGAGGCATCGCTGTGGGGTTGGCACAAGAGCTTGTCTCCACAGCCAAATTAATTCAGATACGTAACTCCTCTGAGATCGCACCTTATGTGCTGTTATTGATTGTTCTCCTCATCCGACCTGAAGGGCTGTTCGGACAGAAGCGGATCGAAAGGATATAGCCAATGGCGGTTATGCGACCTGCGGGAGATTATGATCGCAGTTATCAAGAAGATAAGAGCTACATCCGCAAGCCATGGCAGTGGGTCGTACTCATCGCATCCATTGGTGTCGTCGCCACTTGTCCTTACTGGGGAACGCCCTATATCATCACAACTGTCAACCGCATTGGGTACACGATCATAGCCGTACAAGGTCTAAATATCCTTACCGGATATACGGGGCAGATCTCCTTGGGTCAAGCGGCATTTATGTTGGTAGGGGGATATGTCTCTACCTTGGTGGTGACCCATTTGGGACTCTCAATGTTCTTGGCTCTGCCGATTGCAGCAGTAGGAGCAGGGATCGTTGGTCTCATTTTTGGATTGCCTTCTCTCAGGGTGAAAGGCTTTTACCTTGCCATGGCCACATTGGCGGCTCAATTTATCATCCCATGGCTGACCAAACATGCCTTTCCTGAGTTTCTTGGAGGAACGGAGGGACGAATCGCTACACCTGTCCCACAAATTGGGAGCTTCCTCTTTAACGAGCCGGCCCGGTTTATCTATATCACATTGGGTGTGCTCATCGTCACCACATTTATAGCAGCCAATATCACGCGGACTCGGTTGGGACGTGCCTTTATTGCCATCCGTGATAATGATCTTGCAGCTGAATTGCTTGGAGTGAACTTGTTTGGTTATAAGCTGCGGGCTTTTTTCATCGCTGCCATGTATGCGGGTCTTGCTGGAGCACTGAAGGCGCATTATCAACGTGCCATTGGTACTGAGTTTGGATATAGTCTCACGGAGTCGATTGTATTATTAGGGATGTTGGTCGTGGGTGGATTAGGCACCAACATTGGACCATTCCTGGGAGCAACTTTTATCATCGTCATGCAGGATGTCTCTAATGTCGTGGGGAGTAGTTTTGCCGGGATCATGCCACCTGAGATGACTGCTCGCCTACTGACTTCTTTCCGACCGATCTTCTTCGGTTTAATCCTGATGTTTTTCCTGATTTTTGAGCCTCGGGGGCTTGCCCATCGTTGGCAGCTCTTCAAAGCTGCTTGGCGTCTGAGGCCCTTCTCGCATTAGCGACACGAACAAGAAGGAGGTGATGCGTTTCCAATCAATCTCATAGGACGATAACACATTGAAATCACTGCAGGTAATATCCAAGGAGGAGGAAAGATGCGGAAGAAATCGTTTATCCTTTTGTCAATGTTGGTCTTAGCTTCGCTGGTGTTAACCGCCTGCGGGGGAGCGGCGACTACAGAAGCACCAGCCCCCACTGCAGTACCGCCTACCAAGGTGCCGCCCACCGAAGCGCCTCCCACAGAGGTTCCGCCCACCGAAGCGCCGACTGTCCGCTATTGCGCAGACGGCTTGGAAGGGGAGACCTTCACTTTCTACTCGCAGGCCGGATTAACCGGACCGCTTTCAACGATCCTGGGTACCGCCTTCGTCAACGCGCTCAATGATTCGATCAGAGATATCAATGAAGCGGGTGGTATCTGTGGTGCAGAGATTGTTTTGAAGCTGACAGATACGCAATACGATGCGGAGCAGGAGATCGCTACCTATCAGCAAACCAAGGGCGAAGATCCAAATCTGATGTCCATTGCGACCTATGGTAGTGGCGCAACCATTGCTTTGGCCCCATTGTTGAGGGAAGACCACGTCGTTAATTTCGCAGCGGGTTTGAATGCACAAGCCATGTATGTGCCACGTGATGGCTGGACAGTTGGTGTGGCGCCGATATACGCCGATCAATTCGCCGGATTTGTACAATTTCTCTCAGAGAGCTGGGCTGATATTAAACCTGAAGGCGCTGGCGATGAGATTGTTGTCGGGGTGATTGGATGGGAGGGACCCTTCGGGGCTGGTGCAACCACAGCCGAATCGATCGCCTACGCAGAGTCGGTTGGCGTTCAGGTCCTGGATTTGGAGACGTACGCGATCTCAGCCGAAGCGGATGTCGTTACACCCTTGCAAAACCTGGCCTTGCAGGGTGCGAATGTGATCTATATCCAATCCCTTGGCTTTGGCCCTGCTCAGGTGATCGGAACGCTGCATGCACTCGAGATGTGGAGCCAGGTCGTTGTGGGTGGCTGTAACTGGGCCATGAACACAGATGTACTGACGATCTTGGGCGAGAGCGCTCCAGCCGCCATCGGCATGTACGGTGTTTTCCCCTACAACTGGTGGAACGATACCGACCTTCCAGGTGTGCAGCAGGCATTGGCAGCTTTTGAGGCGGGTGGCTACGCTGAATCTGATAAAGCCGTTAGTTACATAACAAGCTATGGAGGTACCTTCGCTTGGAAGACGATCCTGGAGCATGCCATTGACATGGTGGGTTTCGAAAATCTCAATGGGGATGCTTTTTTCGACGCGTTTAAGGATTTGGGTACAGTCAGTGCGCTCGGCATCTTCGAGTACGATGTCCGCGATGGAACTCGCGCACCGCGTTCATCTCAAATCCGCCAAGTTCAATTGGTGGATGGTGCGTTGGAGTTTGTCATTGTCAAAGACTTCTTCGTACTGCCTGACACCCGTCCACCCGCGGAATGACCCGGTTTAGAAACGGATGAGAAACGGATGAGAAACGGAGGAGCGTATTGCTACGCTCCTCCCATCCTTCATTACCTCTGACAGGTTGGTTGTAGATGCTAAAAGTCAACAACATTGAGGTCATCTATAGTGACGTGATTCTGGTTTTGCGCGGTATTTCGCTCGAGATCAAGGAAGGCCAGATCGTTGCACTCTTGGGCGCCAATGGCGCCGGGAAGACGACCACCTTGAAGGCCATCTCGGGTCTCTTATATGCCGAGGAGGGCGAAGTCACCCGCGGGAGTATCGAGATGGATGGAAGGAGGATCGACAGACTCTCGGCGGAGACGATTGTGAGAGAGTTAGGCATCGTGCAGGTGCTGGAGGGCAGGCGGCAGTTCCAACATCTTACGGTTGAGGAAAACCTGATCATCGGCGCGACGGCACGAGGCCATCGTGGGAAAATGGTCGACCAGGACCTTGAGCGTGTTTATCATCGTTTCCCTCCCCTAAAACAATTGCGAAAGAACATCAGTGGCTATTTATCAGGGGGTGAGCAACAAATGCTCGTCATCGGCCGGGGTTTAATGTCTCGTCCCAGCCTCTTGCTGCTCGATGAACCTTCGCTGGGCTTGGCACCGCTGTTGGTCCAAGAAATCTTCCGTGTGATCAACCAGATCAACAAGGAGGAAAACATTACAATCCTGCTGGTTGAGCAAAATGCACGATTGGCTCTTGAGGTGGCCGATTATGCCTATGTCATGGAGACGGGCCGCGTTGTTCTCGACGGACTATCGGAGCAGTTAACAGAGAACGAGGACATCAAGGAGTTTTACCTCGGCTTGACACAACTTGGGGAGCGAAAAAGCTACCGAGATGTGAAGCATTATAAACGGCGCAAACGCTGGCTTGGGTGAGTAGGGGCATAGTTGGTATTATCAAGGGTATTGATATCATTTGTTTGTAAATCCTTTGTTGGGGCGACACGACTGGGATCATAGCCCAGTATCTGAGACCAGTTTCCTTGTAATAAAACTTATCCGAAAAGTATATTAACTGTGGCAAGTCACTCTCCACACTGATATAGAGAAGACATGTGTCCTCGCGGTGGTGTTGGTAAGCGTAGTTCTTTAAGGCTTGAGGGATACGACTACACGTTGGCAGGGACGTATTTCATCACGATTATTACCCACAAGCGTGCGTGTTTATTTGGAGAGGTTATCGGTGGGGAAGTTGTACTCTCGCCATATGGGGAGGTTGTGAGAGCCAAGTGGCTGGCATCAGCGGGCATTCGTCAGGAAATTCAATTGCATGAGGATGAGTTTGTCGTCATGCCAAATCACGTCCATGGGATCGTTTGGATTGTACAAGATGAACAAAAGCCCATAAAAGATTCGGGTGATCAGGTTGCTACCGAAGTTAATAATGTGTATGTAGGGGCGACGGCCGGTCGCCCCTACGACAGAAACGGAAATCAATGTCTGGTCCTTCTCCTAGATCTCTTGGTTCTTTCATCCCAGGGTTCAAAGCTTCTGCCACAATTCGCATTAATCAGTTGCGCGGAACGCCCGGCGAGCCAGTTTGGAGACGGAATTATTTTGATCGCGTGATTCGAAACGAAGTTGAGCTTCAATACCTTCGCCGATATATAGATGAAAACCCATTGAAGTGGGAGATCGATCGTAAAAACCTGAATCATGGATAAAATAGACTTCCAGGTCATGGAAATCGCCTGGTATCCTCGACTGATCGCCCCTATGAGAGTTGCTAAAGTGTAATCCAACGAGAAAACGAATGATCTGGAAAACAAAGGATAGATCAATGATTGTTATCCGTGTGGCTCACACTTACACAGGATTAAGGAGGAGAAGATGGGCTTGCGTGATCTAACGCTCTATCACTTTCTGGAACATAACGCCCGTATGTTTGGATCCGAACCTGCGGTGCTTACTTCCGATCGATCCTACACTCATGAACAGTTCCTTGACCGTGTGGATCACTTGGCCTCCGGCCTGCTAAAGCGGGGGATCGCTAAGGGGGACCGCCTCTGTATGCTGGCACAGAACTCACCCGAGTACCTCGAGTTGTACGGCGCGTGTGCCAAGATTGGCGCTGTTGCTTACCCGATCAACTGGCGATTGACAGCCGAAGAGGTCCAGCATGTCGTGACCCTGGCGGACCCACAAATGATGGCGGTGGGCGCCATAAATCTCCCCCAATTGGAGGGGCTCGATCTGAGCGGTTTAAGGATCCGAGCCATCGTGGGTGAGGGATCGGCTGATGGGTTTATACTGTTCTCTGACTTGTATGAGAAGCCCACCGCTGAATCTGTCGAGGTGAGTAGCGATGATCCCTTTGTGATCATCTCGACCGCGGCGGTCGCCGGGGTGCCGCGCGGCGCGGTCCTAACGCACGCCAACTTGATCATGGCCGGCTACCAGTTCATCCCAGTGATTGGTGTAACGATAAATGATCGTCATCTGGCGGCGCTCCCTCTGTTCCACATCAGCGGTCTGGGTTTATCGCTGGCCATGATCCAGGTGGGTGGGGCTAATGTGATCTTAGAGGCCTTTGATCCTGCAATGGGGTCGAATCTCATCGACGAACACGATGTAACCCTGATGGCTGATTTCCCCCCGGTGCTGTCCATGCTCTTAGATGCTCGTGAGGCCACCGGAGCTCAGTGGAAGAGCCTTAGATTGGTCCTCGGCTTGGACGCCCCTGATGTCATCCAGCGGCTGCATACCGAAACCGATGCCAGGTTCTGGACGGGTTTTGGTCAAGCCGAGACCTCAAATGTGGTGACCTTGATGCCGGTGGATGAGCGACCCGGAGCGACGGGAAGGCCTTTGCCAGCGGCGCGTGTTCGTTGTGTCAACGAACTAGGTAAAGATGTGCCGATCGGTGAACCTGGTGAGATTGTAGTACAAGGTCCATTAGTCTTTTCTGAATACTGGCGTGATCCCGACGCAACGAACTATGCCTTTCGCGACGGGTGGCACCACACCGGTGATATCGGCAAGTTTGATGGCGACGGCTACCTCTATTACGTTGGTCGCAAGCCGGAGAAGGACCTGATCAAATCAGGCGGTGAGAACATCTACCCGGAGGAGGTCGAGCGTATCATTCGTGAGTTGCCCCAGGTAGCGGCTGTGTCTGTCATCGGGGTGCCGGATGCGAAGTGGGGTGAGGCGGTCAAAGCGGTTGTAGAACTTGCGCCGGGCGAGAGCCTCACCGCGGATGAGATCATTGAGGCCGTCGCAAGTCGCATCGCGTCTTACAAGAAACCGCGACATGTGGATTTTGTCGAGGAGTTACCCAGAGGGCCTGGGGGCGAGATCGATCGGGAGGCCGTAAAAGCCGCCCACAGCTAATCGGGCTGTGAGTTATCTTCTTCTTGTCGTTTTGTTCCCCTTCCACGCAATGCGGCGAACAGCGCGAGGAATCCTGCCAGGACCTTCATGAAACCTGCGGAGGTTGCACGGGTTACCCTGGTTATAGGCTGAAACAACCTTGTAGGGAGCGAAATCTGTTCCCGGTCGATGGGGGTCGGCATGCTCGGTTCGCCGAGCTCAACGACCGCTGACGCCCAGGTTAGACCTGCCCCAAAGGCCACAAACCCCACTTTGTCTCCAACCTTGATTCGACCCTGCTCCAGCGCCTCGCACATTGCGATGGGGATCGAAGCCGCTGAGGTGTTTCCGTAACGCTCGATATTTATGAAGACCTTTTCTTTGGGGAGACCGACATAGCGAGCGGCGCTCTCGATGATCCGTGAGTTGGCTTGATGGGGGACAAAAAGGTCGATGTCATCTGTTGTTAATCCAGCTTGCTGGATGGCCTGGTGCAATGCTTTGCCTAATACGCGAGTGGCGAAACGAAATATCTGCCGTCCGTTCATTCGCAGGTAATGCAACCCTTGATCCAAGGTTTCTTGGCTCGGTGGCGCGACGGTCCCCCCTCCCGGGAGGATGAGATGTTCCGCGCCGGATCCATCCGAGCCGAGCACGTAGGAAAGTACCCCCGATGGTTTGTCACTCACTTGAAGGACGGCAGCCCCAGCGCCGTCACCGAAGAGGACAGCGGTCGTCCGATCGCTCCAGTCCGTATAACGGCTGATCAGTTCTGCGCCGACCACAAGGACATTATCGCAGGCGCCTGAGATGATGAATTGTTGGGCGGTGGCCAATCCATAGACAAACCCAGGGCAGCCAGCGACCAGGGTGAAGGCGCCCACGTCTTTGGCGCCCAACCCATGCTGAACCTGGGATGAAACCGGAGGGGTGAGGTAATCGGGGCTTGAGGTGGCGACGATGATCAATCCCAAATCCCTGGCGCGGACTCCAGCCATTTCCAATGCGTCCTCAGCGGCGGCGATGGACATGGTGGAGGTGTTCTCGCCTGGGGATGCGATGTAACGTTGACGGATGCCTGTCCGGGTGAAAATCCATTCGTCACTGGTGTCGAGTGTATTTTCAAGGTCGGTGTTTGTAATGACCCGCGAAGGTACGTATTTTCCCCAACCGATAATGTTCGCGTATCGCTCTGTCATACCGATCTCCAATCATGACCTGTAGCATAAAAACATAACAACTTAACCCAACTTCGATCAAGCACTAGCCCATTAAGAACCCTTACGCAAGTTTATAACATCGAGGATCGATCTATGCCAGGTTGTAAACGGCTTAGGGGGCGATGTCGTATGCGTGTGCTTACCCTGTAAACACCGATCGGTGAATTATGGTGCGGAGTGAGCGTAAAGGGCATGATATTTGCAGTCCCACGGTAGTCGCACCCTTTGGGGTGTATATGGAAGCGCAGGCTAAAGCCTGCGGCTACAGAAAAAAGTACCGATATCAGTATTTGGGTGGAATATCTTGTCCATGTGTTATTCATTTATGTTGTAGGAACGCACGGTCGAAGATGCGATGATGAGCATTAAAATAATGATGGCAAAGACAACGATACCCAGCGCGATGGGTACAGCCCTTTCGTACAGGAGTGGATATTGGCGTTTTGGTGGTCCCTTGCTGTCCGTTGTCAATGTTTCCTCTCTGATAACCTGTCTTACGCGTAGATATACACCGAACGGATCGTCCCTCTGCTCAGGTGAATGGGTCAGATATGGAAAACCACGACCTCCTTCGAACCAGATAGGATTGTAGAATTCGTTCATGAGAGGAAGCATAGAGTAAGGTTAACAATCGATGAGAAATCTTGAGGGGAGGTTAAGCTTCGAGTGGCTTAGTTTCCTCGGTGAGGGGGTATTGAGTTTCTGTCTAATTAATCGTCCAGATGTTCTTCCACTGCTCATGGAGTATTCGTATGCAGGGGCAGTTCACGAACCGCCCCTACGTATTGTTTTCATCACAACGCAGTGGGAAACAAAGCTCGACCGGGCAGCTTGTGCACCTGATCCTCAAGCAGGTCGGCCCCCCACGATCGACAGAAGACCATCGGTTTTTATTGTGTAGGGGCGGTTCGCGAACCGCCCCAACGGATATTGCGGATAGTAAACATCAAAGAGGGCAGGTGCGTGTGTTCAAAATGGAGTCCTTGATCGAGGTCGCGAGCTATTTATGTGGACGGTGTGAAGATTGGGCTTCTACCCTTGACAAAATCGAATCAGCTAGTATAATTATTTCAACTATATTGATATCAATATAGTTGAAGTGAATGGTAAATCATCAAGGAAAGGAGGCGAGGTTTATGGCAGATAAGGTCATCCATGAAATGCGTTTGATCGAGACCGATGACGGTTTCCGCATCGAGCTTACCGGGGACAAAGAACGTCTGAAGAAGATGTTGTTCCGCCCTGGGACGATGTTTGGTCACAAGATGGGTTTCGGAAGACGATTTCGCAAAGCCCGCAGAGGCCACGGATACGGCTTTGCCCCTCCCTGGATGTCGGGATGGTGGGAAGAGGAATCCGAGGGCGAACCTGAGGGTGCGCCATTAGAGGAAGACTAGTCCCACTGAGTAACCAGTCCAGTTTTAGCTGGAGAGCACCTCTCGCCAGAATCTATGGTGAGAGGTACATTTTTTAATGGGGGACCAAGGAACCATCGGGAACCTATTGAATCACGACATGGAAAATGCTAGTATATATTTCCTGAGAGAGAGCCCTTGAAGCCCAGAGGCACTGGGGGAAAGGTCGAAGAAAAGAAACTGAAGTTAGCAAGTGGCCAAACAATTTATTGAGAGGCCATGAGCTGGAAGAAAGGTCGAAAGACCAGGGGAACCAGCGAGCGAGAAACGCCGAAAAGTCGGAGTGGATCGGGAGCTAACGTAGGGTGCGAAAGCTTGAAAGAGCTGATCGCAAGTAATCGACCGGAAACCCAGAAAGCAAGCAAGTTACTAGGGTCCTCTCTCGGGATTTTTAATCGAACGGGAAAGTCCCGACCCTTGTCATATGGAGCCGGGACTTTTTATTTCTAGAACCTTTCGTGCAGGCGCCGAGGCAGGCTCAGGCCCCTTTCTTCGGATCATAGTACGCGATGTAGGGCAATTGGCGGAACATTTCACGGTAGTGCAATCCGTACCCCACGATAAATTCCTTAGGTGCTTCGAATCCCACGTAGTTCAAAGGCACATCGATCAGTCGATGCTTCGGACGATCTAATAATGTGCAAACACCCAACGATGCTGGTTGGCGAGCTTGCAAGGTGCGGAGCATATAGCTGAGGGTAAAGCCGGTTTCGACGATAATTTCAATGACCAGTGCGTGGCGATCTTGGAGGGAAAGGTCAAGGTCTTTGAGCAAACGAGCGGCGCCTCGCGTCTCCTCGGAAGGCCCGAAGCGTGAAATCGACATGAAATCCACAATGACTGGGGTTGATAGCGTGCGTAGAAGATCGGGCATGAAAAAGACGATGCCCTTCAGGATCCCAATAAGCACCAGGTCGGCCCCTGCGTAGTCTTGGGATATCGCCTCGCCGAGCTCATTGACGCGTGCTTGGATCTGAGCCTCGGAGAAGACCACCGGTCCCACACCGGGCGGTAGTGCTGCTGCGCTGTTATTTTGATATGTCGACATCTCGAGGCTTTCCGATCAATTTACCGGTCACAGCATCAAAGCCGTATTTAATCAGCAGGATACGCATGTCTTTCCGGTTGAGCAGCTTGATATTGATGTGAGGGTAGTGTTGCCGTAGGAGACGGATCTTGCGGTTTTTTTCCGTGATTTGGGATTGGAGCTTGGTGGTCAGTTCAATATAGAGGTCCTGATTGGGGAGGTAGAAATCCGGGGTAAGCGCCTCGTGGATATTGCCCTCTTCATCGAAGGACAGCGGAAAAGTCGTAGGTTCGTGTTCCCAGGGGATACGATAAAAATCTAGCAGTCTGGCGAACTTGGCCTCGACAGGATGGGCGAATCCCTTTGGGGGGTTAGGGTTAGGTTGAGGTTGCACGCCAGAAGCTTAATATCTCTCCGGGTGCCTGTCAAATCGTCTTCAAGTGCCACGGTCTTCGTTAAACTTCCCGCGAGTTACAAGTTCGCGGGAAGCTGGATTATTGGGTCTCGTCTTAGGCTGTCTTGGCAGGCAAGGTCGTCAACGATAAGATTGCTTCGTCGCACTGGTGTGCTCCTCGCAATGACAGATTGAGCGAGTGCTCCTAGCAATTACATTGTTCGGTAAATCGTGTCGGAACGTTACGCTTCCTCGAACACCTTCTCCCCTGCCCGTATCGGGACCTTGAGTCGATTTTCAAAGGGGGTGAGTGGGCAGCTCCAATTGGGGTTGTAAGCACAATAGGGGTTGTAGGCCAGGTTGAAGTCCACCCTGAAACGACCGTCAGGGAGCTCCTCCGGCTCGAGGTAGCGACCGGCGCCATAGGTCTCCTCCCCAGCTAGCGCGTCCGCGAAGGGCAGAAAAAATCCGTACTCGTTGTGGTAGATCGTCAGTGCAGCCTCTTCACCCTCGAGGGTAAAGCCAAAGCGGCCGTACCGCTCGTAGGATTGCACGTCACCGGTGTTGGTCTGGATCTCAACCACGTCCCCCT
>DUEZ01000058.1 GCA_011174825.1 Anaerolineae bacterium | reverse complement strand
TGTCTGGAGTTTCCAGACTACAATATACAACTGAAACAAGGCTTATCCGTGTCATGTGTTCCGGTAGAGTCGACCTGGAATTTGTGCTCCGGGCTTTCTCAAATGGAATGGATGGGGTGTTTATTGGCGGGTGCCGACTTAATGAATGCAATTATATTACTCATGGCAATTATGATGCACTCAACATGGTGCTCCTCTGCAAAAGAATAATGGAACACATCGGCCTGAACCCAGAAAGATTAAGGCTTGAATTCATGTCTTCGGCTGATGGAAATCTTTTTGCTGACATTATGAGAGAGTTTGGGGACAAGGTGAAGGAGCTGGGACCTCTAGGAGAGGCCGAAGGCTTAGATCAAAATGAATTAAAAGCCAAACTTACAGAAATTCGGAAGTTAGTCCCCTACATCAAGTTGACGAAGAATGAGAAGCTGGCCTCACGACTTGAGAACCCAGAAGAATATGAGCAACTTTTCACCAGAGACGAAATAGATCGGCTATTCAGCGAAGTAATCTCGTACTATATCGACCCGGAAAAGTGCCAGGCCTGTATGATTTGTGTCAGGAGATGCCCTGCTGAGGCAATTGTAGGCGCCAAGAACCAGATCCACATCATTGATCAAGGGAAATGCATCAAATGCGGAACCTGCTTAGAAGTTTGCCCCACCAAATTTGGTGCGGTGATTGAGATTACCGGCGATCCTGCCCCGCCTCCTATACCTGAAGGGGAAAGAACGATCGTCAGATAGGGTTAAGAAGAAGGAAAGTAGGATAAGGATTGATTGCCACAGGCAGGATTGCTGCCGTCGCAGTGGATACTGCTGCATAGAGACCTATCCGACCAGTTAAGGTAGTGAGTTTGGAATTACCGCTTGGGTAAATGATTAGGTGGATTGACATGACTGAGGAGCACAACACAGTACATGATTTAGAAACTCAAATTTGGATTCGTCAATTCATCGTCGAGACTGAGTGCGCGGATGAATACGTAGACTTGTATGAGTCATTGGGCAACGAGGCGCGTGTGGAGCCCGTAACACCCGATCTGATGGTGGCTGATGAGTGCGCCACCTGTCTCCTGGTTACCTGTGATAGATACGTGGTTATCTATACCCGTCCCAGAGAGGATAAACATGGATCAGAAGTATAAGTTTTACCACCCTCTTCGGGTACGCTATGCCGAGACGGATGCTCAAGCGCGCGTTTTCTTTGGCAACTACCTATCGTACTTCGATGTTGCTCTAATTGAATATATGCGGGCTATTGGTTACTCTTATAAGGAGATGATCGACCAGGGTATGGACATCTTCTACGTTGAGGCCAGTTGTCAATACAAAGGTGCTGCCCGCTTCGATGATCTGCTGCATGCACATGCTCGTGTAAGCCATTTCGGCAATACCAGCTTCACATTTGATTTTTCAATCTTCAAGCACCCAAGCGATGAGTTGATAACCACTGGTCGGATAAGTATTGTCACAGTTGACATCCAAACAGAGAAACCTATTCGTGTTCCCGACACTCTACGGCAAGCTGTCGCCTTATTTGAAGGTGAGTCTTAATAATATAGCTGGGTGAGTATTGCAATCATCATGTACAAAGTTCAGTGAAAGGAGCAATAGAATGGCACTTGAGTGGTTACCAAAAGATCACGAACTGAAGGATCATGATGTTGGGGGAGATGAATTCTTCGGTACCGATCCCCCCTGCATCGTTTACGAGAAGAAACCCATCCTTGATCCAGAGGGCAATCCTGTAGAGGGGCTATACTCTGCGTGGGTATGGCTGAACAATCCTCGGCAGTATAACTCCTACACCACGGAAATGGTGAAAGGTGTCATCGCCGGCATGAAACGGGCCTCAATGGATCGCAGTGTTGTGGCGATCGTTTTCACAGGCGTGGGCGACAGAGCGTTCTGTACCGGTGGCAACACCAAAGAGTATGCCGAGTACTACAGTGGTCGACCTACCGAGTATGCACTCTATATGGATCTTTTCAACGCCATGGTGGACAGCATCCTCAATACCAAGAAACCAGTCATCTGTCGGGTCAACGGCATGCGCGTGGCTGGCGGCCAGGAGATCGGTGGAGCTTGTGACCTAGCCATTGCCTCCGATTTGGCTATTTTCGGTCAGGCTGGACCACGACACGGTTCAGCCCCTGTAGGCGGCTCTACGGACTTTTTGCCCTGGTATCTGACCATCGAAGACGCCATGTGGAACTGCATCTCCTGTGAGTTATGGAGTGCATACAAGATGCTCCGAAAAGGGTATCTCAGCAAGGTTGTCCCTGTCCTAAAACATAACGGTGAATGGATACGGAATCCCATGGTGGTCACTGATAAATATGTTGATGGGGGCGAGATCGTTTATGGAGAAGACAAGACTGGCGAGGCGTATAAGGAGGCACGCGAGTTTGTTAAAGAAGCGACCGTTGACTTCGAGCTGCTTGATAAAGCTGTAGATGACATGTTGTGGACCTTCACCAACCTCTTCCCCCATTGCCTCCAGATGTCGGTTGATGGAATCCGAGCCAAGAAGAAGTTCTTCTGGGATGCGGGCAAGGATTATTACCGCCACTGGCTGGCGGCCAATATGAATAGCGAAGCCTTCTTGGGCTTCACCGCATTCAACACCCGGAAGATTACGGGTGAGGATACGATCGACTTCATCAAATACCGCAAATTAATCGCAGAAGGACGGCAGGTGGATGAAGACTTTTTCGCTGAGGTCCTGGCAAAGCCTAAGGAGTAGACAGTAGTCAGTATTCAGTACTTTTCATTTGGTGTTTCTTGTGAACGCATCTGACATCTGACTACTGACTACTGTAAGAGGAGACGAAAATGGCAAGTGCTCGTGACACAATACAGACCTGGCAAATGGTGCAACCTTGGAGCCGGGATAAGGAAACAGGTGAGAAGACGCCCGGATTGTTAGAACGAACCAGCATCCCAATACCAGAACTGGATACCGGTGAAGTTCTGGTCGAGATCGTTGGCTGTGGCGTATGCCATACCGATTTGAGCTATTTCTATTACGGCGTGCCCACGGTCAATGATCCCCCGCTTACACTTGGCCACGAGATAAGCGGTCGCGTCGTAGCTGGGGACGAAAGTTGGATCGGTAAGGAGGTCATCATCCCGGCGGTAATGCCCTGCAACAACTGCCCCATCTGTGACGCGGGTCGGGGAAACCGTTGTCTCGCCCAAAAAATGCCTGGCAACAGCCTTGGCATCTATGGTGGATTCTCCAGTCATATTCCTGTGCCAGCTGTTGATCTATGCTCTGTAGCTGATCGTGGGGACATACCGCTCGAGCTGTTGGCAGTGATCGCTGATGCCGTTACCACACCCTATCAAGCGGCAGTGCGCGCGGATCTGCAAACAGGTGATCGGGCTGTCATCGTCGGAGGGACAGGCGGCGTTGGCACCTACATGGTTCAGATCGCCAAGGCATTCGGAGCGGAGCCTGTAATCTGTATTGACCTCGACCAGGGAAAGCTGGAACGTTCTTTAGAATACGGCGCTGACATCATCATCAATTCCAAGGACAAGACCCCCAAGGACATTCGTAATGAGTTCCGCGCCTTATGCAAAGAACATGGATTTCCGCACAACTATGGCTGGAAGATCTTCGAAGTGACTGGGGCGAAGATCGGGCAAGAGATCTCCCTGGCTTTACTATCGTTTATCGGCAAACTGATCTGGATTGGGTTCTCGACAAACGTCAATGAATACTCCCTCTCCCGGTTGATGGCCTTTGATGCTGAGATCATCGGGACCTGGGGATGCTTGCCCAAGCACTATCCAGCTGCGCTCCAAATGGTGTTAGATGGACGTGTTCAGATCAAGCCCTTCGTCGAAACACGACCGATGAGCACGATCAGAGAAACATTTGAGGAAGCGCATGCAGGGAAACTCACAAAGCGGATTATCTTGACGCCGGATTTTGATTAGTCAGTAGTCAGTATTCAGACATCATAATTGAGACTTAGCAAAGGGGGGTATATGCATAAGTTTCGGAAGTTAAGAGTATGGCAGCGGGCTATGGATTTCGTAACCGAAATATATCGTGTCACCAACCAATTTCCACGCTCAGAACAATTTGGCTTAACAAGCCAAATACGACGTGCTTCGATCAGCATTCCATTGAATATAGCGGAGGGAGCAGGCGCATGCTCAAATGCAGAATTCCAACGTTTTCTTATGTATGCTCTTCGCTCAACATACGAGGTGAATTCGGCATTGGAGATCGCACGAAATCTAAAACATTGTTCGGCAGAAAAATCTGATTCGCTTCTCGATGAGGCTGATCAAATCGCAGCCATGATCGTTGGCCTCTAACGGAAACTCGTCTGACTACTGCAGTCTGACTACTGACTACTGGATAAGGTGAAAGTATGGGTTTAGTCATAGACTTCCACATCCACATCGGTCTTTACCACGAACTCCATCCCTGGGTGATGGAATGGATGAAAAATGAGATTGAAGATCCGGAGGCTTTCGTCAATGAAGTCTTAACGCCGGAAGGATTCGCTCATTACCTGCGCGAGAACGGTGTGGATTACGGTGTGGCGTTAGCAGAACTAAGCCCCATCACCACAGGCATGCTGAGCAATGAGGCCGTGGCTGAGTTCTGCCACGGGATCGATTGCCTGATCCCTTTTTGTTGCATCAACCCTTTTCTCGTGGCCGATTTGCCGGGTGAGCTGGAACGATATGTCACCGAAATGGGTTTCCGAGGCATGAAGCTCTACCCGACCTACCACCATTTCTATGCCAACAGCAACCGACTATACCCACTCTACGCAAAGGCTCAAGAGCTTGGCATTCCGGTGATGATTCACACTGGATCGTCCGTATTTCGGGGAGCGCGCATCAAGTACGGCGACCCACTCTACATGGACGATGTGGCCGTGGATTTCCCTAACCTGACACTTTTGATGGTCCACAGTGGTCGGGGTTTCTGGTACGATCGAGCTTATTTCCTGGCCAAATTACACGCCAACATGTATATGGAAATCGCTGGACTTCCACCACAGAAGCTGCTGGATTACTTCCCAGAGATCGAGAAGGTGGCGGACAAGGTCATCTTTGGATCTGATTGGCCAGGAATGCCCCACATCCGCCGCAATATTGAGATCATTCGTAAACTCCCCCTCAGCGATGAAACGAAAGACAAGATCTTGGGGGGAAACGCAGCACGGATATTGGGTTTGGACAGTAGTCAGTAGACAGTAGTCAGTAACCAGTACTCAGAAAGTGATATACGATGGATATTACGCAGGGTTTAGCAAGCAATATATCTAGGACACCAATCTGACTACTGACATCTGACTACTGCCTACTGAAAAGGAGATGAGTCAATGGACATCAAGAAAGTCGGCGTTGTAGGGTGCGGGTTGATGGGAGCAGGGATCGCTCAGACAGCCGCACAAGCCGGTTATACCACCATCGTTCGAGAGCTCAATAAGGACTTATTGGAAAAAGGGCTTGATCGCATCAGTTCCTTCTTGGATAAGGGGGTAGATAAGGGTAAATTGAGCCCTTCAAAACGTGATGCGACCTGGGAGTGCATCAGCGGCACGACGGATCTTGCCGATCTTGCTGATTGTGATCTGGTGATCGAAGTCATCTTCGAGGATCTGAATGCCAAGCAAGAACTGTTTAAAGAACTGGATAGCATATGCCGTGAGGACACCATATTTGCGAGCAACACCTCATCTCTCTCTATTGCAGATATGGCGTCTGTCACTGAACGACCCGAAAGGGTGACCGGACTGCATTATTTTTTCCCTTCCGTCCTCAACCAATTACTCGAAGTCGTCACGACCGATCAAACAGATCCTGAAGTGATCGAGACGCTGCTTGTTTTCGCGCGCACCACGGGCAAGGTTCCCATCATCGCCAAGGACGCGCCAGGATTCGCCGTCAACATTTATTTCGTTCCCTGGCTTAATGAAGCAGTTCGGATGTTGGATGAGGGTTTGGCAAACATCCCGAGCATTGATAAGGCCGCTTGTGATCATTTTAAAATTGGAATGGGACCCTTCGCACTCATGAATGCCACAGGAATTCCGATCGCGTACCACTGTACGATCTCTTTCAAAGAAGCGAAGAGAAATTTTTATGGACCAGCAGCTGGATTAACCGCCCAATTGGAAGCTGGGGAACCGTGGGATTTGGAAGGTGACGTGGATGAGCCGGTAAATGGCGCGGTCACTGAGCGATTGATGGGTGTCGTTTTCGGTATAGCCGCGGAGTTGGTAGAAGAAGGTGTGGCTAGCATAGAAGATATCGAACGAGGGGCATTGGTAGGGCTACGCTGGCCTCGTGGTCCTTTCGGGATGATGAACGAACTTGGAGTGGATCGTGCATTATCTCTAGTAGAACAGGTGGCCGCACTTCACGATACATTTAGTGTTCCAGATAACTTGCGGAAACAGGCGACCAGCGGGCAGCCCTGGACCATTCCAGATGTGAAGCTGGAAATTAAAGATGCTATCGCTACCATCACGATGTGTCGCCCCGAAGCCATGAATGCCCTCAATGAGAAGGTGCTGGGGGAACTAAAGGAAGTCGTTGCTCAGATACGAGACGATCCGAATGTTCGGGCTGTCATCATCACCGGGGAGGGGTCTGCTTTCGTTGCTGGGGCGGATATCAAGACCATGCTGGCTGCAGATCTGAGCGAAGTGGAAAAGTTCACCAGCTTCGGTCAAGGCGTGATGGACGATATCGAAAAGTTAAACAAGCCCGTGATCGCCGCGATCAATGGCTTCGCTCTCGGCGGAGGACTTGAGTTAGCTCTGGCCTGTGACATCCGTCTGGCTTCCACAGAGGCTCGCATGGGTTTCCCCGAGGTGGGTCTGGGTATCTTCCCCGGCTTTGGGGGCACACAACGGGCAACACGATTGATTGGGAAAGGTTATGCCTCTGAGTTAATCTTCACCGGGAAACACATAACTGCTGAAGAAGCTTTAGGGATGGGATTGGTCAACCGGGTTCTTCCTCTCAAGCAATTAATGAACGAGGCCCGGGCACTGGCTAGACTCATCGCCAACCAGGGTCCAGTCGCTGTAGCGCAAGCCAAAACGGCGATCAATCAAGCCATGCAAACAGGACTGGATGAGGGGCTATCCTTTGAGCTTGAAGCCGTGATGAAGACATTTGATACCGAGGACCAAAAAGAGGGCATGACGGCTTTCCTTGAGCGAAGGAAGCCACAGTTTAAAGGACAGTAATCAGTAGCCAGTATTCAGTACACAGGAAGTATTTTGCGATGGCCATTGATCTGACACTAGCAGGCAACAATTCTAGAACACCAGTCTGACTACTGTCTACTGACTACTGACTTCTGATAGGAGGTTCGATCTTGACGGAGAAGCAGAAGCTTACGAGAAAAAAGATAAAGGCCACGAATGAGATGAAGCAGTACATGGCCGATTATTATTACGAACTCGACCATGCCGCAAGGACGGGCGAGAAAAAAGTAGCGTGGTGTTCAAGCGTGGGTCCTGCTGAAATTCTCCGAGCGCTGGGATTTCTTGTTTATTTTCCTGAGACTCATTCTGCGATGCTGGGCGCCACACGCATGGCCATGGAGTTTATTCCTCATGCTAATGCACTAGGTTACACACCCGAAATATGTTCTTACCTCACTGCAGATATCGGTGCCTTCGTCCAAGGTGTGACACCCTTATCAAGAGCGTATGAGGGGATAGAGAGTGTGCCGAAACCAGATGTGTTGGTCTTCAACACCAATCAGTGTAGAGATGTCCAAGACTGGTTTGGATGGTATTCAAGAGAGTTTCAGGCACCGATCGTAGGCATTCATACCCACCGGGGGGTTAAGGATGTAACCGGAAGTCATATCTCCTCCATTGCAAATCAAATGGAGAACTTGATTGAACCCTTGGAAGAGATATCGGGAGTTCGATTCAGCATAGATGAACTCAAGAGAGTTCTGGCCCTATCCCGAGAATGCTCCGATCTCTGGAAGGAGGTCCTCGACACGGCTGCTGCGATCCCCTCCCCATTGACGTTTTTCGATGGCACCACACTCATGGGTCCAGCAGTTGTAGGAAGAGGAACTCAACAAGCAGTAGATTTCTATAAAGTATTGCTCTCCGAGCTTGAAGAACGGGTCGAAAATGGTATCGGGGCGGTAGAAGATGAGCGTTTCAGAGTTTATTGGGAAGGCATGCCTATCTGGGGTCGATTAAGAGCACATTCGGAGCTGTTCACCGAATTAAAGACATGTGTACTTGCCTCGACCTACTGCAATAGCTGGATTTTCTCTGACTTTAACCCTGATGACCCATTTAGGAGCATGGCCAAAGCGTACACAGAGCTGTTTATTGTGCGGTCAGATGAAGCTAAGGAGAAATACATCACTGAGATGATTGACTTCTTCAACATCGACGGCATTATCTACCATGATGCCAGAACCTGCCCCAACAATTCCAATTGTCGCTACGGTATGCCTCAACGGCTCGAGTTGAATACCGGTGTGCCGGGTTTAATCATCAATGGAGACCTGAATGATCTAAGGTGTCTCTCCGATGAACAGACAAACACAAATATTGAGGCCTTTATCGAACAACTTGAGGAACAAAAGATAAGTTCAAATGAATACACTAAAGAAGTTACCCTCGATGAGCAGGAAGGAGTATAGGTGGGTAAGCAGGTGCAGCCCGCACCCCAATTTTCCGGTCCACTTCTCACGGTGCCCTTTTTTCAGGGGAATCTGAAAATTGAGATGAGTATTGTAATGGGATCGAACAATGGGTAAGGAGGGGGAATGTTAGACGCTTTATTTCGACCTAAGTCGGTCGCAGTGATTGGTGCCTCCACCAAGGAACTCTCGATCGGAAATAGGATCGTGAAGAATCTCATCGAGTTTGGCTTCAAGGGATCCATTTACCCCATTAGCCTGAAAGCCGATGAGATCCTTGGGATCAAGGCATACCAGTCGATTCTGGATGTTCCAAGTGATGTCGACGTTGTGCACATGGTTATCCCGAGCAAGTTCGTGCCACAAGCGATTGATGAGTGTGGGGATAAAGGCGTGAAGTTTGTCATTCTAAACGGCGGCGGCTTCGCAGAGGTGGGTCCCGAAGGTGCGGCAATACAAGAGGATTGCCTCGCCAAGGCCAAGAAACATGGCATCCGAATATTTGGCCCTAACTGCCAAGGGATTATCAATACCGATCCCGATGTACGCGCATATTGCAACTTCACATTCACAAGACCAGATCCAGGATCGATCTCGATGGTCGCCCTTAGTGGTGGTGTTGCCGAGACAATTCACCAAGCTTTCTCAGAGATGGGAATTGGAACCCGAATGTACGCATCGAACGGAAATGCGTGTGACATCACCATCCCGGAGATTCTTAGCTATTACGGTGATGATGACGGTACGCGTGTGATTCTGCTCTACGTTGAAGGACTTCGCGATCCAGAGATGTTCTTGGAGGTGGCCAGGGAGGTCGCGGCAAAGAAACCAATCCTCGCCATGAAAGCGGGGCGCACCGAAGAGGGAGCGAAGGCGGCTGCGTCGCACACTGGGGGTCTCGCGAAAGAAGACCTCGCAACCGACCTCATATTTGAAAAGACCGGCATCCTCTCCTTCAAAGATGAAGTGGAACTGTGCCAAGCTGCCGTAGCTTTTAGCTCTCAACCAATACCGACGGGCAATCGCGTAGGCATGATCACGAATACCGGCGGCCCAGCAGTGATTGCGACCGATGTGCTGGTCAATGCTGGTTTGAAGATACCTCCCCTTTCCGAGAAAGCGGAAATGATATTACGAGAAAAACTCTTCCCTGAGGCCACTGTTGGTAACCCCATCGACGTGCTTGCAACTGCTGGGGGCGAACAGTTCCGGGCAGCGCTTGATGTTGTTATGGAGGAAGATCAGATCAACAGCGTATATCTGAATTTCGTCACACCTTTCTTTGTGGATGCGGAAAGCATCGCAAGGGAGATTGTCGAGGTTAATAATCAGAAAAGGAAACCCATTATCTGTAACCTGATGACCGATAAGCGTCAATGGGCAGGTACTGTAGAAATCTTGAAAGCCGGAGGGGTACCGAACTTCAGCTTCCCTAGCACAGCAGCGAAGGTACTTACGGCGTTAACCAATTACAACGAAATTCGTACCCGAGAGATTGGTGAGGCTAGAACATTCAAAGACGCGAACAGGGAGAAAGCTGAAGTTATTTTGCAGAAAGCGCTCGAGACCGGTCGTGAATTTATCTCTACGGCTGAGGTATACGAGATACTTAATGCCTATCGCATTCCTGTTGCTGACTGGCGGATAGCAGCCGATGCTGCTGAGGCTGTGTCAGCAGCAACTGAGATTAATTTTCCCGTCGTGGTTAAAGCAGACTCAGAATCGATCATTCACAAAAGTGATGTTGGCGGCGTAGCTGTAGATCTTAGGGACAGCGATTCTGTCCGCTCCGTCGTGGAAGAGATGGAAAAGCGATTAACGGCTGAAGAACTAAAGTTCCTAATTCAAAAGTACCTGCCCGGTGGCAAGGAACTCATTATTGGTGCGAAAGCCGAGGAGGGGCTTGGCCATATCGTGATGTTCGGTATGGGTGGCATCTACGTCGAGATCATGAAGGATGTGTCATATAAACTTACTCCAGTCACAACGGTCGAGGCACAGGAAATGATCTCTTCCCTCCAAGCAGCCCCTTTGTTGAAGGGTGTAAGAGGGGAAAAGGGAATCTACGAGGATGGGATCATCGAAATCATCCAGCGTCTGTCTCAAATGGTCTCCGAATGTCCAGTGATCGAAGAACTGGACTTAAATCCGGTTATTGCTTATGAGGATCAAGTCTTCGTCGTCGACGCTCGAATTTCTGTCGCTGACAGCTCGTAGGGAGCAAGAGCGCTATGGCTAGCTGGTTGAACTTGGGTCAAATCCTTAAGGTAAACGCAAAGAAATTCCCCAAAACTGTGGCATTGAAGGATAGGTACAGGAAGTTCACCTACCCAGAAGTGAATCGTCGAGTCAATCAACTAGCTCACAGCCTTCTTGCTCTCGGATTGAGCAAGGGGGATAAGGTTGCGGTGCTGCTTGAAAACAGCATCGAGATCGTGGAGGTCTATCTGGCCACTGCGAAGACGGGCATTGTCATTGTGCCGATAAACTTTCGTTTGGCAGGCTCGGAAGTCGCGTATATCGTTAACAACTCCGACGCCCAAGCGATGATCGTGCATGATGAGTTCACACCATGTGTTAACTCCATAAAACCAGAACTGAAGAACATCACCTCAAACCGCTATATCGTTGTAGGGGAGAGGCTAAACGGGTATCGGGAGTATGAGGCGTTCATTAAACCATCTCCAGAAAGCGAGCCGGAGATCAAGGTCGATCCGCAGGACACTTGGATTTTAATTTACACCTCCGGCACTACCGGGAAACCAAAAGGGGTCGTCCGCTCTCACGAATCACACATCGCGTTCTATCTTATCAATGCTATTGATTTCGGATTCAACGAGCATGATGTTTGCCTCAATGTCATGCCATTGTGCCACATCAACTCCACCTTTTTTACGTTCACCTTCACCTATATCGGTGGTAGCGCCTATATCCACCCCGCGCGCTCTTTCCAAGCTGAAGAGATCTTGGAGATCATTGAAAGGGAGAAAATATCTTTCATTTCACTTATCCCGACACATTACAGTCTTCTATTGAATGCCCAAGAAGAGATCACGAAACGCGACGTAAGGTCGATTCGAAAATTGCTTTGCTCCTCCGCACCAGCAAGAAAGGACATGAAACTGGCAGTTATGGAGTTCTTCCCTGGGGTTGAGCTCTACGAAGCCTATGGTTCAACCGAGGCAGGGATCGTTACAGTGCTCAAGCCCGAGGATCAACTGAGAAAGCTGGGTTCGATTGGATTCGAGTCCTTGGGAACAGATTTTGTCAAGATTATGGATGAGGACGGCAATGAAGTAGGTGTCGGTGAGATTGGCGAACTATACTCCCGAGGCCCGATGCTTTTTGATGAGTATTACAAAATGCCCGAAAAAACCACGGCATCGTTCAAGGGCGGATGGTTCAGTGCCGGGGATATGGCTCGGCGTGATGAGGATGGCTATTTTGAGATCGTAGATCGTAAGGATAACCTGATCATTACGGGTGGTGAGCACGTCTATCCCAGTGAGGTTGAGAAGGTGATCGGCTCCCATCCGGATGTCCTGGATGTCGCAATCATCGGTCTGCCCGATGAAATATGGGGCGAGGCGGTTACGGCCTTCATCATCCCAAAAGATCTCTCCGCCCCACCCGACGAGAAGGAAATCATATCCTTCTGTGGTGATAAGATCGCCAAGTTTAAGCGGCCCAAAGAAGTCCGTCTGATCTCCGAAGAAGAGATGCCAAGGACTGGGTCAGGGAAGATCCTTCACCGGGCTTTACGCCAACGCCTTATTGGTGAGTTGGAGCATTAACTAATCGTTGCCTCGATATTGAAGCTTTCTTGAAGAAGTGAGAATTGAGGAGGCGGAAAGCATGGAAGATGAACCAAAAGTAGCCATCGTGGGGGTTGGCCCTGTCGGCGGGATCATGGGCGCATACCTCGCCCATTCTGGGCATTATGTCGTGATGTGTGACATTCAAAAGAACCATCTGGATGCCATCCAGGAAAGAGGCCTGACCATCACGGGTATCTCGGAGATGTCCACCAAGTGCAAGGGACTGGCATACCACATTTCTGAACTATCGAATTTCCCTGAGGTAGACACGATTGTTATTTCTACCAAAGCGTCTGTCATGCCACGAATCGTTCCAGACCTCGCCAAGGTAGTTCAGCCCGGAACACGGTTCATCTGCAACCAGAATGGGCTCGGCAACGAGGAGTTCCTTGCCGAGACCTTTGGCCCGGACAACATCCTGCGTATCGTTCCGAATTACGCTGGTGGTATCGTGGGAGATGGCAAGATTTGGATGTCGTTCTTCAACCCGCCCAACTACATCGGGGCCATGACACCGAAGGGTGAGTCAGCAGCGCGCCAGATGGCGGACATGATGACGGCAGCAGGGCTCGAAACCAGGTTCACAACGAATATCATTAGGTACGAGTGGGAGAAGGTCATCCTCAACGCAGCCCTCAACCCGGTGTGCGCCCTGACCCGTAAGACGATGAAGGACATGATGGGCTTTGAGATCACCGAGTTTCTGGTTGAGGAACTTTTGCAAGAAGGAATCGAGATCGCCGAAGCCACTGGGGTGACGTTCGACGAAGGCTTCTTTGAGCATGGCGTGCAATACCTAAAGAAGGCGGGCCATCACAAGCCCTCAATGTTGCAGGACATTGAGCGGGGGGGTTCAACCGAGATTGACTGGATCAATCGCAAGATTGTTGAGCATGGCCGCGCCCATGGCCTCAAAACACCTTACAATTCCACCATCGCAACCCTGATCAAAGGTTTGGAGATGGAGTCAGGAGCTCCAGAAGAGCATTCATAACGGATAGAAGCCGATCATCCCACTCAACAATGACTGAGGACATCATGTTTGCTGGTATTGATATTGGAGCGACAACGACAAAAGTGGTTGTTATCGATGACAATAAGACGGTCCTTGGACGTTTTGTCGTGCGTTCAGGGACAGATTTGATCTCGGCGGCGACAGAAGCCTTAGATCAAGCCGTGGCCCAAGCCGACATCAGTAGAGATTCAATCCAAGCCATCGTGGCGACTGGATACGGTCGCAAGAACGTCCCCTTTGTCCAGGACACCAAGACCGAAATTAGCTGCCATGGTCGAGGATGTTATCACTATTTCCCTGAAGCGATTACTGTCGTGGACATCGGTGGTCAAGATAGCAAGATCATCAAGCTAGATGCACAAGGCAAACGCACAGGCTTTAAGATGAACCGTAAATGCGCTGCCGGTACTGGGGCTTTCTTGGAGGAGATCGCCCATAAAATGGACATTCCTCTTGGCGACCTAAACCGTTTAGCCCATGGAGCAGATACCACTGCGAAGATCGGGAGTTATTGTACCGTCTTCACCGCAACTGAGATCTTAGACCGCATCCGAGCTGGCGAAAGAATGGACGGTATCATCAGGGGATTGTTCGACTCGGTCGCGAAGCGGATTGTGGAGATGGACACATTAACCAACCGGGTGATCATGACCGGGGGCGTCGTCGCGTTTAATGACATTGTAGCCGAGCTTCTGAGCATACGGACGGGAGTTGAGGTAGAGATTGCCCCCCACCCACAAGAAATGGGGGCATTCGGAGCGGCACTTTTTGCATCAGATTTCAGTAGTCAGTAGTCAGATATCAGACTACTGATGTCTGGCTACTGGCATCTGACTACTGAAGGAGGTTTACATGATATTTTTCCAAAAAAGCATTCATTCCCTATGGCGGTTATTGGAGCACGCCTTTTAGCCACTTAGCAAGTGGGAAACTCGTTAGGGATAGCTCGCTGTAGGTCGATATCCCGTTTTACATATAACTTTCTGAGGAGATTCTGATGCTTGTAAAAGACCGTATGACCTCTAATCCGATAACCATCACGCCAGATACCTCTTTTCCTGATGCTTTCCGTACAATCCGTGAAAACAAAATTCGTCATTTGCCGGTGGTCGACAAGAAGGGAAAGTTGGTTGGCATCGTCTCTCGAACGGACCTCCTTCATGCTTCTCCATCAGACGCAACATCGCTTTCGATCTTTGAGATAAATTACCTGTTAGCTAATCTTCATGTATCTGAGGTGATGAGCAGCCCACCGATCACTGTGGATCAGAATGCTCCTCTTGAAGAGGCAGCACGTGTAATGGTGGAAAAGCAGATCGGGTGTCTACCTGTAATAGATGAAGGCTCGTTGGTAGGGATGATCACTGAAACGGATATCTTCGAAACCTTTGTGGAAATATTGGGTGGTGAGGAAGCATCGCTACGTGTCACAGTGCGAGTGCCTGACGTGCGAGGCGAGTTAGCCCGAGTGGCAGGGGTGATCGCCAAGCTTGGGGGAAACATTTGCTCCGTCGCACGCTTCCGAGGCGAGGATCCCAAACATTGCTATATCACCTTGCGTCTTGAGGGAGTAGAGGAGGAAGCACTTGTCCCGGCATTGAAAGCCGAGGTGGAGGACGTGGTCCATATCTGTTGTGCGACCTGATTTACATGGCAGATGTCAGTAGTCAGATGTCAGATTTCAGACATCTGACTACTGACTACTGATGTCTGACTACTGAAGGAGGTTTATTCCCGATGTTCTTCCAAAAATCCTACATCCCCTATGGAGGCTACTGGAGCACGCCGTTCTGCCGTTGGCAGGGGAGCTTCGCTCATCTCAACTCCGTTCCCTTCGCCGCCGAGATAACTACGAAAGCTCTGCAGGAGCGTAATATCTCTCCCCAAGTGTTCAACGGCTTATATTTGGGGATCACGGTTCCTCAGATGCACACCTTTTACGGAGGTCCTTGGCTTTCGGGCCTTATCGGCGCCGGAACCGTCACCGGCTCCATGATCGGACAGGCATGTGCAACGGGAGCCCGGGTGATGACCTTGGCTGGCTTCGATATAGAAGCTAGTGCTGATGCCGGGGAGGAACGGGTGATCCTGACCATTACGACGGATCGTTGCTCGAACGGCCCTCACGTCTATTACCCAAATCCATTGGGACCGGGGGGCACGGGCGACAAAGAAGATTGGGTATGGGATAACTTCGGCCATGATCCATTCGCAAAAAACGCCATGATTGAGACCGCGGAGAATGTGGCCAAGGAGGCAGGCATCACTAAAGAAGAGCAGGACGAGATGACGCTTTTACGGCACCGTCAGTATGAGGACGCTCTTAAGGACGACTCGGCCTTCCTACGCCGTTACATGGTGATACCCATCGAGGTGAAAGACGCCCGGGGACGCAAGATCCTGTCCACCGTTGAGGGGGACGAGGGGGTGTTTCCTACAACGGCCGAGGGATTAGCCAAGCTTAAACCTGTCCTAGAAGGAGGCACGGTCCCCTACGGGACACAGACTTATCCTGCCGATGGTACTTGCGGGATCATCGTTACAACGCGTGAGAAGGCGCGCGAATTAAGTCGTGATCCAGAGATCGAGATCCAACTGTTATCTTACGGAGAAGCACGAGCCAAGAAGGGTTACATGGCCCAGGCTACTGTACCGGCAACACGACAGGCGCTCTCTCGTGCCGGCATCTCCATCGAGGATGTGAAGGTGATCAAAACACATAACCCCTTTGCCGTGAATGATATTTACTTCTGCCGCGAGATGGGAGTGGAGCCAGAGGCCATGAACAACTACGGCTCGTCCCTGATCTGGGGACACCCTCAGGGCCCCACCGGACACCGTTTGATCATCGAGGTGATCGAGGAGTTGATTCTTGCCGGGGGAGGTCATGGATTGTTCGTCGGTTGCGCTGCAGGTGACACGAGCGCAGCGGTGGTCCTCAAAGTTACTGCCTAACATGTAACGTGGAATCGTGGAGGAAACGATGACAACAGGGACCCGTGATAAGAAGAGTAAGCGTATCGGGGAGGTACGCTGTCAGAATTGTTTTGTACGCTTTTATCCCCCACAGGGGGCAGAGCAGGCATCCTGCCCCGAATGCGGTTGGGAATGGTACATTTCCTGGTCGGGCAAGCTGGCCAAGATCAGAAAGCCGGTCTGGGAAAGCTGGGAGCGACACCTGGCTGAGGATAAAAAAGAGACGGAAGAATAGGGAGATCGCGGATGGCACTCAATCGCAAGATCGCATACATAGACCTTTCGACAGGTGAGTTCAAGACCGCCCCTATCCCCATCGAGATGCGGGAGTTGTATTTAGGGGGACGAGGGCTGGACATGTACCTGTTGTACAACCATTTGGAACCGGGCGTAGATCCACTGGGGCCTGACAACGTGCTCACAGTCAGTGCAGGACTGCTGGTGGGTACGCTGGCTTCGGCCTCAGCCCGTACCCACATCGGGGCCAAGTCTCCGTTGACCGGCTTCCTTGGCAGCTCGAATATGGGTGGTTTCTTCGCTCCGGAACTGAGATGGGCCGGCTTCGACCATTTGGTGATCAAGGGTAAAGCAGACAACCCCGTGTACCTCTGGATTCACGATGGGGAGATTGAGATTCGCGACGCTTCTGATGTCTGGGGGGAGGATGTCTTTGATACCCAGGAACTTATCAAGGAGGAACTGGGCGACCCGGAGGTCAAGGCGCTGTGCATCGGTATCGCCGGGGAAAATCTGGTGCGTTTCGCGAACGTGATGACCGGGATGAAGAACGCTGCCGGCCGTTCAGGTATGGGCGCGGTGATGGGCTCGAAGAACCTCAAGGCCATCGCCGTCCGCGGCACTCGGGATCTGGAAATCCGTTTCCCCGAGAAAGCACTGGAATACAACCAAGGACTCCTCGAGCACATCGGCTCGACCAAGTTTGCCCAGATCATGCAAAAGTGGGGCACCATGTTTATCTATGGTGTCACCAACACCACCGGCCTGGTGCGGGTTCGAAACTTCCAATTAAACCAGCAGGTAGGGGGGAACATTGAGTGTGAACACATTGAGAAGTATGCCCTGGGCTCGGAGGGCTGCTACGGCTGTATTATGAACTGCCGACATAAATACCTGATCAGAGATGGGCCTCACGCCGGAACCTATGGCGAGGGGCCGGAGTATACCAGCCAGGGTGCTTTCGGCATGGAGGTCGGTTGCAACAACTTCGAGACCGTCCTGGTCGGCAACCACCTGGTCAACAAGTACGGTTTGGATACGTTGGAGATCGGCAGCATGATGGCCTGGGCGATGGAACTCTACGAGGTGGGTATCCTGACCGACGAGGACACAGGTGATTTGAAGCTGGAGTGGGGCAATGACGAGGCTGTATTGGAGATGATCACGCTCATCGCCGAGCGTAAGGGGCTGGGCGACATCCTGGCCGAAGGCCCGCTGCGGGCCGCCGAAAAGATCGGCAAGGGCTCGATTAAGTACCTGATTCACGTCAAAGGGATGAGCAACCTACATTCGGACGAGCGTCCCACGCCGTCGCTGGCCCTGGGCATCGCCACGGGTTCGCGAGGCTCCGACCACCTGCGCAGCCGACCGGCGATTGATCTCTACCACCTGCCCGAGGAGCTGCTGCGTAAGATATACGGCGGTCCTAAACCATATGATGGTCCGCTTTCGTCCGATTACACAACCTACATAGGAAAACCTCGCATGGTGCAGTGGCAGGAGATGATGTACGAGGCGATCGATTGTGCCGGCATCTGCAAGTACCACACCATCTTCCTCAGCCCCAACCTGATTGCCTTCGATGAGCTCTCCAAATTAATCTACAACAACACCGGCATGGAGTTCTCGCCGGAAGAGATATGGGACATCGCAGATCGAGCGTATACCATCGAAAGGCTCTTCAATATCCGTGAAGGGCTGACGCGGTCGGACGACTGGCTGGTGGACCGCTACTTCGACGAGCCGACTCCCAGCGGTCTGCCGATCGTCCGGGACAAGTGTATCGATCGTGAAAAGTTCAAGCAGATGATCGACGAGTACTACGAAATGCACGGTTGGGATGAAGACGGCGTGCCCCGACCAGAGACGTTAAAGAACCTGGGGCTGGACGGCGAACCTTCGCACAGGTTATAGGAGTGTCCAAATGGAAATGATATTGGTAGTCGACCATGAGAAGTGCACCGGATGCCGATTATGTGAAATGGTTTGCTCGGTGAGGCACACCGGCGTCAACAATCCCACCCGCTCCCGCATTCACGTCATCAAGTGGCCGAAGGAAGGATTCGAGTTACCGATGCTCTGTCAGCAATGCGAGGAGGCTCCTTGCATTGCCGTCTGCCCAAAAGATGCCCTTTCCCGTGACCTCGTCCTGGGAAGGGTGATGCTCAACTATGACTTGTGCATCGGGTGCAAGATGTGCGTCATCGCCTGTCCATTTGGTGGTATGGGGATCGATACCGTGGTTCAACAAGTGATCAAGTGTGATCTTTGTGATGGCGACCCGGCTTGTGTCCAGTTTTGTGGCTCCGGTGCGCTCCAATTTGTGCCTGCCAATAGGGTGAATCTGATGAAGAAGCGAGATGCCGGATGGAAGTTCTCAGAGTTAATGAAGAAATCTTTAGAGGCCAAGAATTAGAAGATATGATCAAAAATCTGATGCTGATAGCTAATTGCTGATGGCCATTTTTCTTGGAAGGTGTTGCTTACGGATGGTTGGTGAATTTGGAGTGAGCAAGAAGCGTACTACTTGGCGCAATGGCAGATATCAATAAGTGACTTATTACCGCGCTTCGATGGCGCGGCTTTTGACTTAATTCGCTGGATTGCGAGGCAAACGAGGAATTCTTTGTCAACAAAACATGACTCGACCGAGGTTCGTCGATCCATACGCCAAGGCTGGGAAAAAGTTGCCGCGGAATATGCCAAAGACCGGCTGGGTATCTTCGGGCGGTACGCTAATCGATTATTGGATTTGCTCCATCTACCCAAAGACAGCAGATTGCTCGACGTCGGCTGTGGAGATGGCGCGGTTGCACGGCAGGCTGCTATGTGGGTAGATTCCAAAGGTTGGGTGATAGGGAGCGATGTCGCTGCAGCTATGCTCCGCTTGGGTCAGATGAAAGCCGTGCAAGATACTCCGAACGTCACTTTCTGTCAGATGGACGCGGAGCGGTTGGGTTTTACCAATGCCTCCTTTGACTGCGTGACTTGTGCTTTCTCTCTCTTCCAATTCCAAGATATGGACCAAGCCCTGACCGAGATGTGGCGAGTTTTAAAGCCGGGAGGCCGATTGGGTCTTTCAAACTGGGGACCAGGCTACTTCACGCCCATCGCTTCACTCCAGCGGGATCTATTTCGAAAGTTTGGGATTAAACCATTGTTGAATAATCCTCTCGTCTTCGAGCCGATCGAACTGCGGGATTTATTCGCTCGAACCGGTTTCACCGCCGTGAAACTAATCGAAGAAACGGACGAGGTTTGGTTTGAGACCCCCGAGGAGGTCTGGGCATTTAATCTGGATATGGGACCATTCCCAATTATGCTGCAGCAACAACTTTCAACAGAGCAACAACGAGAATTAACCCGCCAATTCAAAGCAATGTTAAAACATCTTATAACCGAGCGTGGGATAAAAAGCACTTTCCATCTTATCTACGCACTGGCCGAGAAAGGAGGCGTTGACTAGGATCCGATGAGGTTCGACTCATTACGTAGAATTCAAACAACTTATCTTTGCACATACGCTTCCACATTGTGCCGTTTTCGAAGCACATCGGAGTACACTGTGGGGGATACAAATGACATCGTATTGAGCATCTATCGCTTCAAGTCAGGAGGAGCAAAGTGGAATTTCGATTGAGCGCCGAACAAGAATTATTCAAACGTATGGTCCGTGAATTCTGTGAAAAAAACATCGAACCTCGCTCGCGCGAGATGGACGACAAAGAAGAGGGCATCCCTGATGATCTGATAAAGGGTCTGGCCGATCTGGGTGTCTTTGGGATCATGATCCCCGAAAAGTATGGCGGTTCGGCTCCCGAAGGGGAGGAGATGACCTACGCCAACATCGCGGTCCAGGAACTTGGTCGAGCCGAGATGAGCATGGCTCTACCCGTATACACATTACTTTGCCTCGGTTGGGGATTTCTCATCACCAAGTACGGCACCGAGCAGTTGAAAGAGGAGGTGCTGCATCGGGTCGCTGCGGGCGAGTACTTTACGGGTATTGCCACAACGGAGCCTGGTGGTGGATCTGACATCGCCAACATCCAGACCTCCGGCACATACAAAGACGGCAAGTTCATCGTTAACGGTGAAAAGGTGTATATCAGCGGCGTTCTGGAATCGATCGAGCAGCGTGATGGAGGCCACATCACGCTCGTCCGAACCGATCCTGAGGCCGGTCATCGGGGGTTCACTTTCATCTTCATCCCTGCAAAACTACCAGGCATATCCTATAGCACATTCGAGGACATCGGCCGCATGGCTCTCTCAACAGGCAGCCTCGTGTATAAGAATGTAGAGGTGCCAGAATATTACATGTTAGGCGAGCTTAACCGAGGTTTTTATCTCAATATGGAAGGCTTTAATCTGGCCCGCATCCTGGTGTCCTCTGCCTGTGTCGGTATGACCGAGAAAGCGCTGGAGATTTCACGTGACTATGTAAAACAGCGAGTGCTCTTTGGGCGACCCCTTGCCAAGTTCGAGGGAATCTCCTTCGAAATTGCTCAGGACCATGCCAAATTAGAGCAATTGAAGCTTTACCTTCAATACACGGCCTGGGCTGCCGATACGCTCTATAAGGAGCCTGATTTTATCTCCCAACGTGAGCTTAGCCGGATGGTCTCGATCTGTAAGATGGAGGCACCGAAGTTAGGTGCAGAGATCACTCAGCGCTGTATGACACACCTTGGTGCGTTCAGCTACACCAAAGACTGCCCATTAGGCCGAGGATTACGTGGGATCATGTCTTATGTTGTCGGGGCTGAGGGCGGCTACCATATTCAGAAGCTCATCATCGCCCGAGAGTATATTGGCGACGAGGCGGTACCGTATCGCTGATGACCAGATAGCCGGTATTTGAAGGGTGCTGTAACTCAGATGACCGCTTTCTGAGAGAAAAGCGAGGGTTGTGAGTGGAGAAGGTTGAGTTTGTGGTTGTTGGAGCCGGATTGTCTGGCCTGGCAACTGCGTTGGTTCTCGCAGAAGCGGGCGCTGAGGTGCTGGTCGTCGAGCGGGGGGATTATCCTGGCAGCAAGAATGTAACCGGAGGCCGCCTCTACCTCGGCCCTGTTCGATCCTATTTTCCTGATCTGTGGCAGGAGGCTCCATTGGAACGCCGCGTCGTTAAGGAACGACTTACGATGATGGCTCCTACATCCTCCATCACCGCAGAATTAAGCAGCGAGCGCTTCCATAACCCTCCCTACCCTAGCTTCACCCTGCTCCATGCGACTTTCGATCGCTGGTTGGCTGACCAAGCATCAGCGCGAGGAGCAATGGTCATCTCAGGATACAAAGTTGACGATTTGATTTACAAGGAGGGCAAGGTTATTGGTATCGTCTCATCTGGCGACGAAATCCACGCCGACGCGGTTGTGGCGGCCGATGGCGCACTTTCATTTATGGCTGAGAAAGCCGGTTTACAAGAATCGCGCGCCGCAAAGAACTATGCTGTAACGGCTAAGGAAGTTATCGAGTTTCCCCCTCATGTTATTGAGGATCGCTTCGGGTTGGAAAATGACGAAGGAGCCGCACAGCTATTCTTCGGATCTCTGACAGGGGGTATTCATGGCGGGGGTTTTCTGTACACCAATCGAGCGAGCCTCTCTCTTGGGCTGGTCCTTGCCATTCAGGATTTGATGGACAAATCTGGGTCGGATCTCCCCGATGGACAATCTGCCTTGTCACCCCACAATTTGCTTGAAGCTTTCAAAGACCGATCTGAAATCCGGCCATTGATCGCTGACGGTCACACGGTCGAGTATTCAGCCCACATCATCCCCGAAGGTGGCTTTCGAGCCATGCCCCGATTGGTGACGGACGGGATGCTCATCGTCGGTGACGCTGCTGGTTTTACATTGAACATGGGAGTGACCGTACGCGGTATGGACTTCGCGTTGGCATCAGGCGCGATGGCCGCTCAAACTTTGCTGCGTGCTCGTGAGGGTGCTGATTTTTCGAGCGCTAGTCTTTCTTATTATGAAAGTCTAATTAAAGAAAGCTTCATCTGGCAGGACCTCAAGACTTTCCAAAACATGCCCGCCTTTTTAGCAAACTCCCGGCTTTATGAACGCTACCCCTCCATAGCTTGTGATCTTCTGGAGCAAATCCTGTGGGTCGGCGAGGGACCGAAAGAGAAACTCTCAACGACGATACTACGGACGATTCGACAGAACTTACTCCGAGTGGATGTGTTGAGGGACCTTTTCATGATGCGAAAAATCTAGCGAGTGTGCAATGAGTATTGAAGCCAAATTAGGTTTGGACGTTTTTAAGATCGACACGGAACCACATATCATCATCGATCATGAGATCTGCCAGGCAAAATGCAATATTCGTTACTGCTTGAATATCTGCCCAGCTGAGTTATACACACTGGATCCGCAGGATAAGGTTCAGGTAAATTTCGAGGGATGCTTGGAGTGTGGTGCATGTTTCATCGCATGCCCATATAAGGCTTTGACATGGCATTATCCAAGGGCCGGATACGGGGTGCAGTATCGGTTCGGATAGAGAATGCAGGTATTCACGAGTTGGTTTGACTTTTTATCATGGTTCGAATGGAAAGGGTTATGAACATCATCGTTTGCATGAAACAGGTCATTGATCTGGAGCAGATTCGCATCAAGCCCATCACCCGAGAGCCGGTTATCGAGGGTCTACCCCTTTTATTCGGCGACTTCGAGAAATGCGCGTTGGAGGAAGCTGTCCGTCTCAAGGAAAAGCATGGCGCTAAGGTAACAGCGCTAGCCGTAGGCACTCCTAAGCTAAGGGACACAATCAAGGAGTCATTGGCTATCGGCGCCGATGAAGCCATCATCTTGACCGATCCGATTTTTCAAGACTCTGATGCCATGGGCTCAGCACGTGTGATCGCAAAAGCCATTAATAAAATAGGAGAGTATGACCTGATCTTGTTGGGTGATAGCTCAGCTGACGAATACTCAGGCGAGATACCTCCCCGAATTGCCGAATTGTTGAACCTACCCCAAGTTGGATCTGTCCGAGAGCTTGAGCTCCTAGAAGATCATGATCAGACGTCTAAGGCAAAGGTGATTCGTGTCGTGCGTGACATGGAAGATGCTCTGGAAGTAGTGGAGCTGGATCTGCCTGCTGTTGTTGGAGTCACCAGTGAACTAAACACACCTCGCTTAGCACCATTGTCCGCAATCCTGAAGGCCGGTCGCAAACCACTCCACGAATGGGGACCAGAAGATATTGGCATCGCGGCGGATGAGGTAGGCGAGAAGGCTTCGGTCATTGAGGTGCTAAGTAATTTGGCTCCAGTTCAGGATCGCAAGGAAATACTGTACGAGGATGTGGAGGAAGGTGTTGTAGAAGTGGTCAAGGCTCTACTACAGGAAGGGGTCTTGACGCAATGAACGGGATCATCGTTTACTCAGAATTGGAAGAAACGGCTCTGGGATTGTTAACCAAGGGTCGGGAGTTGGCATCCGAACTCAATAAACCGTTGTCGGTTGTGTTGCTAGGTGACCAGGCTGGTGATCAAGCCGAGAATACCTTTGCTTATGGAGCCACACAAGCCTTTATCGCAGACGCACCTGCCCTGACGAACTTTCAAGCCAGCACATACGCCTCAGCCCTGACTCAGATCATGGCTCAAGCTGATGCCGACATCATCCTGATCGGCTCCACTCGGCGCGGTCGAGAACTTGCTCCGCGTTTAGCCCAGAAACTATCAGCAGGCTGTGTTACGGACGCGATCAGCCTCTGTATTAAAGACAATCGACTTGTTGTCGAACGCCGCACACTTGGAGGCAATACTGTCTCTACCAAAGTTATTACTAGCCGGCAACAAGTCATTGCTGTCATGCCCAAACTATATGAAGCTGACCCCGTGACCGGTGGTGCAGGCGAGGTCATACCAGTATCACTTGAACTGCAAGGACCAACGACAAGGGTGCTTGAACGACGCCCGAAAAAGGCAGGGACTGTCAACCTTGAAGAAGCCGAGGTTTTGGTGTGTGTTGGAAGAGGCTTGAACGACAAGGGTGATCTAGCATTGATCCAGTCCTTAGCTGATTCAGTGGGAGGCATGCTGGGCTGTACTCGACCGATCTCCCATGAATATCACTGGCTCACAGAAGACCAAATGGTAGGTCTTTCGGGCAAAGAAGCCAGCCCACGCTTGTACCTCGCCATTGGTATATCGGGACAGATCCAACATACCGTGGGTGTCATGAACGCCAAAGTCATCGTCGCCATCAATAATGACAAAAACGCTCCAATCTTCAAGATCGCTGACTACGGTATCGTCGGTGATTTGTATCAGGTTGTGCCTAAGCTGATCGAAAAGCTCCGGAGTGAATTCGGTGGGTCACAGCCAAAGTAAGTTGAGGAAACGATCAGTAAGCAGAGAAGGGGAATAACTATGGGATCACAGGCACAGTTTCCCTTTAACCAACCCATCGTCTGGGAGCCCAGCGAGGAGTATATACAACGAAGTCGCCTAAAGCGATTCATGGATCGGCATCAGCTGAAAACATTTGATGAACTGATGCAACGCTCAACCACCGACATCGCCTGGTTCTGGGGGGCGGTTTTTGAAGATTTGGGCATTGAATTCTATGAGCCATATACACAAGTTGTGGATTTATCGGAGGGTATTCAATGGCCCAAATGGTGTGTCGGTGCCAAGCTCAATATCGTCCACAACTGTCTCGATAAGTGGATGGGTACGCCGACGCAGGATCGCATCGCCATCCGCTGGGAGGGCGAGGAAGGAACGCTACGCCAACTGACATACCGTGACCTCAACGACCAGGTCAACCGAGTGGCGTCAGCGTTGCGGGCTATTGGGTTGGGTAAAGGTGATGCCATCGGTCTCTATATGCCGATGGTTCCCGAGATCGCGATCGCCCTACTTTCGATCGCCAAGATCGGCGGCATCATCCTGCCTCTTTTCTCAGGCTACGGTTCTGGCGCCATCGCGACGCGGCTCGCTGACGCGGATGCCAAAGCTATTTTTACTTCCGATGGGCAGTTGAGGAACGCAAAAACCATACCAATGAAACCCGTCATCGACGAAGCGATAAAAGAAGTCCCATCTATCGAAAAAGTGATTGTTTTCAGGCGTACTGATCTTGAGGCGCCGATGACCCCGGATCGTGATGTCTGGTGGGAAGATTTTATCGATGGTCAGCTAACAGAAGCCCCTACCGAGCGAACCGATGCCGAAGACATGATCATGATCATCTATACCAGCGGCACCACCGGTCAGCCCAAGGGTGCGGTCCACACCCACTGTAGTTTCCCCATCAAGGTCACCCATGACATGGCTCACTGCTTTGATATCCAGCAAGTTGACACCGTGTTCTGGATGACTGACATGGGTTGGATGATGGGGCCATGGGAGGTTTTTGGTACAACGATCTTGGGAGCGAGCATGCTCCTTTACGATGGCGCACCTACTTACCCTGATGTCGATCGAGTGTGGGCATTGGTTGAGAGGCACGGTGTAACCTGTCTGGGTGTCGCACCAACCTTCGTGCGCTCGATCATGCCGCATGGTAACGAGCCTATAGAACGCCATGATCTCAGTTCGCTGCGCGTCATCGGCTCCACAGGTGAGGCGTGGAATCCGGACCCATGGTGCTGGCTCTTCGAGACCGTTGGTCGCAATGAAGTGCCCATCCTGAACTACTCTGGTGGTACTGAAATCGCTGGTGGCATTGTATTGAGCAACACTTTACTCCCTATCAAACCGTGCTCCTTCTCCGCTCCACCCCCTGGGATGGCTTCTGATGTAGTGGACGATGCAGGTAATCCTGTACGGGGCGTGGTCGGCGAATTGGTCATACGTCAACCATGGATCGGTATGACGCGCGGATTCTGGAAAGACCCTGAGCGTTACCTGGAGACGTACTGGAGTCGAATTCCTGATGTGTGGATCCAAGGGGATTTCGCGGCGATTGATGAGGATGGACATTGGTTCATCTTGGGTCGTTCAGACGATACGATCAAAATTGCCGGTAAGCGTGTGGGACCAGCGGAGGTTGAAAGCGTGCTGGTGAGCCATCCAGCCGTGGCCGAGGCTGCCGCAATTGGCGTACCGGACGAGATCAAGGGGGAAGCAGTGGTCGCATTTGCGGTGTTGCAGCCTAACATCACACCTGATGAGACGTTGCGTTCTGAGCTTAAGACTCTGATCGTTAAAGAGATGGGCAAACCGCTTGCACCGAAGACTGTCCTTTTCGTGAGTGATATACCTAAAACCCGGAATGCCAAAGTCATGCGGCGTGTGATTCGAGCTGCCTACTTGGGTGAACCTCCGGGTGATCTGAGTGCGCTGGTAAACCCAGAGATCGTTGATGAGATACGAGAGGCAAAGTGAAGAAAATGAGGCAGAGATGAAACAAGCTGTCCTCATCATCGGCGCTGGTATTGCTGGTATCCAAGCCTCCATCGACCTGGCCCAGATGGGCTTACAGGTCTACTTGGTTGAGCGCTCACCTTCTATCGGTGGTCGGATGGCTCAACTGGACAAAACTTTCCCAACCAACGATTGTGCTATCTGTATCCTGGCCCCCAAGATGATTGAGTGTGCCTATCACGAGAATGTCCATTTACTGACCTATTCGGAGGTTATCACAGTTGAAGGGCACGCGGGTAATTTTCGGATAAGCGTTCGCAAGAAACCCCGTTATGTCGATCCGGATCGTTGCACCAGTTGTGGTGAGTGTGTGGAAAAATGTCCCCGACGAGTAGCGGACGAGTTTAACCTCAACCTGAACCGGCGGCGGGCGATCTACATCCCCTTCCCCCAAGCGGTGCCACGGATGATGACAATCGATGCTGAGTACTGCCTTTACCTGACGGACCTGGAGAAGGATCGGTGTCGCCTCTGCGAAGAAGTCTGTCAGGCAGGTGCGATCGACTGGAAGCAGCAGGAGGAGATCGTTGAATTGGATGTCGGGGCTATCGTCGTTGCCACCGGATTTGATCCTTACGACGCCTCGGTGCTGGAAGAGTACGGATTCGGCAGGATCCAGAACGTCATCACCGGCCTGCAGTATGAGCGGTTGGTCTCGGCCTCGGGTCCGACCAGCGGCGAGTTATTGCGACCCTCGGATGGGGCACATCCACACACGGTAGCCTTCATCCAGTGTGTTGGCTCACGGGACATAAACCACAACCCTTACTGCTCCAGTGTGTGCTGCATGTTCGCTACTAAAGAGGCCATCCTGGCCAATGAGCACGACCCGGAACTTAGACCCTACATCTTTTATACCGACTTACGGGCGGGTGGTAAGCGCTTCCAGGAGTACATCACACGGGCTAAAGATGAATATCAGGTGACCTATATTCGGGGTCGTCCAGGGAGTATCGGCGAGAACCCTGAGACCGGTGATCCCATCGTGCGTTATGAGGACACTACCGCCCGCCAGGTTCAGGAGATGGAGGTGGACCTGGTGGTGCTGTGCCAGGCACTCGTTCCCCGATACGGGCAGAGTGAAGTCGCCCAGTTGCTGGGCATCGTCCTCGACGAGTATGGGTTCGTGTACACACCAGAGCAGTTACTCCGTCCGCTGGATACGAGTGTGCCTGGCATCTTCGCCTGCGGCTTCTGCCAGAGTCCCCAAGACATCCCGGATTCCGTGGCGCAGGCCTCAGGTGTGGCGGCGCGGGTAGCAGAGTTGTTGCTCATTGGAGAGAGGAAGTTCGAGCATTGAGTGAGACTCGGGTTGGCGTGTTCGTCTGCCATTGCGGTACCAACATCGGCGGCGTCGTGGATGTACCCGCTGTGGTGGAATACGCCCGCGCGCTACCTTACGTAGCCCACGTCGAGGGCAACCTGTACAGCTGCTCCGAGGAAGGGCTGTCCTCCCTCAAGCAGAGCATCCACGAGCACCATCTCAATCGCGTCGTTGTCGCCTCCTGTACTCCCAGGACTCACGAGCCGTTGTTCAAGAATGCCTGTGAGGAGGCGGGGCTGAACCGCTACCTCTTTGAGTTTGTCAATATCCGGGAGCATTGCTCTTGGGTCCACAGCCGTGAAGGCGATGTGGCTACAGATAAGGCCAAACGGCTCATCAGAATGGGGGTGGCTAAGGCCTGCCTGCTGGAGCCACAAGACGAGGCAGAGAGTGGAGTGATACCCGTTGCGCTTGTCATCGGCGGCGGCATCGCTGGAATGACGGCAGCGCTGAACCTGGCTCGGCAGGGTTTCCATGTGCATCTGGTGGAGAAGGAAGCGCAACTCGGCGGTCGGCTGCTGCAAATCAACCGGCTATGTCCCACCGACGAAGAAGCATTTGGCCTAATCGGACCGATTATCCAAGAGGTGGAGGAACACGGGCAGATAACTCTCTATGTCTCTTCCACGGTTAGTGAGGTCAGCGGCTACGTAGGCAATTTCCAGATTACCGTCGCTGCAGACGATGGGGAACAGAAGTTCGACGCAGGAACAATTATCGTCGCGACCGGTGCTGACGTCTTGCAGCCGGTCGGGATGTACGGCTACGGTCAATTCCCCAATGTGCTCACCCAGTTGGAACTGGAGGATCGGCTAAAAGCAGAGCCGCCAATAGTCGCGGGGGCAGTTCTTATCAACTGCGTAGGCTCTCGCATACCTGAGCGCCCCTATTGTTCACGCGTGTGCTGCATGACCTCACTCAAAAACGCCACCCAACTTAAGAAACTGAACCCCGATGCCCACGTCTACGTACTGCATCGGGACCTGTTGACTTACGGTGTCGAGTTCGAGCGTTATTATCGGCAGGCGATGAAGGCTGGCGTTCGTTTCCTGCGCTACGACCTGGAGAATCCCCCCCAGATCGTCGGTCGTGGACGTGCAGAGAACGTTGTGGTTTGGGATGCACTGCGGGGTCGGGAACTTCACTTGCCTGTTGACCTGGTGGTTTTAAGCACACCCCTGGTTCCCGGTCCAGACAATGCGACAATCTCCCGCTTGTTAAAAGTGCCATTGGGAGAGTCGGGCTTCTTCCTCGAGGCGCACATTAAGCTGCGTCCGGTGGAGTTCGCCACCGACGGGATCTATGTCTGTGGTACAACCCGCTGGCCAGCCGACGTGTCCGAGAGTATCTCCCAGGCCTATGCAGCCTCCACTAAAGCAGCCATTCCAATGCGAATGGGCGTGGTCACTGCCGAGGCGATCACCGCCTACTCAGAGCCATCCTTTTGCACAGGCTGTGGTACTTGTGTTGTCACTTGCCCTTTCAATGCCATCGAACTGCAGATGCACGGAAATGGGCGCCAAGTGGCGAGTGTCAATGTGGTCCAATGCAAGGGCTGTGGCAGCTGTGTGGCAGCCTGCCCAAGTAAGGCAATGCAACAGCGAGGTTTCACCGATTGGCAGGTACTCCGTATGATCGAAGCCTGTGGAAGTTGGATAGACTGATATGAGCGAGCATACCTTTCAGCCCCGGATCATTGCTTTCTGCTGCAATTGGTGTTCCTATGCGGGAGCCGACCTGGCCGGTGTCTCCCGCTTACAAATGCCTGCGGATTTTCACATCATCCGGGTGATGTGTTCGGCACGGGTGGCACCGGAATGGGTTATCAAGGCGCTTCTAAATGGGATTGACGGCGTGATGGTGTTAGGCTGCCACATTGGCGATTGTCACTACATCAGCGGGAACCACCGAGCCGCAAAGCGGTTTGTGTTGCTGAAGGAGATGCTCAGCTTCGTGGGCGTTAATCCTGACCGTTTACTCGTGGATTGGGTTTCGGCCTCGGAGGGGAGGAAGTTCCAAAAGTTAGTGACAGAATTTATTGAGCGGGTGAGAGAGTTGGGGGCATGCGGACAACGGCATGTTGAAATCCAAACTCCTCACCGGTAAATATTACTGGGGGATGGGAAGTCTGCTGAGCAGATATGGTTCCATTCGAAGGAAGTGATAGTAACCTATGACAGAATTCGCACTTCAAGATCAAATCAGAGCCAGGGCAAAGGAATTACTCGCGAGCGAGCAGGTACAGTGTGTTATCGGTTACGAGCATGGATCGCGGGGACAGATCCGACCGGTTTTTATCCACCAGTCCACCGACACGGACCGCTTGGTTTGGGACCAGGGCTGCACCCACAATCTGGTTACGTATCTGCGCGATAAAAAAGGGGCTTTCGGGAGCGGTGAGCATCCACAACGCGTGGCGATTATCGTGAAGCCATGCGATAGCCGAGCGTTGAATGTGCTTCTAGCTGAGAAGCAAATTGAACGGGAGCACCTCTATGTTATCGGTGTCGTGTGTGCGGGGATTGTAGAGGGGGCCGGGTATGCCGGGCAGAGCAGCGATAAATTGCAGGCTCGGTGTCTGCGCTGCAACGATCGTGTGCCTGTCATATACGACTTATTGGTTGGGGAACCCACCCAGGCAGAAACCGAAGACGATTATATCGACCTCGCCGAATTGGAAGCAATGTCCCCCGCTGAGCGTGCGGCTTTTTGGTTGAAACAATATGAGCGTTGTATTCTCTGCTATGCCTGTCGTCAGGTTTGCCCGGGGTGCTATTGCAGTATCTGTATGTTCGAACGGGACGATTCCTTGTGGGTGGGTATCGCTGCGGGGACCAAGGAAAAAGAAGCCTTCCACTTGGGTCGAGCATACCACCTAGCAGCCCGCTGTATTGGCTGCAACGAGTGTGAACGCGTGTGCCCGATGGAGCTTCCTCTGAGTTTACTTAACCGTAAACTGGCCAAGCAGGTACAAGCGTTGTTCCATTACCGTGCCGGGGACAAACCATCCCAGTCGCCGCTGGCGACGATGTTGGCAGAAGGGGAGGAGTTTCCGGCATGAAGTTTCTCTCCAGAGAGGCGTTGCAGACTTGGCTAGACCGCCTGGCGAATGAGGCCACATTGATCGCTCCACGTTTAGTAGACGGTATCTTGCTCTATCGGTCGGTATCATCCGCCCGCGATATCGTTCTTGACTACACTCGCCCTAAGATGTCAGCGAAGGAGGTTGTCCTTCCGTCTTCAGAACCCATCCTGTTGGTGGAGAAACGCGGCCAAGATGTGAACCTATCTGAACCACCTACGGGAGAACAAGTAGTCTTTGGATTGCGTCCATGCGATGCACACGGCATCGCTGTGTTGGATGCCGTGTTCGTGGCGCAGGAACCCGTCGATTTGAATTACGCGCGACGGCGCAATGCGACAACATTGGTTGGTCTGTCTTGCCCTCAGATGTGGGAAGACTGTTTCTGTACCAGCATGGGCGGAATGCCTAACGACCCCAGCCACGTCGACGTGCTGCTTACGGAGGTGGAGAACGGTTACGCGGTCACCACCGTCACCGACAAAGGCAGAACGCTCGTCGCCGAGTTGAGTTTACAGGAGATGGAGTACGAGCCACCCGAATCAGTTTTGAATGAGGCAGAATTGGTACTGACGCAGGAACATTGGCCCGACCGCTTTGCCGATCAATACTGGGACCTGTTGGCTGAGCGCTGCCTTGAATGCCGTATGTGCGCTTACCTCTGCCCTGTATGCCGTTGTTTTGATGTCCGGGATCAGGTGGTCCAGCAAGGTATCAGTTATTCCAAGTACGACAGGTTACGTTGTTGGGATAGCTGTACGGGGGCTAATTATCGGATGGTGGCTGGTGGACACAATCCACGGGCGACCAAAGGCCAACGCCTTCGCAACCGTTTCTTCTGCAAGTTCCATTATTTTCCTGTGGAATATGGTCTCAGCGGCTGTGTAGGTTGTGGGCGCTGTATCGAGGCCTGCCCGGTCAACATAGATATCGTGGAGGTACTGCGTGATATGTCGCGGGCTTCCAACGCACCTCAGACTTCGAAAGTCTCTCCCAATGCCGAAACAGGGATAACTGCATGACTGTTAATGGCCCGGGAAGCCCTAACCAGGATCCCATGCATCCCTATTTAGGTCGGTTGGTCGGGAAAAAGGACCTGGGAACCGACATCAAGTTGTTCCAGATCGAGATGGTTGAGTCAACTGGGAAAGCGCGATTCGCAGATTATCAGCCTGGACAGTTCGCTTTCGTGTCAGCCTTGGGAATAGGTGAGGCCCCCTTTGGTATCGCCTCTACCCCTTCGGAAAGCGGTGTGCTGGAATTTGGCATTGCGAAGGTAGGGAATGTGACGGCGGCACTTCACTCGCTCGAAGTGGGCGAGATTGTAGGGGTACGCGGACCGCTGGGCAATGGGTTCCCAATGGATGAGATGAAGGACAAGAGCATTTACGTTTTGGGAGGCGGGATTGGAGGCGCGCCACTGCGTCCCGTTATCAGGGACATTCTAGATCAGCGGAGCGACTACGGTCACCTGACGATTCTGTGGGCAGCACGTAATCCGTCGCTACTGGTTTTTACCGATGAATACGAACTGTGGCGGTCGGCGCCCGACACAGAGCTCCATGTGACGGTGGACGAGGGAGATGAGGAATGGAGAGCCGCCGGTGGTAACGAGGGGCTGATTACACACTTGTTGGAGACGATTGCCCCGTCGCCCGAAGATGCTGTGACCATCACCTGCGGCCCACCAGCCATGCTTCATTTTGTTACCCTCACGCTCAATGAGCTGGGCTTTAGCCTGGATCAGATGTGGACCACGCTGGAGGCGCGAATGCATTGCGGTATAGGCAAATGTGGGCGCTGTAACATGGGCGAAAAATTCGTCTGCGTGGATGGTCCGGTCTTCCGACAAGATGAGGTGAGTGGGTTCCTAGAGAGTTACCTTTAAAACCCATACGATGATTCGATGTCAAGTATAGAACAACTTGCTGACCAATACGGGCTTTTCCTTTGCGTGGAATGTGGCAAGTGTGTCGCTGTCTGCCCGATGGGAGAGATATATACCCACGTTTCATACGAAGCCTCACCCCGTGGGATCATCGAAAGGATACTGCTGGATCCTGGAATCCCAGAGGATGATAGTCTGTGGTTCTGCCTGACCTGCGATCTTTGCACCGATCTGTGCCCTGCGGGTGTGCGTTTTCGTGACTTTGTTGAAGCGATTCGCCAAGTAGCCATGAAGACAGGTATCACGGAGTACAGTTCATTTTGTGACAGCTGTGGCACATACCTCTACCCCCAACACATCCTAGAATACCTGAAACAAGCGCTGGGCGAACCAGCTGAGAAACTCCTGACGCTCTGCACCAGGTGTCGACGTTACCATTTCGGGATAAAACTAAAGGCGCAGATGCCAGGAAAGCGAAAGGTAGGCTCTCCCAAAGTGCAGATTGGAAACAGTCGATGAAGGTACATTTAAAAATCTTCCTCCCCAGACTGCCTGAGGCGATAGGCGATAACAAATTGGATTTCGAATTTTCAGGAGCAACAGTCAATGATCTGATCGAATCTCTAGTCAAACGGTATGGTCAAAAAGCCTGGCAAGCTTTGTACGATGAAAAAGGCGAGTTTGATCCATTGGTCCAGGTGTTGCTCAATGGAGAGCAGTGGGTGACCCGCGATCAGCTTGATACAGCCCTACAAAACGGTGATGACCTCATTTTTATGATGATGATAGCAGGAGGGTAACCGGACATTCGTCCGATAATTGAGCTTAGGTGTCTTCATAGAATAACTCACTATTTCTGCAAAATAAAATTTCAAACCCCGTCAACGAATGTCAACGGGGTTTTCATATCCAAACATTGATTATCCGACCTGAAGTTCTAAGTAGATCGATCCCGGATAAGGTTAGAATTTAGAAGCTATCACCTTGGCTGATATTGCCAGCCCTCCAGTAATACCTAGGCCTGCAGCGACGACCAAGTTGCTATACAAAACGATTGCGATGGGTACACCGACAACAAGCGTTAACATGGAGATATTACTGGCGGCTTCAAGTGAATTGGGTGCCACAAGGGCTGCCATCAAGCCTAAAGGTGCGAATAGGAGATACCCCAAATGGATCATGCCCCTCCCAAGCGGTGAATTTAAGCCTGTGTGGGCTGCCATGAATAAACAGCCACTAAGAATACCTGCCAACAACAAACCAATCGCTTCAGCCACCAGGGTCGCACCTGAAGGTAAATACCCAAAATGAAGCGCCATGAGACCGAGACCTAAAAACGGCCAGGCAAGCCCTATGAGTAAAATGAACATCTTCCGAGCATTCATCCTATCCTCCCGGCGAGCATTGCTCCTTCAATCATACACTCGCAGGTTAGTGATATCTTGCATTTTGCCATGAATTCAACCGTAAGAGGCCCTTTTGCAAGTTAACTGTAAGTCGGTAACAGGGGATTGAGATCGGTTCACGGAAGTGGATTTACGCATGCTATAATCACGCTCAATCATCGAAATCGACCACGTTATGTAGCGTGACATAAATTGTGGGATTTTCACCATTTTTTTTAATCCACGGCCTAAGATCGTGTCTTGGAATCAACTTGGAGGCCCAGATGTTCGATCGCAAGAAGCTTGAAAACTTACGTCATGCAATGGAGACGTGGGAACAGGAAAAGCTCAAAGAAACCATAGATCGTGTTCCAGAGCGTCGTGAAGAATTTATCACGACCTCCTCTGAGCCGATCAATCGCCTTTACACTCCTCTAGACATCGAAGATATCGATTTCCAGCGAGATCTTGGCCTACCTGGCGAATATCCATACACTCGCGCTGTCCACCCAACACTTTATCGGGGAAGACCTTGGACGATGCGCATGTTTGCCGGTTTCGGCTCTGCCGAGGAGACAAACCAGCGTTTCCGCTACCTGCTTGATCAGGGGCAAACCGGTTTATCGACCGCATTCGATCTACCCACTTTAATGGGCTACGACACCGACGCGCCTGAAGCGCTCGGTGAGTTTGGAAAATGTGGCGTGGCGATCTCCTCGTTGCAGGACATGGAGATCCTGTTCAAAAAGATCCCGCTCGAAAAAGTCTCCACCAGCATGACGATTAATTCCCCGGCGGCCGTGGTCTGGGCGATGTACATTGCAGCGGCCGAGAAACAAGGTGTTCGTCAAGAACAACTCCGGGGCACAATCCAGAACGACATTTTAAAAGAATACATCGCCCAAAAAGAATACATATTCCCGCCCAAGCCCTCCATGCGCTTGGTGATCGATACCATCGAATATGGCAGCCAGCAGCTACCGTTGTGGAACACGATATCAATTTCGGGGTATCACATCCGAGAAGCAGGATCCACTGCCGTCCAGGAATTGGCGTTTACCCTTTCGGATGGGATGGAATACGTACGCTGGTCGCTTGATCGAGGCTTGGAGATTGACACCTTTGCCCCTCGCTTATCGTTCTTCTTCAACGCGCACAATGATTTCTTCGAAGAGATTGCCAAGTACCGCGCCGCACGCAGGATCTGGGCAGACGTTATGCGGAACACCTTCGGTGCGGCAAACGAACGTTCCTGGTTGATGCGCTTCCACACTCAGACCGCCGGCGTGAGCTTGACCGCTCAACAACCAGAGATCAACATCGTACGTGTTGCTATTCAAGCGTTGGCAGCCGTTTTAGGAGGCACCCAGTCGCTTCACACCAACTCGATGGACGAGGCGTTGGCTTTGCCGTCCGCCCACGCTGCAACGATTGCGCTTCGAACCCAACAGATCCTGCTTGAGGAATCAGGTACAGCAAATACGATCGATCCACTTGGAGGATCATTCTTCGTTGAAGCTTTGACAGATCGCACGGAGAAACAAGCGAGAGAGTACTTTCGTCGGATCGAAGAATTAGGGGGCGTGCTTCCCGCATTAGAGGTTGGTTTCTTTCAGCGCGAGATCCATGAGGCAGCTTATCGCTATCAACGTGAAATTGACAATGGACAGCGGAAGATCGTCGGTGTTAATGCTTACCTCGATGATGCCCCTTTGAAGATCTCTCTCTTGGAGATGGATCCGGAGGGTCATCGACGTCAAGTGGAACGCTTGGAAAAACTTCGCCGAACTCGCGACAACGGTGCGGTCGGTGACGCACTTGATCGTCTACGTATCGCTTGCCAAGGCACTGAAAACACGATGCCTTATATCCTCGAAGCTGTTCATGTATACGCTACTTTGGGTGAAATCATTGATGTGATGAGGGAAGTCTTCGGCACTTACGAAGAGCCCAGTTGGATGTGAGCCCATATTACGCTTCTGTCACGAAAGAAACCCTAGGAGGAAGCATATTAATTCGTTACGGCGCAGGGTTTCTTCGCGCCTATGGCACTCAGAATGACACTCTCCCCCAATGTCGTTGCGAGGAGCACGCCAGTGCGATGAAGCAATCTTTTGGTTGAGGAGATTGCTTCGCCCCTGCGGGACTCGCAATGACATATGGGTATGGGTCATTCCGAGCGAGCTAAGCGAGCGAGGAATCCCTGAGACGATGCAAACAACCAGGTACATCATAGGGATTCTTCGCTCGCAGAGCCGCAGGTCCCAAGAAAAGTAGAGGAGCTCACTCAGAATAACATCAATTTACGAGATTCCGGGGAAGGATATATTTGCCTTAGTTAAAATAAAAGAAAATTGCGCGTCTAACTACGATCCAGATGAAACATCATCCCAATTGGATCCATGCAGAGCACAAAACTCAGACCGATACGGGGGGTATTTCGAAGCTTGCCTCAGGTTTCTCCCCCACCGGCGAAAACTCCCCCCAATCCTTCGCTCCAAAATAATGCGCCGCGGTTTTAAGCAATGTCCGAGTATGGATGAGGAAATAATTTCGGACGACAGGATCTAACTCTTTCAGAAATGATTCAATATCCACTTGCAGATCATCCATCGGGCGACGGATATATATTCTCAACCATTCAATGGCATTCTGCTGGTATGGTTCTTCCAAAGAATTGATCCAAACCGCTAAATCCGTAGCTTCCTTCTTACAGCTTCGCATGGTGTCAAATCCCTCCTGTCCCACATCGATCCACTGTTCCCATCAGCACGATTAAATGGATGCAAGCTTCAGGCCATAAACATCAAACATGAGCTTAAGCGCGGTGAAGAGGAAGGGCAAAATCCTTGATGAACTTATCTTGTTTCGGTTAAGATAAGTGAGTATATGGGCGAATGGAATAGTAAAATTAAGTAGGTGTAATGCCAGGAGGGAAAGCCATGATAAGTGTCAAGAAGAAAAAGGGTGTCATCGCAATCCTCACCGGTGGCGGGGATGTCCCAGGCCTCAATCCAGCGATTCGGGCGGTGACCATTCGAGCCATTCATGAAGGCTATCAAGTTATCGGTTTTCGCCGCGGATGGGCCGGTCCTGTTGGCGTTATTCGGGACAAAAAAGCCGATAACAGTAAATGCTGTCAAATGCTAACTGAGGAACTCGTTAACAAGGCAGGCAGAACTGGTGGAACTTTTTTGCATACTTCTCGTACTAATCCAACACGCATTGCCAAAGCTGATGTACCCGCACATCTAAAAGACAGCTATGGCGAAGAAGTTAATGACTTGACACCCGAAGTCATCAAGACCTTGGACTTCCTGGGGGTAGATTACCTCATCCCAATCGGAGGAGACGATACACTCAGCTACGCTGTGCGTCTGTATCAGGAGGGCGTGAAAGTCGTCGCCATCCCCAAGACGATGGACAACGACGTGCCAGGAACGGATTATTGCATCGGATTCAGCACTTGTGTGACAAGGACCATCGAGATGACGAACCGTCTACGAACCACGGCTGGATCGCATGAAAGGATCATGATCGTAGAAGTCTTCGGTCGTTACGCTGGCTTCACAGCCATGCTCCCCACCATGGCAGGTGCCGCGAATCGCTGTGCCATCCCGGAATACAAATTTGACATCGACCATTTTACCGAACTCATGGTCTACGATCGGTGCAATAACCCGAGCAAGTACTCCGTGGCGATTGTCTCGGAAGGGGCGATGTTTGAAGGCGGAGAAATGATCTTCCAAGACACCCTTAAAGATGCCTATGGTCATATGAAACTTGGAGGCATCGGTGATCTGGTTTCCGTAAAAATCAAAGAGCTGTCCCCAAAATACAATAATGGGGTTCCGGTTAACACCATCAATCAGAAGTTGGGGTATCTGGTACGTGGAGGCGATCCTGATGCCATTGATTCCATCGTGCCTATGGCTTACGGAAATCTTGCCCTAGATTTGATCATGGCCGGGATTCATGGTCGACTCGTTGTGCTGAAGAACGGACGCTATGACAATGTCCCTATCGATGTTGTCGCAAGTTCGTCCAAAGTTGTTAATGTGGAGAAGCATTACAATAAAGAGCGATTACGACCACAGTACAAGAGCTTCGCGATGAAGCCTCTCTTTATCATGACCAGTGAGTTGGACTGATCGCGGGGCACACAAAACCGTGAGCTCCTTCGAATCCTGTTACTTATCATTACATCAATCAGGTGAATTGGCCGAGCGCGCAGTGCGAGCGCGCCAGCGTGAAAGCGCCTGTGATCTGTGCGCACGCTACTGCCGCGTCGATCGGTCTGAACGACACGGAGCTTGTCGAACTGGGACAAAGGCACGGGTTGCCTCTTATGGACCCCATCACGGTGAGGAAGAACCGCTGCGTGGTTGGCGAGGCTCTGGAACGATCTTTTTCACATGGTGTAACTTGCGCTGCCAATACTGCCAAAACAGTGATATCAGTCAAGGTCCTGCGGGACGAGAGATCGAGTCCGATGAACTGGCAGCCATCATGCTCACCCTTCAGGAGTCAGGTTGCCACAATATTAATTTCGTTTCTCCTTCCCACGTCGTGGCAGAAATCCTCGAAGCATTGGTGATCGCTGCTGGTCACGGTTTGCGTATCCCACTGGTGTACAACACCGGTGGCTACGATTCACCAGAGGCTCTCACCCTACTCGACGGTGTGGTAGACATTTACATGCCTGACATGAAGTACGCCGATCGCTTGGTTGCTAGAAGACTCTCAAAAATCGGAAACTACCCTGAGGTCAACAAAACCGCAATCCGTGAGATGCATCGCCAGGTGGGAGACTTAAAACAAGACTCGCGAGGCATAGCTCAACGAGGTCTCTTGATCCGTCATCTGGTCCTACCGGAAGGACTTGCGGGCACGGAAGAGATAGTGCGTTTCTTGGCTGAAGAGATATCAACAAATACCTATTTAAATTTAATGGATCAGTATCGCCCATCCTTTAAAGCTCACGAGTACCCACCACTCAACCGGAGGCTGACGTCCGATGAATACCGCGAGGCGCTCAAGATGGCTCAAGAAGCCGGTTTGACACGCCTCGACGAGCGTCGTAGGTCGATCTTTCTGATGCGGTAATAATCTTTCCTCCATGGATGACAACTATTTAGCACAACCAACATCCTATTACCAGATGACGTAGGGGCGGTTCGCGAACCGCCCCTACAATGGTAAAAGATGTCATTCTGAGCGCCGACAGGCGCGAAGAATCCCTTTGATTCAACAATTTCAAAGGTTTCATCATAGGGATCCTTCGCTTTGCTCAGGATGACATTCAGTGCTTTACTTCGAAAGACTTAGGACACTGCCCGTACTATATCGAGAAGCTCCTCGAAATGACGCAACAGGGATTTGATTAATCTTAGGAAATCCTCAACCACAAAAAAGTCCCTATGAACCGGCATCATTTCAGCCCCCTCACAGGGAACGTTTATTTCGAAAATTTGACAAAGATTAAACTTAGATCGTTTCTCCCCCTCCCAGCCAAGGATCATCAGGCTGCCTAAAGCGATTCTTCGGGACTATCTATCAAACCTTACAAACCTTAGCGAGCTAGGATTTTTGCCATCTCATAGAATTCAAGATTAGGTTCGCGTGACTGTGTCACTACATGCTCCAATGGAATGGACACGATCTCACGACCTTGGAGACCGACCATCATATCGCTCATACCCTGTAAAAGAACATCCGCTGCTTCAACCCCCATCCGTGTCGCCAACATACGGTCAAAAGCGGATGGGCTACCTCCGCGCGGAACGTGTCCCAGGATAGTCCCCCTTGTCTCAAACCCCACTTCACGAGTGTTGAGGTGATCTTCTACCTCGCCAACACTGATCTTGGCGCCCTCAGCAATGATGATGATGGCGTGCGTTTTGCCCCGTGCGTAAGCATCTTCGACCGCATCGCCCACTTGCTCTAATGGCATCTCAACTTCTGGGATCAGTATCACCTCCGCTCCACATATAACTCCCACCAGAAGCGCCAGATAACCGCATCCCCGTCCCATAGTCTCCACCAAAAAGGCTCGTTGGTGCGACGAAGCCGTATCACGAAGTTTATCAACTGCCTCCATGATCGTGTTCAAGGCCGTATCCACACCGAGGGACATATCTGTTCCCCAAATGTCGTTGTCGATCGAAGCAGGTACACCAACGACTGGGAATTCTAACCCAGCTAGCACGTGGGCCCCTCTCATCGATCCGTCGCCACCGATCACGATCAACCCTTCAATACCTGCTTCATTCAGCTCGCGTAATGCCTGACGTTGACCCTTGCGTTCGAGAAATTCCGGACAACGCGCTGTTCTCAAAAAAGTTCCACCGCGCTGCAAGATCCCGCCCACGTCCCGCACTCTTAACGAGGCCATCTCTCCCCGTATCAGACCATCGAACCCCTCCTGAATACCAATAACTTCCACCCCTTGTGAAATTGCGCTGCGTACGACAGCACGGATACAGGGGTTAATACCTGGTGCATCACCACCTGAAGTTAAAACACCGATCGTGCGATATTTCACTGAAGCCTCCACTGAAAAAGTTCAACTGCGAGATGATGATCGGTATATGTTGGGTGGGAGCGCAGCCCGCACCCAACATATAATCGTCCTTACTTCTCGAGGGTAGTTATTTCAGCGAACTCATTGAAGCCTCAAAGGCTCTACTCTGACTGAGCCCTCGCCTAGTAACGCATGAAGTTGAGCATGCAGCTCGGGGCAATAACCTGTCGTCGAACTGGGGAATTCGAGATGATAACGGCGAGAGGTCTCATATACATTAAACACAAAACGATCATTGCCTGGGTAGGAAGTTAACAAGCCGTGTACTCGACGCATACGCAACGCATCACGTCTTCGATCACCGGTCGACTTTAAAATGATCGTCAACATCTGCGGATCGCTCGACTCCGCACGATCCATCCTGAAAGATACGAGTGATGCATAAGAAAGGGATTCGGTCGATGAAGTTGTTTGGAGATATGAGTCCGGCTCTGAGACCGAAGGAGCGACTTCCGATTGCGTAACGTGAACATCACCCCCGGCTTGTGATTGCAATACAGAAGGTGACTCGTCAGGCTCAGACGCCGGTCGGGCCTCTTCGAGAGGAGGTGGATCATCTACAGTTTGTGCCATCGTGGCCTCAACTGGAATATCTTCCCATACATCCATCTCGGGCACAGGTGGGGGATCATATAGATCGAAATCGGGCGAAATCGGTTGTGATTCATCGACCCAATCAGCGGGAACGTCTTCAGGTGGCGGTGGCCCTATCCGATGAGCTTCTTCTATTGGCCCAATGTTTTCAAGATCAGCACTGATCTTGTCCACCAAAATCTTTGGATCACCACGTTCGGTATCGACCTTACCCTTTACCAGCACAATCATGCCCGATTGTAGCCACTTTGTGACGTCTCTCCAAACCCGGTTGAAGACAACCAGGTCAACCATGCCTTGTAAATCCTCGATGGTGACAAAGCCCATGGCCTTCCCTGCCCGCGTCTGGTAGGGTCGAATATTGCTAACTTCCCCCGCTACGCATACCTGTTGGCCATGTTCTGCATCCCCAAGTTCCGCACTGAAATGAGTGACAACCCGCGCTAGATTTTCTATGTGGGGGGTTAACGGGTGATCGGAGACATAGACCCCAAGTAATTCCTTCTCCCAGCTGAGTTGTCGTCGTCGGGGAACCTCAGCAGGACCACGAGGCAGTTCCAAGCTGTCGGTGAGTCCGTTCTCGGCACCGAAGAACGACATCTGACCGACTTCAATTGCTCGAAAATGTGCCGAGGAGAGACTGAGAACACGCTCAATCGAATCCAACACCACAATACGCGATCCGCAACAATCCAGCGCACCTACACGCGCCAGGCTTTCAAGCGCCCGTTTACCGACCTGCCGCAGATCCACTCTCCGAGCGAATTCTTCTAACCCTTCAAACGGCCCGCCTTCTCGCCGTGCACCTAATATGACTTCGACCGCACTATCTCCGACGTTTTTCACCGCACTCAAACCAAATCGAATCGCCGGCGGGAGACCTTCCCGATTTTCAATCATGAAGTCGAGACCACTGGCATTAATCTCCGGCGGGAGCACATCGATGCCCATTCGCCGACAGTCAGCGATGTAAAGGGCCACCTTGTCTGTGTCATGTTTGAACACTGAGAGTGTCGCTGTCATGTACTCGATCGGGTAATGGGCTTTGAGGTAGGCGGTTTGTACAGCGATCACACCATAGTCCGCGGCATGGGCTTTGTTAAAGCCGTATCTAGCAAAATTTTCCCAATCATCAAAGATACTGCCTGCGGTTTGGTGCTCAATGCCGCGATCGGTCGCACCCTGAATGAACTTTGATCGGTGTTTCTTGAGTTCTTTTGCTTTCTTTTTTGCGATCGCTTTGCGGAGATCGTCGGCCTCTGATGGTGTGTAGCCCGCGAGTTCCATAGCGGCGGACATAATTTGTTCTTGGTAAACCGGGATGCCAAAAGTTTCCTTGAATATTGGCTCAAGAGCTGGGTGACGATATTCGACCTGCTCCCTCTCATGCATGCGGTTGATGTAGGTGGGAATGAATTCCAACGGTCCTGGTCGATAGAGCGCCACCATAGCTACCACATTCGCTAATTCACGAGGTTTCATGTCCATCAGATACCGACGCATCCCGGCACCTTCAACTTGGAAGACACCTAATACCTCGCCCCGTCCTAATAGCTTGTAAGTTTCTAAATCATCCAAAGGAATGGAGTGAATGTCGAGGTCATGGCCATGTCGCTCACGAATGAGATCACAGGCCCGAGCCATGACCGTCAGGGTTGACAGCCCCAGAAAGTCGATCTTGAGCAATCCGAGCGAATCGAGCACATTCAAGTCAAATTGCGTCACAGCCCCTATAGGGGTATCGTCGGAATTTCCCCCTGTAGGGCGATGAAGCGGAATGTACTCAATGATCGGTTTATCGGTGATGATCACCCCAGCAGCATGCGTTCCAGCATTTCGCGCCACGCCTTCCAATTGAGTGGCGGTATCAATGAGCTCACGCATGTAAGAGGTTTCTTCGTAGATTTCTCGCAGTGAAGTGACGCGCTGAAGTGCATCCTGAATGCTGACGGGTTTGCCCGGTATTGCGGGAACCATCTTCGCAACTCGATCGACCTCGGGAAGCGGAATGTCCAACACCCTTCCAACGTCCCGAATGGCAGCGCGAGCGCCTAAGGTGCCAAAGGTAATGATTTGAGCTACCTTGTCACGACCATATTTTTCGGACGTGTATTCAAGTAGTTTACAGCGTAGATCATCTTGGAAATCTAGATCGATATCGGGCATGGATACCCGACCTGGATTGAGGAAACGCTCAAAAATCAGACCGTGTTCAATCGGATCGACGAGCGTGATTTCAAGGCAGTAAGCTACAATCGAGGCAGCAGCAGAGCCACGCGCGTTGTACCAGATACCTTGCTCCCGGGCGAAACGACATAGATCCCATACGATGAGAAAATAAGCGTTGAAACCCATCTGGTTGATGATGTCCAGTTCGTAATTCAGTCGATCAAGCAGAACCGGATCCTTCTTTCCGGGACCATAGCGTCGGGCCAATCCATCTTCACATAGACGACGCAGATAGGACTCGGAGGTGTAGCCCTCAGGCACATCGAAATCCGGCAGACGATAGCCCTTGAAATCGAGGTCGACCTTACACCGCTCAGCGATCCATAGCGTGTTTTTTAAGGCCTCAGGAATTTCCCCAAATAGCTCTTCCATCTCCGCTGGCGATCTAAGGTAGTACGATGGATCCGTCATTCGCATTCGGTCGGGGTCTGCCTTCACAGCGCCAGTTTGAATGCAGAGCATGATATCTTGAAGTTCCGCATCCGCCGGATGGACATAATGGACATCATTGGTCGCGACTAAATGCCCTTGGTAATGCTGCGCCAAATCGATCAGGTTTTTGTTCACCTCAGGCAGCTCAGGGATATCGTGATGCTGTAATTCGAACAAGAAGCGATCACGTCCAAATACCTCGAAATACCATTCGACCAATTGCTGCGCTTGATCGTATCGTCCCTCCTGCAAGGCGCGCGGTACCTCGCCAGAGAGGCAACCCGTTGTGGTAATCAAACCTTCACTGTGTGATGCGAGGAACTCATGATCGATGCGCGGACGATAGTAGAAACCCTCAAGCTGACCTGCACTCGCGATTTTCAACAGATTGCGGTAACCGATATCGTTTTCAGCTAGAAGCAATATATGAAATGTTCGAGCGTCGAGTTTGGGATCTCGATCATGCATACCACGCGTCGCTAAATAGGTTTCCATGCCAAGGATCGGTTTTATCCCGGCACGTTTGGCTTTTCGATAGAAATCTACGACACCATGCATCGCACCATGGTCGGTGAGAGCGATGGCTGGCATGCCAAGCTCCACCGTCCGATCGATCAACGCAGGGATGCGACAGAGGCCATCTAGTAGGGAATATTCTGAATGTACGTGCAGGTGAACGAAAGACATCCGCGACCCGCCAGTTGGGAATCACTCATAGCAAGAGGGGTTGGCAGGCATTATAGCCTCGCTCATAGGGTCGCGCCAGGGTTTGGGCCAAATAACTGAAAACTTTAAGATTTCACGCCTAAATAATGAAAGATCACTCTGTTCGGACAATGAAGATTAAAAAATCAGGGGTGACTTACTCGTCACCCCTGTTATTTCTAAGACCCTTTAGGTCAGCTTTCTTTCTCCGGCTCATCCGGTGGTGGAACTTCGACAATCGCTTCTTCAGTGGTAACAGGTGCTGCAGATATCATGTACGTCTGTGTTCCGAATCGTGAAAGGACCACACCCCCAAGCCCAACCGCACCCACCAAGAACGGCGCCAACCAACCTACGCAGGGGATGAAATTAATCCCGTTCACCACCAAACTAAGGACCAAAGTCCCCAATCCGGCCATGACGACGGGCTGATATTCCTGGTTAAGCGCAATCCCAAGACGCTTGCCGACCTCCAAACCCAAGGCAATCCAGCCAAATACAACGGCCACAACCAGGATAATGATCCCGATGATGCTCACTGGTATGAGGCAGATTGTGATCATCAACAAGACCAGCAGGATCGGTGCGACGACGATGGTTAACAGACCTATCCCTCCTGTGGCGACGGGTTGGCCAATCACAGTCGAGGCTACACGGCTGGTGGGCTTAGGCCAGAAGATCACCACGAGCACTGCCAACGCCGCTAGCATGAAGCTCTGGAACAGGTACCCAATCACACGTGTTTGGGTTGAGACCCAGCCACCAGGAAAACCGCGAAAGGTTCGAGTGAAATCGAAGTTGAAGTCACCAAAATCGAAGGGGAATACCACACCTTCTCCCTCGAAAAAATCACCCTCTATACGCGCTGTGCCTTTTGAGACATTACCGCCTATCTCCCACACATCGCCACGCAACACCGCGTTCGCTCCGAGGGTTGCATTGCCCCCGACCACAACGAGATCACCCTCGATCTCACCATTGGCGTCAAGGTTGCCGCCAATGACGGCTACAGTGCCCTCAACTGTGGAGCCCTTTTGCAAGATTACTGCTCCCCCCAAGACCGCCAGATCACCGTCCAGGGTTTCACCACTACGCAGCGTAAAGCTGCCACCAAACACAACTCTGCTGTCATATAGGCCCCCAGCAAAAGCTGTGGTTGGCAAGGCAAGGGCGAGGATCAAGACCAAAGAGCCAAGAACTATTCGTTTCATGATGTTACTCCTTTCTTATCCTTCGATAACTAAGTCGATAAATTGAGATTACCCAGAAAGCTGCTAGACCCGCAAGACTCAATGGAAGAACCACTCGATACACCAGCGGAACATTCTCAACTGTTGCTTCTACGAGGATGCCCATGATCAACCGAAACATATTGAGATTGGCGACTAAGCTCGCCACCTTACCACCCCACGCCACGAGTGTAGGAACTGCCGGTTCCAGTAAAGGTAGCAACTCAGCACCAAAAAGGACTGACAGCACCGCTAACCCAGCGGTTGTCATTAAGAGCATCGCACTCATTTGACGATGATTGGCCCGGCGGCGATGATCAGCCAGATGGGCGCGCCAACGCCGAGAGAAACCCGGCGCAGGCGCTACGAGTGAGGCCGAGTAGAGTTGACCCTCGATGTCCGTCCAAGCTGTTGCGAGGGCGCGACAACTATCGCAGATCTCGAGGTGATCTTCAAGATCTCGGGCTTGATCTTTCGTGAGTACCTCTCGCTCATAGAGCCAAGATTCAAAAGGCTGATGCTTCATCACATCTCCCTTGTTTCCCTACTTCAACACTGGTGTGCATGATCCACTGCTCGGCAAGCTGTCGCCGAGCACGATGAAGACGGCTTTTTACCGCGGATACCGAAGAAGACAGAGATTGGGCGATTTCCTCATAGGAAAGGTCGTACCAGTAGCGGAGGATTAGCACTGCTCGATCTTGATCCCCAAGTTGTTCCAACATCTTCCGGACCGCTTCCTGACTCTCTTTTACCGTGAGCGTAGATTCTGGTCCAGGTGTGTCGTCTGCTTTTTGCTGCCACGGAAGTAACTCATCAATTGACCGGATTGGAAATCTCCTTCGCCGCAACCGATCGATGCAGTGATGAGATGCGATAGACAACAACCACGTTGCGAAACGACGCTCAGGATCGTACCGTTTCAAACCCTTATAGGCTCTCAGGAAGGTCTCCTGCGCCGCGTCTTCCGCTTCCATTGGATTGCCTAGCATTCGGTAGCACAAGTTGTAAACAGCCACTTGGTAAGCCTCCACCAGCATGGCGAATGCATCATCGTCGCCCTGCTGAGCACGGTGGATCCATTCACTTTCGTTGGGACGTTCGACCATGCTTTCTGCCTATCTTTAGGGTTTTGTCTATCAATCTATACGTAGAGTTGGCAATTAGGTTGCACGTATTTTCACACCAACCCGTGCCACTGGTCAACAAAATGTTCTATCATCAAGCTAGATGTTCTTGTCGCCCCACCAAATAAACTTCCCCCTAGTCACATTATAAACTCGTCCTCGATCTCCTCATGCGATCGAATACAAATTTTTGTACGCAAGCTCGGAAGTTCGAGATCCTTATCATGTATCCACTGAAAAAAGATCACCGGCGAGATGAAGACCGTTAAATATGGGCGGACGCAGCTCGCCCCCCCCCACATTTAACGATCCCTACTCATCGAGGGTGGTTTTTCAGTGTACTCATATCATGCATGCTATAATTCTCCCTATCCACAAATCCAGGTAGAATGACAATGTTCAAACGTCTACGCAGCCTGTTCAGTCTTTCCTCTAAGCAAGAAGAACCTGTTGAGGAACCCGAAGTTATCCAGGAAGCAACCATCCCTGATTCCCCTTTACCTCAACCGCACGAAGTCTCGTCCTTCGATGAGGCTTTAACATACTTGAATAGAGTGCAGGAAAAGATCAATCGACTTGCGGAGGAATTCGCTGGTGGCTCCATCAACAGATCTCAATTTAACGAACTCTATGACCACTACCGGCGTGAGCATATAACGGTAAAGCAATGGATCGACCTCTATCCGGAATCAGATGCGTGGAAAGAAGCAACAACGGAGGGTAAGAGCGTTATCATTCGGGCCGAACACACAGCCAGGGTGATCGGCTATGCCATATATGAAAACGAATCCGGCATGCCCTTGAACACGATCGGCCAATTCGAGGTTGAAGCCGAATTAGCCATACCAATGCTATCTTCATACCGGGCTGCCACGAAAGAGATCTTCGGCGCCGGGATGCGTTCTTCGCAGATCGAGGGTGGTAGGTGGTTATGTTACATGCCCGGAGAATTTACGACACTTATGGCACTTTTCTCTACGGAACCAGCATCAACCCAGTTGGAAGCCATGGATAATCTCCACCGACTTTTCGAGCGTGCAAACCGAAACCTATTAGCTCAACAAGTTGTCGATCCAGATGAGCTTGTTTTTCCTCATACCTACTTCCTAGGACGCTTGAGGTAGCATCATCGAACTTTCTTCCGATATCTACTCGTAGGGGCGGGGTAACCCCGCCCTTACTTAATTAAGGATAGGGGAGACTGGGTTCAGTTCGTCTATCAAACCTGTTACCTATCCTAGTCTGCTGTGAAAATAGCCAGGAATACGGATGCGCCCCCTATACATTGAAAAAAACCAGATGGATTATCCAGCCTGAGGATAGAATTGCGTCTCATAAAGACGAGCGTACAGTCCACCGCGAGCTAACAAATCCTCGTGACTTCCCTGTTCGATCAGACGGCCTTTGTCCATGACCAAGATCAAGTCAGCATCCATGACCGTACTCAAACGATGGGCGATCACCAGAGATGTTCGGCCGCGCATGACTCGCTCCATCGCATCCTGGATGAGCGCTTCGGATTGTGAATCGAGGTGACTGGTAGCCTCGTCCAGGATCAGCACCTTTGGATCTTTCAGCAATACACGAGCGATCGCCACGCGTTGTTTTTCACCACCTGACAATCGATAGCCCCGCTCTCCGACGACTGTGTCGTAACCTTCAGGCAGTGAAGCGATGAAATCGTGAATATTTGCCGCGCGACAGACCGTTTCCAGTTCCTCCTGGGTTGCATCAGGCTTAGCATAGAGCAGGTTCTCGCGTAGTGTAGCGTGAAAAAGATAAGTCTCCTGCGTGACCATACCCACATGATCTGCAAGCGACTCGAGGGTCAATTCACGCAAATCATGACCATCGAAAGTAACCCGACCCTCGGTGGGATCATACAGACGCGGCAACAGGTAAGTGATGGTCGTCTTGCCAGCACCACTCGGTCCGACAAGCGCTGCCACCTGCCCTGGTTGAATCTCAAAATCAACATCCTGCAGGGCATACCGCACCGGTTGGTCGTTATCCACCGACGCACCATCCCCTCCTTTCCGTGCCGCCTTCGGTGTAACGTAACTGCTATGCGCATGCCGGGTGAAACGACGGATTTCTTCCAATCCCACCGGCGCTCCCTTTGCTTCTTCATAACTGAAGGCCACCTCTTCGAAGCGAAGATGACCCTGAACATTAGCCAGTGTTAACGCTTCCGGTCGATCAGTGATCTCAATCGGTAGGTCGAGAACTTCAAAAACACGTTCAAAGCTCACCATCGAGGTCGCAAACTCTACTCTCGCGTTGGTCAAGGATGTCAGAGGGCCATACAAATCTCGTAGGTATACACTGAATGCGACAATAGTGCCGATCGTAAACACACCTCGGAGCACCAGGTGCCCACCGACCCAGAAAACCAATGCGGTCCCAATCGCGCTCACCAAGCTGAGTGCTAAGAAGAACCAGCGCCCGATCACGGCTTGCCGTATCCCAACATCGCGAACTTTGGCGGCATTCTCAGCGAAACGTTTCACTTCTGTTCGATATCGGCCGAAGATTTTCACCAACAGAGCGCCACTGATGTTAAGCGTTTCGTTCATCATCGCGTTCATGCGCGCATTGAGTTCCAACGATTGACGTGCGATACGTCGTAACACATCACCCACACGACGCGCTGGTAGTACAAAAAGCGGTAGGATGGCCACGCCTAAAAGGGTCAAACGCCACTCGAGCGAGAGCATGATGACCAAGGTGGCGATGAGTGAGAAGATGTTGCTCACAAGCGTAACCAGCGTCCCAGTGACCGCGCGCTGTGCGCCTATGACGTCGTTGTTAAGGCGAGACATCATCTCCCCAACTTGGGTATGGGTATAGAATCGCAGACTCATACGTTGAAGATGAGCATATAACGCCCGCCGCAGATCGAAGATGATCCCCTCACCGATTCTGGCACTGGCGTAACGCTGCGCAACCCCTAGCAAACCGTTGATAAGTGGTACGGCGATCATCCCAAGCGCCAACAAATTCAAGCGGACGAAATCACGTTGTGGGAGGGCGTTGTCAAGTAGATCGCGCATTAGCAATGGAGGTATCAGAGATAGGAGCGATATGCCGATCATCGTAGCCAGAATTATCACGATCCCCCGCCAGTAAGGCCGAGCGTAACCACCAACCCGGCTTATCAGCGCCTGGCTGACCTCAGGTCGATCTTGCTCTTCGTCATAACGAATATAGGAAAACCACCCTCCACCGTGAAAACCCATGCTTGTTTTACCCTTTCTCTGATGATACAAGAAATCTTCTGGTGGAGATTATAACGCAGCAGTTTTTCCTGAGACATTAAGAAAACCAGGAATCCCCCGTCCATTTCACCCCGGTGGGGGATTTTCGTGTCTGCTATTCCTGCTTATGCTACATACAATGGACCAAGGAGGATATCATGGACAGTTTTCTCGCTACACCACTCGAACCGAATAGGTTTCCATTAAATTGTGACATGAACACGCTCGCCCGTTTTCGGCGTGCGATGGGTAAAGATGACCAGGAGGTACTCGATGACCTGCTGTTCTCCGTTAGACATCACTGGCCATTGAAAGAAGACGCAGCACACCTGACTCCGATTGAATTGCTACTCATGACGATGATGGTTGAACAGAGGAAAGAGTTATTGGATTTGAAGGATTTGGTGAACGGGAAGTAGATGCAGGTGATGGTCTGCTGTTTTATACGCACCCTAAAGGGTGCGATTATATTTTTTCCACCCCTGTAACCGCAGGCTTTAGCCTGCTCATCTCTACGCACCGTAAAGGGTGCGGCTACATTTCAATCAAAGCATTAAATACTTTAGGGGAAGAAAGAACTCAATTTCTCGGGTCCTGCAACCACATCTCTCGCGACATAGAGCACTCCACCCTCTTCTGATCTCGGTCTTATCCACCACTTTACCAGAGTGATTTCTCCGCTTTCGATCTCGATCCCGGTGATACTACGAGGGTGCACACAACTACCAGTGTTGAAATAGGGCGGTTTACCGGATTTCGGAAACATCGGTCGATGCGTGTGGCCACAGATGAATATCAAATCCTGCGACTTAACCCAACGGATATATTCCCTCTCGACAATCCTCCGCTTTTTATAATTCTTCGCCGGGCTCGTGGGATCTCGAATTCCCAGGAGTTGGAGGTGTCGCCATAAATGGCGCGAGAAGAGCCTGGCCAACCACCACAAAGTCTCACCTAATAAATCCCCTTGATGACCATGAGCGAGGAATATACGTTTGGACGTTTCCCAATGTCGTAACACAAGCCCCTCATGCACTTCGATCCCATCAAACAACGGCTCATATCGCTGAGTCCGTTCGTCGTAATATCGATAGAGAGTCCTTTCGACGACCTTGGGATCTTTGCGCACAATATCATGGTTACCAAAAATGAGGTGCAATCGCCCGTCGTTATAAAAATCACGCATCAGGAAGAAAACGTCGCTGTGTGCTTGTCGAATTTCCTCAAACCGTCTGTTCTCGTGCAGCTCATCACAATCACCAATCTCGATGTAAGTGAAATCGTGCGCGAAATAATATTCCAAGGCAAAATAAAAAAGGTTTTCGTTATGGGCAAAATCGTCGGCCCAACTGTTATCCCCTCGATGGGTATCACTCATGAGAACGATCTTGCTTGAATCGTTATATGGGATCTCCTCTGCCAATTCCAAGACTTCGGTTAAACGTTCGTAAGTAGACACCCCTCGCCTCCTGGGTATAGGTTTAACCAATCCTTTCAATTGATAAGACAATCCATCATCTAATAGCTAAAATAATTAATTTCACCATTCTGACTTATCCCCCAAACCTTTGAAGAACAGAATAGATTGCCTTGGTGCCGAACGCCATGATCTCCACTGGAAGGCGTTCATCCGCGGCGTGTGCCAAATCAAAGAACCTAAAATCTTCTGGTAATTTCATCGGTGTGAAGCCGTAGGTTTGGATACCCAAGCGAGAGAAAAAACGCGCGTCCGTAACTGCTGGCAGCAACATAGGCAAGGCAATTCCTCCCGGGTCGGCTTCTTGCATGACATCCGCCAATGTATCGAATAGACCCATATCGGGCTCTGCAGGTCCAGGATCGTACCAAACGATTTCAAGCTCGACCTCATCCCCCAGGATCGGACTTAACTCCGCTATCATGTCATCAGGGGTAAAACCAGGGAGCAAGCGGCCATCCATTTCAAAGACGATCTTGCTTGGAATGACGTTAATCTTTTCACCCCCATGTACAATCGTGGCGTTGACGGTGTTATGGAACAGTGGCTCAAAATTAAGCTTATGTTCTCCCATCAACTTCAGAACACTATCAGTCAGTGCTGGATTCAGTAGTTGACGGAGCACGAAACCTTGCACCATTGGCAAAGAAGAACCGATGATTTCGAACATCTGCCGCGCGGCAGGTGTGATATGAACTGGCAAACGCGATTTATCCAATCGTTGAAGGACTCGACCGAGTTTGGCCATCGCACCACCACGCATCGGTCTTGACCCATGACCCCCAGGCCCACTAACTGTACCTCTCATCCAACAGATTTGTTTTTCCGCAACTTGGATCGGATAGAAGGTCTTCCCGGCGATGTAAAAGGAAGCCCCACCGAATTCTCCGAGAGCGTATCTGATCCCCTCGAATTGATCCGGATGTTCATCCACCATATACATCGCCCCATAAACACCACCAGCCTCTTCGTCACACAGAATAGCCAATACAACATCGCCCGGCGGTGATAAGCCTTCGGCTTTCGCACGTAGAACCGCAGCCAACATCATGGCTGCGCCGCTCTTCATGTCCAACGCACCTCGACCCCAGATGTACCCATCATGGATCTCCCCCCCAAAAGGAGGGTGTGTCCAATCTTGACCCTCGGTTGTGACTACATCGACATGACCGTAGAGTAGGAGAGGTGGCGCTGTACCTTGACCTTGCAAACGCGCGATCAAGTTCGGTCGGTTGGGGTCTTTAGCGAAGATCCAGGTATCCACACCCGCGTCGGTGAGTAGACGATGGATGTAATTCACGCAATCGATCTCGTTACCGGGCGGATTGGTCGTATCGAACCGGATCAGGTTTTGAAGCAATTCAATCGGGTGGGTATGGATGGGATCGTTTGTTCGCTCAGACATACTCGACTTCACTCCCCCCGTAAGATATGGCCATTTTAGCCCTTCATTCTGCTTTTTGGTAATGGCTTACCCATGTCATTCTGAGTTTCCATCCTTAACGAAAGTGTAGGGGCAATTCACCGTTCGTGCCGCGAAAACCGGCCAGGGTGCGAGACGGCATGAATTGTCCCTATATCAAATTAATAGCCGTTACATACAATAACAACAACCAGGAACAAAACGAAGTGATAATGGGGCGACTGGCCAATCGCCGCTACATTATTCATGCGTCACAAATGTCCTCTCGAGGTGGTAATACCAATGTAGTCGCACCCTTTAGGGTGCGCCGAGAAACGCAGGCCGAAGCTTGCGCCTACATAGAAACAAACCAGGATTCTTATTTGTTGGCAGATTCTCTACCCTGCGATATAAAGAAACACAGTAGGGGCGCACAGTCGAAGATGCAGGTTGATCTCCCCTGCCCGTACGCCCCTACGACATTATTAGGTGTTGTTCCGAATGTCCCTTCGATAACACGTCAGCAAGCTTAATAGTGCCCAAGCTAAGTGGCTCAGGATGAGCAAGAGAAAAAATTTGTTTTCTTCAACGTCATTCTGAGCGCCTATCGGCGCGAAGAATCCCTATGATGTATCGAATCAAATAGCTTCATCATAGGCATTCCTCGTCGCAATGCTCCTCGGAATGACACATTTCTACTTGTCATTGCGAGCGCCGCAGGCGCGAAGCAATCTCCTCAACGATAAGATTGCTTCGTTGCACTTTCGGATTCCTCGCAATGAAAGATAGAGGGAGGCTGTCATTCTCCCACGAAACTCGGGGGGCGGTCTTCCAAGTAACTGCTGATCGCCTCCTTGAAATCCGGGCTGTCAATTAGCTCCGCTTGCACATCAATTTCCAGTTCTTGGCTGGCTCGCAGAGTCAAGCTGGCTCCATCATTGATGATACGTTTCGCCCCTCCAACAGTTCGAGGGGGTAGCTTCAGGAACTTCTTCGCTAACGACATCGCTGCCTGATCGAGTTCCTCCGGTGGCACAACCTTATGAACCAACCCATATTCCTTCGCCATGCTAGCGTTGAGATTGCGGCACAAGAGGATCATCTCCTTGGCTACCGCTACACCAACGACCCGGGTCACACGTTGTGTCCCAGCGATGACCGCAACGCCGCGCTTGACCTCCGGTAGTCCCAATACTGTGCGCTTACTAGCGATACGGAAATCGCAACACAAAGCTAAGATCAATCCCCCACCCAGACAAAATCCATGAACTTTGGCAATCGTGGGTTTCTCAAGGGCTTCGAAAGAATCAAGGCACTGCTGCATCGCCAAGAGGTTTTCTCGAAACGGTCCTTCCGGATAATCGATAATGGATTGGATCACGGAAAGATCGACGCCGATGGAAAAATGCTTCCCCTTACCCTCAACAATCACTACCCAAATGTCCTTATCGACTCGTAAGCGGTTCGTGATTTCTCCCAACTCCTGGAACATCTCCAATATCAGACTGTTCGATTCTTCCGGCCGGTTGAGGCTCAAGGTCGCAATGTGGCCCCGGGAGCGGAATAGCCAATGTTGAAATTCCGTCATTGAGTCACGCCTCCATGTATTCATCTGATCATCGGAGGAAGCTCCGATGATGAACAGCAGCGAGTGTCAGCAATAGACACCCGCTGCATATGGATATTTTCTAAAAGTTTCCTGTCCAAAGGAAAGGAATATCGACCTACCCATCAGCTCATAAGGACGGGAGAAAGATAAGCCAGAGATCCTAACGATGCGCGGCTGGGATTGGCCAAAAAGGACGGCTCTTCCTCCCTTTAAACTTTATAGCCTGTCAACATCAAAATACCCGGTCCGCCATGAACTGCCAGCGATGCCACCAAGTCGGCTATCATCGCCTCCTGGCAGTTGAAGTGCGCTTTGACTCGATCGAGCAGAACTTGACCCTCCTCGGGTGCCCTTGCGTGCACGACGGCCAGGTTGACGGGGTCCGTCGTGCCCAGCGCCTCTTCAGTGAATGAGATCAGGCGATCGGTAGCTTTCCCGCGCGTACGGATACTTTCACGAGCGTCCAGAAGCCCATCATCCAAAATGATGATCGGTTTAACACTCAACAAGGATCCTAAGGCTCCTCGCAGTGTACTTACACGTCCGCTCATCTGGAGATATTTCAATGTCGCAGGTGTGAATATGAAGGAATGTTGATCGCGAATCTCTTTTAGGCGCTTCAAGATCTGCTGACGACCTTGGCCCTCTTCGATCGCCCTGGCAGCTTCAAGGACCATCCAGCCAGTGCCCAGAGAGATGCTTAACGAGTCAAAAACCTCCACATCGGCCTCAGGGACCATGGTTTTCGCAAGACCAGCTGACTCATAAGTGCCACTATGTTTACTGGTAATGGTGATCACCAGGATCGAATGTCCTTGATCGGTTAGTTCTTGATAGTGTTTGGCAAACCATGCGGGTGTCGGCTGTGCAGTTGTAGGAATGATGCCCATCTCATCGATCTTGCGGTAAAACGTAGCGCGATCGATGTCAATATCTTCCTCATAGGTCTCGTCGCCGAATTGTATGGAAATGGGTGCGACACGGATATCGTAGCGTTCGAGTATGTCCTCTGAAAGATTATTTGTGCTGTCGGTGACAATTTTGATCATGGTTTTCGCTCCTCCTCGGCAGTTGAGTGTATTTCACCAGGGTCATCCGTAAAGAATCAGGTTGAGAACGAAAGACCGCCTCAACCTGATTTAAACCAACCCCGTAGCACACAAGTGCTCCTCTTCACTTATAACCCCTAACACCACGCTTGGTCTCGCGACACGAATCCCTCTTCTACCTGTGTCTCACACATACGGCCATACCATCGTTTTTTGGGGGTCTTATAAGGGTCCACCTCTACAGACAAAGATCCTTCTACTCACCCCATTCCACCCGATACCCTCATTCCCCCATCGATGACGAGAATATCCCCGTTTACAAATTCTGATAATGGAGAAGCCAAAAAGAGAGCCGCCCCAACAACGTCTCCCGGCTCGCCCAAGCGACCAAGTGGGGTCGCATCACGAACTGCTTGAGAGATGGCGTCAGACTCCCATAAAGCTCGACTGAATCGGGTTTTAATCACACCAGGAGCGATGGCGTTGACCCGGATTTTTGAGGGACCCAACTCCATCGCTAAGACTTTGGTCATCATGATGAGCCCGGCTTTAGAAATGCTATAGATACCTAATCCCAGCGAAGGTCGGAATCCTGCGGTCGAAACCACGTTGATGATCACGCCCCCACCCCGCTCCTCCATGATCGGAGCCACCTGCTGGCATAGGAAGAATGCTCCCCGCAGATTGACCTCCAAAATCTTGTCCCATAAGGCGGTGGTCGCGGTCAAGATTGGTCCAAAATGGGGGTTGGTGGCCGCGTTGTTAATGGCGATATCGACACCACCGAAGGTCTCTACAGTCTGCTCAACCAAATCCGCGACGGCCTCTTCTTTTCCCATGTGGGTAGCAATCGCCAACACGTTACCTCCACGAGACTCGATCTCAGCCGCCACTGCGTCGACGCCCTCTTGTTTGCGACTAGCTACGACCACCCTGGCCCCGGCTTCGGCAAACGCCAATGCCATCGCTCGCCCGATACCCCGTGAACCGCCCGTGATGATGACTACGCGATCTGTTAATTCGTAGGTCATACCATGCCTCCTCAATTCTGATCACTTCCTTCTTTGTAACCTGTAGCCGCTGGCTTTAGCCTGCGTAGAAGCTTACCCCAAAGTATGCACCTATATCGAGGCAATGTCACTCTCAAACGCTTGAAAATCTTGAACAGCGAATCGTGCCCCCCAAAGCATCACCAGTGCTGCCACAAACCCGAGGGATGCGAAGGATGCCATGCCAATTCGCAGATCATATCCGACATCCGACAGCCAGCCGATAAGGGGTGCTGATGCGAGGTTCCCCAATATGTGTGCAAGAAAAAGGAAAATGCTTTGAGCCGTCGCACGAAACGCAGATGGTGTCACATCGTGGATCTGAGGTCCATTGCAGGAGGAATTAAACGAAAGGAGAAACAATGCCGTTCCGACGGTAATCAAGAACAAAGTGCGATTTGCCGCGAGGAGACCTATGATACCCAATGGCGTTCCTATGGCCAGGCCAAGACCCATGGTTATCAGTTTTCCTCCGGGATGTCTCTGGCTCAAATGATCACCTAGCCAACCTCCAGCTAATACTCCAGCCACACCGATCAAAACGAGTGCCACTCCCGTAACCGTCGCTGCTGATGCCAGCGTGTAACCATGATAACGCTGCAAGAATGATGGCATCCAAAAGGTCAATCCTCCAGTGGCGAGGTAGACCAGGACTCCACTGGCGTAAACAATCCGCAAGGTTGGTACGTTGAATAGATGACGAAACTCATCCAGCGTAAGCCGCGGTGTTGATAGTGTGGCTGGTTTTTTTTGAGCTTCTGAATTCTCCTTCTCGCGGGTGCGTAACCGCCAGATGAACCACGCCAGGGGTAATCCTGGAAGACCAGCGACGAGAAATGATGCCCGCCATCCTAATGCTTGCGCGATCAAACCGCTTACTAGATAACTTGCAGCGGAGCCCAGGAACAAACCCGCCGCATGAATGCCGACCGCCTGCGCTCGAAATGTGGCTGGAAAGGTCTCCGCTAGCACTGCCAGAGCCGAGGGTCCATATCCACCCTGACCAACACCCACACCCAAACGGGTCAGGAGAAGGGATAAGTAGGATCCCGCCACGCCAGTGAGGGTTGTCGCCACACTCCAAAGGGAGACCACAAAAGCGATGATCCGTTGCCTGCCCCAGCGATCGGCTATGATCGCTAAGGTTACCGCCCCTAAGGGGTAAGTGAGTTCGAACGCGCTGTTAATCCCACCCACCTGCGCGTCTGTCAGGCTGAACTCAGCTTTAATCAACTCTGCCAACACCGAGACGATATGCCGGTTGTAGAAATTAAACCAGTTCGCCAGAACGAGCAGACCCAACGTGCGCCAAGCATAACGACTGATGCGGGACAAAGGGACTCCTTTCGGGGAATTCAAGCCACATACTTTGGATCAATCCTAATTTTGTGTGAATCCTCTCCATCGATTCACAATCAGCATTTACAACCCACGATCTCCGATCAGGTTATGATGGGAATATCTTCATTTGTAATACAAAATCGATGCACAGGATTATTGTCCCCCTATTCCAAACCATGGACGTAGGGGCAATTCATGTATAAGGAAGTCATCCTGAGCCTGTCAAAGGATGACGCCATTGTAACAACGCACCCTTCGACAAGCTCAGGGTGCTGCACTGCTTCATGAATTGCCCCTACATTGATTACACTCACATCGGAAAGCCTGGACCAAGTGATAGGCGCGACGACATCGCACTCGATTGGTGAGTATCCCTAAGGTGCAATAAATGTAAAAGCCTCATCATAGGGATTCTTCGCCTACGCTTCGCTTCGGCTCAGAATGACATTATGGATTCATAATTGAAACATTAGACTCTATACTTCGCACACGGCGGTTATTTTCCACTTAAAATGGTATTGATCATAGACACCTAAATCGAGGTTGAAATGCGAGGCTGGATCATACCCCCACCCACCGAACCCATCAAAACCAAAGAGGAATTCGAGGCCGAAAGGACCGCTAAAGTCACCTGGCTCATTCAGCATGATTTCCTTAAATCTGATCGCATCAAGAATGCCTTACTGAAGGTCCCTAGAGAAGACTTCATCCCAGATAATTATCGCGATTACGCCTATGAAGAAGTCCCTTTTCCCCTTCCTGGTGAACGGGCGACAATCTCATGTCCTCACAGCTATCCTCTGTTCTATGAGCCTTTAGGGTTAGACAAAGGGGATAAGTTTCTCGAGGTCGGTTTGGGATCTGGCTATGGTGCAGCGGTTGCGAGAGAAGTCGTCGGATCAGAAGGGCTTGTCGTCTCGGTAGAAATCGATCCTCTTACTTTTGAATACGGCAAGGGAAATCTCGAGCGTGCAGGCTACGATGATATTGTCCTCGTGAATGCGGATGGTGGTCAGGGTTATAAGGACTTGAGCCCATACGACACGATCGCCATCACGGCTGCATGCGGCTCTATCCCACCACCTTTGATCGATCAGCTGAAGATAGGTGGGAGGCTCATTTCACCGGTGGTTAAAGGTGATGTTCAAGACCTTGTTCTCTACGAAAAAAGTGAAAGGGGCATCCAAAAGCTTACA
>DUEZ01000057.1 GCA_011174825.1 Anaerolineae bacterium | reverse complement strand
GGATGGGGAGATACTGAAGGAATCCGAAGGTGGGAACGACGAGGTCTTGTGCGATGGTCGTTTGGCTGCGGATAACGCCACCATGAAGAACATCGTGAATAACGTCCGATCCATCGCCCCCCCAAAGGAGGCAGACGCCATCCACGACCTCGTGCTGCAAAGTGGTGATGCCTGGACGGAGGCTTTAGACAACATCGAACAATTCTGCGATACAGGCAATCAGTTCTACAAGATCCCTGCGGTGCTAAAATTCTGGGAAGCGGCTGCCACTCTCCAAGACGCCGGAAACCGATTCTGGCTCTTAATCATGTCCCAAGGTGTCGAGGATTGGGTGAGGAGGTAGATTTAAGTAATCTCGGTATATGGGAGAGTCTCGTTCGCGAAGGGTGCAAAAAGATAATGAACTTTATAAGGCAAGCATGATACCGCCAATCACAAAACCGTTTCCAAAACTCAGACCGGTCGATGCACGCCCTTTCCAAAGAGGCGGTCAATTTTTCATAGCCTTAAGAGATCCTCTAGGGTTGACGGATCAAACTCTATTTATCCCGCAACAACTGGGATCTATCCTTGCCTTAATCGATGGTACACGCGACGCCAGCAGCATGAGCGCAGCGATAGCTGTACGACTGGGAATGAGTATCTCACCTGGAGAGATCGAGCAAATCTTGACTGCTTTTGATCAAGCTTTGCTCTTAGACAACGATCGCTCTGCGGAGGCATGTGTACAAGCGCTTGACGAATACAGACAAGCACCCTTTCGTGAACCGGCTCTCGCTGGGGGGACCTACCCGAAAAACCCCGATGAGTTGCGAGGCCTGCTGCAAGGTTTGTTCGATGCTGCTGAAGGTGGGGCCAGCATTGAGGAAGGGCGAGGATTAATCAGCCCACACATCGACTACGCACGTGGTGGTCCTGTATACGCGCAGGTTTGGCGATCCGCCAGAGATTTCGTTCGAGCCGCTGATTTGGCGGTGATCTTTGGAACCGATCATTCCAGTCCTAGTGGCCGGCTGACGCTCACCCGCCAGCATTACGCCACTCCTTTTGGTGTTCTACCAACAGAACAAGAAGTGGTCCAAGAGCTTGTGAACGTCATAGGTGAAGAGGAAGCCTTCTGCCAGGAGCTCTACCATCGTGGTGAGCATTCGATCGAACTAGCTGCGACCTGGCTGCATTATGTGCGTGATGAACAACCTTGTGAACTTGTTCCCATCATGTGCGGTACCTATGAACGATTTGTGGGGGAAGAGGCTGATCCCGAAGAGGACGTCTTGGTCGAGAAGATAGTGGATGTCTTACATTCTGCTTTAAAAAATCGCAAGGCGATCGTCATCGCCGCAGCCGATTTGTCCCACGTTGGTCCTGCCTTTGGGGGGCATCCCTTGGATCTTATAGGACGTGCCCGATTAGGGGCAGCGGACGAGGATTTACTGGAGCGGATTTGTGCCGGCGATACGCATGGTTTCTTCGAAGCCATCCGCAGTGTAGGGGACATCCATAACGTGTGCGGTATGGCTCCCATCTATTTGACGATGCGTGCATTGAGTCCGGCGAAGGGCACAAAAGTGGCCTACGATCGCTGCCCCGCTGATGAACAAGGCACCTCATGGGTGTCGATCTGTGGGGTGGTGTTCCAGTAACATTAAACCGGCGGTGGGAAATTTCCTCCGCCGGTTGATATCTATCGCCCGTCCTAACGAATCAATAGATTCCGATTCTATGGAGGTGATTTCCTGTCTTCGTCAGCTGCCCAAACCTCGAGCGCTTTCATTTGGGATTGCACGATCTCCAGGTACTTAAATAAGTTGAGGAAAAACGGCCACAGAAGAACCATCTGTATCCACTCACCCACCGTCGCGCTAACCATCATGCCGCGCATGCAGCGCCTGACGAGCAAGGCGCCGATAAGCGCATAGAACAAAAAGACAAGCAAAACCCAATTCATAAGCAATATCATCATAGCAACTCAACTTGGGAAATGTGCTTACAGGTGGTTTACAAAATTTACTTGCTTGGAGTTGCGCTGGTGATATCAGATTTGTTGTGGAGGGATTTATAAAATTCACATCAAAGGAGCGAATTATTATAACGAGTCCCGTATTTATCCCTGAATAATTACTCCCAATCTTGACTAGCAAACCAGAATCCACGGATAATGGAGTTATCCAAACATGTTCGAGAAAGGAGAGCCCATGTTCGCCCGACTTTCTAACAGCTGGGAGCTCGTCAAGGCGAGTGTAGCTATACTCAGAGATGACAAAGAACTCATCGTTTTTCCGATCATCTCGAGCATCGGCGTGCTGCTTGTTACGATCAGCTTTGCGGTCCCGATGGTTTTCGCTGGTGTCTTTGACAGCCTAATATCCGGTCAGGAGAGTAACGCTGGAGTCATAAGCTTCATCATCGCATTCTTGTTCTATGTCGCACAGTATTTCGTCATCATCTTCTTCAATTCCGCACTCATCGGCGCTGCAATGATCCGTCTACGCGGCGGCGATCCGACGCTTAGTGATG
>DUEZ01000056.1 GCA_011174825.1 Anaerolineae bacterium | reverse complement strand
TCCTAGAAATCGTTCCGCTTCCTCTACCCAACCGGCCGCTCGAGCAACCGTTTTCGCTTCGATATGCGTTCTCTCGATGGCCCAGAATGATGGCACATGGATGATTGGATGGCGAGAAGCGATACGAATCCATAGTTCGTGGTCTAATACTAGATGGTATTCCTCCCCCAGATACCCCACCTCCTCCAACACATTCCGTCTCATAAACACTGTCGGCTGTAGCAGGACATCAAAGCAGAGGAGATCTAAAACACCATAGCTTCGATACCTATGGGGATCGAGTAATCGACCCTCGGAATCAACCATCAATCCATCGCCATAGACCATACCGGCTATGGGGTTTTCGCTAAGGGTTTGGACAGCTTCGCGAATCGTACCCGCCATATACATGTCGTCCGAGTTAAGCCAAGCAACGATCTCACCCGTCGCTCTCCGCAGCCCTTTGTTGATCGCGTCCGCTTGACCGCGATCGGGTTCCGATGTCCAGAAAGCGAGGCGATCAGCGTATCGCTTGATGATCTCTTGACTCCCATCCGTCGAGCCACCATCGATCACAATGTATTCAATATTAGGGTAATCCTGATTCAGGACCGATTGGAGGGTGTCCTCCAAGAAGACCGCTTGATTGAACGATGGTGTTACGATCGAGACAAGAGGCAGGGAAGCGCTCATTTCGTGTTTCACTCCCTATCCTTTGGTATTCGTTTTTGAAGGTGTGGAACCTATCTAATTTCTCGGCCACGATTTGGCTTCAAACGGTGGAAAAGGTTCCGTGGTGTGTGATATCTCCCTAGAACGAATTTCACATCGCCTACCCTGCTGTTTTGAAGAAACCTTTTACACCGAGCACCAAGTATAACGTGAAAATAGCACCTCAGATTTATAACCGAAATAATGCGAGAATTAAGAAATTAAAAAAGTCGATGGGCATGCAACAAGGACATCTTCAATGGAGAAATGCGCTCTACTGCACCTCCATGAAAAGTTGTAACTTCGTCGGGTGATCTTTGTAAATTCGAGGCAAGTCATTGAAATGGGTTTGATCCTCTGGGCACCCTTGACAAATCACAGCACAGGGAACGAAGCCAGGATCTGTATATTGGGAAGTTATCCCGGCATCTATCCATTCTATCCTTGAACCGTTTTCAGGCGCCCCTAAGACCACCCACAAAGGATACTCCGCGCTATTACCCGGCAACAAAATGCCAATATCAGAACAACTGGACTCCTTGATCAGATCAGCCATCTCAAAATAAGGCTCTCTCAAATGCCAACCGTTGGCAAAGTACAAATCCTCGCGAGGCACCACGAGTACACTATCCACATAGGATTGTGAGTTGGTGATTAGCGGTCGAGAATGTATGCTCATTAACCACGGCCATGAAGCCAACAACAGTATCGCAGCAACAGCTCTTACTCCATTAGGCATGAGGAATCGATCAAAGGTATATCCAATAATAGGAGCGTAAAGGACGAAAAACGGGAGGTGCAGACGGCCATTAAACACCATCCATTTGATCAATGAGCTGATTAACGGGAAGGTCGCTGCGACGACGAGGCTGAGAATGATAATACTTGGTTCGATTTCCTTCCGCCTGATGAGTAAAACGACAAACACGATGAGAATGAGCAGGGCATGCAACGGATTCGTCGTCTTATCCTCGTTGGTTGTTGGCTTGAACACCCCGTAATTCGAAACTGTTGTGGTCCGAGTATCATCCACCTCCAGTCCGATGACTTCGTGGACCTTGGTTACAACAAGATATATCGCGTGATTGACAAGGGGGGAAGGTGTACCAGCATGTAAGCTCATATTACGCAATGTGTTTGAAAGAAATACTCTGACGCCCATTGTTTCATTGATGTGAAACGATATCCGTCCCTCGCTGGCTATGGGGTTACCATAGAGCGCGGTATTACGGAGTAGATAGCCGGCGTTTAGCGTGAGAACAAGCATGAATGAAAGAGCAGTGTAGCGAAGGGCTTGTGTAATCGAATATTGTCGAAGCACGATAAAAGCAATCAGGGCTGCGAATGGCAACACGTAAGCGACGGCCGTAGGTTTGGTTACCAATCCCATTCCAGCAGCGAGACTGGCATAAACCACCGAACTGCGTGTTATTCCAGCTTTCAAGATCCTGACGCTCTCGTAAGCAACGCATACCATCCAAAATGCAACGACGTAATCGGACACTGTGCTTGAGGCCTGGACGATACCCATCGGAATGGTAGCAACGAATACCACTGTTATCATGCGTCCCAATGGGCCGACATCGATTTGTTTCGCGAGGTAAAACACCCCTACCAAACTGCCCAACATGGCGAACCACTGCACGAAGGTCGTCAGACGATCGCCACCAGCTAACACATAAGCATGGAGCATTGCGATCTCAGCTCCAGGCGGCATGCTGTTTTGAAATCCGACCCCCGTAACATAGTGTCGGACTGCCCTTTGCTGGGCCCAATGGGCAACACGTGCCATGTGATAGTTGAGAGAATCCCAAGTTTGAGGAGGGCTTAACCACGCTAACAATGCGGTCAGTCCGATGATCACGAATACGGCCAACACAAGAATTCGATTCCATCGACCCTCAGGTAATTTAATATCTGGCAACACTATAGGAAGCTCAGATTTTACTCGGGAGACCAAGAAGCCGACCGTAGCAAGAATGGGAAGAAGCCATCCCAAGGCTAGACCCAATGGCGTAACCGCCTCCACTAAGCTTAACCCTTCGGTAAGGAGGATCAGATACGTCCCCCAAAGAATGGAGGCTCGAAAGAAAGCTCTTTCCCACACCTTTTCCGGATCGAGGTTGCCTAAGGTGAGAAAAAAAACCATGAAAGCGAACACTGGAAGGATGACGAGCAAGGTTTTAAGCCCCTATTCCGAGTTTGTTACCCATATCTTGAATTAGCGGATACTGTAATAAATCATTCAAACTTAATGAGCTCCATATACTCAATAAAAACTTGGCGCGGTATTGTTTCTTACACCGACTGTACCTAAGTCCCATCCGCGAATTCCATGCCTAATCCTTCAAACAGGTTTCGCAGTGAGTTCACATGTACTCGCTCCCATGCCTCCGGACTGCTGTTGGCATTGTGGGGCGATAAGAGGACGTTCTCCATCGACATGAACGGATGACCTGCGGGTAAAGGTTCGTCCTCGAAGACATCGAGCCCCGCCCCTGCGATGTTCCCTTGTTGAAGAGCTTCAATCAGAGCCTCTTCATCAATGACCTGTCCCCTCGAAGTATTGATCAAAACCGTATGAGGTTGCATTTTTGTGAACGCTGCAAGGTCGATGAGGTGGTATGATGTTGGGTTTAGGTCGCAATTCAAGCTCACAAAGTCCGAGAAAGAGAGAAGTTGATCCAAAGTCACCATTTCTACCCCAACATCCCAAAGAAACGCTTGATTGATCTCAACGATATCGTTCCCTAACAATCGCATATTAAATGAGCGTGCTCGGCGTAAAATAGCCTTCCCAATATTCCCCACCCCCACAACCCCCAACGTACATTCGCTGAGTGCCCGACCCGGAATTTTCTCCCAACGACCCGCTTTCATCGCTCGATCCATCCAAGGCACAGAGCGTGCGAAAGCCAATACATAACTCATCACACTGTCAGCGACAGGATCGGTGAAAGCACCTAGGGTGTTGCACACCTTTACACCTAATCGAGCTGCCGCATCGGAATCAATAGCATCGATGCCTGTACCCCATTTGGAAATAACCTTCAGGCGGGGCGAATAAGCTTCAAGCACAGAACCCGAAAAGTGGTCATCGCCACAAAGAACCCCATCGACTTCGCCCGCATAAGCCATGAGTCGCTCCTCCGAAAGCCGCTCGATCACCTCAGGGACGATCAGCTCAACGCCATTGGATGCAAAGATCGGTCTAAATCGATCAACGATCGGGACCATATACGGGGCAGAAAGTAACACTTTGATCGTCATATTCCGCTTCTCTCCCTCCAAATCACTCCAAAGATAGGTTAAAAATAAAGAAATACTTCAATAACTTTGGAAAGTCGCCGAAATGCATCATTCCCGATTTTCGATACACCAAAGGGAACACATCCTATCGACCTTTACTTGGTCGGATGGAATTATTCTCGCCCTTGTCCTGATTGTATGACGAGACTCACGTCGATGGTCGCTCCTTTTAAAATCAATCCTTCGTCGTTGTGAAGTTCCGAGGAGTTATGCATCAAAGGCCTAGGTCAACAGCAAAGGTGCGCGTTTTATGCTGTTCAAGGCGATTCATCAAATGGAGGCTGGGGTATCCACAGTCCGAGAAAAAGTGTCAAAAGCCAGACAGATTTTTGAAAACGCGATTAATATCGGCTGTGACGAGCACTTCACATCATTCTGATTTCCCTAAGCGCGCGAATAACAATGTCTCCGCGAGAAGAAAATCATACTCCTCATCAATATCGACCGCCTCAAAGCGATCGATCGGAAACATCATCGGTGACTCACCGATGCGATTTTTCTTTGTCTCGAATGATGCCCGCGAGAAGATATAGAGACACGAGTTCTCTTCATAAATAGGTTCTAAGTCTTGGGTACGGATGAGATTGGAGGGATCGTGGTTCAGCGGCGTACCCTCTGTCCAATAGAGGCGAGTATGGAGTTCTGTCACCGAGAACAACGAATCCGACATGTTTTGGCGGAAGAATGTTTCGATGGCTCGATCGATGGTCTCTGTTTTCAACAAAGGATTCGTGCTATGTGTTTGAAGAAAAAATTCCGTGTCAGGAAATTGCGAAAGATCATAGGCGATCAGGTCATTGGCAACAAAAAAATCTCCCTGAAGGTGGGCAGGTCGATCGATGATCGTTACGTCGAAAAGCGTGGTCGTTAATCGCGCGATCTCAGGACTATCTGTGTTGATAACGATACGATCAATGTATTTGCTTCTACTAAGCGAATCTAAGATCCAATAGAACAAAGGCTTGTTACACATTGCTCGAAGGTTCTTACCAGGGACTCGCTCTGAATGACCCTTCATCGGGACCAGAGCGGTGATTGGTGGCATTCCTTGATCTGCATTACTCATAATCTCGGCACTCCAAGAGAAAGTTCCCAACGGTTAACCATCTCGACGATATCTTCGTATATCAAATCCGGAGGATACAGCGATCCTTCGATCATCTCGGGATCGGTCATCCCTGATAAAACTAGGATGCTGGGTAAATCCGCCAGATGTGCAGATGCGATATCAATATCCAATCGATCCCCAATTGCAGCGCATTCCTCAGGATCTAATCCTAATCTTTGTACTGCCTCATGGAACATCCTTGGTTCCGGTTTACCAATTTCCACCGGAGGAATCTGGACAACGGCCTGAATCGCAGCCACCATTGATCCCGCACCAGGAGCGATACCGCCTTGTTTGGGCGCGCCAGAATCGACATTACAAGCCACAAATCGCGCGCCATTTAAAATCGCCGTAGCTGCCGTGCTGATTTTCTGATAATCGATGTGACGATCCAAACCAACCACGACGGCCAAAGGCTTCTTATCGCTAATCTCGAAACCTGCACCATTCACTGCCTGATGAAGTCCCTCCTCCCCAACAAGAAATACCTCTCCCCCATCGGGAAAGACTTCCGTCAGATAGCGTGCTGTTGCTGTAGCCGAGGTTATGATTTGGGTTTCACTAGCTTGGATTCCAAATCCTGACAACCTCTCACAAAGTGCCTCGGGAGTCAACGTGGAGTTATTTGTAACATAAATTAATTTTAGGGATCGCCTAAATGCAAAATCCATGAAGGTTTGTAATCCTTCGATTGGACGGGGTCCAATATGTAAAACCCCATCCAAATCCAAGATTAAACCCCTGATCTTGCGCAAGATTTCCGCTTCATTCTCATTCAGGAACTTGGGCATCTCAAAGGTCCTTCAGAATCAGAGCAAGCAATATTTCATAAAACGATGGCGACATCCTTGTTATCCCGTCTGGATGAGGAATTCCGTGATGATATGATCCAGTATCAAATGAATGTCCTCCACTGGACCGTATTCCCCATGTTCCGTTTCTACATGCAACACGATGTGGCAGCTTTCTTTAAGCTGCCCGCCATCGAAACCAACCAATCCAACACTTATCCCGCCTTGACGATTCGCGAAATCAACAGCTTTGACCACATTGGGAGAATTTCCACTGGCGGAAATCGCGATCAGGAGATCACCAGGGAGTAAAAGATTCTTTAATTGTTCTTCAAAGATGCTATCGTAACCAATATCGTTCGCGGCAGCCATGACATAAGGTTGATTATCGGTCAGGCTTAGAGCCTTTATTCTCGCACCTTCTCGCATACGGGTCCCAAAAGCCAAGTCTTCCGCCATGTGGCTTGCTGTAGCTGCGCTCCCCCCATTGCCGATAAGATAGATCGTCTTCCCTTCTAACCTAGCACGCTCGATCTGATCGATAATCGCTGCTAATGCATTCAGATCTAGGGACTCCAGAAGTTGTACTAGTCTTTGTATATAACGCTGCGAGAACTTTTCCACATCCTCTGCTGTTTCGAATTCCAAGGTTTCCTCCCTGTCTAAATAAATTGCTCAACCTGCAGCAAAAAAATCTCAATACCTCAAGACACCACTTTTTGCGCCGCAACCCAAACGTGTGAACTGAGGTTCGCCTTCTGTAGGAAATCCTGCAAATCCTCATGAACGCTTTCTCCCCGTCGGCGGAGAGCGGAATCGATCACCGGTGGTAGCGTGACGTCCGGATCGCGCTGTAACGCGTCAAGCACAAGGGCGACATCTAATTGGCCGGGCGTGCTAAATTCGACCAACGAGAAACCACCTCGCTCTATCAATGTATGGATACCCTCATAACTAGGTAGGGTCAGATGAGTCGGGGGTAATAGATTGCGAGCCTTCTCACGTAAAACACTCAAATCAAAACCACTGATGCTAAGAGTCGTAAGAAAGATCAGTCCTCCAGGTCGCAAGATCCGGTGAATGTGCTGAATAAAGGCGAGGGGATCGAATAATCGTTCGATCACCTCGAATGCAGAGACCACCGAGACGGTCCCATCCTCAATCGAATCGACCACCTCAAAACTCTCAGAAGGGATCAGATCAGCTACGGATACCGCGGGTTTACGAATAAAAATTTTTGAGAAGGAACCTTTGGCTTTTACCTCTTCAAGATACGCTGGGTATTTGGTGTAAAAATCGACCAAATGACCGTCCTCTTGTTGATGCACGCCTGCTGTTTCTAAAACCCATGTCGCTCGAGGACTGAAAATGTACTGCTTCCGTGCCGAGGCTGTTCGTTGCGCTACGGATGAATTCCAATATTGGATTGCTTCAGATTCAGCGTAAAACTGATCCAAGGCCTCCATTTCGGGTCTTGGTGAAGCGTAACATGTACGACATTGAACACATTTCATGTAGCGGATACCCATCTTCTCAAAGTCAGGGTTAGCATCTGGGTGTCCACAGGCTGGGCAGACATCCAAATCAACAAGAATGGTGTCAGTGAGAAAATCCTTTAGGTCGCGTTCCAACAGTTCAATATAGGTATTGAACCCGCTGTCAGGTCGAATCTGCGCTTCTCGTAAATCATCTTGGACAACTACCCTTCTCACGGTGTCTCCTCCTGCCCGCGCAAGCGATCCGTCGATCGTTTCAATTCCTCTCCTGCTGCTGAGGCGTGTCTCCATAACTCGTCGGCAGCGTAAATCTTGTAGACCAATTCCATCGTCCTCCAGGCATCATCCAAGGTTCCGACTTCGATTGGTTTATCATTGACGATACAATCGACGAACTCTTGGATCTCACGCTCCCACGATCGATCCGTATCAAAGTACACAACCTCCTGCCTTGGTTTTCCAAGCGCAAAGGTTTCGTCTTCAAATTGCCGACGAGATACGATGAGCATTTCCGGTCCATAGCTCCCTGTGCTAGAAAGAATGCCCTCCAATGCAAGATGGCCCTCAGTGAAACATAAATCGAGCAGGAAAGTATGTTTCCAGTGTGTAGAGGAGGAATGCAAAACTGCAACCACACCCTCCTGATTGCGTAGCAAGGCGAAGGCGTTGTCCTCGATTTCTATGGGCCAATAACTGTTGGTCACCATGCTGCGGACATCATGAAATTCACCACCGAAAAGACGGAAAAGATCCAACATGTGGATCCCCTGATCGAGAAGGATCCCCCCGCCTGCGGTCCGTCGATCGCTCCGCCATCCTTCCTCAAAGCCAACACCTCCAGATTTCCCATACACCCCTCGCATCCACAACAATTTGCCAAGACGCTCACTTTGCAGGAGAGCGTGGGCTTGGATAACATTGTCATGATACCGATGGTTGAAACCGAATTTTATTTTCAACTCCGGTTTATGGGAGGCTGCTTCCAGGATGGCACGTGTGTCTGTAAGATCGCGTCCAGGGGGCTTCTCACAAAATACATGCAATCCCTTCTTGATCCCAGCGACGACAACCTCCGCTGTGACATTGTTAGGGGTGCACGCGAAGAGCACGTCCAAGTCCTCTTGTAGGACCTCCTGATAATCCGTTGTCTGCAATACCCCACCTTCACGGTTTTTTTGGTTTTCCAATGTGGGATCGCAAACGGCAACAACGTCAGCATGAGGATGATCTTCCAGAACACGTCTCCGGATAATACCCATTTTTCCCAGACCGACGATGCCTACTTTAAGTTTCATCTCCTGACCTTCCAAATACTTCATTTTCACTCAAAAGAACGTTCAATAAATTCTGAACTGCAGCAACTTCCATCCGCAAGCGTCCTTCGCGAGCATATGGACCCAGATGAGGTGTAAGAATGATATTGTCTAGCTCGATAAGTGGCCCATGGTATGGCTCCACACGAAAGACATCGAATGCTGCGCCCCTGATCCTCTGCTCATTTAAAGCGTTATACAACGCCTCTTCATCCAGGACCTCGCCTCGTGCTGTATTGATTAGGTATGCCGTCTTTTTCATCCGATGTATTTCTTCTACTCCGATGACAGGTCCCGCACCAGGCTCATGAGCCAGATGAAGCGTGATGATATCACTTCGGCCCAGCAGATCATTTAGGGGGATCAGGGATACAGAATGGTTTTTAAGCCAGTCATGATCCGCAATTGGATCCGTGGCTACAACGACACATCCTAAAGCTAGGAACAACTCCGCAACTCTTCTCCCAATTCTTCCTAGACCCACAACGCCCACCGTTTTCTCATGCAATAAGGATCCCATCTCCTTTTGCCAAATCCCATCTCGAAGGTTCCGGTCCGCCTGAGGAATCCTCCTCAGAAGAGCCAATGTCAATCCAAGCGCGAGTTCCGCAACCGCTTGTGTGGGTCCATCGGGCGTGTTTCGAACTTCCACCCCCTTAGCCGCCGCTGTTTGTAAGTCTACATTATCCATACCTACGCCTACTCGACTAATGCAGCGTAACGAAGGTAATTGATCCAGCACCTCACGATCCAATGGCTCTAGCCCAGCAACAATACCGACGCATTCGTGAGCCAACCCAACAACCTCATCAGCCGTCAACCTTCGGCCATAAGGGTTGACGATCGGTTCGAAACCAGCCTTCGTCAGTAAATCTAGTGGCTCGGTTCCACATTGTCCAAAAGAAGAAGGAGAGATTAGGACTTTTTGCACGTTATTCCTTCTTTGCAAGCGAAATCCCGTTCCACCTCGATGAGCCAATTGCATCTTTCACGAAACCTATTTCATGATCCACGATGTGAGTAAGGAAGGTGAAATCAACACCGTAAGCGATGAAATCATACCCTCGTTCGATCGTACGCTTTAATTGGTCATGGTCCGGATGAACGATATGAAATCCGGCCCACTTCTCTGAGGTAGTGGCGACAGCTTCAACTTCCTGCAACGCCTCAACGACTACCGGTTTCTGCAACTCACCGGGCACACCTAATGAAGCCGATAAGTCATAGGGTCCAATGATGAAACCATCTACGCCGTCCACATCGAGAATCTCCTTCAGATTCCTCACTCCATGAATGTGTTCAATCTGCACGATGACCGTGCAGTGTTGTTCCAACCATGAACGATATTCTTCGAAGGTTCTTCCATAACCTTGTGCACGCCATAAACCCACACCCCGCTTGCCTCGTGGGGGATATCGAACTGCTGCCACAGCTTCCTCTGCATCCTTCCGGGTGTTCACCATGGGCACGATGACCCCATGAGCACCCGCATCCATCACCTGTTTAATGATCGTCGAGTCGTTTATCGGTATACGAACCAGGGGAATGCATCCCCCTAAATCGATGATTTGAATCAACTGCTGGGCGCGAGATAATGTGTTCGCGGCACTGTGTTCCATATCGATCACCAACCAGTCAAAACCGGCCTTCAGCATGATCTCTGTCACGTAAGGACTTCCCAATGAGAGCCATGAACCTAAGGTGATCTCTTTAGACTTCTCAGCTTCCGGCATGCTTCTCTCCCTTTTTAATCGTGCCTGCGTTAATCCATAGCTCGTACATTGTAGGTTATGCCCTCAGCAACGCCCTTACGATGAAAACAAACTCTCGTAATCAACCTTCGGAAAAACGGTTAACTTGCCTCCGATGGTAGCATCCAAGACCTGTCTGCCTGCCGCGTCGTACGCCTCGCGTGCTAAGCGATAGGCCCTCTCTGCACATGCCAGATCGGGGAGCTGCCAGCGAAAACCTTTACCAAAGTACTCGGGGTGAAAATGATCTGGATCAGCTCCATTCGAAACAACCTCCACATTGGG
>DUEZ01000055.1 GCA_011174825.1 Anaerolineae bacterium | reverse complement strand
TGAAGGCTGTCTTGCGGTCGAAATGGAAGCGGCTGGGATGATGGCGGTGGCACAGTTTCGCAATGTCCCATTTGGTCAAGTCTTGTATGCCGGCGATGATCTCAGCGGGTCGGAGTGGGACCATCGAGGCTGGCAATCGCACACCGAAATCCGCGAGCGTTTGTTCTGGCTGGCGGCCGATGCGTGTCTGAACCTGTGATGTAAAGGCATGTTAACAGCTCGCTGGAGCCCTTTACAGGATCTTCGACCCTGGAGAAGCACCAGCACAGACTGACGCCGTAAGCTGCGCACGAAGCCCCTAAGCTTTGAGGGCTTCCTTCGAGCGCTTGACTTCTCGATTGCGTTTATGCGTATCGAGAATGCGTTTGCGAATTCTGTGGCTCTCAGGCGTGACCTCGAGCAGTTCATCATCGCCAAGGTTTTCGATGGCTTCATCAAGGCTCATCTCACGCGGCGGGGTGAGCCGTTCGTCGATCTCGCGAAAGGACGAGCGAACATTCGTTACGTGGCGCTTCTTGCATACGTTGACCACCAGGTCTCCGGGGCGATGATGTTGGCCAACCACCATACCTTCATAGACCTCAACACCAGGACCGATGAAGAGTGTGCCTCGCGCTTCAGCGTTTTTTAATCCGTAGGTCGTCGAAGTCCCCACTTCCCAGGCGACAAGTGACCCCTGCGTTCTTCCCAGATCGCCGCCCGAAAGGGGGAGATAGGCATGGAAAATGCTGTGCATGAACCCTGCGCCGCGGGTGGCGCTCATGAAATGGTAGCGGAATCCCAACATTCCCCGCGTGGGGACGAGGAACCGCAGACGAACGGCCTCGCCTTGGCTGTTCTGCATGTCCAGCATCTGACCGCGCCGGCTGCTGATCATCTCAATCACGGTCCCGGCGAATTCGGCCGTGGTCTCGATGTAGACCTCTTCATAGGGTTCGAGCAAATCCCCATCCTGATTATGGAAGATCACCTCGGGACGCGAGACCTGAAACTCATATCCTTCACGGCGCATGGTCTCGATCAGGATCGCCAGGTGCAGTTCACCCCGCCCGGACACGATGAAAACATCCGTCGAGTCGGATTCCTCGACGAGCAGCGCCACGTTGGTGCGCAATTCCTCGAACAATCTCTCGCGCAGCCGCCGTGAGGTGCCCCAGCGCCCCTCCCGCCCGGCGAAGGGAGAGGTATTCACGCCGAAGGTCATGCGCACCGTCGGCTGCTCGACGCGGATTGCGGGCAGCGCCACCGGATGTTCGGGATCGGCCAGCGTCTCCCCGATTGCCACATCTCCCAGCCCGGCCACGACGACGATGTCCCCCGCGCCGGCCTCTTCCACCTCGACGCGCTCGAGTCCCTGATGCATATAGAGGTAACGCGCCTCGGTGGGGTGGATCTCGCCGTTGAGGGCGATCCGAACCAGCGGTGCGCCGGCATGGAGCCGGCCGGCAGTGATCCTGCCTGTAGCCGTAACACCGCGGTAGGAATCATGCCCCAACGTGGTCACCAACATCTGAAACGGGGCCTGCATATCGACCCGCGGGGCTGGGATGTGGCGCAGGATGGCATCGAACAGCGGCTGAAGGTTCGGTCCAAGATCCGGCGTGAGGCCCGCTTGGCCGCTAACTGCGTTTGTGTAGATCACAGGGAAATCGGCCTGCTCATCCGAGGCTCCGAGTTGAATGAATAGGTCAAATGTCTGATCGAGGGCCTGATTGGGATCCGCGCCTCTGCGATCGATCTTGTTGATCACCACCACCGCGCGGTGGTCCATCTCCAGCGCCTTTTTGAGCACGAACCGCGTCTGAGGCATTACCCCCTCGGCTGCATCCACAAGCAGCAGCACTCCGTCGACCATGTTCAACACGCGCTCGACCTCGCCGCCGAAATCAGCGTGACCCGGCGTATCGACGATGTTGATCTTGACCGCAGCCTCGATCTCCGCGTCATAGATGGAGATGGCAGTGTTTTTTGACAGAATGGTGATGCCCCGCTCGCGCTCGAGTTCGTTCGAATCCATCACCCGCTCTGCCACGCGCTGGTTCTCGCGGAAGATCTTGGCTTGCTTCAGCATGCCATCGACCAGCGTGGTCTTGCCATGATCCACGTGGGCGATGATGGCGATGTTGCGCAGTTCTTTTCTGACCATTTGCATGTTCGTCCAGCAACCTCGACCGACTTGCTGCCTCAAAACCGACCCCGGCTGCAAGTCGCCGAGGTCGGTTTATTGGCAGGCGTGAATCATATCAGACCCAACCGGTTTTGTGAAGATCGATGGTTTGCTGAACCCATCTTCTTGTATAGCCTAACCTACTACGACGTACTTAAAATTCGCCCAAGAAACAATCATGGCGTGCCCGAACGAAGTTCTCGATTCGATCAAACAACAGCTATAATGTAATCCTTACGCATCCAAAATTACTTATCTATAAGGAACACCACACTCTATTCAATAACTCAATAAATGATACAGGAGCACTGAGATGACAGAGACTTCCCTCCCCACCCGTGACGAGATCGCACCCGAACATACTTGGAACGCACCGAGTGTCTTCCCCTCTCCAGAGGATTGGGAGTCGGAGTTCAATGATGTCGTGGCAAGCCTCCCCAGCTTGAAAGCGTTACAAGGACACCTCGCCGACGGACCGTCAAAACTAGCAGACGCTTTAGACGTCTTCGATAGAATCACACGCCGCACTGGTAAGGTTTTCATCTACGCTGCCATGTCACACTATGTTGACACAACGGACCAAGAAGCAACTGAAAGGTACTCTAAAGTTCAAGGACTATACGGTCAGATACTTGCTGCTATGGCTTTTCTCGATCCCGAGCTTCTCAGCCTCGGGGAGGAAAAACTACAAGGATGGATTGACTCCGAGCCGCGCTTGGCGATTTACACACATTACATCGGGAATCTCTTTCGGAAGCAGGCTCATGTTCGCTCACCTGAAGTAGAAGAGCTTCTTGGGATGGTCTCCGACCCGTTCCTTGGCGCGAGTACGACCGCTCGAATGCTTACGGATTCAGACCTGCAATTCGAGCCAGCCACCGCGCAGGATGGCAACCTGGTACCTGTTTCACCAGTGACTTTGGAAAAGATCCTCGCAGGTCCAGACAGGGAGGCACGGCGGACGGCGTGGGAGAACTACGCAGACGCCCATCTTACATTCAAGAATACCTTGGCCAGCAATCTGATCACCTCAATCAAACAAAATGTCTTCCAGATGCGCGCCCGCCGCCACGCCTCAACACTCGAAGCCGCGTTATTTGACTGGAATATCCCCACAGACGTCTTTCATAACATGATCGATACTTTCCGAAAGCACATCCCAACCTGGCATCGCTATTGGGCCATTCGAAGGAAAGCGATTGGGGTGGACACATTACATACGTACGATATATGGGCGCCCCTGACTGGCGAACGAGCCCATATCACATTTGAACAAGCCGTCGAATGGATTTGTGATGGTTTAGCCCCAATGGGTGAAGACTACACTAACATTATGCGGCAAGGATGCCTCAAAGACCGTTGGGTCGATATCTATCCCAATCAGGGTAAGAGCGCAGGCGCCTTCTCCTATGGCGCACCCGGAACACTTCCCTTCATCATGATGAGCTGCAATAATGACATCTACAGCTTCAGCACGCTCGCCCATGAACTTGGTCACTCCATGCATTCGTACCTGACTTGGAAACATCAACCGACAGTGTATTGTCAATATTCACTGTTCTTGGCGGAGGTAGCTTCGAATTTCCACCAAGCTATGGTTCGAGCACATCTCCTCGAGAGAGAAGACGATCCAAATTTGCACATCCAAGTGATCGAAGAGGCCATGGATAATCTGCACCGATACTTTTTCATCATGCCGACTCTGGCACGGTTCGAATTGGAGACACACCAGCGCATTGAGCGTGGAGAAGGTCTAAATGCGGATGCGATGATCGAGATCATGGCCGATCTCATCAGTGAAGGATACGGGAGTGAAATGCATCTCGATCGCCAACGCGACGGGATCATGTGGGCCACATTTTCACACCTCTACCGAGATTACTATGTCTACCAATACGCAACTGGGATTTCCGGTGCGCACGCTCTCGCCAATGGGATCCTGGCTGGCAAGGGTGATGCTGTGCGTGCCTATCTTGAATTCTTGAAAGCCGGAAGTTCGGATTATCCGCTGGATATTCTAAGAGGAGCCGGGGTAGACCTCACCACACCACGAGCCGTTGAGGAGACATTCGGCGTTCTAGCCGGTCTGGTGGACAAACTTGAGGATCTGGTTGGGTAAGGAAAACGGCGGCGTGGGAGCCGCCTCTACTAGTAAAAGTAGGTTGAACCTGCTTTGAAGCAAATATCTCCAGAACAATAAAATTATGTCGACATTCCACAGGTATTGTATGAGTTTTTCATTTTTTCTCTGTCAGCAGCAGTTCAATCTCTCCTCCATTAGTGATTGAACACAAAAAAACTTATCGGTACCTTCCCGCGAGCTTCGAGCTCGCGGGAAGGTGGACTTTAACGCACCCTCTAGTGTGAGAAAAAACGCAGGTTAAAGCTTGCGACTACAGCGCAAAGTAATAAACATAATTTCTTCGATCAACATTACGTCATACTTTCGGGATGACGATTTTCTTGTCACAATGTGAGACAATTCACTATCTTTAGCGGGATTCGTATCCTAACCTAACCATAGGTCTCGTCGTGGAGATTGATCTTAATATTCACCGGATCGCTCAGGGTACCGGTCAGCACAGACATTCACTGAAGGAGGGTTAATGAGGCAGCGCAAACACATCGCAGCCGTTATCGTTCTGGTCTTGTTGATCTTTATCGTTCTCCCTTCGATCTGGGCTTCAAGAGCGGGTGCCGAGCCAGTTACAGTTGAACTGCCCGAGAACCATCCGGAGCAGGATGACCCACTCTCAGGTAAGGTTTTATCTGAAGCGGTTCCTTTTCCAACGCCCGAGCAGGATACCTGCCAACATTGCCATTTACCGGGTGAGATCACCGGCATGTGGACGCCATTGTTGCGTTGGATTTTATTCGGCAGCATGGGCTTGATATTCGTCTATGGGACCTATAGAGCCAGTAGCGTTTGGGTCCAACGTAAACCATGGAAACCCCTTTGGGCACGCATCGTAGATTGGGTCGATGAGCGTTATGACATCGTTGAACCGATGCTCAAGATCCTGAAAAAGCCTGTTCCCCTCTTTGCGACACGTTGGATGTACTGCTTAGGTGGGATCACATTCTTGCTGTTCGTCGTACAGTGCATCACAGGTGTCATGTTGGCTTTCTACTACAAGCCAACGCCAGAAGAAGCCTACGCCAGTATTCAATTCATCGAAAACGAAGTCCGCTTCGGTGCTACGATCCGAGCCATACACCACTGGTCGGCAAACGGCATGGTGCTGATGGTGGTCGCACATATGCTGCGCGTTTTTATCACCGGTGCATTCAAGCCCCCACGGGAACTGAATTGGGTGAACGGGACATTACTTGGGCTCCTCACCCTGGGCTTTGGCCTCACTGGGTACCTCTTACCATGGGATCAGCGAGCTTATTGGGCCTCGACCGTCGCAACTGAGATCGCCGGTGGTGTTCCACAAATCGGGGACATCGTTTTGGTCTTTATGCGAGGTGGATGGGAAGTTACTGCCATCACGCTAAGCCGCTTTTACGCTGCGCATGTGTTGATCCTGCCTGCAGCCATGATCATATTGATGGGGCTTCACTTCTTGATGATACGTCGACAAGGCATCGCTCGACCGTTGTAGGATTTTGATTGGATTGATTTGCCCTTAGTTAGGGTGGAGGACTCATGACCGAAGGTGAAACTGATCGAGAAGAGGGTACGATTCCCTTCTACCCGGACCATGTGACTAACGAAGCGAAGCTTGCATTAGCCATCCTTGGCCTTGTCGTAGCTGTGGGGATTCTTGCACTGTGGTTTCCTGTAGGTCAGGGAGAACCCGCTGATCCAATGAACACCCCAGCTCATGCCAAACCCGAGTGGTATTTCCTGTTCTTATACCAAATATTAAAGTATCTCCCGAAGACCCTCGGCGTTATTCTCCCAATTCTTGGATTGATGATCCTCATCGTGTGGCCCTTCCTCGATCGTCGTGAGGACACGAAACGTGCTCGTCGAATGCGAGTGATTCTATCGATCGTTGGTGTAGCTGCGATCATCATCCTCACCTTGCTGAGTGAATTACCGTAAAGATGTGCTTCTAGTGTGGGCAGCCAATAGCAGCTTGATCATACGGAGAGATGCATGGCAAAGGACAATGCGACATTACCGAGAAGAGGTTTCTTAAGGCTGATCAATCAGGCGCTCATCGCGACCGGCTTGGCTGCGATCCTTGGACCGATCGTGGCTTTCTTCTGGCCTGCAAAACTAGAGGAGATGCCGTCAGAGCCTGTTGCTGTTGGTCCGGTCGGATCGATCGCCGTAGGCGAATCGAAGACGATCCGGTTCGGTCGCTATCCTGCCCTGGTGATTAACACACCAGATAATGGTCTGCTTGCCTATTCAGCTGTGTGTACCCACTTTGCTTGTCTGGTCAAATGGAATCCCGAGAGCGGGATGATCGAATGCCCCTGCCATGAGGGATATTTCCATCCATCCGATGGCTCTGTCATTAGCGGTCCTCCCCCCGAACCGCTCGAGTCGATTCCAGTGTTCATCGAAGATGACACCCTTTTCATCGGGGGTGAAGCGTGAGCGCTCAAACCGCTGCTCCCCCAACACAAACCGCTCCAAGTCGAAGAACACGCTGGCTGAGGGGCGCCCGTGAATTTATCCTGCATGCTATCCTACAGGATCGTGTCCTTCAACGTGCTTACCCAGGCGTGATGCACCTTCTGATCTTCTGGGGCATGGTGATCCAACTCATAGGGACAGTGATTGTCATCTTACAGTATCCCCTGTTCCTACCCATTGAACTGCCTTGGCCTCGTCAAGCTGCATATCTTGGTTTCGAATTGGTCATGGATTTGGGCGGTCTCATGATCATCGTCGGCATCCTGATGGCAACTCTCCGTCGGATCGTTAGAAAACCATCTTTTCTCATCAACCGCTGGGATGATTGGTACGCGCTGGCGTTGTTATTCGTCATCGCCCTCCTCGGATACAGCACGGAAGGTGTGCGATTAATGTCAGTTTCACCAGAGTGGCGTGCTTGGTCCCCGATTGGTAATCTCTTCGCTAAAGGCTTCACGGCAGTGGGGTTGGACCTCTCCGGAGAATCTAGCCTTCATGATTTCCTTTTCTGGGCTCACACAGCAGTTGGCCTGCTCTTCATTGCCAGTTTGCCGTTTACCAAACTGCGACACATGATCTCCGGGTCGATTAATATCGTCTTTCGACCGCAGCTCGCTTCAGGAGCGCTCGAGCCGATTAAGGATATTGAAACGGCGGAGAAGTTAGGCGCGGGAGAGATTGATGAGTTCCACTCCAACGCTCTTCTGATGTTCGACGCATGCGTGCAATGTGGGCGATGTGAGGATGTTTGTCCCTCAACGTTCAGTGGTATGCCCTATTCACCTCGATCACTCCTCCAAGCACTTTATACCTCGATGAAAGAAAATCTCATCAGTTCCAGCAATACCAAAGAATCTATCTCCTTTGGAGACATGGTCGGAAAAGAGAACCCGTGGCTTTGTACAACATGCGGCGATTGCATCTCGACTTGCCCCCTGTTCATCGACCCGGTGTTGGCTGTTATTGAACTCCGACGCTACATGACGCTGACCACGGGTGATGTCCCCGGTCCTGTCGGCGAAACGCTGACCCACATGGAAAGACGGGGCAACCCTTGGGGATTGCCGAAGGAAAACCACGCGCCTTATCTCAAGGAGCTTGGCGTACGCGTCCTCCAGCCTGGTGAATTCACCGATACATTGCTTTACTTAGGCTGCGCCTTCGGATATGACAATCGAAGCCAAGGTGCAGGCCGCGCGTTGATAAGCCTTTTGAAGCGTGCGGAGGTGGATTTCGCCGTCCTAGGACCCGCGGAGGGATGTTGTGGTGAGACGGCTCGCCGTCTCGGTCATGAGTACGTTTTTCAGGTGATGGCCGAGGAGAACATCGCAACTTTTGAATCGGTGAAATTCAACCGGATCGTCACACCCTGTGCACATGGCTACAACACCCTGAAGAACGAATATCCACAATTCGGCGGCAACTATACCGTTCTCCATCACACAGAATTACTATCTGAGTTGATCGCTGAAGGTCGGCTGACAGTAGACCGTGAAGCCGATGATCAGGTTCACACCTATCATGACGCTTGTTATATCGGTCGTTACAATAAGATCTATGATGAACCCCGAGATGTCCTCGGGTCAATCCCCGCCTTGAAACTAACCGAAATGCCGCGACATCGAGAACACGCATTTTGCTGCGGTGGAGGTGGCGGTCATATGTGGATGGAGATTGATCCGAATACGCGCATTAACCATCGCCGTCTTGCAGAAGTTACCGACGATGCTAAAGCTGATGTCGTGGTTACAGGTTGTCCCTATTGTCTGATCATGCTCGATGATGCCATCCGTTCCAAAGGCTTAGTTGAGGAGGTCGCTGTCAAGGACATCGCTGAAGTTCTAACAACACATATGGACGAATGATGATCTGGGGGAATTAAAGAGGAATCAGTGGGTAGACATCCACTCAAACCGCTGATTCTAGGATTTCCTTTTCCAGGGCAGATCCAAATGATGCCCCCAGAAAGATGATTACGCCGGAGAGATACGTCCATAACATCAGCGTCACGACCGAAGCTAAAGAGCCATATATGAGACCGTAATTGGGTAATCCTGAGATCAGGAACCAGCTAAAAAGGACTTTCCCTATCTGCCAGAGCGTACCCGCTAAGAAAGCACCAGCAAAGGCCGCACGCCATGGCACCAATCGATTAGGCAACAAACGATACATTAACCCAAGCAATAAAACAGTCACGATCAGATCTAGACCTCGACTAAGCCACCGCCCCACGATCGTAAGCATCCCCTGCCATGGCCAAGAAGCCAGCGCGCTAAACCACATGGAGCCGATAAATAGCGAACCAATAATCAATACGGTTACAATAGCGAGTATCCGTCGTCTCCAGAAAGGTCTGGGAGTAGCATTCCATATGACATTGAGCGCTCTTGAAAGCGAGCCAAACATGGCCGATGCAGACCACAACAGCAGGACACCGCCAATTACCCCAACCGCGCCTCTCGCGTCCAGTGTTTGGTCGACAATGGACCTGATGGTATCCGCCGCCGCAGGGATGACCTCGTTGAGATAGCGATCCAAGGCTTGCCGCGTACCCTCAGCGCTAAGCACATTGCTCCCCACAAAGATGAGAAAGAGAAGCAGCGGGAATAGGGATAGCAACAAATGATAAGCAAGGCTTGCGGCTCGCAACGCACATTCACCATCCTCGAATGCTCGATGCGTTTGGCTCACCAAGCGCCATAACCTCGTCAAGCCCGTCGGACGATTCTCGCTCGTTTGTTCCCCTTCCACGAACACCCTCCAAGAAGGAAAATGGTTGGATATCCCCTAGCCCTATGTCGTAGAACTTAAATTATACGCCGCGTTCATGTTCAACCGATACGAAAGATTCGTTTATGCAATCATTGACATCTTCCAATCCACCATATTACGATCAATCGAAAAAAGCGAGGTGTCATCTATGAAGCGGAGATATTTATACCCACGTGAGGTATTGGAAGCTCAGTCGGTATTTATAAACACTGTAGCATACGAGCGGGTACGCGTACATGAAAATGCTGCGTGGCCCTTGTGGATCGCACGCCTTGGAGCCAGACTCTCGCATACATCTCCTCCCTCCCAAAATGCTATCACCCTCGGCAATTGGATTTTTCTCTCTGGCGATCTCTCTACGGATAACGGTGATCTTAACGATAAATTCCTAAATGATATGTCATGGCTTGCCCATGAATTAACCCATGTCTGGCAATACCAGTATGATGGATGGATCTACCTTTTCGAGGCTCTTCGGACGCAACTTAAACTTGGCCCTGATTCTTACGAATACGGTTGGGAGACAGGGTTAATCGAGGCAAGAGCACAAAACAAGAAGCTTAGGGATTTCAACCGCGAACAGCAGGGGGCCATCGTGCAGCATTACTATTATCGCTATAAGCAAGGGCTTGACACCATGGCGTGGGAACCCTTCATTCACGATTTACAGGTCGGGTAATGGGTAACATAACGCAGACTCAGGCCTGCGACTACATATAAACACCAGAGTGAGTGAAATGCGGTATATTCTCTGTCCCTGTGATATGAATTAATAATGTAGGGGCGCACGGCCGTGCGCCCCTACAATGGCCTTTGCAAATCAAACATACCCTCGGTGATATTACACCCAACGTAACCGCACCCTTTCGGGTGCGTTGAGAAGCGCAGGTATAACCTAAGACTACAGCTTGCGGCTTGAGACTTGCGGCTTGTTACTTACAGCTTGTGGCTTGTAGCTTGTGGCCTAAAACTTACGGTTAAAATAACGATACCTTGATCTTTCATTCGTTGAACAATTCACCAACGGATCTGCCCTCATGCGCTCGGAGGATCACTTCACCCAACAATGTCGCAACCGATAAAATTGTCATATTCGGCAGGCGTTTCTCTGGTGGGACAGGGATCGTATTAGTGGTGACGATTTCTTTAATCGGTTTCTTCGCCAATTCTTCATGTGCTGGTGGGACGAGCAGCGCATGGGTGAATGAGAGGTACACATCTTTCGCACCATGTTCCTTGACAATTTCTACCGCTTCACACATTGACCCCCCGGTAAGCACCTCGTCATCAACCAAGACCACGTCCTTGCCATTGACATCCCCGATTACAGTTGTTGCCCGCGCTCGCGGTTCGTCGCCCCTCCGCCGTTTTTCAACAAATGCCAGCGGAACACCAAGCTTGGCGGCAAAATTGCGGCCTTTTTTCGCGAAACCTAGATCCGCTGTGGCTACGACTGCATCCGAGAGATTTTTTTCGACGAAATAATCACTCAGTAGGTGAAACGCGGTAAGCACGTCGCCAGGGATGGAGAAAAAGCCTTGAACTTGGCCAGCATGCAGATCGATCGTCACATAGCGATCTGTACCTGCGACTTCGATCATGTCCGCAATAAGCCGAGCAGTGATCGGTACCCTTGGTTGATCCTTCTTATCAGAGCGCCCATAGGCCATATAGGGGATCACCGCAGTGATCCGGCCGGCTGAATCGCGTTTGAGACAGTCGATCGTAATCAGGAGCTCCATGATGTTTCGGTGAACGGGCGGGATCATGGATTGAATGATGTACACATCCTGCCCCCGAACACTTCCCCGCAATTTCACGAACAAATTATCGTTCGGAAATTGGATCAGATCGTACTCTTCGAGCGGTAAATGGAGGTAATCAGCGATTTCCTGTGCCAGTTCCAGACTTGCGGTGCCAGTGAAAAGCTGAATGTCCCCGTATGCATACATGTTCCCCATATCAGGCTTCAACCTCCTTTAGAGTTTTCCACTCATCACTTAATATACCTATAATGAGTGTATCCTCAAAACGCCCCTGGGAGTACCGATCTTCCCTCAACCGTCCCTCAAGCTTGAAACCGACACGCTCATAGACCACTATCGCCCGCTGATTGCTCTCAAAAACTTGCAAAGAAACCCGGTTAAGATTCAGTGTCTCAAAGGCATGGCGAAGCAGTGTCCAAATGGTATCAGAACCGTAGCCTTTATTCCAATATCTTTTATCACCAAAGTTCTGCATTGCGATCTCGCGAATTGATGGAGAACAAACCGCAGCTCCCAACATGAAGCCACTGATCCCCTTTTCGGATATCGATCGCTAGAGGTCGTTCAGCAGCGTCTCCCTCCAGCATTCGATCGAACCAGCGTTCCTCTTCCGCCAGGCTCATGGGTAAAAAGAGGTTCAACCCTTGGCGAACTTCCTCATCGTTCAATCAATCAACAAATCTCGGTAGATCATCACGCCCAATCGCTTGTAGACGAATCTCCTCACCAGCGTTTACTCGTCTTCACCTTCTACCATTGAGAGGACAGCCTGCCGGGGGGAAAGACTCCGGGCCAAGACCTTTTCCAAAACCTCTTCAAACCGTCCGTCCGGCTGTCGTTGTAAGAAACGTGTGGCTAAGGTTTCACGTAACAATCCTTCTAACTCCGACCGAATCCTGCCGCGTTCGCGAATCGCCCACTCACCTGATCCTTGTAAATGAGTTCGATGATTCTCGATGGCCAGAATTAATTCCGCAACGCCCTCCCCTTCTGTGGCGATTGTCGCAATCACCGGTGTTTCCCAGCCGCTTGACTCCTCCTCTCGTTCTATACTCAGATCGCTACGGTGAGGGTCATTTGGGGAGTAACTCTCTGGTTTTGCCATTTCAAGCGTTGCTCGTAATGCTCGAAGGGTGTTGTCCGCACCGGGGATGTCTGCCTTATTTACAACCAAGATATCGGCAATCTCTAGTATGCCGGCTTTTATCGCTTGCACTTCATCTCCCATGCCTGGGGCAGTGATCACAACGGTAGTATGAGCCGTGCGCGCGATGTCCACTTCAGCCTGCCCAGCACCTACGGTCTCGATCATGATGACATTAAATCCCGCAGCGTCTAACGCTTGCACCACGCCTGTCGTCGCCCTAGCTAAGCCACCCAATGCCCCCCTGCTGGCCATGCTCCTGATAAACACGCAAGGGTCACCTGCCAAGTCTCGCATCCGTATACGATCGCCAAGGATTGCGCCGCCGGTGAATGGGCTACTTGGGTCAACAGCGACGACTGCAATCCTGATAGACGATTCGCCGTCCTTATCACCCGCTTGTCGCATACGTAACACGAGCTTATTTACGAGCGTGGATTTACCCGTGCCTGGTGCCCCCGTCATACCGACAAGGTGAGCTCCCCCGGTATGAGGATACAAAGCAGCCAGATCATCGAGACCCATAGTTTCTTCATTTTCGATCTGGGATAAGAGTCGGGCTAGCGCCAAGCGATCGCCAGCGAGAACACGCTCAACGAGGCTCATACGATTACAGCCCTTAAGTGCGGGCTGCTTCGCCACCGACGGCTTGGATAACAGCGTCTACGATCGTTTTTGTGCTGGTACCAGGCCCAAAGACCTCCACCACACCTAGCTCCTTCAATCGCGGAACGTCCTCATCAGGGATGATCCCACCAATCAGCACTCTGACATTCCCTTGGCCTTGTTGACGTAACAATTCCATTAACCGGGGCACCAACGCCATGTGGGCTCCCGAGAGAATTGAAAGCCCAACAGCGTCGACATCTTCCTGTAAAGCTGCTTCGGCTATCATCTCCGGCGTCTGACGGAGACCAGTATAGATCACTTCCATCCCCGCGTCCCTCATCGATCTGGCGACCACTTTCGCTCCACGATCATGTCCATCGAGACCAGGCTTGGCGATAAGCACGCGTACTTTTTTGCTTGTCATTTTCGTCGTCCATCAATTACGAGGTGAGGTCGTCGGGATTATACACCAGTCAGCTTCGGACCGCCTTCTCCTAATGATCCTGCATTCATGTTTGAGAGGATTCAATCCATTGAGTGGACTAAAAAACTACCCGCTTGAAGTAAGGAAGGGGTATGGATTAGTTTGCGGGCTTCGCCTGTAGCCCCACATTTATTGGTCCTCTTCTCACGGTTGGTCTTTCAGTGGAGCTATTTAGTGAATTCGACCTGGTTACTGCGTTACAAAGGAAGGCGATACATCCCCATCGCTTCCCGAACCAAGGACATCGTTTCTATCGCTTCATCTCGCATACGCTTGGTGCCTGCGATCAAGATGTCTTCGACGATGGAAGGCGTACGCATGAATTTCGCTCTTCGATCACGGATGGGATCGAGGAATTCATTCAGCGCCTCTAATAGATGTTGCTTCACCTCAACATCACCCACCTTGCCTTCTCTGTATCGTTGTTTAAGATCCTCCACCTGCTCCAGGTTGGGATTGAAAGCCTCGTGGTAAATAAATACCGGATTTCCTTCAACCCTTCCGGGGATATCCGCATGCACGCGGGCGGGATCGGTGAACATCCCCATGACTTTCGTTCTCACGGTAGCGGGATCATCAGCGAGATCAATGGTGTTGTTACGCGATTTGCTCATCTGCGCCTTCCCATCGGTCCCCACCAAGCTTGGGACGTCCCCGATCAGAGCGTCAGGGATCGGAAAAACTTCACCGTAAAGACGGTTGAAGCGGCGTGCGATCTCTCTCGTCACCTCGACGTGTGCTTCGTTATCCTTTCCCACTGGAACCAAAGTCGCTCGTGGCAGGAGGATATCTGCTGCCTGGAGGACTGGATAACCAAGCAAGCCTAGAGGCATACTTTCCAGAGAAGCCGTGGTTGCCATTTCTTTGAGACTCGGCACCCGTTCAAGCCTCGGTACGCTAACCAGCATCTCGAATATGAGATTCAATTCATACGTTTCCGGAATCCCTGATTGGAGAAAGATCACACTACGATCAGGATCAATTCCGACCGCGAGATAATCAAGCAGCATTTCTCGAACGTTCTCACCAACCGCGCTGATATGGGATTTATCGGGTCTTGTGGTTAAGGTGTGCAAATCCGCAATGATGAAGAAACACTCATATTCATCTTGTAGGCTTAGACGATTACGCAACGATCCAACATAATGCCCGAGGTGCAGTCTTCCGGTTGGACGATCTCCGGTCAAGATCCGCTTCCTAGCTGCTCCCATTTGTGCCTCCTTGCGTCTTTAATGAATCTCCTGATCATTCCAATAAACAAAAACTCGTCCCACTGGGGACGAGTGAAAAAGGACCCGCGGTACCACCCCGCTTAGGCTGTCTTATGACAGTACCCTGTCGGAGAAGAAACAGGGAGTGATGAGCCAGCCTCACTTTAATTGAGCATTGCGATCAATGCGCGTTGCCCATCGCCATGATAACGGAGGCAACCCCGGTCTGAGCTACTCGATCACCCCAATAAACCCCGAGAAGGATGTACCTTTCGCCCGACAGCTCCAAGGCCCATTCAACACTGGCGTACAGACGGGGTTTCCACCTACCCCCGATCTCTGGTCAGTCGTTTCAGTGTCTACTAGCCCTCTTCACAGCTTTTTGATTATTCGTGATTGACCCAAGTCTAACCTTTGACGATGGATGCGTCAACAGTCGTCTCGGATCAAATTATGTTCTCCTAATCCGTACCTCGACATTCCTACCTTATAAGACACAAGACAGGTAAAGCCCATTCTATTGAACAATGAAAAATCGGGCTTTTCCATTTAGCAATTTGCTTACAAATCCAGATGAGGTTCGACCGCATCGACGATTCGTTTCCTAGGCACCAAACCGGTCATCCGCTCAACCGGTTCACCATTGACAAAGAGGATCAAGGATGGAACGCCCATGACGCCGTAATTCATGGTCGTATTGACATTGGCGTCAACATCGAGCTTGAATACCTTAATCTTACCCAGCCACTCTTCGGAAAGCTCCTCAACGATCGGGTCAAGCTGTTTGCAGGGATGGCACCATTCGGCTCCAAAATCCACCAACACCGGTAATTCCGCATGAAGCACCTTAATCTCAAAAGTTTCATCATCTATTTCAGGAATAGAACCCATCACACCTCCAAAACCAATGCAAGTGAAGTTCAGGCCGGGATACTACCTAGAGTCCACTTTTTTGTCAACCCAAAGGCCCGCTTGACGTCATACTTCGCCCATGGTATCATGACTCTTTGATAATTTAGCACTCTCGATGTGAGAGTGCTAAAACAAGCAGAGGATCATGTGAATCCGCTATCGGAACGCCAGGAGACCCTTCTGGCGCTCATCTTACATGAATATGTTGACACCGCCAAGCCTGTTGGTTCGAATAGGTTGGTCGAAAAGTACAATCTCGGTATCAGTTCCGCAACCGTACGCAACGAGATGACTGCGTTGACCGAGGCCGGGCTTGTTCAACAACCCCATACCTCGGCTGGGCGGGTGCCAACCGAGATTGGCTACCGTTATTTCGTTAGGCGGCTCTTGGGTGAATCGGACCTTCCAGCGGCTGAGAAGAGGCTCATAAGTCACCAATTTCATCAAGCCACCGCTGATATCGACGAGTGGGTGCAATTGGCGGCATCAGTTCTTGCGAAACACTCACGGGTAGCCTCACTCGCCACAACTCCCCGCCCTGAGCGTGCGTTCTTTAAACACCTCGAATTGATCTCGACCCAAGGTCGTCAGGTCCTACTTGTCCTTGTTCTTCAAGGTGGGGATGTTCGTCAGCAGATGCTGACCTTGGCAGAAGTGATCAGCCAAGCGAAATTGGATGAGGCCGCTGCACAGATCGCACATGTTTGTGATGGTAAAGAAGCGTACGAAGTCGCCCAGTTGGCGGAGAACTTTACCGGTTTAGCAAAAGATGTCACACGTTTGGTGGCAGAAGTAATGGCGCGCGCAGATGCCTTGTGGACCGGGGATGTTTACCACGATGGTCTGACAAATATGCTGACACAACCTGAGTTTGTCGAATCGCCTTCTGCCCGGCTTGCATTGAGAGTGCTTGAGGAACGAAGTTTCTTGGAGGAGGTGCTCGCGCAAGTGCTCAGTCCCTCCGTTGGCGGCGTACAAGTCGTCATCGGTGGCGAAGGGGCGTGGGAAGAGCTTAAAGATTGTTCGATGATCCTCACTCGCTATGGCGCGCCAGGTTATGCCACAGGAGCCCTGGGTGTACTTGGGCCGACTCGCATGGCCTACGGACGCACGATTTCGGCAGTACGCTATGTAGCTGGGCTACTGAGCGATTTTGTGATCGAGTCTTTTGCCGGTTAATACATCGAGTGTGAAGGATGGCGAACACCAGGTATGGAGTTTGCATCCCTCATCACGACCCTGACCACTCCGCAAATAAATTACCCCCTTTTTAAGGGACAGACTAGGGAGAACCTGTGATCAAACGGAAAAAGCAGACCGAAGAATCTCAAGCAGAAGAACTGGAAGCGCATCTTCTCGAAGATCAGGATGAAGCGTTAGAAGCACATAGCCCCGAAGCTGATACTGAGCAGGAAGATATTGCACAAGAGGCCCACATCGATCAAGTGAAAGAAGCTGCAGAAGGCGAAGGGGTTGAGGAAGCGCCTCGAGAGATCACTGTCGAGGAGAGGATCAATGCATTGCTTGAGGAGATTGAGCGCCTACAGAAGGAATCGAGTGAATATCTCGACGGTTGGCAACGAGAGAGGGCAGAGTTTGCCAACTACAAAAACCGCACTGCACGCGAAAAGGAAGATGCGCGAACTCAAATCGCAAGTGAAATTATCACTAAATATCTGGAAATTCTTGATGACCTCGAGTTGGCGATCATCAACCGACCGGCCGAGAACGAGTCTGAAGCTTGGGCTGATGGCATCGAGTTAATCCACGTCAAACTCAACACCATCCTTGAAGATGAAGGTGTCGAGGTGATCCGCGCAGAAGGTGACACCTTTGATCCTAACTTCCATGAAGCCATCACCTACGAAGAGGACGATGATCACCAAGATGGCCAAGTCATCGAAGTCGTACAAAAAGGATACAAGCTGGGCGATCGAGTGCTCCGACCAGCCAAGGTTCGAGTAGCCAAGTAGGAGTAAACAGATATGGGCAGAATCATCGGCATCGACCTAGGCACGACCAATTCTGTTGTAGCCATTATGGAAGGTGGAGAACCCACCGTCATCGCATCCTCGGAGGGAGGTCGGCTTATTCCCTCGATGGTTGCCATCAGCCCGAAAACAAAAGAGCGTATCGTTGGCCAGGTCGCCCGTAGGCAGGCGGTAGTAAACCCTGAAAACACGATCTTTTCCATTAAACGCTTTATGGGACGAAAATATTCCGATCCCGAGGTCCAACGAGCGGTTGATTTGGTCCCCTATCAAGTTAGTGCCGCACCCAACGGCGATGTACGTGTTCACATGGGCGGAAAAGAATATTCACCCCCCGAGATTGCAGCCATGATTCTCGGCAAGATCAAAGCCGACGCCGAGGCTTACACTGGCGAAAGTATTACACAGGCTGTGATCACCGTTCCCGCACATTTTAACGATGCACAGCGTAATGCGACCAAGGACGCCGGGAAGATCGCTGGCCTTGAAGTGCTGCGGATTATTAACGAGCCAACGGCCTCTTCCCTCGCTTATGGGCTGGACAGGAAGGCAGATGAGACGATCGCTGTCTACGATTTAGGCGGCGGCACCTTCGATATCTCGATCTTGGATGTAGGGGACGGTGTCTTTGAAGTTAAGTCCACCAACGGGGACACCTTCCTTGGTGGTGACGACTTCGATCAACGGGTTATCGACTGGGTCGCCGAGGAGTTTCATAAGGAGGAAGGGATTGATTTGCGCAGTGACCGACAAGCCCTTCAGCGATTAAAGGAAGCTGCCGAGAAAGCTAAGATTGAACTCTCAAGCGTGATAGAAACCGAGATCAACCTACCCTTCATCACGGCTGATGCCAGCGGTCCCAAACATCTCAACATCACACTAACCCGAGCCAAGCTTGAACAATTATGTGATGATTTGATTGATCGGTCCATTAAACCATGCGAACAAGCATTGGAGGACGCCGGTCTCAAAGCTCGTGATATCGATCAGGTCATCCTTGTAGGTGGCATGACGCGTATGCCAGCAGTCCAAGAAGCGGTGCATAAGATCTTCGATAGAGAGGCTCACAAAGGCGTCAATCCCGATGAGGTTGTAGCTGTTGGGGCAGCTATCCAAGCTGGTGTACTTGGTGGAGAGGTGAAGGACATTCTCCTCCTAGATGTCACTCCCTTGACGTTGTCTATCGAGACGCTGGGAGGCGTAGCGACTGCGTTGATTGAACGCAACACGACCATTCCCACGCGCAAGAGCCAAGTTTTTTCAACCGCCTCAGACAACCAATCTGAAGTTGAAATCCATGTTGTGCAGGGCGAAAGGCCTATGGCCGGAGATAACAAATCGCTTGGCAAGTTCACACTCGACGGAATCCCGCCTGCACCACGTGGCGTACCACAAGTCGAAGTAACCTTTGACATTGACGCAGACGGGATCCTCAAAGTCAACGCTCTCGATGTGGCAACCAATCGCAGTCAACATATTACTGTAACGGCTTCTTCCGGATTGGATGAGAATGAAATCGATCGAATGCGTCATGAAGCGGAGCAATTTGCCGAGCAAGATCGGCAAAGAAGGAAATTTGCCGAAGCAGTTAATTCAGCCGACAACGCTGTATACGCTGCCGAGAAATACTTATATGAGGCTGGAGAAACCGCTCCTGAAGAATTGCGTTTTGATGTACAGACCAGGATTCAGGATACACGCCAAGCGATGAAAGGCGACGACATCGAAGCTATTAAAGCTTCTACCAATGAACTGCTCGAATTAATCCAGAAATTAGGCACGAAGATTCATGAGCAGGGAACAGGCTCATTGGGTGAAACGACCTCCTACGATGATGATCCGCCTTCTGACGAGGATGTTGTTGAAGGCGAGTTTAATGAAGATTAATTTCGTAAGTTCACCATTGGTGAGGGGTGGTGATCCTCTCACTGCGTACTTCTCACATGGCCAATAAGCAAGATTATTACAAGGTCTTAGACGTCAATCGCGACGCCTCCCCTGATGATATTCGCCAAGCCTATCGCAGACTGGCGAAACAATACCACCCTGATATTAATAACGAACCAGGGGCAGCGGAACGATTTAAAGAGATCAATGAGGCTTATGCTGTCCTTTCTGATCAAGAACGCCGTGCGGCCTACGATCGCTTCGGACATGCTGGTCTCGAGGGGATGCAATTTGATTTTGATTTCGGGTTCGGCGACATTTTCGAACAATTCTTCGGCTTTGGCATGGGGGGGCAACGCAGTAGACGGGCACCGCGTCGTGGTCCGAATTTACGGTATGACCTGACCCTAAACTTCGAAGAGGCTGTCTTTGGCATTGAGAAAGAGATCGAGATAAGCCGTCAGGAAACCTGTACGAGATGTCAAGGCTCACGCGCCGAGCCTGGCACAACCCCGGTACGATGTTCGACGTGTAACGGTAGCGGTGAAGTCCGACAAGTCCGACAAACACTTTTAGGTTCGATGGTCAATGTAAGCACATGCCCTTCCTGTGGCGGATTAGGTGAAACAATCAGCACTCCTTGCCAAACATGCAGAGGGCGAGGACTGGTGCGAGAGAACATTCAACGGATGATCGCGGTGCCGGCAGGAGTTGATGACGGAACCCGAATTCGAATAGCAAACGAGGGTGAGCCTGGCGCGAATGGCGGACCTAGCGGAGACCTGTATGTTTTTATCCACGTCAAACCTCATCGCTTCTTCCGCCGTCGTGACAACGACATCCTACTCGACTTGGGGATAAACATCGCTCAGGCAACACTAGGAGCTAAGGTTTCGATACCGACCCTTGACGGAGAAGATACACTCACGATCCCTCCCGGCACTCAACCCGGAAAAGTACTTCGTCTCAAAGGAAAGGGTGTACCTCGATTAAGGCGTAACAGTCGCGGAGATCAGTTGGTGATCGTTTCTGTTGACATCCCACGTTCACTCAGTGCTGAACAAAGGACGTTGCTCGAGCAACTGGCTGACACACTCGGCACTGAAGTTCATCCCCAGGAGCGTGGCTTCCTCGATACTCTTAAGGACTTACTCGGGGGCCTGGTCGATTGAATTGGCTTGAGGTCTCCTCCACAGTCAACGGTGAACTTGCCGAGGCGATCGCCGAACTATTTTCGCGCTTCGCTTCTGGAGGGGTGGCGATCGAAAGCTTGAGTATTGAGGAAGACAAATCTGATCCTGCTGGAATGGTCATCGTACGCGCGTACCTGCCAGTTGAAAACCAATTGGAATTGATCAAAGAGCGTATTGAGGAAGGGCTTTGGCATTTGAGCCAGATTCAACCACTTCCACAACCCGCCTTCCGTTTGATCAAAGAGGAAGATTGGTCTCAAGCCTGGAAATCTCACTACCAAACAATGCCGATCGGTAAACGCTTGATGATCTTACCTGCATGGTCTCAACCACCCTCAAGTGATCGCTTACATGTGATTCTCAACCCAGGGATGGCATTTGGCACCGGCACTCACCCTTCAACGCGTCTTGCTTTGATGGCATTAGAGGATTACCTTCATTCAGGCCAACGAGTAACTGACTTGGGTTGTGGGTCAGGGATATTAAGCATCGCTGCAGCGCGTCTGGGAGCAAGTTATGTTCACGCATGGGACAACGATGCGAAGGCAGTGGACGCCGCTCGAGATAATGTCAAGCTAAACCGTCTTACGAAGCGTATTACGGTGGAGGCAGGTTCTTTATCCGAACTATTGGCGAAAGCGGAGGAAATCGATCACAAAGCAGATTTGCTCGTGGCCAATATCACTGCTGCTGTCTTAGAGGATATGATCATGGCCGGCCTGGGTAGAGCGGTCAAAGATCAAGGAATTGTCATCCTATCGGGTCTCCTAGTAACGCAAATCGAATCCTTATCTGCCACTTGCGATTCACACGGTTTAACGCATGTAGAAACGCGCGCTGAAGAGGACTGGCGAGCGTTGGTGTATCAGGTAGGCAAATAAAGTCTGAATATTTACATGGGGGATCGCTTAAGATTCTGGTTGATGAGGGATTATTTAAATCAGATTGAGATGACTATTAGACGCGCACTGCCCTCCAGATACAGAGGGCAGTTTGCATACAATGGATAAGTTCAAGAAGGGCTAGGTGTGCCCTAGCTTTCTTCTGAGCTGGGAACTCGTTTTTTATAGCGGTAGACGATCCGACCACGGTTGAGATCGTAGGGCGATACCTCGACTCGCACTCGGTCGCCCAACAAGATGCGGATGTAATATTTACGCATCTTCCCGGATAGGTAAGCCAACACCTCATGATCGTTGTCAAGTCTGACACGAAATTGGGTTGCCGGTAACGCTTCTACCACGGTCCCTTCTAGCTCTATCTTCTCTTCTTTTTTTGCCATGAAAGCCTCATGCGGGTGATACTTCTAGGACCACCCATATATCCCGGTCCAATTAATCCCGCTGCCTTGCATCTATCTTGCGCTGTCGGCGCTTAAGCCGACGAATAGCTTTCTTACGCTGTATTCTTCGAAGCTCACTTTTCGATACAAACCAACGCTTTCGTCGAACCGTGCTCAGTATTCCGCTTTTTGCTACTTTTTTCCGAAAGCGTTTAAGCAATTGCTCTTGTGATTCATTGGGTCGTAGAATAACTGATGTCACTGAGTTTCACCTCCTTTATCTAAGTCATCGCTGTTTTCTGATTGCAGAGTGCCGTGAATAATATCGACGAGTTCTAAATCCAGCCGCTCCCGTGCGGGTTCAAAAGTGGACACCCGGACTTGTACTTTCATTCCTGGTGTTAGTGAGCCTGGACCATCAGGTGGTCGTAATAATCCTTCAGGCCCGTCATCCAATTGGATGTAAATTCCCGCCGCGGCAAGTCGTGAGATATTCCCCTCAATCACTTGACCGATCTCAAGTCGGCCTATCGCTCTTTCCCACGGGTTGGGTTGCAACCTCTTCAAGCTCAGACCGATACGATTCGCCTGATAGTCAAGGAGGATTACCTGGGCTTCCACCTCTTGTCCAATTGTCAGGATCTCAGCTGGGTCTTCCACTCTTTTCCAAGACAACTCTGAGATGTGAATCAAGCCATCCGCTCCACCAATATCTACAAATGCCCCGAATTCACGTAAACTCGTCACAACTCCTTTGCGTATCTCTCCTTCGCTCAGCTGCTGAATCATTTGTGATTTGCGATCTTGTCGCCACTGGCGGATCGCTTTTCGCTCCGAAAAGACCAATCGTCTACGGCGTGGGTCAACTTCGATAACTTTGAATGGAAGCCTTTGGCCGACCATCTTGTGCAAGTAGTTCGATCGGCCATCTTCATCTAAACCACGGGGCAGCTCACTCAAGTGTGACGCTGGAACAAAGCCCCTTAAACGTCCAAAGGGCACAATCAACCCACCCCGGTTAAATCCCGAAGGTACGGCTTCGATAATTTCATCTTTTGCCATTAGACGATGAGCTTCCAGCCAATCCTCACTTTCTCGTGCTTGAGCAATGGACACGACCAAGTTGCCATCACGATCGACGGGATCAACCACCATCACTGCTATTTCGACCCCTACCTGAATGTTGGCTTCTTCAGGTGGGAGATTTTCCAAATCTTCACCAGGTATCACGCCATCTCGCTTTAGTCCAAGGTCAATGATCAAGCCCTTCTCATCGATCGAAATAACAAGTCCACGCAGCAGATCACCCCTTTGGGGTTCAGCCACTCGTTCCGCTTGCGAGAGCAGAGCTTCTAGATTCTCGTGTATCTCAGTCACTCAGACCCATCCCTGGCAAACGAAAATCTGGCCAGCGAGATTATAAGCCGGCCAGATCAACCATTCCATATGGCATCAATTCAGATTGACCGGATACCTGCTTGACCCACTCCTCTATATACCAGCGTAAATACCCAAAAGGGGATTTACGAACGTGGGCCCATTATACCTATGGCCAAGTAGGTTGTCAAACTTGATATCCTGGCGTGCGCTGTTATTCGTGCTTAGCTGAGCTCATCTATATAGCTCAAGGCTGTTCGCTACCTGTCCTGAGCCCGATCCTGCTATTTATAAGACTGTCAAAGGACTCAGCGTGCCCAACGGCTCGCACGACCTTCTGACTTGAAATGTGTCCGTCGAACGGATGTTATTCTAGGAAGCCGTCCTCCAGCTTCTACACCCTATCCAGGTTCATCGCGGAGGATCTTATCCGTCCCACGATCCGTTTCCCACGGGTAAATGATATAGGTATCGGTTATGGCGGCGAAGTAATCAGGTTTAGCTGGACCAAAGAGGCTCCGATATGGATTGTAATGAAGTACACATGTATAGGGGAATCCTCCAGCGGCTGCCACCTTGTTCTTGACCGCCGTGATATACCTCCCTGAACCCCATACATCGTCAACAACCAGTATTTGACGCCCAGTCAGTTGTGAGTCTTCGGGAAATTGGATGAATTTTGGCCAGGATAATAACTTGGCTGCGTTCTGACGCGTCTCAGAAGGAAAATCGACCGACGCCGTAAGCACATCCTTAATATCCAAGGCTTCAGCCAGTATTCCACCTGGAACGATTCCACCCCGGGTAACGATCACCATTGCATCGAACTCGGTCTCGAATTGGGGTATGAGGTGGTCAATGATCTGCTCAACCTCCTCCCAGGTAAGTAACTCCCTTCGTTGTTCCATGTTTTCCCACAATCTTCACAATGATTTCATTTGCATAATAGCATAGCTTATCAAGGATACAAATAGCTCCCCGCATGACCAGATGCACGCGAAGAAGTTGTGCAGTTTCGAGGAGCGTTGTAGCTCGAGTTATGAGATGGATTTTGCCCTGAGCAAGCCGAAGGATTGAAGCTATCAATGGCAATACCAGCCAATTTTCGGAGATCGCACCCACATAGATCGATTCAACGATCAAGGCTATTATCGATCCTTATATTCGCGTTAATTTCAGAGTCTCTTCTTGAGAACCACATAGACGCAATCAGCGAGGAAATCCCCTTCGTCCAGTTCTGCGATCTTGGGGATTGCATGTGCTTCCTACCCGAGCAGCCTATATAAAAAACAGCGTTTAAAAGCTAAGTATCTCAGCTTTAACCGCCGTCAAGTGGGTCACTCTGCGATTATCGATAACCAAGTACCATTAGCTTAAAGCGCGCGTGAGTTCGATAAATTCTTCCCACTCCTCCTTAAAGAAATGCAAGGTTACTGTTCCCAACTCGATGTGGAATGTGATTTCACCGTCCGGTTCTTCAGCTTTCCATGCGATAAAGTTGGTCGTTTCGGCAATTGTTTCCGTTTTGATCTCGGTTTCCTTTTCCATCACTTATCCTTCCCTGGGTTCTCTCTCTCATCATAAGCCTTAAGCACCTTGAGAAGAGCTAAGAGGCTGGAGCCTGCATGAGCGATCTCATCCACCTCTTGTAGGTGGTATAGACGTCTGTACTCATTTGGCTTGAAATCTGACCGTTCTACGATACGCTCAACGGCTAAACGCGTAACCTGCCTGCGTTCTACCGGTCAACCATTCACAAGATCTGTCCAGTAAACAGTATAAGAAAAGCCAGCACCACCCTGCTCTTCTCCCTGCCGGAGAAGTAATCTCTGGATGACTTCAAAGATGGGTGTCATTTTGAATCCTCAGGCACGACAGATCGTTATTTACGTGATTTTGCCTGCGTCCCACAGGCTGTAAGAATGAACAACATCTCATTAAGATCTTTGGATTCTTTCCCTCGTTCGACGAAGGAAGCCTAGCACTCGGGACTCCCGAGGCGGTTTTTTGCCCAAATCGTCGATGGGAGGGTCCCATGGGTCGAGATCCACAATTTTTCGGTAGATATAGCGACCAAGCAGAAGCAAAGTAGCCATGAAGGGCGCAGCGAGCAGCAAACCCAGTATCCCTGCTAAACTAGCACCGATGAGCAAGCCGATCAAGATGATAACAGGGTGTAAATTAAGCGAAGTGCCCATAATACGGGGCACGAGCAGATAGTCAATCGACTGATCTAGGAGCGTGATACTTGCGACGACAAGCAATGCATGTCCTAATGGTGTCAAGCCCAACCAGTTACTCGGTTGGAAGAGAGCGACCAAGGCGCCTATCGCTCCAGCAGTCGTAGGTCCGACGATAGGTACAAACTTAGCTAGCCCCCCTAATACGCCCAGACCGATCGAAAAACGGACACCTAACACAGTAAAAACGATCCATGTGAGAAAGCCAGTCGAAAGGACGATGAGTAATTGTCCACGCAGAAAAGCGTTCCAGATTCCAAGAAGCGCGATACGAAGACGACGGAAATCATCCGTGAAACCCGGAATGGAGGTGTTGATGACTGCCGCACGAATCCGGTTATAGTCGACCGTAAGAAAGTAACTCACGGCCAACACGAAGACCAACCTAACGATCCACTCGACCGCACCAGTCGCCAAGGAAGCCAGAATCGCGCTTAATTGACCAAAAATTGGTTGTACGGTAGCCAGCAATTGCTCCGCAAATGGCACCAAATCAAATTGCGAGAGATCAAGTTCCCATGGGCCAAGGACATATGTTTGTTGACTTATAGTCTCAAAGATATTCGGCAGGTCGAATAAGAAATTTTGAACGGTAAGGAACAGCGCCTGTAATTGCTGCACAACAGCAAAACCTGTAACCGTAGATGCGGCTACCACGATTAAAACGAGTAACAAGAAACACACATTAGCAGCCAATCCCCACGGCACTTTGAACCTGGTGTGAAATGTCCGTACGACAGGGACGACCAAAAAGGCCACAATTCCAGCGAGAACGATTGCAGGGAGGAAGGAGTGAAAACGCGTAAGCAGGGCTCCAATCAGCACGATCCCAATCAGCGCAACGATAATTTTTACGGAGGAGCTCCAGTTGGGTGATTTCACTTCTTCGCCTTCACTCATTCCTCTTCCTCGGTGTCTTCCCTTCGCAGACGAACTCGCAGCTTTCGGAAACGTTCCGGCAAACGGCGAAATGTCTCAAGGGGTTGATAGCCTGGTGCAGTGCTGATCATTGGCGTGATCCACGTATCTAGGCCAACTGATTTTCGGTATACATAACCCAACCAAATTCGCAGCGTGGCCACTGTTGGCGCTGCAAGTAAAAATCCGATCAAGCCTGCCAAGAGGCCTCCGGCCAGGATGGACATGATAACGAGTAATGGATGCAGGTTTAAACTATGACCGATGATCCCAGGGTAAAGAACATTATTCTCTATTTGTTGAATGATTGTGAACACAATGAGGACGATTAGAGCAAAACCCAGGGGAGACAAACCCCAAATATTGCTCCCTTGGAACAACGCCACCATGATGGTAACCACACCAGCAATGATGGGACCAAGCCATGGGACGAATTCCATCAATCCTGAAATTAACGCCAACATCACAGGAAATCGAACCCTCAGAAGAGTTAAGACTACCCAAACCAGCAAGGCCATGGCAACTGCTAGGATAGCCTGCCCTCGAATAAAGGCATTCCAAACATGGCCCGTCTCATCCATTAATCGACGGAAATCCCCACGATATGCAGGCGGCACAATGTTCATGATCACAGCATCGAGTTTGCCGAAGTCAAGGAGGAGGTAATAAGCCAGAACCAAGGCCAAAACAACAAGCGTCACAACTGACGCAGTCGTTCTCGCTACAGAAGCGAGCAAGCTTCCGGTTTGTGACAGAAATGGGCTAATGAGCGATGCCAAATCCGATAGGATAGGCTCAAGATTGACTTGGGAAAGGTCGATCGTCCATCGTCCAATGTTTATTTGCAATTCAGCTAAGGCCTCAATCTGAGCGGGCAACGTCTCAGAAAGTTCTCCCAGATAGGAGGCCAATTGTACGGCTCTCTGAGAGATCGTCAATCCTAGCCCGGTCATCATGCCGATCAGAATGAGAAGCAAACCGAGAAACACGAGAAGAACCGCAACAGTGCGCGGTAATCGCCAATCTTTTGATAATTTAATGATGAGAGGGTGAAGAAGATAAGCCAATAGCAAGGCGAGGAACAACGGAGTCAATAAAGAGCGTATAAGATAAAGAAGCAGTAGTGCGAATAGAATGAGAAACACCCCGGCTGCTAGCCGGGTGCCCGGTTGCCAAGGCGGAGAGGACGGTGTGGGGCCTGCGTTTGATTTCATGGCTATATTCTTTCTTGTCTTGAGGAAAACTTCAAATCAAAGTTAGCTCTGACCTTTTTATATATTTATGAATAAGCATTTCCAACAGGCATGTATTCTATCCAAGGCTACTCATGATGACAACAGGATTTTGAACCGAAAATATAACGCCAACATCGGAAGCAATCTAACAAACGATGAATGACACCGGAAGTATACATCTCTATGTTAATTCGTCTGAGAAACAAACTCCCCCGCATGAGCGGGGGAGTTTGAGAGTTCATTAATCTCAGCGTCTCCGATCTCGAGAACTTTGGGGACGCTTCCCGCGGTTGCGTCCGCTCATGCGCTTTTTTGGACGCTTGTCGCGCTCCATTGCTTCCTCAGGAGTCCATCCCTCCAGAACAGCCTGGCGAGACAGGCGGATCCTGCCTTCAGGATCGATGTTTGTTACCATAACGGTGATCTCGTCTCCGACCTTAGCGACGTCCTCAACTTGATCGACATGTTCCGTATCTAATTGGGAGATATGCACCAATCCGTCTGTTTGGGGCAAAATTTCAACGAATGCTCCAAAATCTGTTATCCGCACAACCTTCCCGGTGTAGATACGCCCGACCACCGCCTCTTCGGTCAGACTCTCGATCATTTCCTGGGCTTTGAACGCGCTTGGCCCATCGACCGCCCCGATATAAACCGTTCCATCGTCCTCGATGTCAATTCGCGCTCCAGTTTCTTCTTGGATCTTTCGGATCACCCTACCACCTGGGCCGATAATCGCTCCGATTTTCTCAGGATCTATCTTGAGGACTGTCATCCGCGGGGCATGAGGTTTGAGATCGGTTCGTGGTTCGGGTATGCATTCCTCGATCTTATCTAAAACATGCATCCGCGCCTCGCGTGCTTGGGATAAGGCTTCAGACATAAGCTGGGGAGTGAGCCCAGAGATCTTGATATCCATCTGTAATGCTGTGATACCCTTACGTGTACCGGCGACTTTAAAATCCATATCTCCTAGATAATCCTCAATCCCTAAGATATCGGTCAGGATGGCATATCGTTCACCTTCTTTGACAAGCCCCATAGCCACGCCTGCTACTGGCTCTCGGATCGGCACGCCGGTATCTAGGAGTGCTAAAGTCGAACCGCAGACTGAAGCCATCGAAGTCGACCCATTGGAAGAGAGCACTTCTGATACCAGACGCATTGTGTAGGGGAACTGTTCTAATGTTGGCAGTACAGGAACCAACGCCCTCTCAGCTAATGCCCCGTGTCCGACTTCCCGACGTGATGCTCCTCGCAAGAAACGAGTCTCGCCGACAGAGAATGGAGGGAAGTTGTAATGATGCATGTATCTCTTTTCCTCGATTGGAGACAAGCCATCCAGCTCCTGTCGTTCGCGAGGAGTCCCTAGAGTCGCCAGCGTCAACACCTGAGTCTCACCTCTTGTGAACAAACCTGATCCATGGGCACGTGGACTAAGGTCCACCTCGGCAACGATCTGTCGAATATCCTTCGTTCCCCGACCATCCGGCCGCTGACCGTGCTCTAGGATCCGTGCTCGCACTTCAGCTTTGTGAACCTCAGCAAAGGCTTCAGCGATGGAATCTTCATCAAATTCAGTGGTCTCGATCAGAGCAGCCACAACTTCAGCCCGTAATTCATTCAACCTTTTATCCAATTCTGCTTTGGTCAGGCTTTGAGCAGCCAAGTCAGCTGCTCGATCGCCAACCCAATCCTTGACAGCTTCATGCACTCCCTCTGACAATTGATAGGGCATATACTCGACCTTGGGTTTTCCAACAGCACTACGCATTTCATTTTGCAGATCAATGATCGGTTGCATGGCACGATGGCCGGCCTCAAGAGCAGCAACCATCGTATCCTCATCAACCTCGAGCGCGTTGCATTCGACCATCAGTATCGCATCGCGCGTTCCTGCTAACCGCAGATCGAGATCGGACGCCTCCATCTCATGATACGTGGGGTTGAAGACAAACTTGCCATCTTTGTGTGCGACACGTATTGCAGCCACGGGACCGCCAAAGGGGACATCTGAAATCGTCAGCGCGGTAGAAGCACCGACGATACCCAATACATCAATCGGTGTCTCCCCATCAGATGACAACGCGTAAAGAATTACCTGTACATCGTTGTGCAGATCCTTGGGAAATAACGGACGTATGGGGCGGTCTGCCAACCTGGCGATGAGAATCGCAGCTTCGGAAGGACGTCCCTCACGACGGAAAAATGAGCCGGGGATTCGGCCACCAGCGTAAAGGCGTTCTTCATAGTCCACACGAAGAGGAAAATACGTTAATCCCTCTTGAGGTGTTTTGTCCATGGTTGCGGTCGCGAAGAGAACTGTATCGCCTTGACGGACTGTAACAGCACCACCAGCTTGTGCAGCCAGTTTTCCGGTCTCGATGGATATCGATTTATCATCTACTTGCGTTTGAAATTGTTTTGATTCAAGCATAGAAAATCCCCTCCCCACCGGAAATCTGGGTGGGTCAGGGACTGGGGTGCGTCCGCCAGCTGAAGTGAAAATGATGTTTGACGGACAAACCCCAATACCCAACCCCTTCCACAGGTTGCGGTGGTTAGAACGCTTTACTTATTTCTTGTTCTCTCAGTGAGCTTTGCCAGCCGGTCCCCTAAAAAGATTTGAGCAGATGATCACCTCTCCACCATCTACTCTTGTGGTCCAAGGACCTACTTTCGTCGGATGCCTAAACGCTCAGTGAGCGTCAGATATGTGGTTGCATCTTTCCGTTTCAAATAAGCGAGATGTTTTCTCCTTTGCCCCACAAGCTTCAGTAAACCTCTCCTTGATGACTCATCATGTTTATGAGTTCTTAGGTGTTCCGTTAGCTGTTGGATTCGGTTAGTGAGAATCGCTATCTGAACTTCTGGCGAACCAGTGTCGTTCTCATGGCGGTGGAACTCACCGATGATTTCTTGTTTCTCTTTCGTTGTTATTGCCATGACATCTGCTCCTTGGCAGGTCACCCAGTGAGGAGAAACCAATCCAATAAGTTGGATCCACCCACCGGTCTAGTCATTTAAGGTTTACGAATTATACCAGCCTGATTTTTTACCGACAAGGCATGTTCAAGCAGACTGCGTTGACGGGCGGGAAAGTTCTCCAAAGTATTTTGAACCATGCGTATTGCGCCTCCGCTACCGCGTGCAAGCTCATCCATGAGAAAGCGAGCCGCCTCCGGAGGGCTCCGTCTCGCGAGGGTACTAATCAACCGATTGAGAGCATGAAACAATGCCCCACCAAATTTCCCGGTTGTACCATCAAGAAGGCGGAATACGCTGGGCAAATCTTCAAATGATGGATCTTCTACTGCTGAATGTAGAGCGAGGATTGCAAACGACTGAAGTCTCTTCTGCGTCGAATTGAGCCAAATCTCTACCTTTTCAAGGAATATTGTGGGGTTTGCTTTCCTCCAGCTCGCTAAACCTTGATTAGCTAGCTCCCATAAAGCCATCTGATCATCACACGCTAAAGCCCAGATTTCTGCCCAACCTGGAACTTCCTCTCCGTTTAGCTCGCCAAGAATAGCAGACGCTAGCACGCGTGTTTCACGGTATCCTGCCTCCCAAAGCGCGGCCGCAGCAGGGAATGAGGAGGTCGGTTGCTCCTGTAAGCGTGTACGTAGACCAAAACTAAGTGCCCTCATCAATGGCTTAGGGGCACCGAAGGCACGGTATGTTTCGTCTGCCTCTCCGATTGCAATTGACTTCAGGGTACGATCAGCGTAGAAATCCAAGAGTTCAATACAGCCTCTCTGCAATTCTACAGGGTCACTCACCACGTTTAGGAGACGATCAACTTGTTGTTTCAATCGCTCTGGGTCAATAGCCGGCATTCAGAAGAGCTCCATTTAGTAAGCGCGAGCGAAGATAGCTCGTTCATATGCAGATTGACCACAATGGATACACGTACCCTCACCCCCAGGCTGATCCAAGGGGATACATCGCGTCGTGGCTTTGGTCTCCTCCTTGATCTCGGCCTCACACTCCGAGTCACCGCACCACCATACGTCTGCCCATCCAGATTTAACAACTTCGATAAATCCTTCATAATCCTCTGGCTGATATGTGTTTTCATCAAGAAATGTCTGTGCTCGATGGAAAATAGAATCGTGGATATCATCCAATAGATCTTCAACCACATCCACTAAGCCTTCCTGCTTAACAACACTTTTCCCTTTCCTGCCAGGCTGATCACGTCGTGCCAGAGTAACTGTCCCTTCGGCCGCATCCTTCGGACCCAATTCAATTCGAAGAGGTACGCCACGTAACTCCCAATCGTTAAATTTGAAGCCGGGAGTCAGACCGTCCCGATCGTCTAGCTTAACTCTGAGATCGGATAATTGGGCATGGATCGACCCAATATTTTCCATGACGTGACTACGCTCCTCATCGTTTCTGAATATTGGCACTATCACCGCTTGGTATGGAGCCAAGCGAGGAGGCATGATTAAACCTTGATCATCTCCATGAACCATGATGATGGCACCGATGAAGCGGGTCGATAATCCCCAAGATGTTGTCCAGCAGTATTGCAGCTCGTTTTCTTGATCCAAATAGCGGATCTCAAAGGCGCGTGCGAAGTTCTGCCCCAAATTATGTGATGTCCCTGCTTGCAAGGCTCGTGTGTCCCCCATCATCGCCTCAATACTGTAAGAGGTTTTCGCTCCCGCAAATTTCTCGCTTTCGCTCTTGCGACCTTTAATCACCGGTACAGCAGCTTCGTTCTCCGCGAAGTCTGCGTAAACATCCAGCATTTGAAGTGTCTCAGATTTCGCTTCCTCCTCCGTTCCGTGAGCCGTGTGACCTTCTTGCCAAAAGAATTCTGTTGTGCGCAAGAAGAGCTTCGTACGCATCTCCCATCGAACGACACTGTTCCATAAATTGATTAATACCGGAAGATCTCGGTAGGATTTGATCCACTTGGCATACATATGACCAATAATGGTTTCCGAGGTGGGACGCACCACCAAGGGCTCCTCCAATTCCTCCCCTCCACCGATGGTCACTACTGCTAACTCTGGTGAGAAACCCTCAACGTGCTCACGTTCCCGTTCCATGAAGCTGAATGGAATAAAGATCGGAAATGCGGCATTCACGTGACCGGTAGCCTTAAATCGATGATCGAGAGCGGATTGGATATTCTCCCATAACGCCCAGCCATATGGACGGACAACCATACAACCACGCACAGGCGAATAATCCGCAAGTTCAGCGCGCAATACCAATCGGTTATACCAATCAGAGAAATCTTCCGACCGTGAAGGTAGCTGTTCTTTCGTCATGAATATCCTCACAATGTTGGATTCGCCACTACCACTTCGTCAGCATACCTATACAAGATTAGCATTGTTCTTCTCTGTATATCCCTAACTCCATGTGGATTTGTCGCTTTTGAAGATAAGACCAACGCCTTAAATACGCAATGAGGCGCAACATGTAATAGCGTTCAACTGTTCAGTCAAAGACCAACCTTCTAGAAACAGCGCTGGCAACAGGGTGAAGCCAAACATGATCAAGCTGCTCAGCGCGCGTCTCGAGGAGTGGATCAGGAGAAACCGCAAGTAGGTCGACCCACTCTTGGAGAAAACGCCACATCAAGGCGTGGTCCCATATGAGGTTCCACTCATCTTCTTCCCAGTACACACCAGGACCAGCTGCCATCCCTTCTCGGTAGCATTCGACGATTTCTGCGTGGCTTAGGGGAAGCTTGTCGAACCACCAAGAACTCTTATTGACAAACACAAGCAGGTCCATCACGCCTGGTCCAACTCCGGTTAATTGCCAGTCATACACAACTTGTCTGCCATCTTCTAGAACCGCAATATTTCCGGGCCAATAATCCCCATGTAATAACGTGCTTGGTTGCATAAGAAGTGGTGTGACAATTTGATCGGCTTGCATTGTCAAAGCCGCCAACACCTGCATCCGTTCCGGTACTGCTGCCAGTGGTTCAGGTTGCGCTTGATTGACAATTCGTTCAATCGCCTTCGCAGCGGCAGCTACGTGCACTTCAAAATCAGCCCTTATCGGGCGGCTGAGCCATTGAAAAACATTGAGGTCCGTTTCCAGTCCCCAAAATCTGTCATGCAACTTTGTAAGAGCTTTGATGGCTACAATATAGTCTTCTTTCTCCCAGCGAGAAGGATCGCGGACAGATTGAACGTCTTCTAAGACCAACCAATCACCAATAGAAGATGCAGCGATAAGGGTTGGCGTAGGTAGAGGTAAATGACTGGTAAGCGAACGATAGACCCCTACCTCCCGTCGTCCAGCACCCGCTAAGCCTATCCGAGTTGTACCACGCGGTTCTTTGACCACAAGATCACAAGTTCCGGATCCGATGGATGTTGAATACTCCACCCGCATCGCCCTTACTCGTCCAATGGCAGGTCTACGATAGGGCATGGTTTTTGGGCGAATCTGGCTCACTCGCAACGAGGTATCTTCAAAGTACCGTCGTAATCCAGCAGTGATGTCGGCCAGACTGAAGGGCCATTCCCAATCTAAAGTTGTCTTAGTCACTCATCCCCCACTCCAAAAGTATCGTTATCACCCTCTTTTATCGTCTCAACAAAATCCTTGGCTGCGCTGGCAGCATCGATACCTTCCTGTCCTGGTCGATCATGTAAGAAGTGCAAATGGTCCATCACCCACAGATATAGATCAGCCACCTCGCGTTTTGGAAATGCCTCAAGGATTCCAGATTCTTCGATAATTGTGGCCACTGGTTGGTAAATTGTATCGTACCAATGCGCTACAGCATCGGATTCCGGTATCGGCTCTTTTGCTTCGATCCCCATAAAATAGCGGTGGACTGCGATGTGTTCGATGAGTCTGTCATATCCTCCCAAAAGGGTTGTCTCGATCACGGCAGCGGGACGAATGTGGTCAAGGCGCGAGCGCTCGAGGAATTCAACTCTCTCACCCAGCCTCTCCAGATCCTCAGGTCTAACCTCTTCTGTAAGTGGTACTCGTGCAATGCACTCACGCACCTCTGCATCAATATAGGATTGACCCTTACTTCGCGCCACCGAAACCCGGTGGTTTCCGTCGACAACAAAGTATACATCTCCAACTTTATATAGCAGAACCGGAGGTAAACTGATGTCTTGATACCAAGCTCGGTTGATGCGTCTCCATCTGTCGCGAGTGTGCGACTGAGTGGGCAGGAACAGGCGATCGAAATCTTGGTAGCGATCTACGCTTCCGATAATTTTTTCAACTGGTACAGGTTGAAGGCCCCGATATACCGGTCCACCAAGCCTCAACTTTTCCCGAACTTCATCATAAACCAAAAGCTTGCGTGGATGACCCGAAAGTGTAGTCAATAATATATTGAAGAAAGCGCGACCGCGTGCAACATTAAAGTCAGCTTCAGAACGACTCTCCAACCCGCTCATCTCGCCTCCGGTAAATCCACAACCCGATACGGGAAGGCATTCACAATCTCACAACTGTTCAACTGACTTCGGGTCTCATCCAGATTTCTAGTCACATGGGAATGTCCGTGCAACATCATGGTCGGTCTTAAGGTTCGTACGAAGTGATGAAATGCGGCAAAGCCTTGGTGGGCTAGATCAGAGGCATCATGAATACCCTGTGGCGGTGCGTGTGTGATCAATAGATCAACCCACCGACCCTTCGCTAGCCGAGTAGGCAGGGATTTTAATAGCAAGCGCGCACTCCTCCAACTCATTTCAGCTTCTGTATATTGATGCTTGCCTTTCGATTTATAGCGACGGCTGCCCCCAAGCCCAACGATTATGGCACCATCGATTTGCACAAGTTTTTCATCTACAGATATACCACCGGGAACAACCAGTTCATCTGGATCATGATTTCCAGGGACATAAACCAGTGGAACATTGAGTTGGGTGACGACAAACTCAAGGTAGTATGCCGGCAGATCACCACACCCAACAATAAGTTCTATGTCATCGAATCGCTCTCGGACGGTTGGGCTATAGATCAAAGGATCAACCTGGTCGCTTAGCGCTAAGATCTTCATCCCCTCACCAAACTCGTTCGTAATTGTTTTCCAACTTATCGAGGATGGCCTGCTCGAGATCTATCTCACTCATGCTGGCAAGTTGCAGTAGGTAAAGGGCTACATCTGCCAGCTCGGAGGCGAGGGCCTCTTTTATCGGTGTCGCCTCAGACCACTGAAATAGTTCCAAAACCTCGGCAGCTTCGACCACCAGCGAACTTGCCAGGTTACGAGGAGATTGAGGTTTTGGACTATTAGGTGCATACCAACCTCGCGCCTCTACAAAACGGTGCATGAGAACGGTTAATTCAGCCAGATCCATCGATGTTATCCTCAAAAAAATCGGCTTCCACCTATCTGGGAAGCCGATTGTCACCCGGATTGACCGAAAAGCCTCAACCAGACCAGCGGTTTGAGCAGGTCCCTTTCAATGGGCATGGGTCCGGGTTTACGCTTAAAAACATACATGGATTATACGGTAAGCGAAATCCCTTGTCAAAATTCAGTTGTAGTACACCAAGAGCGGCTGTATCTTGATGTTGAACCCTCACTTCATGTTATCGCTTCTACTGAACCTACAGCCGTTCTTATTGCCTCCAACCTATCCAATCGCTCCCATGGAAGATCGATGTCATCGCGTCCGAAATGGCCGTAAGTAGCCGTCGGTCGAAAAATCGGTCGACGGAGACCAAGATCACGGATGATCGCTCCTGGACGAAGGTCAAAATGTTCATCAATGAGGTTAAGAATCTCCGCGTCCGGTATACGCCCAGTGCCAAATGTCTCAATATTCACGGACAGCGGACGTGCCACACCAATTGCATAGGCCACTTGGATTTCACATCGATCAGCTAATCCTGCGGCTACGATGTGTTTCGCAACCCATCGGGCCGCATATGCGCCCGAGCGATCAACTTTCGTCGCATCCTTACCGCTGAAACCACCTCCACCATGTCGTGAGATCCCACCATACGTGTCGACGATGATTTTCCGACCCGTCAGGCCAGCATCTCCAAGGGGTCCTCCAACCACAAATCGACCCGTCGGATTGATGAAGATCTTTATCCTCTCATCAACCATTTCCGTTGGTAGAACGGGCATGATCACCTGTTCGGTAACACCCTCACGAATCTCGTCCTCCCCCACTTCAGGCGTATGTTGAGTACTGATCAAAACCGTATCTACGCGGCTGGGTTCTCCGTACCGATATTCTATGGTTACTTGGGTTTTTCCATCCGGTCGAACCCAGGGCAAGATCCCGGATTTACGAACCTCGGCTAGTCTTCGGGCAAGGTTATGGGCTAAATGGATCGGTATCGGCATCAACGTATCGGTCTCATTACAAGCAAAGCCAAACATCATGCCCTGGTCACCAGCTCCGATCATCTCTACTTCTTCTTCCTTCAATTCGCCGGATCGTTCTTCTAACGCATGATTCACACCGATCGCGATATCTTGACTTTGTTGGGCAATCGCCACTTGCACCCCACAAGTGTTTCCATCAAAACCTATTACGCTATCGTTATACCCGATTTCGTTGAGAACCTTGCGAACCAATTCATCGTAGTTGAGTTGGGATTTGGTCGTGATTTCACCAAACAAGAGGACAAACCCGGTCTTGACTGCAGACTCGCAAGCGACACGAGATCGCGGATCCCCCGCAAGACATTCGTCTAATACTGCATCCGATATTTGATCGCAGATCTTGTCTGGATGTCCTTCCGTTACTGACTCGGAGGTAAAGAGTAAACTTGGTGATTCCATAAATGTTGAGCTCATACAAATATCTCCTTAACGTTTATGCCCCTTCAGCAAGAGAAGGGGCATGATGATCACATTATCCGCCACCCTCTCATCTTCCAGACACTCCGTCTGTCGGAATTCGCACCACACCGCTATCAATAAGCAGGTAGGTTGCCGAGGCTTCGCAGGGCCGGTCCCTCCACCTCTCTGGATAAGAGTGCTTATAGGGTATTCGATTGTCAGCGCTTTATACCACAGCGGTATAGAGGTGTCAATTTTACGTGCTCAGGTGCTCTCATGGCAGGAGCCTATGCGAAGTGTGCCTTTCTTTAGCTCCCCGCGAGCTTAAAGCTCGCGGGGAGCTACAGGGAGCATCGACATAGGGTTCAATAAGCCTCATTCCTGGTACATTTGATGCAACAATCTCTCCTGTAATCTATCGGGACTCAAGTGCGATTGCCACCTTAGATAGGCTGGGATAGCATGGTTCCGAGCGCTGGTGCTGGAGTTCATGCGCAGATATTTACAGCAAGCCTGTTTCAGG
>DUEZ01000054.1 GCA_011174825.1 Anaerolineae bacterium | reverse complement strand
CGTACCGCTTCAGCTGAGTCCAAGTCAAGCACTTTAGTTGCCAAACTTTGAGCATCTGACTTCGACCAACTTCGGATGATCGCCTTTGCGTGTGGGATGGAAGACGGCGCCATACTGAACTCATCCAGCCCAAGACCAACGAGAATGGGCACCGCGTCAGGATCACCTGCTAATTCACCACACAAGCCGACCCAAATCCCCTCATCGTGAGCAGCATTGATAACGCGCTGGATTTGTCGTAAGACAGCCGGGTGGCAGCCATCACCCAGGTGAGCCACTTTTTCATTCGTGCGTTCGGCGGCGAAAGTGTATTGTGTTAAGTCGTTGGTCCCGATGCTGAAGAAATCCACCTCGCGGGCGAACAAATCTGCCATCACCGCCACCGAGGGCACCTCAACCATAATGCCCACCTGGACCCGGTCCGCCACAGCATGCCCTTCAGCCACCTCCTCGCGCGCATCATTGAAGAGTATCTGAGCTCTTCGGACTTCATCCAAGGTCGCGATCATGGGAAACATGACGCGCAGATCATGCCCTGGGCTAGCCCGCCACAAAGCTCGAAGCTGAGTTTTAAACAATTCCGGTTTATCAAGGGACATACGAATGGCTCGCCACCCGAGGAATGGGTTGGCTTCAACGCCTAAATCGAGGTATGGCACCTCCTTATCGCCACCCACATCGATGGTGCGGACCACCACAGGACGGTCCTCCATCGTATCTAAAATCGAGTTAAAAGCAGCGAGTTGTTCCTCCTCGTTGGGTTCCTCATGGCGATCGAGGTAGAGGAACTCCGTGCGTAAAAGACCGACCCCCTCCGCACCATGTTCCAGTGCAACTTGTGCGTCCTGTGGGCTGCCAATATTGGCCACGACTTCAACTAGGTGACCATCCACGGTTGTCGCTGGCTCGTGGGCTCGCTCGAGTTCTACGAGAGCCCGGGCTTCGAGTTTTTGACGACGAGTCTCGAACTCCTGAATGATCTTCTCGTCTGGAAAGGCGATCACTTCGCCACGTCCGCCATCGACCAATAACGGTTCTCCAGACTTCAGATCGAGTATCGAGCGTCCAAGGCCGACAACTGCCGGCAGCCCGAGAGCTTTGGCCAAGATTGCGGTGTGGGAGGTCGGACCACCCTCTGCGGTGCAAAAACCAATGACGAGTGATTTATCCAGTCGGACGGTGTCAGATGGGGTGAGGTCGCGTGCAAGAACGATAGAAGGAGTGGTTAAGTCGGTAAGGTCGCTCTCCGCTACACCCAACAGAATGCGTAAAACACGTTGCCCGACATCACGCACATCCGCAGCCCGTGCTCGGAAGTATTCATCTTCCAATGCCTCTAAATTTGCGGCGTTAATCTCGATGGCGTCGATCCACGCAGCCTCAGCGTTCATCCTTTGCCCTTCGATGGCTTCATGGACGGCCGAGATCAGGGTTGGGTCCTGAAGGAAGAGGGCGTGAGCTTCGAAAATGGCCGCTTCTTCGGCCCCGGTTTCGGTTTCGGCTTTAATTTGTAGATCAGTGATCTGTTCACTGGCGATCGTTATGGCATTTTCAAATCGTCGAAGCTCATCCTCGCTGTCTTGGATCTGACGACGGGGTACACGCAGATCTTGTTCCTGGTAGACGAAGGCAGGACCGCGGGAGATCCCCTGGGAGGCTGAGATGCCCTGATAGGTGTGTGGAGTCTCTTTCCTTGCCATTGGATCATTCCTCGTTTATGGCGCTTGAATGGATACGTTGATCGTCAGAAAGGTAACCCTTATGATCGTTCCACGGATTCCGATCACTGGAGTTCCATCCGTTCGTATTCAGTTTATGCCGGATATTGCGGACGGATGTATTATAACGCTGTCATGGGTGTGGATAGACTTATTAACTTGTGCTAAATATATTACCGGTCTCTTTGATACACAACATTAAAATTGCATCCTATGAAAACGTGCCATGTCATCCTGTGCGGAGCGAAGTGAAGTGAAGGATCCCTGTGATGATGCCTATGAATTCGAATCATCTTAGGGATTCTTCGCGCCTAACGGCGCTCAGAATGACATTGGTGGTGAAAAAGTATACGCTCTGTAGCATGTCATCCTGAGCGGAGCGAAGTGAAGTGAAGGATCCCTATGATGCGGCAAATGACGCTGTCGAATCACAGGGATTAACCGCGCCGAGAGCCTGTCCTGAACCAGTCGAAGGAGCGTTCAGAATGACATCTTTTCTCGGGCATGTTATCCTGAGCTCCTCGGCATACCGGGAGCAATCTGCTCTCATCCCTTTGAAGTAAAATAGTGCGATCAAACTTTGAATGTTTATCCGACGAGGAAGAAGATGACGGGTGATAAGGGAGGTAATTTCGCATTCTTATGCGATTTTGACGGTACGGTTTGTCCTACGCAGATGATGGATTTTCTCTATCAACGTTTCGCGGCTTGTGGCATGGAATTCGCGGAGCGATGGGGGAGAGGCGAGATCAGCACCCAGGAGGAGATCGTATCGACGTTCAGCACTGTCAGTGCCGGCAAGGAGGAGATGGAAGCTGCATTGGACACGATCGAGATCGACCCCCATTTTCCAGCTTTCTTACAGTTTTGTCGTGATCATGAAACCTCCTTCGCAATTGTGAGCGATGGTCTGGAATGGTATATCGATTACATTCTTGCGAGACATGATATCTACGGAGTGGATATATACGCTAACCAGATCCATTTTGAAGAAGGGGGGTTCCGTTTCGAATTCCCTTGGTATGACGATGAAACCCCGATGAGGGGCGTTTGCAAACCGATGATTGTGCGGCGTTATCAGGAAAGAGGCAGGGGGGTGGTTTACGCGGGAGACGGCATGAGCGACTTCGAGGTGATCGGCGTAGCAGATCTCATCTTCGCCCGCAGGAAACTTGCGAGGTATGCCCGGGAACAGGGGATCGATTTCACTGAATTTAACGATTGCCACGACCTTTTGGAGAAATGGCGGGCGTTATCGTTTAAGGGTTGAGGCCATATTGATCATTCTCTGTAGGTAAGAAAATCCATTCGAATCCCATCAATAATCTTCCCGCGAGCTTAAAGCTCGCGGGAAGGTTTATAAATAGGGGCGAACTGTCGGTCGCCCTTACTTTTTCTCGAATTTACGCCTGGAAGCAGCCTTAGTGCAATGGAAATTTTAAGGAAATTGTATAGTTCTCAAGCTTATGCAAAACGACTCTATAATTGACATGTGTAGTACTTTTGTACTATTATAATCTTGGTGGTACGTACCGGTCTGAAGCGGTAAGGTGCGCATGAGTCTGGATAGCGGAACATCTCGTCCTTTGTACCTTCAGCTGCGAGATAAGCTTCTCAACATGATCAGAGAAGGCGTCTATGCACCTCATGAGCGTTTACCTTCTGAGCGTAAACTTGCGAAAAGGTTCGACGTAAGCCGCTTAACGGTCAGGCAAGCGCTGTCCTCTTTGATGCACCAGGGCATCGTCTACACTCGGATTGGTAAAGGAACCTATGTAAGCGACCCTGAGGCAAGACGCAAGGGTTCGATCTTTAGCTTTTCTGAAAGAGTCTTACAGGACGATCAGATCCCCAGTTCAGAAGTGCTTGATCGCCGCATCATTCCAGCATCTGAAGAACAAGCGAGATATTTGCAAATTTCCCCGGGTGATAATCTTGTTTACGTAGCGCGTCTCCGTAAAGCAAACGGGGTTCCTATTGTTGTCCAAGAGGCCTACTTGCCTCATTCTCTCTGTCCCGGCATTCTGCAGCAGATCGATGATCAAACCTCCCTTTACTCATTTTTAGAGGAAAGATACGGCATGAAAGTGGATTCTGCTGATGTAAGACTAAAAGCTTCCCTGGCTGATGATATAGAAGCAGAACGTTTGGTATTGACAAAGCCTGCTGCTGTCCTACTTAGAGAACAAGTGACCTTCCTTGAGGACGGACGTCCTATCGAATTTTCCCGCGCAACTTACAGAGGTGATGGATATGAATTCTATACTCATATCCATCGAGAATTTGTAGCTGGAGCCGGAGAAAACTTAAGGGAACCGTTTGGTGGGGGGAGGAACACCAAGCGAGTTGCCTAGAACATGAAAGGAGGTGAATTGGAGAAAGATAGAATGACAAACTCTTTCGAAGAATCGTGATCGTACTATTTATTATTTTCAATAAAGGAGAACACCACAATGGAATCAACACAGAAGAAGGGATGGGCTGATCGCCTGGCGGATGGGATGGAGGTTCTTGCCCCGCTATTTGACCAGCCTCACCTCGCTTCAATCCGCGATGGATTTGTGGCAATGATGCCGGTGATCATCATTGGCTCACTGGTCCTGATTATTCTTCAGTTTCCTATGAGCCTGGAGAAGGGTTCCGAGGTCTACCTTGGGGATGTCATCAACCAAGACCTCGCCAATGCCCTCTGGGTGCCCTTCAACGTCACCTTCGGACTCTTGTCCGTCTTTGTGCTTTTGTCCATCACGTACGCGCTGAGTCGACGTCGTGGCCTCGATCCGGTCATGCCGATCGTTTTTACCTTCATGTCCTACATCATGGTAGCTACCCCTCAGCTTCTGGATGGGGAGGCGGCCACCTACCTGGACAACAGCGGTTTGTTCACCGCCATCGTCGTCGCTGTGGTCACGGTTGAGGTTTTCAAGTTCTTTATCGACAGGAATCTCTACATCTCGATGCCGGAAGGGGTCCCACCTGCCATCACCAATGCCTTCATCGCCCTCATCCCGGGCGCGGTGATCGTTTTTGGCTGGTGGGCCATTCGCTTCTTGCTCAATATCGATATCGCCGGTGGTATCTTTGAGGTACTTTCAAAGATCGTGCCGGCTGCTTCAACCTATGTAGCGGCCGCGGTGGCTGAAACCTTCCACGCTTTCCTCTGGACAATGGGTATCCACGGCGACTTGACCATCGGCATCGCACTGGAACCAATCTGGACGGTTAACCTCGCTGCCAATGCACAGGCCGTGGCTCAAGGGCTGACTCCTACTGCCATCTACACCAGTCAGTTCCGCAGCTACGTTGTGCCGGGCGGCTCCGGCGCCACGTTGCCTTTGGCCATCTACTTCATCCGCTCGAGGTCAAAGCGTCTAAAGCGCGTGGGTTGGTTGGGAATCTGGCCGGGCATCTTCAACATCAACGAACCGATCACCTTCGGCGCACCGGTGGTCTTCAACCCCGTGCTGGCGATTCCCTTCATCATCATCACCTTCCTCAACACAACTGTGGCTTGGCTAGCACACACGCTCAATTTGGTGAACCCCACCTACATCGCAGCGCCATGGACTTTGCCGTCTCCGCTCTTGATGTTCATGATGACGGGCTTCGACTTCCGAGCTGCGATCCTGGCACTCATTACCGAGTTTGTGATCCCAGGGATCATATGGTGGCCAGCATTCAAGGCTTGGGAGCGCCAGGTGCTTGAGAAGGAGGAGGGGGTCCTAGAAGTAGCTCCAGCGCCGGCATAAGCTATCGCCATCTGCGAAAGCGAAAGGGGGATACGGTCACCCCGTATCCCCCAACTTTTTTCGATTCTGCATCAGGAGAACTTCCGTGAAACTGACCTTCATTGGAGCAGGCGGGGTACGCACACCCTTGGTGATCGAAAGCGTCCTCGCCTTCCAGTCGCGCATTCCGCTAACAGAATTATGTTTGATGGATATCGACTCCGAGCGTTTGGACTTGATCCGAATGGTGAGCGAGATCCGGTTGAAAAACGTTCAACCAGAGTTTGAGTTGGTCTGGACGACAAATGCTGAACAAGCTATCAAGGATTCCGACTTCATCGTGACGACCTTGCGCCAAGGTGGAATCGCCTCACGCGTCATCGACGAGCAGGTGCCGTTGAAGTATGGGGTCCTCGGACAGGAAACCACCGGTCCAGGCGGTTTCGCTATGGCAATGCGTACCATCCCCGTGGTTTTTGATTATCTGGAGTTGATCCGCGAGCTTGCACCGCAGGCTTGGCTGCTCAATTTCACCAACCCGGCGGGGATCATCACCGAGGCGATCACTCGTGTGGCTGGATATGAACGCGCGATAGGAATATGTGACAACCCCTCTGCGATGGAAAGGGATATCGCGGCGCACTTTGGTGTCCCACTAAGCCATATTTTCTTCGAATACTACGGCCTCAATCACCTGGGATGGATGTCGGGTGTGTATATGGAAGGAAAGAATCTCGTACGGGAGATCATCCACGAGATCAAAGAGGAGGGCGTTCCATGGCACTGGCTGCCCTTTCACCCTGATCTGATCGAAGCGCTCGGGGTGCTTCCCAATGAGTATCTGCTTTTCTATTACTACACGCAGCGGGCGGTTGAGAATCTGCTTAAGGCTGGTCAAAGTCGGGCGCAACAGATCCAGCCATTTGTGGACGAGTTATATGATTCGCTCAAACAAATACATGATGAGGGCTCGGATCCTGCCCGAACGTTGGGTGCATACGAACATTATCAAGACCAACGTCATAGCACCTATATGACACTTGAGACAGGCGAAGGGCACCACGAAGAAGAGATCGAAGAAGAAAAGGATTTCATGGAAAGTGCTGCTGAGGGATACTCTGGCGTGATGTTGCGGTTGATCGAGGCGCTAACGCAGAAGGGTGAAGCTGCGAAAATTATTCTCAATGTGCCGAACAGAGGTACGCTAACGGATATGGCTGACGATGACGTTGTCGAGGTGACCTGTTATGTAGGTGATGGCTTGGTTCGACCGTTTGCGATGGGCAGGATCCCTGACCATGCTCTGGGGCTCATGAAACGCGTAAAAGCCTACGAGCGCCTGACAATCCAAGCGGTTGTTGAAAGGTCATACTCGTTGGCTGTTAAAGCGTTAGCATTACACCCCCTGATACCGTCTTATGAGACGGCAAAATTGATCTTGGACGATTACATCGTGCAACATGGAAAACACTTCCCAGAGTTGTGCTAGGCTGGTATAAACTATCTGGCTGGAGTAGTAACTACCTAAGATTGGCTTGCACGTATTTTAGCAGGAGGGGAATATGGCAGAGAAGAAGCCGGTCAAAGTTCTCATCGTTTGTGCGATCGGGATGTCATCAAGTTTGCTTGAGTCAAAGACGATAGACGCTGCAAAGACGCAGGGATTCGATCTCGAGATGCATGCGATCACGACACCAGATGTTGGGCGGTATGACTTCAAAGAGAAATATGTTGACATGGTGCTCATCGCTCCGCAAGTTCGTTATAAACGAAAAAGTATTACCGAGATGGCTAGTCCTCACGGAACTGTTGTTGAAAATATCGACACTGTAACCTACGGCATGGTTGATGGCGAGAAGCTGTTCGAACAGATCAAAGAGGCATTAAATCTCTAGGTTTGAGCGATCTTAGCTTCATTTTTACTTTCAAAGTTAGCTGTGATCTGGATGTCATCCTGTCCAGGATTACCGCACCTAGCAGTTCATAGCGGGTCTAGTCCCAAGAGAAAGGAGAGGTCAACCGAGTGATTTTTCGAGGCTTGATTGTGGCTGCCGGTGGTTTTTTGTTTATTTTCGCTCCTGGATTTCCCATGAGGTTGCTTACTCGGCGTTTTCAGACGTTCGATCGCGAACTACTTTATTGGGGGATAGGAACCTGGTTTGTATCACTGTTGCCGATGCTCTTTCTGCAGAGTCTGATAAGACAATTTGTGCTGGGCGCGGGGCCATCAGATGCCGTTCCGGAAGGGGCATGGCGCTTCCTGCTGCCCTTGTTAAGTTCATTGGTTGGGGCATTGGTCGTACAAGGGGCTTTGTATCTCGTTCTGCGTCGTAAACGCCCCGAGAAATCGGCACAATTCACGGATGGACTATCCCTTGGATTTGGCTCGGGGTTGGTCGTCCAAGTATTTATTGGTTTCACTTTTATCAGCGCTGGCTTTAGGCTGTCCTTTGGTGATTTATCTACCCCCTTCCAGACGGTTTTAGCGGAGTTGCCGCTGCATGTTTTATTGATATGGCTCCTCGCACATCTTCTTTATCGTACCGCAGTGCCGGTCGTTAGCGGGGCACTTGGAGTGCTGCTAGCTCGTGCTGTTTCAGGACGCCTTCGATTCCTATGGTTAGCGATAGTGACCTACACGGTTTTTGAATCAGCTTTTGGCTTCATCCGACTTGGGATGGGCGGACAATCCTCTGAATTATCATTGACTGGAGGTATGAATTTGGTTGGTTTACTGATTACGGTTGCTTATTACATTCTAGCGTTCGTCTTGGCTTATCGGTGGTTGGTATCACAAGATGTCACATAGACTTCCGACCCCTCCCGTCGCGAGGTGAAACTGCATCGTGTGTAGGGATAACGAGTAGGTAGGTATCAACACCCCCAGATCAAATTTGAATAGAGGTAGGAGTTAATGTCAACAGAAGATATTTCTATTTATTATGGCAAGGATGGCAGACCGATGGTATTCATCCCAGCGGGTGAGTTTCTCTTCGGTCCCGATCGGGAGAAAGTTCAGACCGAGGCCTACTATATCGATCGGTTTCCTGTAACCAACGCAGAGTATAAGAAATTTGTGGATCAAACAGGGCACATCGAGCCAGACCATTGGCGGCGCGGCGTGATCCCGGAGGGTAAAGAGGATCACCCGGTAGTTCATGTGAGATGGGAGAGCGCAAACGTGTATGCTGAGTGGGCAGGGAAACGGTTGCCCACCGAGATCGAGTGGGAGAAGGCAGCGCGTGGCACAGATGGTCGCCAATGGCCATGGGGGAACATGTTCGATAAATATAAATGTAATACCGGTGAGAGCGAGATTCTAACCACTTCACCGGTCAGCAAATACTCCCCGAAGGGTGATAGTCCCTATGGCGTCGCTGATATGGCAGGAAATGTTTTTGAGTGGATGGGTGGTAAGTATTCTCCGATACGAATGCCCTTGCGAGGCGGGAATTGGTTGGATGGGGCAGAACAAGCCCGCACCCACGCTCGGCGGATGCATACGCCACATCGGAGAAATGATTTCATCGGTTTCCGATGTGTTGCGGATACATTGCCCAAATGAACACTCCTACTCAATTGGTGCTGGTACGTCATGGGGAAACCGAGTGGACCGAGAAGGGGTTGTTGCACGGGGGCCGACTCGATAGCCCTTTAAACCCCAAAGGAAGACAACAAGCAAGGTTAGCAGCTCGTAGATTAGAGGGGGAGGATTTCGCTGCGCTGTTCTCCAGCCCACAAGGGCGCGCCATGCAGACAGCAGAGATCATAGGGGAGGCCTTAGGACTGACCCCCGAGCCTCACGATGGTTTGCGGGAATATGTTTTTGGGTGGGTGGAAGGCAAACCCAAACCGCCATTTGAACCGGATGGGACGGGTCCGTTAATCATGAAGCCCATCATCGCTCTCAGTATGTTGTTGACAGGCGAGCGCCCTGGTCAGTTTAACCGGCGAGTGCTAAGCGCAGTTCACGATATCGCCGATGAACACCCGTCGGATCGAATTCTCGTCGTGACCCACTGGGGTGTGCTTAGTCTGATCATGGCTGCGCTGCTGGATGCTGACCCGAAACGCTGGAGGGAGTACGGAGGCTGGGCTCCATGTGGGATCACGGAGCTCCATGGTCAAGGGGGTAAGTGGCAACTGATCCGCATGAATGATTCGGAGCACATTCAAGAATAGAGGCTACCCATGGATGCATTAGAATGGGAACAGACATTATTCACGCTAATCCTTCACGCTGGAGAAGCACGCTCGAAAGCTAAAGAAGCGGCCGAATATGCGAAGGAAGGCGGGTGGGAGGACGCAGATCGATTGATGGAGGAGGCGGAAGACGAACAACTTGAAGCGCATAGAGTCAGTGCCAAGATCGTCAAGATGGAAGCCGGCGGTGAGCAGGTTGATTTCTCTGTCCTGCTTGTGCACGCGTTAGATCTATTGATCTTGGCCTGGATTGAGATCGATCACGTTCATGAAACGATTGACTTGATGAGGCGTTTAACAGCATTGGAAGATGAGGTGTCTCAGTGGAAAAATCGAGAATCGAAAAGCTAGCTTATATCGGTGGGGGTAGTTCCTACACACCCGAATTTGTCGAAGGATTTATCCAGCACGAGGGTGAGGTAGAAGTCGATGAGATCGCGCTCCATGACATCAATGAAGATCGTCTTCAAGTCGTCGGTGGCATGGTTGAACGTATGTTGCGTTATGCCGAACTCGATACAAGTGTGAGTCTCACCACGACCCGACCGGAAGCCATTGAAGGTGCAGACTTCATCGTCTCAGCGATTCGGGTGGGCGGTTTAGATGCACGAATACGGGATGAGAAGATTCCCCTGAAGTACGATGTCGTTGGTCAAGAAACGACTGGTCCAGGAGGGACACTTAAAGCTTGGCGGACCATCCCTGTGGCTTTGGAGATCGCTAGAGACCTAGAAAAGTATGCGCCAGATGCCTGGTATCTGAACTTCACCAATCCATCAGGGATTATCACCGAGGCGATCTTTAAAAATTCGGACGTGAAAGTGGTTGGGTTGTGCAACAACCCTATCAATGTCCAGATGGGATTGGCGATTTTCTTCGAGGTCATGCCTGATGAAGTCTTTTTGGAGTGGGTGGGTCTCAACCATGTCAATTGGATCCAGCGGATTTTTGTGCGAGGGGTGGATAAGACCGAGGAGCTGATTGACCGGATCGAGGAGATGCCCTATCTCAATGAGTTTGATCCGTCACTGGTAAAAGCTCTTGGTGTAATCCCCACAGGTTACTTGCGATACTATTACAACCACACCAAAATGCTTGAAGATCTTAAGGGGGTAGAAAAGACGAGGGGGGAGGTTGTCCGAGAGGTAGAACGGGACTTGATGGAGAAATACGCGGATCCAAACCAATTGGTCAAACCGCCCGAGCTAAGTCTGCGCGGCGGGGCACTTTATTCAGAAGCTGCAATGCGTTTGATCCTCTCTTTGATGTTCGATCGACGAGACGTTCAGATTCTGGTCACTCGAAATAATGGGAGCATCCCGGATCTTCCCGATGATGCCTCGGTGGAGGTCCCTTGTGTCGTCGGCGCTCATGGCGTAACACCTCTCCATATGGGTCCCCTACCTGACACGATTCGTGCGCTCTGTCAGCAGGCGAAAGCGTGGGAGAGTTGGACCGTGGAAGCGGGCGTAACAGGAGACCGAGGAGCGGCATTGATGGCAATGATGACCAACCCGTTGGTCCCCTCCTTTGAGATCGCGAAAGCATTGCTGGACGATATGTTGCCAGCGAACAGAGATTTCTTGTGGCAGTTCTACCCTCAAACAGTTTAATAAATTCCCTAAGATCGCTTCGTATGGGTTAAAGTTGCTCATACGGCACGTGATCCTAGGTCCTAACGCAAGATAAGGAGATTGATTTTTATGACGAAGATCGATATTTCAAAACCAGTAGAATTTCCCGCTTCAATGGTCAGCTTGGCCTCCCTTGCTTCCAAGGACTACAAAATTGAGGTCGGAGAAGGCCATCTGGAGCGTCAATATGAGGAGATCGCAGATGAAGTCAAAGAAGCGATCGAGAGCGTTTTGCCAATGGGCAAGTATACACTTGGTCCCGTACTTGAGAAGTTCGAAGGTGAGTTCGCTGCCTATTGCGACAGCAAGTACTGCATCGGGATCTCCAGCGGGACCGCTGCTCTTCACCTGGCGCTTGCGGCTCAAGACATCGGTCCGGGCGATGAGGTGATCACTGTCAGTAACACCTATATCGCCACCGCATTGGGTATTTCTTATACGGGAGCCAAGCCGGTCTTTATCGATGTCGATCCGAAGACTTTCAATATGACTGCGGATCTGGTTGCCGAGAAGATCACACCACGTACGAAAGGGATCCTCCCAGTTCACATCTACGGTCATCCGGTGGACATGGATCCCATCATGGAGCTGGCTGAGAAGCATGGTTTATTCGTGCTAGAAGACGCAGCGCATGCTCACGGCGCCACCTATAAGGGTCGCAAGACCGGCTCACTTGGACACATAGCAGCCTTTTCCTTTTACCCGGGCAAGAATCTGGGGGCGTATGGAGACGGAGGTGCCATCACGACCAGCGATCCAGAGCTAGATGAGAAAGTGAGAATCCTGCGATACGTGGGCCAGCGAAGGAAATTCGTCCATGAGGTGATCGGATTTCAGGAGCGTCTGGACCCGCTTCAGGCTGCTGTTTTAAGCGTTAAATTAAAGCGCCTCGATGAATGGAACTCGCGACGACGTCGCTGGGCTGCGATTTATGATGAGATGCTCGCGGAAACACCTCTGCAGCTTCCCTATGTCGAAGATGATGTCTACCACGTGTATTACTCATATGCCACCATCGTGCCCTCAGAAGAAGAGAGGGTGGAGCTGATCTCCTACTTGTTGGAACGCGGCATTGGGATTTTTGCCATGTATCCGGCGCTCGTTCCCCTCCAAGGGGCATATCAAGACATGGGTTATTCGGAGGAGGACTTCCCCGTAAGTGCAAGCTATGCTCGTCGAGTGATGAACCTGCCGATGTTTGAAACGCTCCGAGAGGATGAAGTGCGTCGGGCAGCTGAAACGATCTTGGCATTCTACGATCGGATGTAATGTGGAGAAGGGTTATGGCGGAAAAGGTTAAACTCTCTGTCCTCGGGGGGAGCGGTGTCGCCACCCCCGGTTTGATCCAGGCATTGGTGGATGTAGATCAACGTCCTGCTATCGAGGTCGTGCTTCTTGGTCGGACGGCTGATAAGTTGGAGCGTGTGGCAGCGCTCAGCAAACGACTTGCCGAACGGGCTAGCGTTCCTCTTACGGTCAACCACACTACAGATTTACGCCTCGGCCTTGAGGGATCAGACTATGTCCTGAATCAAATCAGAGTTGGAGGCTACAAAGCTCGAGCCTATGATGAATCCTTCCCCCAAGAATTTGGCATTCCGGGAGAAGAAACCTTTGGTCCAGGAGGGATGAACAACGCGTTGCGAACGATCCCCGTGACGCTCGAGCATTGTAAGATGATCGAGAAGGTAGCACCTAGGACGCTCCTCATCAACCTTACCAATCCCAGCAGCTTCATTCAATACGCGATCTCTCATTACACGAATGTACAAGTCGTTGGGGTTTGCGATTCACCGGTCTGGCTAGCTAGATCGGTGGCGACTTTTGTTGGAGCGCCAGCGGAGGAGATCTGGGCTGGGTATGTCGGCATGCATCATTTTGGTTGGGTGACCGAGGCAAGTTGGAGAGGGCGAGACATCATGCCAGAGGTCGTAGAGAAAATTAAAGACATGCCTGGATTGCCCGTGGACGTTGACATCGTACAAGCGATGGGCGCGATTCCAACCTCGTATTTCAAATATTATTACCACTCAGATCGCATGTTGGCCAAACAGCGAGGCAAAGAGACCAGAGCGGAGCAGCTATTGGTGTTGCAGGCTGAGATCATGGAGGATCTTCAGGAAGAGGGCCTCGATGAAATGCCAGCCAGTCTGGTGTCACGGGGTGCGGGTTGGTATCAACAGATCATCGTGCCGGTAATCCTCGCGCATCTCAACGACTCCAAAGAGGTGTTCATCGTTAATCTCCGCAATGGAAAAGCCATCCCGTGGATGCCGGAGGATGCGATCGTTGAGCTGCCAGCGGTGGTCACAAGCCAGGGTTTCTACCCCTTACAGCCCCCGAAAGCGCCACCTGATATCCAGGCCATGGTACGACTGAACGCCGCATTCGAGATGCTGTGGGTAGAGGCGATCGTCGAGAAATCATATGCCAAAGCGCTACGTGCGATGATGCTCAATCATTTGGTGGGTAATTTAGATCAAGCTCGGGACCTACTCAAGGAGATCTGGCCGGAGGATTGGTCGAATTAACAAGTAATTATTAGATTACGGATAAATTCTCGTTGGCTGGCTGCAATTTGGAGTGCGCAAGCTCTGCTTGCGCCCAGAAGCAGAGCTTCTGGACTCCAAAGAATTTTTGAACGAAGGTATTATTCTCGCCGTAGTTTACAGAATGGAACACAATCAACGAACAAAGCACTTCGCTGATATATTCATTAGAACAACGACTAAAAGTATTCATTAAATATACGAGTGGATTGAGATGTCTTCTGAGACTTCAGCATTCTATGTCCTCGGGCTGGATGGTGGTGGTTCGCGCACATTGTGTGTCATTTTAGATGAAAGGGGCCGAGAAATTAGCCGTGGTCAGGGTGGGCCTTCAAACCATCAATCGGTCGGAGTTGAAGCAGCAAGCAAAGCGATCGCGGATACTCTAACCGCGACGATCGATGCGGCTGGAAACCCTTCTCTGGCTGCAGCTTGCTGGGGAATGGCCGGCCTCGATCGTCCTGAGGATGAACTCATTCTCAAGCGAATGGCGGAAAGACTGCTGCCTCAAGTCCATGTTGAGGTTGTCCATGATTCGACGATTGCATTGGTTGGCGGCACGGAGGGAAAACACGTTGGTGTGGTGATCATCTCCGGCACGGGATCCATTGCTGTCGGGTATCATCCTTCCGGACGTTTCGCTCGATCCAGTGGGTGGGGTCATCTCCTTGGGGATGAGGGGAGTGGCTACTATATTGCTTTACGGGGGTTAAATGCTGCGACCCGGGCTCATGATGGTCGAGGTCCGTTGACGACCTTGGTTGATCGACTGACCGCGTCCGTTAATGTTCCTACGCTGGAGGATTTGGCCAATCTGATCTATCTCGAAGGGTGGGCCGCGCCTGAGGTTGCAGCCCTCGCCCCAGTAGTTCTGAAAGCGGCTGAGGAGGGTGATGAGCAGGCTGTGGTGATTGTTCGCGAAGCAGCGATGGAATTATTCTTGGCCGCACGGGTGGTCATTGAAGATTTAGGGATGGAAAACGACAGCTTCGAGGTTGTGCTATCGGGTGGTATATTCAAGGGAAGCCCGCGAATAGTTGAAATCATTCAACAGGAATTGAGGGAGGTAGCCGCTCAAGCAGAGGTTATCTTGCCCCGTCGAGAGCCGGTGATAGGTGCAGGTCTCATCGCGCTTGAGTTGGTTCGGTCGGGAGGGAAGGGGTAGAGTAGGTTTTGAGAGAACGGACGATATTTTTATTGCGTCTCCTCTGGTTTTTGCTGCGAGCATGATTTCCACTCTCTCAAGTTGTGGTTTCTACATCTGAATTTGACGCATATCCTCTGTCATTCTGAGCGTAAGGAGGAATTCCGGTGGTGCTATGAATCCAAATGCCACATCAGAGGGATTCTTCGCTCGCGGAGTTTATCCTGAGCGAAGCCGAAGGGCTCACTCAGAATGACATGATGGCTAAGCACGAGAGAATGTTCAGCGGAAGCGACTTGCGATAGGAAGCTAAGATTTCAGCAACGCTCTGGCCTGGGATTTCGACGCGAGCTCCGTCATCCTCTCTTACACCGCTGCTTACATCAATCTAGAATTTTGTTCTGACACCCTAGAAATGGACTTAAACAAAGCGATCTCCTTTACCTAGGACGTATGGGGGAAAGCTTTTCATGTTTTTATTCATGCGGTGGTTTAAATGAAAAAACGACCACCCAGCTGATCTTGGTGGTCGTTTGTCGGGGCGGGCGGATTTGAACCGCCGGCCCCCTGCACCCCATGCAGGTGCGCTAACCGGGCTGCGCTACGCCCCGATGTACCAGAGGATTATAGCGTATGGTCTCATGCCCGACAAGGAATTGTAGTTTTAGACTTGATTCTGAAGCTGGTTAGAGCGGAACAACGCAAGATAGAGGTAGGCTAAGAATCTGTTAGGCAGTGATCTTAGTGTTCTTAGCTGTACCCAACTAAGTAGGGGTCTATTAAAGGATGATCACGAATAACGTCATTGTATTTCAAGGAGTTGCGTCACGGAATTGGGTACGCTGGGTTTGATGAAAATGTAGGGGCAATTCACCGTTCGTGCCGCGAACAACGGCCAGGGTGCGAGACGACATGAATTGCCCTTACGAAGATCTTTAGCACATTCAAATCGAGATGAGATGGCATGTAGGGGCGTAATTAATTGCGCCCCTACTGCGTTCTTATTGCTCGTGGTAAATGTTTAAATACCGTAGGGGCGGTTCGCGAACCGCCCCTACGCAACATGTCCGAAAAATCGTGACGGAGCTTTCTAGCCTGCTCCGAAGTTGACTAAGATGCGTGCAGTGTGCTTGACCCCATCGATGAAGTTGTCGATAACGAGGTTTTCATTCGGCGCGTGAGCTCGCGAGTCAGGGTAGCCTACACCAGCAGTCGCCACCGGTAGCTTAAGATGGTGGATAAAAGCATGATTCGGACCCGAGCCCCCGGACATAGGCTGGATCAACATAGGAACTCCATAGACTTCACAGGCGCTTTCCACCACCATCTGAAGGAAGGGATCGTCGGGGTCGGTCCTGGCAGGTGCTTCTCCACCCAGAAATGTGATTTCTATATCGTGGTATCCCTCGATGTTCAAGTGATCACGCAGTTGGAGTAAGACTTCTTGTGGGTCTTGGTTCGGGATTAAGCGGAAGTCAACCTTCGCACTCGCTTCAGAGGGGAGCACCGTTTTTGAGCCAGGACCCTGATAACCCGACGTCAGCCCGCAAATGGTACATGTTGGCGTGAAAATCGCTTCCCGTTTAAGTTCTAGTCCCCCTTCGATTCCCTTGATAAAACCCTGCAAACTATACCTCTCCTTATACTCATCGGATGGATCTGGAAGATTTTCTAGTAACTGCAGGTCTCTTTCGGTAGGGGGTATAACCTTATCGTAGAACCCTGGAATACGAATCTGTTCATCTGGAGTTTTTAGCGTATTCAGGGCCCACGTCAGTCGCCAAGCGGCATTGGGGAAGATCGACCCTCCTGTTCCGGAGTGAACATCACGACTGGCGGTTTGGATGCTTAGTTCAACATAACAGATCCCACGTAACCCGGCGTATTGGATAGGCACACCTTCATTATTGACATAACCGAACTCCCATAAGCATGCATCCGCAGCTAATAGGTCCGTATGGTCCTCTATGAATGGTGTGAGATTAACACTGCCAATCTCCTCCTCACCTTCAATGAGGAACTTGACATTGCAGGGTAGTTCACCATCGACAGCCAATATCGCGTCGATTGCTGCTAGTCGGCAGAGGATGTGTCCTTTATCGTCACTTACCCCACGGGCGAACATCTTCCCGTCGCGAATCGTAGGTTCAAAGGGAGGTGTCTCCCACAACTCAAGGGGTTCGGGTGGTTGTACATCGTAGTGGTTGTAAAAGATCAAGGTCCTGTCAGACCGTCCTTTTCGCTCAGCGAAAACCACTGGAAAACCGGCTGTAGGGAGAATCTGAACCTCAAAACCTCGAGCAGCTAGCATCTCTTTGACCAACTCGGCACAAGGCTCCATGCCAAGACCTTGGGCTGCGATGCTGGGTTGAGCGCACAGACGCGATAATTCCTCGAGGCTTTGATCGGTTCGTCCTTGAATCGCTGCGTCCACGGCTTTTATGTCGGTCATTGTGTCTCCTGATCTGTCGAGTATCTTGATTATAGTCCAGCTGCCTAGGGAACCAAGTTTTTCTCATGAAAAGGTTGGTGGGGATATGGATGGGAAGAGGATTTGAGGTTTGTATCATGGGTAAGGGATCGCACGAACACCAACTCTCACTTGACCAAGGAATGACCGCGCTGGTTTTTTGAATGCACCCAGGATAAAAGCTGTTCGCAATTCTATTGGTTCGAATCTATAATCGCCGGCTGTGGAGGTTGGATGTGCGAATATATGACATATCCTTAGGAATATCACCTGAAATGCCCGTCTGGCCCGGAGATCCCCCAGTTGTGATCGAACGGGTCAGGGAAATTGCTAAAGGTGCGAATGCCAACGTCTCCAGGTTGGAATGTGGTGTGCATATCGGAACGCACGTTGATGCACCGATCCATTTTATCGAGGACTCCTTAGGAGTTGAAGCCATACCAATTCAAGTGCTCATCGGTAGAGCGTATGTTGTCCATCTCCCCAATGCATCTGTGATCGATGAAAATACACTTGAAGGATCCGCGATCCCACCTCGTACTCGACGGGTCTTATTCAGAACATCAAACTCGAAGTATTGGGCTGATGGTGAGCTTAAGTTCAAGAAAGACTTCGTTGCAATTGACGCCAGTGGAGCTTCCTGGTTGGTGCGAAAAAAAGTTAAGTTGGTGGGGATTGATTATTTGTCCGTCGCACCTTTCGGGGCAAGTCGAGAAACTCATCGCATCTTGTTGGAAAACGGTGTAACCGTTATCGAAGGCCTCGATTTGAGTGAAGTCAGACAGGGACGATATACACTCTACTGCCTGCCGTTAAAAATCATCGGTAGCGATGGCGCACCCGCAAGAACTATCCTTGTTGGGGTATAGGATGCTGTAAAGGAACTCTTAAATTAATTCTATCGACTCGAGCAGTAAGATAGACGCATATAGCGTCCATGCAGGGATTATCGTCTTCAATAGGTGTGATCGTTTTGAGTGGAACCGATAGTAAGACCTAGCTGCCTGATCTGCTTGTGCTTGATCATACAATTGATCATGATCAGGAAAGGATTAAGTAGATGCCTGATCCTTATAGAGAAATGGAATCTAATGGTGATTCGGATTCTGAATCGGACGAGCTCCAGGCATCACCTGTGAGCGAAAAGATCGAAGATTTGGTTAAACAAAAGCTACAAGAGCATTCCGATCTTCGTGATGTGGTGATTGATTTTGGAACCTCTTTGGATGGTTCTCTTGAGATCTGGATCGATAGCGAGCGATACCTGAATGTAGAAGATATCCCGGACGAGCGCATACGCAAAGCCATCGGTGAAGCGGTTGAAGACTTCAACGCATGATGAGCGACTATCTACTTTATTCCAATGAATACGAAGAAACCTTTCCCTCTTGATGGTGTGTATCCACCCATCCCCACGCCCTTCATGCCGAATGGTGACATCGATTTCCAGAACCTGTCTACGAACCTTGATCGCTGGAACCACCAACCTCTATCAGGCTATGTTGTGGGTGGTTCGAACGGAGAATTTGTCTCCCTTAGCTCGGACGAACGGGTCGACGTAGTCCGTGCCGTTCGGGAGGTGGCACCATCAGATCGTCTCCTGATCGCGGGTTCGGGTATGCAGTCGACACGGGCCACGATCGAGTTGACGCATCGAATGGCGCAGGTCGGTGCCGATGTTGCCATCGTTGTTACCCCTAGTTATTACAAAGCGATGATGTCTTCTATCGCCCTCGAAAACCATTACCAGCAAGTCGCGGACGCCTCACCGATACCGATTCTGCTCTACAACGTACCAGCGAACACCGGGGTAGAACTTAAGGTTGAGGCGGTTGTTCACCTTGCGGATCACCCGAATGTGATCGGGATTAAGGAGAGCGGGGGAAGCGTTGCCAAGATCGGAACCATGGTCCATCGGACACCAGAAGAATTCCATGTCCTAGCGGGATCAGCCGGGTTTATGTTAGGTGCACTCGCCGTAGGAGCGGTGGGAGTGATCGGAGCCCTAGCGAACATCGCGGGTCAGGAGCTCGCCGATATCTTGGCGCATTTTCACGTCGGCGAGCTTGATATCGCACGTGCGATACAACTGCGTTTGGTTGAGGTAAACACCGCCGTCACGGTGCGATACGGGATACCGGGACTAAAAGCGGCCATGGACATGTTGGGATATTACGGTGGCCCTGTGCGGTCGCCTCTTCTGTCGCTGGGAGATGAGGATAAGGAGGTCCTTCGGCAGATCCTCATTGAGTCGGGGCTGCTTTGATGTGGCTTATAAGGCCACAGCTTTTGATACACCTCCATCTTTAATCGATAAAACCTCTTAGGCTAGGGCAAGCTCTGGATTCCAGAAACTCCGCTTATGAGCGCAAGCAGAGCTTGCGCACTCCAAAACCACACGTAGGCTGAGGTTACATCTACTTCCCCTCATGTCTGTAGCCGCAAGCTTTAACCTGCGCTAACAGACCTTGAAGGGGGCGATCATAAAGGTTTCTGATATTTCTAGGGAGATTAATGTTCTTGCTTTTGGGAGAGATTACCCTCAATCCCAATTCTTTGATCAAGCTGATTACTTTTGGAGTCCGCAAGCTCTGCTTTCGGGCGCAAGCAGAGCTTGCGCACTTCAGATTTCGCCATTTCTTGGAATTGTTAAGCATAGGGGCGGTTCGCGAACCGCCCCTACCATGTTTAACAAGTGCGCTCCTCTTCGTGATCATCGATCATATCTGACCCGTATCGCTCCAGTCCAGGAGCAGATCCTGATATGCAGGATCCTGGTATCGTTCGAGCAGAAACCATGGTGCATAATCCGGCAATTCATTGCCCGTTATGTGAGCGGCAAGCAGTTCACCGCAGGCTGGGGAAGCCATTAGACCGAATCCCGATAGGGCCCCAATAACCCAGGAACCCTTCACGGGTAACGGTCCGATCAGTGGTCGGTTCTCCTGTGTTTTGGTGTAGTACCCCCCATCTACGTAGGGTTTGGGCATCTTCCCGAAGTACTTCTTCATATCCGGTATCATTGTCGCCAAGCCACGCAGGACGATCTCTGGGTAATAAGAATCGAACTGCAACGGGAAGATGGGTTCAACAGGGTTGACATCGTAGGTCCATAGGAGAAGAACGATTGGGCTGTCTGGAGGACCGTCTGGACGGGCATGTACGCTATGCGGAAATTCACCGAGCAGGTAGCTTAAATCATCCTCTTGCTCTATGAGTGAGCGCTCATCCTTGGTCCATGGTAGGAATTGGGGGTCAGACCAGATGAGCAAACCAGCGTCACGCGGGAAGACACCTAAGCTGTCCTTAATCGAGACCTTCGCGTGGAGTTCAGAAAAAACAGGCAAGTTTGCACCCAGCATTTTCCCTACCGCCTTGAGGAAAGGTCCGGCTGCATTGACAAAGTTTGAGGTGTTGATTTTTTCTGGACCTTCACCTGATGATAACCGCACTCCAGTGACCCGGCCGTTGATTACTTCGACCGACTCCACACGGGCCTCAACGAACCTCACGCCACGTTCACGGGCACGATTTAGCATGTACATACCCAGTTGTTGGGCGCTGAAAAAGCCGCATCTACGGGCGTGAACCACAGCTGTTGTTTTTCCCGTGAGATAGGGGAAGTGCTTTTGGATAAGGTTGATATCGGTTATCAAATCCGATCCAGTAGGTTGGTCTTCATAACCTGATAGTGGTGCCGGATGGTATATGGGATTATCGGGGCGTCCCGAATGACAACGAGCGGGACCAGCTCCGAGCGCAGCGGCTTCCTCGGCATGGTTCTTGAAGTCGTTCAAGCGTTGGGGATTCGCTGTTGCGAAGAGGTAGCCACGTCGGTTTAGATTGAATACGTTACCGCTTTCACGGGCCAGATCCTCCAAGATATCGATACTGCGATTTGTCATGCTGACCATGGCATCGCCTGGACCTGGCCACCAATTACGGTAGCACTCGGTCGATTTGTCACTTGTTAGCGAAAGGGGTGGACGTTCATCGATGAGAACGATGTCCTGAACGCCTTCTTTAATTGCCAAGTGGTAAGCGGTCGAGATACCCGCTATCCCTGCTCCGCATATGACGATTTCGGCTGATGAAGGTTTCATGAGGATTTCTTTGGTAAAACCAAGATTAGGGCAAGGGAAATAATATCCTAGTTTATCGAGGAAGACATGCCTGAGAACGGGTGCCATTCTGAGGAGCCCTTCGACTCACTCAGGACCTTCGACTCCGCGATGAAGAATCTCGTTGTTTGGATAACGCGTTAAATGAATTCGGAAAACGAGATCCTTCGCTGCGCTCAGGGTGACATCAAGACCGACTGCATTTATTGTCATTCTGAACGTTCTTGCTAAAGATGTAAGGGCAATTCACCGTTCGTGCTGCGAGAAACGGCCAGGGTGCGAGACGGCATGAATTGCCCCTACGGCTAGTCTCCCGTAAGGAAGACAAGGACTGACGGGACATTAATCAGAATGAAAATAAGATGTAGGGGCGACCAGCCGGTCGCCCTTACATCGTAAAGAAATTGAAGTAGCTTCGAATAAGGCTAGGCGCGAATAATCCCTGTAGTGTAGCGAGTTCGAGAGTTTCATCGTAGGGATTCTTCGCTCGCGGAGTTTATCCTGAGCGAAGCCGAAGGGCTCACTCAGAATGACATTAATCAAATGTGATCATTTTGATGACCGGCCAGTAACTCAGCCAAGCGAATCTCTTAATTCTTATCAAGTTCCAACACAATGCTCTGCAAGCGAGCCGTTATCTCGGGTCGAGGTTTGAGGGATGAGCCCGGACGAAGACGATCGGCAATGATTTGCAGCGCTTCGCCGGTGATAGGGTGGAGGAAAGATGGCGCCAACTCCGCCATAGGAACAGCCAGGTGGGCGCGAGTAAGCAGTTCGGGATCAGGGAGAGAAAGCTCCGGGCACTCGGTAATTTGTGTGCCAAGTAAGCAGAGGTCAAGATCCAGAGTCCGGGGTGCGTATTTATCACCCGTACGTACACGACCCGAATCGGCTTCAATGTCTCGCAAATGAAGTCGGAGGGTCTCCGCAGGGTGATCAGTATCGATCAACGCAGCGGCGTTAAGAAAATCTGGTTGGGGGGTGGGACCGACAGCGGGATTCTGGTAAACCGTTGATACGGCGATCAATCTCCCAAGCTCACCCAATCGCTTCGTTCCGAAAATGAGGTTCTTCTCGGGTTCGATATTTGATCCCAATGAGATGAATGCCAGCTCAGGCAAAATCCTCTGCGCTCCGTTCGATCTCCACCCCGACTGAGCGAGCGAATCGAAGTGCACCCGGTTTCTCGACTCGTACGCGGGCGCGTTTCACCCGCGTTTCGCTCAAGCAAATGCGGGCGATGTGTTCTGCCAGGGCTTCAACGGTGAATGGTTCGCTCTTCTCGACATGTTCGATGATGTTCTTTGTCAGCGTCCGATAATTGATCGTATCCGCGATGTCGTCACTCGCACCGGCTGGTCGTAAATCCCCATAAAGTGTGATATTGATCAGGATGTCTTGCCTTTTTTCACGTTCCCAATCATTGATACCGATGATCCCTCGCAGAAGCAGATCCTTGATGACAATATGATCTTCTCTCATGGGGCTACCTTTAGGTAAGTTGTCGTCCACCATCCAGATGGAGGATTTCGCCTGTGATGAAATCCGGACCAGCGATCAGGAAGAGCAGTGCGTCAACAGTTTCTTCTACGCTACCCCAGCGGTTTAGTGGGACACCTTCGAGAACGGATTGGTCGAATCCTTCCATACCGGGTGGTGGCAGGATCGCCCCCAAAGCTAATCCGTTGACGCGGATGTTGGGGGCTAAAGCCTGGGCTAAACTTCGTGTCATCGCAGCAAGCCCAGATTTGGATATGGTGTAGGGGAAATGATCCGGTCCGGGTCGGAGCGCGCGCCAGTCGAGTATATTAATGATGGTCCCTTGTCTTCCTGCACGGAGACGACCGAAGGATTGAGAGAGGAGGAAGGGGGCCGTGAGGTTTATTGTCAAATGATTCTGCCACGCTTCAAGCGTGGTATCCATAAGTTCAAGGGATTCGAAGATCGAAGCATTGTTGATAAGTATGGTCACCTCGTTGAGGGCTTCTACTGCACGTCCGGTTAAACTGGACGCCTGGTCTGTCTGTGAAAGATCTGCCTGCAGTGTGACTGCACGCACGCCGTGGGAGAGCGCGACCTGGACGGTCTCTTCAGCACCGGTTGCTGTCTGTCCATAATGAACCGCGATATTCGCTCCACAACTCGCCAGCGCTTCCGCAAACGCGCGTCCCAAGCGACGACCAGCTCCCGTCACCAAAGCGGATTGACCCCGGAGATCATACTTTTGAACCATAGCTGCTATTTTACCCCGACTCCTCATAACTCATCATAAATCCTTTTACCTCACCGTGCTTTACACCTTGATTACAGGAAATCTAACAAGCTGTATGGTAGTATTTAGCGCGTCGATGATTACACTGAAAAAAACTGCCTGGGAGAAAGGAAACGATATTTGTTAGGCGTAGGCGGAAGCCCACACACCGTAGATATCCCTTTCTCATATGTTGGTCATTATCCTTCGCAGACTCATCGATGATAACTTCATGAGGAGGCAAGCATGCACGAGATTGAAGCTGCAGCGGAACTTTTCAGTGGTGTCGGGGTGGTAAAGCCGGAGGTAGAAGATGCCGTCCGTAGATTGCTTGAAGCTTTCGGTGAGGACGCATGCCGCGAGGGTTTAGAACGAACCCCGGAACGCGTAGCTCGAATGTACGACGAGTTGTTAGCTGGGTATCGGGTTGACCCGTTTGCATTGATCAATGAGGCGCTCTTCGATGTGGAATATGACGAGATGGTGATCATACGCGACATCGAATTCTACAGCCTTTGCGAACATCACCTGCTGCCATTCCTCGGGCGAGCACATGTGGCCTATCTGCCAAAGGGGCAGGTAATCGGTCTGTCGAAGATCCCCCGGGTTGTCGACCTTTTCGCACGACGGCTACAAGTGCAGGAACGGATGACGCGACAGATCGCGGATTTTATCGAGGCCGCAATCCACCCTCATGGTGTGGCCGTAGTGGTGGAGGGCGTACATCTATGCTCCAAGATCCGCGGGGTGAAGAAAGCCAACGCCCGCATGGTGACGAGCGCCATGAGTGGCTCGTTCAAAGAGAACGAGATCACTCGTAATGAATTTCTGGATCACATCTCCAGAGATACAGGCTCGGTTTCTTTTTGATGAATATCGAGTCGTGTCCCTGATCTTTTATTGAGAATGAGGTTCTGACGAGCACAGGATCGGGGGTTGTGTGATCAATATGAAAGAGAGTTCACTGCTGGACAGGATAAGGCTTGAATTGGATCAAGCGCACCTGTATCGAACTCGTGGAAAAGAGGGTCGAGCGCGTGTATGTGCTCGGCGAGCTGCGGGTTGGGCGGTAGCAGTCTTCCGTCAAGAAAGGTCAGGAGCAGAGACACATCCTAACGCATACCATCAATTAAGATGGTTTCGAAAGCTTGAGGATATGCCCATCGAATTACGGAAGGCCGCAAATCGATTGACTACACATGTTACACCGTCTCATGATCTTCCTTACCACGAGGATCCATTAGAAGACGCTGAGATGATTGTTCATGCGTTACTTAATGAATTGAAATGTGGGTAGGCTGACCACACTACGGTCTTTCGTGTCGGCATACGATGTTGCACAACATCAATAACTGAAAACTGGACCTATCATGTCACAATACCCGCGCAAGGAACGGGATTTGCGGGCGTATGCCCGCATGACGCAATTCAGACTGCTTCTGGGAGCACTGTTCATCATAATCGTTGTTGGGAATGGTCTGATATTGTTGATCTATGGATCTGAAGCTGGGCGCTCAGCGTTGTTGTGCACGGGAATCGGACTGCTGCCGGCCGTGTTGATTATCGGCTCCTTATGGGTAATGGGTTGGATTGTGCGAAGGGAGAGAGGTGACTGAGCCAAAGGTCATTCCGGGTCAAGCCGGTGGGCTTGTGTACTTATTGAGGGTTGGTGTAGATCCAGAGGTGCCACCCGTGATCATGCTTCACGGTAAAGGTGGGGATGAAAAGGTGATGTGGGTGCTGGAGGGTGTGTTGCCGAAGGGGGGGATTGTCGCGTCCCCGCGTGGTCCCTATCGCTTGCCGGAGGGTGGCTACCAGTGGAAAGAATCAACGAAGGGAGAATGGCCGTCGATCACGGATTTTGCGCGGGCAGGTGAGGCCCTTCTTAGGATGGTGGATGACCTCGAAAGACGCTTCGGACTCGATCGTAATCGCCTCGTGTTCATGGGCTTCAGTCAAGGAGCAGCATTGGCTTTTACGGGGGCGGCTTTAGGGATGCTTCACCCAGCGGCTTTGGTCTCTCTTGCCGGCTACCTTCCCGAAGGTGAGATCAATCTCCTTCATGGATCCCAGGTGTTCTGGGGACATGGTTTGCGGGACGATCTTGTGCCGATTGAAAGAGCGCGAGACGATGTAGCAAGGCTGCGGAGCGTCGGAGCCGAGGTTCATTATTGTGAGGCGGACATCGGGCACAAGCTTGGGGTTGAGTGTGCCCGCGGCCTAGATATTTGGCTGAGTGAACAATTTTCCTTAAGCTATAAATGACTGCATTGAAAAAGCTCAAATGCGACGGAGAGAAGAGGCTGTCTCAAAAGCAGTACTCAAGCAGGGCAGTGTAACGCATGCAGCATCGATTGCGAGCCGAAGGCGAAGCAATCTCCCCTATGCCATGTCATTGCGAGCCCTGAAAGGGCGAAGCAATCTCATCAACGATAAGTTAGCTTCGTCGCCTAACGGCTCCTCGCATTCTTGTTATAGGGTATTATCGCTGTCCATGGGCAAGGCTTTTGAGACAGTCCCCTTTCTCTCTTTGCTCGCACCTTAAAATAGTTTTAAGCATGTCAACCTGCTACAGGGCAATGTAAGGTGAGGTAACTTTAGGGCCTTGGTTTCGTGTTATTATGACCTCGTATTTTCAAGATCTCTTTTGTGAACCTTGAATAGAGGGACAGCATCCATAGGCATGGGGGTTTTCATGTCACGAACCGACCTTGATATCAGGGCAGTAAACACGATCCGGTTTCTTTCAGCAGATGCTGTGCAGAACGCTAACTCGGGCCATCCCGGATTACCCATGGGAACGGCAGCCATGGCGTATGTCCTTTGGACGCGTCATCTGAAGTTTAACCCCGCCGAACCCTCGTGGCCCGACCGTGATCGCTTTGTGCTCTCAGCAGGTCATGGCTCGATGTTGCTTTATTCTCTTCTGCACCTTACTGGGTACGATTTGCCTCTTGAGCAGATTAAACATTTCCGTCAGTGGGAAAGTATGACCCCTGGTCATCCGGAGTATGGCGAGACACCTGGGGTGGAGACCACTACCGGGCCTCTAGGACAGGGTTTCGCGAATGGTGTCGGGATGGCCATCGCAGCTGAACATCAGGCGGCGATGTACAATCGCGAAGGTTTCCCCATGATCGATCACTTTATCTATGCGATCGTGTCGGATGGGGACCTGATGGAAGGTGTTGCCTCAGAAGCCGCCTCGATCGCTGGTCATCTTCAATTAGCGCGGTTGATTTACCTCTACGATGACAACCGAATCAGTATCGACGGCAGCACCGATCTGACCTTCACCGAGGATCGCGCAGCACGATTTCAGGCGTATAACTGGCACGTACTCCATGTGGAGGATGGGAATAACTTGGAAGAGATTGATCGAGCGCTAACCAAGGCAAAAGCTGACCCCCGTCCTTCCTTGATCGTTTGCCGAACGCACATCGGATACGGTTTACCAACCAAGCAGGACACCGCTGCAGCCCATGGTGAACCACCTGGCGAAGAGGAACTGGCCGGTGCGAAGGAGCGCCTGGGTTGGCCTCAGGAGCCACGATTCTTTATCCCTCAGGATGTCCACGAGCACTTCCTCGAGGCAGGAATTCATGGCAGGAAAGCCTATGAGGATTGGCAAGAGATGTTCTGGCGCTATCAACAATCCTACCCGGATTTAGCTGCTCAATTCGAGCGCTGTCAGGCTGGGATTTTACCTGATGGGTTGGATGATCTCGTGCCGTTTTTTCCCCCTGATCCAAAGGGCATCGCTACCCGTGCAAGTTCAGGAACTGTCATAAATGCCTTAGCTTCTGTTCTTCCTGAACTTATCGGTGGATCGGCTGATCTAACCGGATCCAATAAGACGGCGATCGCGGGTGAGGCGCCTTTCACAGCGGAAGATCGTGAGGGTCGCTATTTGCACTTTGGTGTCCGTGAACATGCCATGGGAGCCGCATTGAGCGGATTGGCTTTGCACGGAGGCCTGATACCTTATGGCGGAACCTTCTTGGTTTTTTCAGACTATATGCGCCCCGCAGTGCGATTGGCGGCAATGATGGGACTACGTGTGATTTACGTTTTCACCCACGACTCCATTGGGCTTGGCGAGGATGGTCCTACTCATCAGCCAATTGAGCAATTGACTGCACTGCGGGCGATACCCAACCTGACTGTCGTACGACCAGCTGATGCCAATGAAGTTGGCGTTGCGTGGCAGGTGGCTTTGGAGAGGACAACCGGTCCAACAGCTCTCGCACTGACCCGCCAAGCAGTTCCGACGCTTGATCGAGATCATTTTGCTTCTGCGGATGGCTTACGTCAGGGTGCCTATGTTCTGGCTGACCTTGGGGAGGGGAAGTCGCAATTGATCTTGATCGCATCCGGTTCTGAGGTGAGTCTGATCATTGAGGCGGGCGAGCGATTGTTGGAGAAAGGTCACTCAGTCCGGCTGATCTCTTTTCCCTCGTGGGAGTTATTTTCGGAACAACCGATCGAATATCAGGAGCAGGTTCTATCACCCAACATTCATGCTCGTGTGGCGATCGAGGCTGGCGTAACTCAGGGCTGGGAGCGCTGGGTGGGCAACGGTGGTGCGGTTATCGGTCTGGATCGTTTTGGCGCCTCAGCACCGTATCGCGAGGTTTATCAACACCTGGGTTTGACGGTCGAGCGCATCATTGAAGAAGCTGAGCGATTACTCGCCAACGTTTGAAGTTAGGGAGGCCAGAGGATGAAGGTGGCTGTCGCATGTGATCACGGGGGTTTTATTCTGAAGGAGATCGTGCTTGAAACGGTTCGCAATGCAGGGCATGAAACGATGGATCTAGGAACTGATTCCTCAGATCCAGTCGATTACCCGGATTTTGCAGAGAAAGTCGGTCGCGCGATACAGAACGGTGAGGTTGAGAGGGGGATCTTGATCTGTGGGTCTGGTGTGGGGGCGGCAATTGCGGCCAACAAGATGCGAGGCATTCATGCGGGAGTATGCCACGACACATACTCGGCTCATCAATCGGTTGAGCATGACGATGCTAATGTTCTTGCCCTAGGTGCGCGCATCATAGGATCCGAGCTGGCTGTAGAGTTAGTTCGGGCATTTCTGAAGGCGCGTTTCTCAGGTGAGGATCGCCATGTTCGCCGTGTAGCAAAGATTTCAGACTTGGAGCGACGTGAATCAGGATGGGAGGTCCCATGACCCCTGTTCAAAGAGTCTATGAGTTGGGCCAATCGTTGTGGTTGGATTACATCCGTCGCGATTTAATCGAGTCGGGTGAACTGGAAGAATTGATTAAGAGCGGTGTCATCCGCGGTGTGACATCCAACCCCACGATCTTTGAGCAGGCCATCGCCGATAGTGATCTTTACACTGCAGCAATTCGCCCTCTTGCACAAGCGAAATGGAAGACAGACGAGATTTTCGATGCTTTAGCCGTTGAAGACATCCGTGCAGCTGCCGGGATTTTCCTTCCCCTTTATGAGAAGACCAATGGGCGGGATGGTTTCGTTTCAATTGAGGTCAACCCGAGATTCGCCGATAACGCCTCCCGTACACTGATTGAAGCTCGTCGCCTTTGGAAAGCTGTAAACCGCCCCAACGTGATGATTAAAATTCCCGCGACGAAGGCTGGCGTTTCAGCAATCGAGCAAGCTATTGCCGAGGGGATCAACGTTAATGTGACCTTGATTTTCTCCCTCGATCGATACACGGAGGTAATGAAAGCTTATCTCAGCGGCCTGGAAAATCGTCTGGAAAAAGGCGTGTCTTTGGATCATGTGGCTTCGGTAGCATCCTTTTTCGTCTCTCGGGTGGACACAGCGGTTGATGCATTGCTGGAGGCGATTATCCGCGAGGAAGACCAAAAGGCTGAGCGCGCCGCGGCGCTGCTAGGTAAAGCGGCGATCGCTAATGCCAAGATGGCTTACGTACAATTTAAGGCCACATTCGGCAGTCCACGCTTTGACCGCCTCGCCTCACATGGTGCTCAGGTACAACGACCACTTTGGGCATCTACGAGCACGAAAAACCCGGCGTATCCTGACACCTATTATGTGGACAACTTAATCGGACTGGATACTGTGAACACCCTGCCTCCCAAGACTCTTGATGCGTTCCAGGATCATGGCGTAGCTGAATGGACACTCGAACGCGATCTCTCAGTTGCCCGTGCCCAGCTTGATGCCTATAAATCGATCAATGTATCGCTGGAGAGTGTGACACATCAGCTTGAGCGCGAGGGGGTGGCGAAGTTTGCCCGATCGTATACCTCCCTGTTGAAGACCATACGCTCACGTGCCAATGCGGCACGAAAGGAACTAGGTCCATTGCAGCAGGATGTTCAAACTGCTTTAGACGATTTGGCGCAGAATGATGTGGGTCGACGAGTTTGGGAGGGTGACCCAAGCCTCTGGACAAAGACATCTTCTGATGAACAAGAAATCAAGCAGAGGCTCGGATGGCTCACATTGCCTCAAGATTCGCGTGAGTTTGTGAACGAGTGGCAGAAGTTGCAAGAAGAGATTATTCGTGATGGTATTGACCGAGTAATGCTCCTTGGTATGGGAGGATCTTCCCTCGCAGCCGATGTGTTTCGGCAAACCTTGGCTTCCGACCAAGGGATCCAATTCCAGGTTCTTGATTCGACAAATCCGGATGAGATACACCGTGTCTCAAAGAAACTACAGATCGAAACAACGCTCTTCATTGTGGCGAGCAAATCCGGTACGACAATCGAACCTCTTGCCCTCATGGACTATTTCTGGGAAAAATTTTCTGAACGTGGGGATCAAGAACCGGGAAAGCATTTTGTGGCGATAACGGATCCTGGCACATTGCTCGAAACGATCGCAGGTGAAAGAGGCTTCCGACGTATTTTTTCTTCTCCAGAGGAGGTTGGAGGTCGCTACTCAGCACTTTCTGTGTTTGGATTACTGCCCGCTGCTCTTATGGGGATTGAGACGCGAGATCTGCTCCAAGGTGGAGAACGGATGGCTGCGGCATGCCAACCCAGTATTGAACCAGTCCGCAACCCGGGTCTTTTTCTTGGAGCGGTGTTGGGGGTTGCCCACCGTCATGGACGGGACAAGATAACCCTCTTTGCCGATCCGGGTCTTGAGCCACTGGTTGATTGGATTGAGCAGTTGATTGCAGAAAGCAGTGGTAAAGAAGGGATGGGGCTCTTACCGATCGTTGGCGAACCTCCTGGCCCCGGGAAGGTTTATGGAGAAGATCGTTTAATTGTCTACCTACGAGAAGAGGGCACGTTAGATCGTAGGATTGGGGGATGGATACGTAGTCAGATCCCTGTCCTCGTTCTAGAGACCGTCAGGGACGAGAAGGGATTTGGGTCCCTGTTCTTCCAATGGGAGTTAGGTACAGCGGTGGCCTGCCACATCATTGGGGTAAATGCCTTCGACCAACCGGATGTCCAACGTGCGAAGGAAAAGACAGTTGACCTTATAAAAACCTACAATAAAAGAGGTTCGCTTCCCCAACCAAAAGCTCTTTGGCAGGATGAAAAAGTTACCATCTTTGGTGAACCGCGGTTTATCCATGGTGCCCATGAAAATTCATTGGAGGAGATGCTGGCCTTGATCCTGGGGCAGTTAGGGCCTCATGATGCGTTGATCTTTCTGATCTATCTCCCACAAGAGCGTTCATCTATAAAACGTATTGAGAAAGTGCGACGTTTGATCCGTGATCGATCCGGTCGAGCCACGACCTTGGGATTTGGTCCACGTTACTTACATTCGACTGGGCAATTGCATAAAGGTGGACCCGACCGATCGGTCTATTTGATGGTGACTGCTGAGCCGGATACGGATTTCGACCTGCCGGGAAAGGAGATCACGTTTGGAATTCTTCACCGCGCTCAGGCCATTGGGGACCTACAGGCGTTGCTAGGGTTAGGACGCAGAGCTTATGGTATACACTTGGATTCTCCCCACCGCATTCGCGATTTCATGGACTCGCTCCATGCTGTAATTGATCAGCTCCCTGCTAAAGTTTTGTAGAGATCATGAAGGAAAAGAACACTCTTATAAAGCCCGATACGCTCAAAGAGATCCCGAAATCACAACGGGGGGAGGTGCTCTCTGCGTTAGAAGCATTTATCGGACCTGAAATCCCTACCCGAACACACGGCTTAGATCAATTACTAGATTTGAATGCACATCACCGATCACCGCTGGTGGCAGCGATCATGGCGCGTCAGATCGATGAGTCGGATATCCACTTGAGATCCAGGATCGTTGAGGCCTTGGCAACTATATTAAGGCCGGGGGTAGAGGCGGCAAAGCCACCTGAAGATGTTCGCCGCTGGTTACGTCATGTGCTTGGCCAAATGCGTCAGCGAGAGATCTATGCGGTTCTGCAGATTATCGCTATCTCCCCTGAGCAGATTGATCCAGCTTGCGATGTTTTGAATGCATGTTCATTTTCGGGAGAAGCGCTCGTGCGGATTCTCGCGAACCGCAAGGTCGATGTCAACATTAGGATTGCGGCGGCGAAGGCGATTGGAAAGATCGGATTCCTTGAAGCAGGGCCCGACCTTCGTCGGATACAAGAACGGCTGATGAGCCGAAAAGCCGGGCAGATGGAAATGGCTTTTGCTCCGAGACCTGACGAAGAGGCTGAGTCACTTCTGCCCGTGGTGCTTGAGGCCTTGCAATCGCTCGAAGGTGGTACTGATTGAGCCCAAATAAAGGGAGGGTGAAACCACCCTCATCCAGACGTATTCTTTCCGGCTCAGATGAGCCTATTTTTAATGTTCTTCCCGAGAGAGTACTAGCAAATCTGCGGACTCCGACTTCCGAAAACGCGTTGTTGTGGAATCTGATCTACCCTCTTGCGCAACCGAAAATAAGCATTTCGAAATTCCTCAATTTACGTCCAATGTGGGGGACATCAAGTCTGCCTGAAACGGTGGATGACGAGTTGACACCTTACTTTTGGGGTTACGGTATTGATGGTGGTCGTTTGCTTGAATTAGACGACGTGCTCCAGGAGATTGACGGACCTGGTTTGAAGACGGAGGTCGATCTCTTCCTTCTAGGGGAGCGGAATTTGGTCCTGGTAGAGGCCAAACATGCAGGAGGCCTTGGGCGCTGTAAACGTTTCGCCCATCACCACTGCCCAGAAATCTATCGAGATGTTGAGGAGGTTGTGGGTGTGTGCCGCTATTGGGAAGAGGACAAAGCTTCTTTCGCGTCCCACCTCGAATTTGGTCCACGCCCCGATCCCGGAGAGGAAATTCCTCCATGCCATCGTCATTACCAATTAGCGCGCACATTGCTGGTAGGTTATTCCTTGAGCATACGATTTCAACTTCAGTATCACCTCTGGCTTATCATCCCTGGAGGACGATGGCGTTCTTTCGAAAGGGATTGGCTGGATTTCTCTGATCGAGTGATAGACGACGAGCTCTGGCGTCGGTTGCGGGTTATCGCGTGGGAGGATGTCCGAGAATTACCTGGTGAACTGAAAAAATGGGATTGAAAAACCCTTCGACGTAGACAAAAACTTGGGACTGCCTAAAAAACGGTACCCAAGCAGGGCAATGTAGCATCTGCAGGATCGATTGCGAGCCGAAGGCGAAACAATGACATCATGTGGTATAGGGTATTATCGCTATCCATGGGCATGGCTTTTAAGACAGCCCCAAGCAAGTTGTTTCGCATAGCGTTAATCCATTCCCTGCCTTAATTCAACCAGAGACTCAACCAATCAAGCTCCAGACATCGTTATAGCCATAGGACCATAGAATAGTCATCGCGATAATCGAGCGGTAACCGACACTGCTATAAATCATAATTTTGGCAGACTTATCGACGGGCCATTCGATCTTTCGAGCGATGAATTCTTCAAGGGGGATGTGGACAGCACCTTCGATACTGCCGGTTTCTTGAATATCTTCTGATCGACGGACATCGATGAGGATTAGGTTTGGGTTGGTCATTAATTCTATATTGACCGCATCAATTGTGACCATGCCCAATTCCTCGGGGATATTAGAGAGGGTATCATCCATGAGGGTCAACATAGCGGGATCGGGTGAAGCGACGTTAAGGGAAACGGCTTTAGGGAGACCAGTTACGGTGGGGTAACCGGCTTCGATCCAACCGCTGAAGCTTCCATCTCTGAGAGAGAAAACATTTTCCCAACCCAGTGCTTCGAGGGCAGTCATGGCGATCGTACAGCGCCACCCGCTTCCACAGTAGGAGACAATGGTAGTATCAAATGTAGGTAATAGATCTGTGCGGTTCCCAAGTTCACGTAGGGGGATAACGACAGCACCTTCGATGTGGCCTGTTTCCATGACTTCGTCGAACTCACGAACGTCAAGCAGGAAGGGAGGAGGCTCCTCGGCGAGCATGCTGTTGAGATCATCAAGCGCGATGGTGTTGTACATCACCATATCACGAAGAAAACTCGTGTAGGCTGCATCCAAATCCCTCTCGTCGATCTCAGTGTCAGATGTGACTTCTGTTTGGCATGCCCCAAGGAGAAGGCTCAATAAAAGAAGCAGGCGCATGAGTGAGCGTGTTATTCGGTTCATTCTTCTCTCCTGAATGGCTGTTTATAGCCTCTTCTTGGAGATTCGGCCAGTTTCCTTCTCGATCGTGAAAGGGATTTCATCGACAAACCCTAAACAATAACATGTAGGGGCGGGGTAAACCCGCCCCTACATCGTTGAATGATTCTCGCTCAATCCATGAGCCCTGTCTGGTCGGAAGCGTATAATGTCTTCGCCAGAGGTTTAAAAAAAATATGAGATAGGCTAGGTGAGGTCATATTCAGCCAACCGACTATAATATCAAATCGAAATCCTGGGGATGATTGAGAATGTGACAAATGATCATCGAAGCAGGTACCTGGGTTCTCAGAATGAGGAGCTGCGCATGGAGATCGGTGGTCCAGATGCACTTTCGGTTAACGTCGGCGTGACCCTTCGGAAGCTACGAGAGGAAAGGGATCTCTCAATTCGCGCCCTGGCGCGCGAGAGTGGGCTCTCAGCCAATGCTCTGAGCATGATTGAGCGTGGTCGTAGTTCTCCTTCTGTAAGCACTTTGTACAAAGTCGCTGGAGCGCTTGGTGTTCCAATCACCACGCTGTTTCGAGACGAACCCGAGCGGCGGGAGATCGTTTTTCGTAAAGCCGCCGCAAGAACGCGGGTGCCGTTTACGCGCGGTGTTTGGGAGGGGCTTGGAGGTGAGATGTTCACTGGGAGGGTTGAGCCCTTTGCGATCACACTAGAAAGCGGTGCTCATAGCGGAGTTAAATCCATTGTTCACAGTGGGCACGAATTCGTGCTTTGTTTACGAGGGCAGTTGGAATACCAGGTGGAAGGTGAAACATTTTTATTGGAAACTGGGGATAGCCTTTTGTTCGCCTCGCGCCTCAAGCATCGATGGCGCAACCCGGGTCCTACAGTCACAAATGCCATTTTTGTCCTTTCAGGATTTGAGGAGGGTGAACTACCGAGCAGTCATCACATAGCCGGGCAGAACAAAGATTCTTGATCGTCGAGCAAAGACATGCTTGATGAGGGAAATCGTGAAGTTTAATATCTTAAAGGGCTCACCATCTGGTGAGCCCTTTGATGTTATGTTGTCCTGTGACTTAAATAAAGATGACCTGTGCATCCTCGGTGAGATCCATGAATTCACTGGCGGTCACAATGTCCTTCACACCGGGGATGAAATCATCCATCGTGAGATTCATCATATCGACCGACATTTTGCAGCCGTATAGATTAGCGCCTGCGTCGACCAGCATCTGCATGTACTCCCGAACAGGTGGGACCTCTAAATCGTCCATCTTCTTCTTCATCAAAGTCGTGGCAAACGCAGTCATACCGGGCAGGGCACCCATGAAATTGGGAATCCCAAGGTTATCTCCTGGAATGCCCATCATCGTCATTTTCATGCTGGTGTTCGCCACTGGTGGGATCTCGAGGTGATCAACACGTGATTCACGGATGAGATCCAATCCCCAGAAAGTGAAGAACAAGGTAACATCGATGCCGTTGCCCAGAGCAGCCCAGCCCATGATTAAGGCTGGATAGGCCATATCCAAATTGCCTTTCGAACAAATGAACGCCATCTTCCGGTTGTTATTGTTATCCGTCATGCGAGTAACTCCCTTTGCATTTTTCGTTATGGATACTTATAGAAACTCTTTATACACAACCCTCAGGCTTTCCCAGCCCTGAGATCTTCGCCACTTTCTTGGCCGGCCCTTTCGGGAAGAGGGCAAATAGCTCTTTCGTCGATACCCCCGACCCTTTGGTAATCTGTCGAAGCGTGGGGGCACTGCCAGATTCTGTTGCTCGTTGGCGACAGAACTCGATCACATTCCAATGGGATTCCGTGAGAGAAATTCCTTCGTGGGCAGCGAGCGCTTCGGCGATTTCTACCGTCCAAGCATTCGGATCCGTCATATAGCCCTCATCGTCGAAATCGATACCTTCGAGGACATTGAGAGTAACTTGCTCTATCATGAGTTGCTATCTCCTTTTACGTAGTAATTTGATGTAGTCTAGTATCAATTTTTGATCTCCCCCGCGTTCTCATTAGCAAGGGAGCTTACAATCGTTAACACCTTTGATAAACCGATCCGAACCTTGGGATCGGATAGTTGTCGCAATAAACTCAGAGTGGACGGCGGTTTCCCGTTTTCAGTTGCTTGACCACGCATAGATTCAATCGCATTGTTCGCGAGGGTGAGCACTTCGGGTTGGGTCATGTTTTGGACCAGCGTGAGGAGGTCGACGATATTGTCGCCCAGGGCGCGAACATCTTCCTCGCTGAATTCAGTTACGATTCGCTGGAGGACGTAATACCCACCACGGGCGAAGGCGAAATAGCCATCCTGCTCAAGTTGATCGAGCGTCTCAATGGTGTTGGTGAAGGCTTGCTTACCCAGAACGGAAGCTTCATCAGCGAGATCCATGATGGATTCGAGTCGATCCAGGAGATCCGTCCACAAGTGTGTATTACGTAAGATGCGTTTCAGCAGAAAAAGCAAATCCTCGAGCTCGAAATCGGTTCCGATCTCCTCAAGCTCGTTTATCGAGAGCTTGATCATGTGGTTGGTGATCGGAATTAAATCCTGTTTTAACTCATCCAAGGCCTCTCTTTGCCTCTGCTGAGCCTCGAATTGCTCCGTTAGGTAGTCGATCTTTTCGTGGAGTAGCACCAAGTCCTTGTCCATCATTGCCTCTTAGCTCCACTTCCCAGCCATCGTCATTTGAGATTCAAAGGGCAATTCACCGCCTTTGAGCAATATGTTCCAATAAACCCAGCGGAATCCCATCTTGCCCCAGTGGTTGACAGCTGATTCTTTCAATAATGAGAAAGGGCCCAATCCAGGGAGAGGATATTTTCCTGGAAGTGGTTCGACATCGTAATTGAAATCGATCAAAATACCCTTTTCAAAACCCGATTCGATGAAGCAATTGGCATGGCCATCAAACTTTGGCAATGGCGCGAAGCCTTCCATATGACGCAACAGATTCTCTACCAGGACGTCAAGCATGAAGTGAGCCACTGAACCGGCTTTGGAGGTAGGCACGTCCGCAGCGTCCCCGATGACCCATACGTTCTCCCATTTATTTGATTGTAGGGTGTGCTTATCTGTGGGGACGAAGTTGAGTTCATCCCCCATGCCCGACCGATCGATCACTTCTGCCCCCATATTGGTAGGAATGGTGACCAGAATGTCAAACGGAACCTCACGTTCATCATATGAGCGAATGACATTCTTATCGTGATCCGCCATTTCGATATTGAAGTCCGCCTCGAGAAGTATGTTTTTCCGTTCGAGCATGTCCCCAAGAACGGCGGATGCCCTCGGACGGGTGAAAGCGCCAGGAAGAGGCGTTGCGAATACGAGTTCGACATTCTCTCGCATACCGCGTTCATGAAAATACCAATCGGCCAAGAACAGAAACTCAAGCGGGGCAACTGGGCATTTGATGGGCATCTCAACCACGTTGAGCACCAACCTGCCGCCTTTCCAGAATTTGAGCATGCGCTCTAATGCAGTCGCACCCTCAAGGGTGTAAAAGTCAGAGACATTCTCGTGCCAGCCGTTGTCCCTTAAGCCAGGTGTTTCATCGGGGACGACATGGCTCCCGGTGGCGATAACGAGATAATCGTAATTAATGACCCGGTCACCTTTGGCTAATCGAACGCGATTTGCATCCGGCTCGATGAGTTCAATCTTTGAGAAGACGAACTCAACGTTTCGTGGGATAAAAACCCGCTTAGGTTTGACGACATCCGAAGGGGCGTAGATTCCGAAGGGGATGAAGAGGAAACCGGGTTGGTAATAATGATTTTCATTCTCGTCGACGATGATGATTTTCCACTCATCGAGGTCGAGCGACTCAGACATTTTATTGGCCACCATGGTTCCTGCGGTCCCGGCACCGAGGATAAGAAGCGTTTTCATAGATTTACTCCTGCTGATTCGTATTAAAGCTGCGGGCAAGTGTCGCTTGGTTGCGCAACATATCCGCAAGGACAGCTCTTAAGATATCGAGGGCTTGGATCACACGTTGATCTGCGATGTCGTAATAGACGGACTGACCCTCTCTACGGGCAAGCACCAATCCCCGCTCGCGGAGCATCTTAAGATGGCGTGATACGGTGGGTTGGGGTAGGCCTAGCGAGTCGGTCAATTCAGACACATTGAGCGATTTTTCTGAGAGGGCATACAGGATCAGGATTCGCTTGGGATCTGCCAAACCCGCGCAGAGGCTTGAATGGAGTTCATTGATTTCTTGTTCTAATGAGGGCAACATGATCGTCTCCGTTTCTGTTCTGAACCGCATATTCGCATACACGTATATGTTGCTAGGGTCAGTATAGGTTGGGTTGGGATGGTCAAAAAGTGATGTTTGTCACAAATGGACCGTAATAAATGTCACAGTGTAATTTGGACAAAGCAGGGTGTGTTACATATTGAGATTGAACGGGGTCATCTGAACGGCTGCGCTCATACGCTGGAAACGTGATGAAAGCGGGGGATCCTGACTGCAGCGAGTCATGCCATCCCCGATGGGAGAAGCATAGCATCTCGGTTACGTTGGGTTTTTAGGTGCAGAAAGGATCGAATGATGAGCCATCGCCTAGGGTCCACCGTAATCCCTTAACGCATGCATGGGTCCCTCGGCAACCGATGGCGAAGACTATGAGAAGGTGGATGATGCGACGGACCATCTTGACAGATAGAACGATTGTGCTATACTAAACAAGAACAAGTGTTCGATCATAAGGTTCAATGGAGGGCGGACGGTGGCACAAATGAGGGTGAATGGATCAGGTAGCGTCGACAATGATCGACAGGAAGTTCTCTCGGAAGCTCTGGCGCAGATCATCAAACGCTACGGGGATGGTGCGGTGATGAGGTTGGGTGAGGCGAAGCACCTGATGGTGGAGGCGGTCCCGACGGGTTCACTGGCGTTGGATTTGGCGTTGGGGGTCGGAGGGATACCACGCGGGCGGGTGACCGAGATCTACGGACCGGAGGCTTCAGGAAAGACGACGCTGGCGCAGCACATCGTGGCGGAAGCACAGCGGACGGGTGGGGTGTGCGCCTTTATCGATATGGAACATGCGTTGGACCCATCGTATGCTGAACGGTGTGGGGTGGACGTGGAGAATCTGTACATCTCGCAGCCGGACACGGGGGAGCAGGCGTTGGAGATTGCGGAGACGTTGGTGAGGAGCGGGGCGGTGGAGGTGGTGGTGATCGACAGCGTGGCAGCCTTGGTGCCGCGAGCGGAGATCGAGGGGGACATGGGCGATGCGCACATGGGGATGCAGGCGCGGTTGATGAGTCAGGCGTTGAGGAAGTTGAGCGGAGCGATCAAGCAGACGAACACGGCGGTGATCTTCACCAATCAACTGAGGCAGAAGATCGGGGTGGTGTTTGGGAATCCGGAGACGACGACAGGGGGACGAGCGTTGAAGTTCTATGCGTCGGTGAGGTTGGACATGAGGCGGGTGGAGAGCATCAAGGTGGGACAGGAGGTAGTGGGGAACCGGGTGAGGGTGCGGGTGGTGAAGAACAAGGTGGCGCCGCCGTTCAAGGTGGCTGAGTTTGATATCATGTACAACGAGGGGATCTCGAAGGTCGGCGACATCTTGGACCTCGGCGTGGAAATGGAATTGATCAGCAAGCGGGGATCGTTCTACTCATATGGTGATCTACGATTGGGCCAGGGTAGGGAGAACGCAAAGGATTATCTGAGAGAGAATCCCGAACTTGCACATGAGATGGAAGTCGCTATCCGAACCACCGCAGGCTTGGATGACGAAACAAGACCCAATGAAATTCTCGCGGATGGAACATCAGACGAGGGGCTAGGGGAAGATTTAGAGGAAATGAGCTTCAAGGTGACAGGGATGTCTGATACGGTGTCTACAATTGATCTCTAGCACCTTTAATGGGCGTACTTCATACGGTTGGTTTTCATTATCTAGGGCTTGGGCGTTGGCGCAGCATTGGCTATAATGCGACCCATGCAGAGTGGTGCGCGTAAGGCGTGGGTGGTTGTGATTCTTATCAGCACGAGTCTCGTGCTGTCAAGTTGTCGGTCAGGTGCGGAGGTTTCTCCCACCATCTCTTGGACCCCGATTCCTGATCTGATGGCAACCTCCTCCTCAGTAAATGAGGCTATGCAAGGGAGGTCGCCCACACCATCGATCTGTCTGAATAACGCATTCTTCCTCGAAGATCTTTCTATCCCCGACGGCACCGTGATCTTGCCAGGTGATGAGATCGATAAACGTTGGTCTGTGTTGAACAGTGGCACATGTGATTGGGGGCCTGGTTATCACCTCGTTCGTGTAGGAGATGATCCGCTCGATGGAAAAGATGAGCTTGCTCTTTACCCGGCACGTGCGGGTGCAACAGCAGTGTGGCAGGTCATCTTAAACGCACCGCTCGAGCCAGGTGATTACCTCAGTCGCTGGCAAGCGAGGACACCCGAGGGGAGTTTATTCGGCGACGAAGTTTTCCTTTTCGTTTCCGTGCGTGAGCCCACGCCTACGCCAAGACCTTCGCCCTCCCCGACGCCCTAAGAATCCTCCGCAGGGATTTTTTTCCCAAGGATTATACGTGGTCTCTACCCTCACCCCGGCCCTCTCCCTAAAAGGGAGAGGGAGATAGTATCGGTCGGGCGTGGGAGCCCGACCCACTTAGAGGGGACGCAAATCCTCTCTCCTGTGGGGAGAGGGTCAGGGTGAGGGGAGGTGGCTCAGATAAGCTCTAACTTGCCTACTAAAGGAGTAGGTGCTTGATCACAACTCTTCTCAGAAGTGAGAGGGATGAAGTATCGAGCCATTAGCTATCCGTATTTTCATTCGCCATCTTGGTGAGGTAGAGAGAGTATCAATTCCATTAAGGCATAAGGGACTGTCTTCTGCATTCGAAGACAGCCCCTCTTTGTGATAAGAGTGATCCGTTAAGTCCCCTCTTCCCAAGAGGCGAGGTACTTCATTTGTTCTTTGGTGAGCGCATCAATTTGAATCCCCATCGTTTCGAGCTTTAATCGAGCGATTTCGCGATCGATGTCTTCAGGGATGGTGTAAACCTTGTTTTCCAGCTCTCCAACATGCTGCAGGATGTATTCTAAAGAAAGTGCCTGGTTGGCGAAGGACATGTCCATCACCGAGGCGGGATGCCCTTCAGCCGCTGCCAGGTTGATCAGCCTACCCTGGGCAAGCAAGTTAATGCGACGACCATCAGGTAAGACATACTGTTCGATGAATTGGCGGGGTCTTCGTGTCTCGTTGGCCATCTCTTCCAGCGCGGGTATGTTGATTTCGACATTGAAATGCCCGGAATTTGAGACGATCGCGCCGTCTTTCATCACTTCGAAATGAGGTCTGTCGATCACGTTGATGTCACCGGTGAGGGTGCAGAAGATGTCACCAATGGGAGCGGCTTCGATCATCGGCATCACTCGGAAACCGTCCATGATGGCCTCCAGTGCGGCCAATGGATCGATTTCGGTAATGATGACATTGGCTCCCATGCCTCGAACGCGCATGGCTAATCCACGACCGCACCAACCATAACCAGCGACGACGAAGGTCTTGCCTGCTAAGAGGATGTTGGTCGCACGCACTATGCCGTCTACCGTCGATTGCCCTGTACCATAGCGGTTATCGAAGAAATGCTTTGTCATCGCATCGTTGACGGCAACGATGGGATAGGCTAACGCACCATCGGCAGCCATAGCCCTCAGCCTGATCACCCCAGTGGTGGTCTCCTCGGTTCCACCTTGGACGCCATCAAGCATATCCCGCCGTTCCTTGTGCAGCGTGCTCACCAAATCGGCCCCGTCGTCCATGGTTATTTGGGGCTTGTTATCGAGTGTGGCATGAATATGTTGATAGTATGTCTCGGTGTCCTCACCCTTGATCGCATAAACAGGAACCTCATAGTGGGTGACGAGCGAAGCCGCTACGTCGTCCTGAGTAGACAATGGGTTCGAGGCGCAAAGGATGGCATCCGCGCCCCCGATCTGCAGTGTACGCATAAGGTTGGCCGTCTCTGTAGTCACGTGCAAACAGGCCGATATTCTTGTGCCTTTAAGAGGTTGTTCTTTCGCGAACCTCTCTCTGATATGGCGCAAGACGGGCATTTCAAGATCGGCCCATTCGATCCTTCGACGACCTCCCTCGGCCAAGTTGAGATCTCTTACATCATACTCTACACTCATCGATGACTCCATTCTCACGTTAAGTTGGGAACATCCGCTGAACTTAATTTATCGCGCGATTGATCACATAGGTTCAGGTAATTGTACCCATCCAAATTACCAAGCGTAAGCCTCGGGCGCTTCACCGCCAGGACCTGGCCAGATCTCGTCCAATTTCTTTAGGATTTCATCGTCCAATTCGAGCTCAAGCGCATGCAGGTTACCCTCCAATTGTTCCATCGTTCTCGGGCCGATGATGGGTGCAGTGACATCAGGGTTGCTTAGCAGCCATGCCATAGCCACGTCTGCGGGTCCCTCCCCGTACTCCTCACAAAGCGCTTCGTAGGCTTTGAGTTGTTCGATGTTTTTATCGATTTGTTCTTTTGTATGTTCACCTGTTCGGCGACCTTCTGTGGCTTTCTTAAGCGCACCACCAAGCATACCACCGGCCAATGGACTCCATGGGATGAGCCCCAAGCCATATGCCCGGCAGGTCGGAATGACTTCGAGTTCTATCATTCGGGCGTTGAGATTGTAGAGACTTTGCTCCGAGATCAATCCCAAAAAGTTGCGTGAAGCGGCAGCACATTGTGCCTGCGCGATATGCAACCCCGCGAAGTTGCTGCTGCCTACATAAAGCACCTTCCCCTCACGCACAAGTTGCTCCATAGCCTGCCATATCTCATCCCAAGGCGTTTCGCGATCGATGTGATGCATCTGATACAGGTCGATGCGATCGGTCTGAAGCCGTCGTAAGCTTTCTTCACATGCATGGCGGATGTGAAACGCTGAGAGACGTCTTTCGTTAGGCCCCTCACCCATACGGCCGTATACCTTGGTTGCGAGGACGATCTTCTCCCGACGACCTCCGCCCTGACTCAGCCAGCGGCCGATGATCCCCTCAGTGATCCCCTCCCCGATTTTCCAACCATAGACATTTGCCGTATCGAAAAAGTTGATCCCTTCGTCGAGGGCCTTATCCATGATGGCAAAGCTGTCGGGCTCACTTGTTTCAGGGCCAAAATTCATGGTGCCGAGACAAAGCCGGCTTACTTTCAGACCCGTGCGACCGAGATTGGCATATTGCATGGATTGCCTCCTTTAATGTAATGCCTATGAGATTGATAGGCTTAACTCAACTCAGCAAGGTTAAAGTAACCACTTCCTTCGTAATAGTTGCAAAACGCTGTAAAACCTAGATTCTCGTAACACCGAAGAGCGGGTTCGTTATCCATCGCCACGTTTAGCACAATCGTATCTATTCCATCTTCAAGCACAGCTTGCACAACGGCTGCGCTCGTCTTGGTTGCTAATCCTTGTCCCCTGCGATCAGGTCGGGTGAACACATTACCTATTGCGGCGACGCTCGCCCAAGGGGAAACGATGTGCACGCCAGCGATGGAGATGATTTCACCGTTTTCGCGAATCCCAAAAAATGGTCCCATTGCCAACTGACGTTCGTGGAAAGCGTCAGGTCGATCGGGGTAGTTTCCGTAAAGGTGTTGGATTGCTGCCAAATCATCTGGGCCGAGACGCTCAACCCCAGCGGTTGATCGCGACGGGAATCTGCTTTGGTCGAGGTTCATACGCCACATTCGTGCCTCAAAAGTCGGTTCAAGCCTTGGATCGAGCATCTTACGCGAGGGTTCCTTTAATGTATACAGGTAATGATCTGATGGTACCTGATTGAAAAGATGATGAAGCGTATCTGGCTCACCATGTGCGAAGAGGACCGCTGGGTCGAATCCCTTATAGATCAGGACCACACTCTCCTCGTTGGTCAACCACGTGCATCGTTCGGCCTCTGCCGGATCGAGATCGGCGAGCGCGTACGCACACCAGATGCGTTCGCTTTCAAGGATTCGCCGTATATGCTGGCGTAGCTCAGGGTCTCTCACTTCAGCTGGTCCAATTCGCCCTGGTCGTCGTGGTGTTCCCGAAATCGGGACTTAAACTGCTCTAAGTTGTAGGAGTGACCCATTGACCCATCTGCTTCAAGACAATAGGTGGCGGCTAAGGTCCCCATTTGAACGCAGCGTTCAAGACGTAGACCGTTCATGTATCCCTTAAGGAAACCACCACGAAACGCGTCCCCCACACCAGTGGGATCGGCGATGGAATGAGGTTTAATGACAGGTATGTGCACCTTGCCATGATCCGTATATAGGTCTGTCCCGCCTTCGCCCCGTGTAACGATCAAAAAATCCACCGAGGCACGGATCGCATCCAGGGATAGACCCGTCTTCTCCTCGATCATGCTGAATTCATAATCGTTGCTAAACAACGCCTGACAACCTTCGATCCCCTGTCGTAAATCCTCCCGATTGAGGCGAATAATCTGTTGGCTGGGATCGTAGAAATAAGGAATCCCCAATTGGCGACACTCTTGAGTATAGATCACCATTGCCTGAGGATCGTTGGGCGATATCATAACCAGATCGGGTCGTTGAGCTAAGTGGGTAAAGGAAAGTTGGGTAGCATACGCCATCGCACCTGTAAAAAAGGTACCAATTTGGGCCTGGGATCGATCCGTGGTGACGAAGAAAGAAGCGGTGGTCTTTCCTGGGATGACTTTAATGGCAGAGGTGTCAACGCCATGCTCCTCCAGCCAGGCTCTGGCCTCCTCGAAATCTTCCCCTACCGTAGCCATCACCTTCGGTCTTTCACCGAGCAAGGCTAATGTGTAAGCGATGTTGACTGCGATCCCACCTCGACGACGGGTGAGTGAATCAACCAGGAATGACAAACTAACCTTATCTAGCTGTTCAGGAAGGAGATGTTCGCTAAAGTAGCCAGGGAACGTCATCAGGTAATCGAATGCGATCGATCCGGTCAGGACGAGGTTCATTTTTCCTGAGACTCCTTCACTGCGTGGGCGATAGCTTCCCTATATGGTGGTCGGAGGACACCGACCTCGGTAACGAAAGCCGTCACAAGCCTGTTAGGCGTGATGTCAAAGGCCGGATTACGTGCCTGGCTTCCCTCAGGTGCGACGGGTTTGCCTTTCAACATCAAATCAAGCACCTCGGAAGGCTCTCGTTCCTCGAGGGGGATTTTCTCCCCTGATGATAGTCTAAGGTCGATCGTGGAGGTGGGAACGACACAGTAGAAGGGGACATCGTTGTCTTGCGCTGCGAGGGCGAGCATATAGGTGCCGATCTTGTTGGCCACATCACCGTTGGCAGCCACCCGGTCCGCGCCGACGAATACCCCTGCAACCTGACCGCTGCTGAGGAAGTAACCAGCGGCGTTATCGGTGATGATCTCGTAAGAGATGCCGTACTGGGCGAGCTCCCACGCCGTGAGACGTGCGCCCTGAAGCCGAGGCCGAGTCTCGTCGACCAACACGTGGACGCGCTTTCCCTGTTCATGGGCCGAGCGGATGACCCCCAGCGCGGTCCCATAATCCACTGTTGCAAGAGCGCCGGTGTTGCAATGATGGATCACGGTGTCACCGTCGTTAATTAAGGAAGCACCATGTGCTCCCATCCGTTTATTAATTTCAACGTCTTCATCGGCAAGTCGTTGAGCTTCCTCGACCAACCTTTGCCGCATAGCAGAGGGTCCCTCTTGAAAAACGGCATGAGCACTCTTGAGCAGACGATCAAGCGCCCAACTCAAATTGACCGCTGTGGGACGGGCTCTTCGTAGGATATCTACGGCGTTTTCGAGGTCGTGCCACAAATCCTGAGCGGTCTGTGCTTTTGATAATTGACCGGCCAACGCCAAGCCATAGGCCGCGGTGGCACCAATGGCCGGTGCGCCGCGTACGGACATCTGGCGAATGGCGTCCGCCACCTCTTGCGGGCTCCACAGATCGATCAGAACCAGTTCTCCAGGCAGAAGCCTCTGATCAATCATACGTACCGAAGGGGTTTCAGGATCCCAGGTTACCGTTCGCATAATGGCTTCTCGCAAAAAAGGCGCTCTCAGGGGAGAGCGCGGCGATGAACGTGTTGGAGTGTAGCATGGGGCATGCAAAGCTGCAAGATTGACTCATCATTCTACCTGCTTTATGATGGGCGCCATGCGCTGGCCACGATTGCGAGGGATCTTTATCCTCCTCTGCTTGATATTCTCTACGCTTGCTTGCAACCTTCCCGAGCTTCTGGGTGTAGGTCCCACGCCTACTCCAAGTATGACACCAACTGCGACCATCACGCCCACAGCAACGCCAACTCCGACACCATTACCATCTGCAAGATTGGATTCCGCCAGGTGGGCATTGTTCAAAGGCGATTGGGAAGTGGCACTTTCCGAATATCAAATATCACTCGCTCAAGCAGTTGACCCAGATGAGCAAGCCAACGCTCAACTTGGAATCGGCCTTGCGATGCTCAATTCAAATCGATATCAGGAAGCTGTCGATGCCCTAACGCTTTATCTTGAATCCTACCCTTTCCACGATCTTCTTGGTCAAGGCTATTTTCATCGCGCTCAGGCGCAAGCGGCTGCGGGTCAGTTTGAGGCAGCAGCCAACGACTATGGTCAGTATCTCCTCCTACGTACAGGTCTGATTGATAGCTTTGTGCACGAGCGTAGGGGAGACGCCTTAAGAGAAGCGGGTAACCCCGCAGAAGCGATCGTAGCTTTTCAAAACGCTTTGGTTTCGCCACGACTGGGAGATGATCTTGAACTCGAAATCAAGATCGGACGAGCCTACCTGGAAATGGGTGATTACAACGCAGCTCTGGCCAAGTACAACGATGTGTTTGAGCGTGCAACCAGCGACTACACCAAAGCGCAGATGGATTTTGCCAGGGGACGAGTGCACGCCGCGCTCGGTCAATTCGATCAAGCATATGGGTTTTATCTCCACGCAGTGGAAAATTATCCCCTCTCTTATGATACGTACCTTGGTCTTGTGGAATTGGTGGAAGCAGGTGTGGCGGTCAACGAATTGGATCGTGGCTTAGTAGATTATTACGCAGGGCAACATGGTGTGGCGGTGGCAGCGTTCAACCGCTATTTAGCTGCTGCACCTATGGATCACGATGGCACAGTGCATTATTACAAGGGCCTATCCCAGCGAGCCTTGGGGGCGTATGTCGATGCGATCGATGAGTGGGACATACTCATCGATACCCACACAACAGATCGCTATTGGGATGAGGCCTGGGAGGAGAAAGCATTTACCCAATGGGCTTACCTTGATCAGTATGATGCCGCGGCTCAGACTTTACTGAATTTTGTAGCTACAGTGCCGGATCATGTCCGAGCCGCGGAGTACCTTTACGATGCAGCGCGTATCAAAGAACGCTCTGATCAACTCGACGAAGCTGCGTCGATATGGCAGCGACTTGGGGTGGAATACCCGAACTCCGAATGGACGTATCGAGGTCTCTTCCTCGCTGGGATTGCCCGTTACCGTCTTTCTGACTTTCTCGGATCCGAGGATGTGTTTCTGAAGTGTTTGGAAATCGCGGGCGAATCCTCTGATCTCGCTGCCGCATACCTGTGGCTTGGTAAAACCTACATGGCACGTGGTGACGCTGTAAGTGCACAGACAGCTTGGCAGAGGGCAGTCGAGTCGCATCCCCATGGATATTACGGACTTCGAGCGGGAGATCTCTTGCTTGGTCGCGAACCCTTTCAGCCCATTGGTGTTTTTAATTTTCATTACGATGAGGAAACCGAGCGGTTTGAGGCCGAGGAATGGTTGCGGGAGCACTTTCCCATCACGGGTCCTGATCCACTTTCAGCGTTGGATCCGGTGCTCGCTAATGATGCCCGTATTGTTCGGGGGGATGAATATTGGCAACTTGGCCTTTTCGATCAGGCAAAAGCGGAATTTGAGTCACTCCGTCTCGAGAAGGAGAACGATGCCGAAGCAACCTATCGATTGATGCATCATTTTTTAGATTTGGGGTTCTATCGACCGGCGATCTATGCAGCTTGGCGAATTCTAGATCTGGCTGACATCGCGGAAATGGGTATAAACGCGGCGCCGATCTACTTCAGTCGAATCCGCTTTGGCCCGTACTTCGGTGATTTAATCATGCCCGAAGCGTTGCGTCATGATTTCGATGGGCTCTTCGTTCTCTCCGTTATTCGCCAGGAGAGTCTCTTTGAAGGATTTGCCATTTCTTATGCTGATGCGCGTGGTCTGATGCAGATCATCCCTAGTACGGGGCAAAGTATTGTCGATCAACTTGGATGGCCACCAGGGTACACTGACCTCGATCTCTATCGACCCGTGGTCAGTGTGCGTCTAGGGGTCCAGTACCTCTCTACGCAACGTGAAACCTTTGATGGTGATCTATATGCAGCATTGTCTGCTTACAACGCTGGTCCAGGTAACGCGATTATCTGGAAGGCGATCGCTCCAGAGGACCCTGATCTATTCCTTGAGGTCATTCGTCTGCAACAACCCCAGGATTATATCCGTTACATCTATTGGGCTTTCACGAACTATCAAGCGTTGTATAGCGAACCCTGAGCGACAAACACGGCGCTTCTTTCCTGTGATTTGGTCTAAGCGTGTGTGGAAAAAGCATCCGCGAGGAGCAGAGAGGGGTCCCAGGGGGCGGTCTCATAAGCGGTACCCAAGCAGGGCGAGTAGCGCCTGCAGCATCGATCGCAAGCCGAAGGCGAAGTAATCTCCCTGTTGTGGTTTGGAGATTGCTTCGACGCGGAGCTGAAGGTCCTGAGTCCCTCGGCATACTCGGGATAAACTCCGCCGAAGGGCTCCTCGCAATGACATCGCGTGGTATAGGGTTTTCTCACTGTCCATGGGCATGACTTTTGAGACAGCCCCAGATACCAGTCCTCCTTTCGCAGTTGACCTTTTTTCCGGTGGTTTCATTAAAATAATTAGACAAACAGAATACTCTATGGTAAACTGTAAGTTTGTAGTCAAGTGTCGAGGGGTTATACAACGAGCGTGTCGGCGCGTTATTACAAAAATTTGAAGCGGGAAACGGCTAGGTACTCGTACCGCGGCGCCCCGCCTTTTGTTGTTTATTGCCTCTCATCCGATATGTTCCATCAAATGCAGAACGATTAATGAAATAGGAGTGGCTGCATGACATCTGGTATGGGTCAGAAGTGGTACTCACGTATCCCCGATACATTTTCTCTTCCGAGATTAATCGAAGTTCAACTCGACTCCTTCTCCTGGCTGAAGGAGAAAGGTCTAGCCGCGCTATTCGATGAGATCTCTCCGATCATTTCTTACAACGGTGGAATGAAGCTCTTCTTCCCAGGAAACAGTTCTGAGAGCGAAGAGTTTGAGCTTGAATATTGGTTCGATGACCCGAAACATGACATTGAAGAGTGTCTCGAGCGTGATCTCACATACGCTGCACCACTTTACGTTTCGGTGCTTCTGGCGGGATCTGAAATCCCAGAACCGATCAAGCAGGACATCTTTCTCGGTGATTTTCCAATCATGACCGAGAAAGGAACGTTCATTATTAATGGTACAGAGCGTGTCGTCGTTTCCCAGTTAATCCGCTCACCCGGGGTTTATTTCGATGCGCCGGAGGATCGAGCGACGGGCCGTAGGTTAGCAACCGCCAAACTGATCCCTGACCGAGGCGCCTGGATGGAATTTGAAACCCGAAAGAGCGATTATTTAACCCTCAAATTCAATCGCAAACGCACGGTGCCGATTACCATCTTATTGAGAGCCTTGGCCGCTGTTGATGATGGTTTGGGGAAATCCCCCATTAAGAAGGGTACTGACGAGGAGTTGTTGGCCATTTTCGCCGAGGCGGATTCGAATCCCGATCATCCGTATATTGCGACCACCATCCGTCAGGAGCCGACCTGGGAGATTAAGGAAGGGCGAACGCTGGCCGAGGAGGCGATGATCGAGTTTTACCGACGGATGCGTCCTGGTGATCCACCGACCTTGGATAATGCTCGCGAATATCTCAGAGACCAACTTTTCGAGCAGCGGCGCTATGATCTTGAGCGCGTCGGTCGTTATAAACTCAACCAAAAGCTCAACCTCCATCGAAGAGTATCGCTGGATCATCGATGTGTCACGACTTGGGACATCGTCCGATTGATCGAGCGTTTGATATTGATAAACAACGGTGCAGCTGAACCGGACGACATCGACCATCTTGGGAATCGGCGTGTCAAGACAGTTGGTGAGCTCATTCAAGGCAAGTTGCGTGTTGGCTTACGCAGGATGGAGCGGGTCATCCTGGAACGGATGTCGATCCGTGATCAAGATCAGATCTCTCCCGTGTCTTTGATTAACATCCGTCCGGTCGTAGCTTCCCTACGAGAGTTCTTCGGTTCCAGCCAGCTATCCCAATTCATGGATCAGACCAACCCCCTAGCGGAATTGCGTCACAAGCGCACCCTCTCGGCGCTGGGCCCAGGAGGCCTTCGTCGTGAACGAGCTGGCTTCGATGTCCGTGACGTGCATCACTCGCATTATGGTCGGATATGTCCGATTGAAACCCCGGAGGGTCCGAACATCGGCTTGATTGGACGCCTGTCATCCTATGCCCGCGTCAACGATTTTGGTTTCATTGAAACGCCATACCGTAGGGTTATTTCTGAGATGAAATCCGACGATCCAAATCTGATTGGGCAACGGATGAGAGGTGAACTCAGGAGTCCCAGAAGCAAGAAGGTGATGGCGAAAGATGGGGAGGAGATCACGCCCGCCCTGGTAAAAAGATTAGCCAAGCTGAAGGATCCCATTTCCATCGTCCCCTTTGTGTCGGACAGGATTAAATACCTCACGGCAGATGATGAGGACACTTTTGTCATTGCCCAGGCAAACGCGCCACTCAATGAGAAATATGAATTTGTGCGTCCCCGTGTCTCCTGTCGCCACCGTGGTGATTTCCAATTCTTCCGACCCGAGCGGATTGACTTTATGGATGTTGCACCCCGTCAGATCGTTGGGGTAAGCGCTGCTCTGATCCCGTTTCTTGAACATGATGATGCCAACCGTGCCTTAATGGGCTCAAATATGCAGACCCAGGCGGTGCCTCTTGTTCAACCCGAAGTTCCGCTCGTATCGACGGGTATGGAACGCCATGCGGCCCTCGATTCAGGGCAGGTGATCCTTGCCGAAACGAGTGGTGAGGTGGAATCCGTTACGGGAAGCCAAGTTATTGTCAAGACCCGTGGGGGTCGCGATGTCTACAAATTGAGAAAATTCAACCGCTCCAATCAGAGTACATGCATCGATCAGCGTCCAGCGGTGGTTAAAGGCCAACGGGTGCGCATCGGGGATGTGATTGCTGACTCCTCTTCTACTGCTGGAGGTGAGCTAGCTTTGGGGCAGAACGTGCTTTGCGCTTTCATCTCTTGGGAGGGTGGTGATTTTGAGGACGCGATCTTAATCTCAGAAAGGCTCGTCCGTGACGATCTTTATACCTCAGTGCATATTGAAAAGCATGAGGTCGAAGCACGCGATACGAAACTCGGACCCGAGGAGATCACCTATGACATTCCCAATGTTGGGGACGATGCACTCCGGGACTTGAACGAAGACGGGATCATCCGTGTCGGAGCGGAGGTCGGACCGAACGATATCCTCGTGGGCAAGATCACACCGAAAGGCGAGAAGGAACTGACCCCAGAAGAGAAGCTCTTGCGGGCGATCTTCGGTGAAAAGGCACGTGAGGTGAAAGATACTTCATTACGCATGCCTCACGGCGAACGGGGTAAAGTTGTTGACGTCAAGGTATTCACCAGAGAGGAACATCGCGATTTACCAGCAGGGGTGGAGAAGATGGTCCGGGTCGCGGTCGCTCAAAGGCGTAAAGCTACCGAGGGCGATAAAATGGCAGGCCGCCATGGAAACAAGGGAGTAATCTCCAAGGTGGTTCCGGTCGAAGATATGCCCTTTTTAGAAGATGGTACGCCAGTCGATCTGATTCTGAACCCTCTGGGCGTTCCCGGGCGGATGAATATCGGACAGATACTGGAAGCTCACCTTGGTTGGGCTGCTGATAAGCTCGGCTTCCGAGCGGTAACCCCGGCTTTCGATGGGGCTGATGAAATTGAAATAGAAAGCGAGTTGGCACGCGCATGGATGATCGAACGTGCTTGGCAGGAAATTGGCGAACGGGCATGGGCATGGGTGATGGAAGAGGGGTATTACGCTGAAGAAGCTTTTGTGGATGATGAGGAGGTACGTCGGCTTTACCTTGAGAACTGGTTGGTTGATAAGGGATACGACCCCGAGATGTTAGCCATTGACACTCGCTATGCCCGTCGAGCATCGCTCAGGGAATGGTTGCGTGATAAAGGGCATGACCCAGATCAAATCCTCATCTTCGAGGACAGTGATATCCCGATCCTCGAGAGATCGACGTACGATGAAGCAGCCATTGTGGCCTGTTTGCGATTGTGGATCGAGGCCATGGGGCGAAAGACAGGTAACATCAGATCTCAACAGACATTGCGTGAACTGGCAGAGAAGGTCATGGCTGAGACGAAGCATCCGCTTCCGATCTTAGGCAAACAGGCTCTCTATGATGGCAAGACTGGTGAGCCCTATGATCAGCCTGTAACAGTCGGGAAAGTCTTGATGATGAAGTTGCATCATCTGGTTGAGGATAAAGTCCACGCACGATCGACCGGTCCCTACTCTCTCGTGACACAGCAACCACTGGGTGGAAAAGCACAATTCGGTGGTCAGCGATTCGGTGAGATGGAAGTCTGGGCTCTCGAGGCTTACGGTGCAGCTCACACCTTGCAGGAGATGCTAACGGTCAAATCGGACGACGTTCAAGGTCGGGTAAAAACCTACGAAGCGATTGTCAAGGGCGAACCGGTTGAGGAACCTGGGGTTCCGGCGTCATTCCGTGTCTTGGTAAAGGAGTTGCAGAGCCTGGGCTTGGCGGTTGAGGCCGTAAGCGATGAAGGTGATATCATTCGCTTTGGTAAAGATGAAGAGCATCGGCGTCCTTTACGCCTTGGGTTGGGTCTGTTAGACATGGATCCTCGCCAATAGTTCGCATCGGGGAACATAGAACTTAGCGATTTCTTTTGCCGCCGGGTCAGAAACCCGGCGGTTTTGTTCACCCAGAAACATATTGAGCTCACAGGAATATTGAGGGGGTATTCGATATCCCTCCTGTAGGAACCGCGATCTAGCAATCTGGATAGCACCTGTCGACTTGGCGAACAATATTTTCCTGTACGCGATGGCTCCCTCCACTTATTAATATCCAATTTATCAATAAAAGCCTTATGCTTGACGGGTGTCAGGCAGCATGCTAAAATAACCGTTCGTTACCCGTAATTCGGCGGGAGGCATCCATTCGTGATGGTGTTTTGATTAAAGACTCTATCGAATCACCATCGTAGCCCACGATAATGCCTGCCCGAATCGAATATGAGGATTATTATCACAGAGGCCATCGCGCTCGAACGATGGCCTCATTTAGCGGCAATGGGTCCAGGGCATTTGCCCTGTGATCACCTGGAGGAAGACCGTGCCGACGATAAATCAACTAGTTCGGAAGGGTCGTAAACCAAAGCGCGCCAAGACAAAGTCGCCTGCGTTGCAATACATTTTTAATTCGATGAAACAGCAACGTATCTCGCAGCGGAAAGGTGCACCGCAGAAACGCGGGGTGTGCACCCAGGTTCGCACGCAAACTCCGAAAAAACCTAACTCAGCGCTGCGTAAGGTGGCGCGTGTTCGCCTAACAAACGGGATCGAGGTTACCGCTTACATCCCTGGTGAGGGACACTCCTTGCAGGAGCACTCCGTGGTGCTCGTGCGCGGAGGTCGTGTGAAGGATCTACCAGGTGTTCGTTACCACATTATTCGGGGCACCCTCGACAGCATAGGGGTAGAGGATCGCATGCAGGGGCGTTCGAAATATGGTGGTAAACGACCCCGGAAGCAGGTGATTGGTTGATCGGTCGCCAGGACGGGAACGATCATCCTTTTGTGATAAAAACGGAGTAAGTAGATGCGACGAACCAAGCCTGAGAAACGAGAGACCAGTGGTGATGTGCGCTACAACAATCACCTGGTTCAGGGGATGATCAATCGGTTGATGAGGAAGGGGAAGAAAAGCATCGCGACGGGGATCATCTACGATGCTTTCGCCCTCATTGAGACGCGAGCGAAACGCGATCCAATTGAGGTTTTTGAGCAGGCTATGAGGAATACCTCACCCGTTCTTGAAGTAAAGCCCAGGCGCGTTGGTGGTGCGACCTATCAGGTACCTGTGGAAGTACGACCTGATCGACGCATTTCACTCGCTATGCGTTGGATATTAGCTGCGGCGAAGGATCGACCAGGGAAAACGATGGCCGAGCGTTTAGCTGGGGAACTGATGGATGCGGCCAATAACACAGGCGCTGCGATCAAGAAGCGCGAAGATACCCATCGTATGGCGGAAGCCAATCGAGCCTTTGCCCATTATCGATGGTAATCCAGAAGGAGAGCAGCCAAACTGGCTGATAGTAATCGTCATGGCTCGCGAGTATGCCCTCGAACACCATCGCAATATCGGCATCATTGCTCACATTGATGCCGGTAAAACGACCACTACCGAGCGTGTGTTGTTTTACACCGGTCGGACACATCGTCTTGGTTCGGTAGATGAGGGCACCACGGTCACCGATTGGATGGAGCAGGAGCGTGAGCGAGGTATCACCATCGTTTCTGCTGCCGTGACGGCGATGTGGCGTGACCACATCATCAACATCATTGATACCCCCGGTCACATTGACTTCACTGCTGAGGTTCAACGTTCATTGCGGGTATTAGATGGCGGCGTGGTGATTTTTGACGCTGTGCAGGGCGTCGAGCCTCAATCGGAAACCGTTTGGCGTCAGGCCGATCTTTATCATGTCCCTCGTATTTGTTTTGTGAACAAGATGGACCGCGTGGGTGCGTCTTATGAACGAACGATCGAAAGCATCCGCGAAAGGTTAGGCGCAAAACCGATCGCAGTCCAGATGCCGATTGGTTCTGAGGCGGATTTCAGAGGTGTTGTTGATCTCATTGAGCAAAAATCCATTCTTTGGGTGGACGAGTTAGGGACAGCTCCAGAACTGGGTGATATACCTGTTGATATGGTGGCTGAGTCTGCTGAAAGGCGTACGGCGATGATTGAGCAGATCGCCGAAACCGATGAAGAGTTAACCTTGAGATACCTTGAGGGTGAAGAGATCAGTATTGAGGAGCTAAAAGCCGGGATTCGACGAGCTGTTGTAGCGGGCGAAGCTACGCTGGTCTATTGTGGTTCTGCCCTGCGGAACAAGGGTGTCCATCCGATACTAGATGCGATCGTTGATTACCTCCCTTCCCCGATCGACATTCCGGATGTCGTAGGTTACAAACCCGCGAGTGGTGAGGAAATTACTCGCCCCCCATCTGATGAAGCCCCATTGAGCGCCTTAGTGTTTAAGATCGTCAGCGATCCTTATGTCGGACGGTTGGCATATTTCCGTGTTTATTCAGGAAAAATCTCAAAGGGGGCCTCCGTTTATAACTCCAGAAAGGGAAAACGCGAGAGGGTGGGTAGGCTGCTGCGGATGTATGCGGATCATCGGGAGGATATTGACGAGGTCTTGGCCGGTGACATAGGTGCCGTATTAGGCATGAAGGATACTTTTACCGGAGACACGTTGTGCGACGCAGCTAACTCTATTGTTCTGGAGGACATCACCTTCCCAGATCCGGTTATATTCTTGGCCATCGAACCAAAAACACTGGCTGATCAGGATAAGATGTCCGGCGCTCTGACTAAACTCTCAGAGGAGGATCCCACCTTCAGGGTTGGTGTCAACGAAAATACCGGACAGACAATGATCTGGGGGATGGGAGAGCTTCATCTTGAGGTGTTGGTGGATCGCATGTTGCGAGAGTTCAAGGTGCAGGCAAACGTGGGTCGCCCTCGTGTTGCTTATAAGGAGTCAATCTCACGTCCGGTGCCTAAGATTGAGCATCGTTACGTTAAACAAACAGGTGGTCGTGGCCAATACGGACATGTCGTCATGGCCCTAGATCCAGGGGAGCCCGCATCGGGCATCGTATTTGAGAATGGCCTCAAAGGTGGTGTCATCCCCCGTGAGTTTATCCCGGCGATTGAAAAGGGTGTACGAGAGGCGGCTGAAAGTGGCGTACTCGCCGGTTATCCTGTCACGGATGTTAAAGTCAAGGTCTACGATGGTTCGTTTCACGAGGTCGATTCGAGCGAACTCGCCTTTAAAGTCGCTGGCTCGATGGCCTTCAGGCAAGGTATTCAGGAAGGTGATCCTGTGCTCCTCGAACCAATCATGGACGCAGAAATCGTCATCCCTGAAGATCACGTCGGTGACATCACTGGAGACCTTGCGGCTCGGAGAGCGATGATTGAAGGGATCGAGGCTCGGGCTGGTGGCGTACAGGCCATCCGAGCGATGGTGCCTTTGGCAGAGATGTTCGGATATGCTACCGACTTACGCTCTATGACCCAAGGACGAGGTGTATTCACGATGGAGTATGATCATTACGCTAAAGTGGAGGAATCAGTTATGAAAGCGATCCTGGTGGGAGCTCGTTAATCGACTCGAGGAACTTATTTTTATTTTATTCATGATCCAAGCCTGCGTCCTGACAGGCGCGCAGAGCACAGGCTAAGGCCTACAACAATAAAGAATGCATTGAGGAGCGAGAGGAAAGACATGGCGAAGAAGAAATTTGAGCGCACGAAGCCGCACGTGAATGTGGGAACGATCGGACACATCGATCATGGGAAGACGACGTTAACGGCGGCGATGACCAAGTGGTGTTCCTTCCAGGGGTTGGCG
>DUEZ01000053.1 GCA_011174825.1 Anaerolineae bacterium | reverse complement strand
TCGTCGTCAAGGAGGAGGCCCGAGGCCAGTTCGAGCTGGCGTACGGCCCAGGCGGCGCGTGGAGCAAGCTGTTCGCACGGTGCCCGGGCTTCCGAGGCACCACCGTGCTGCGCGACACGAAGAATCCACGGCGGTATCTGACGATCGACCTCTGGGAGAGCGAGACCCAGCGGGAGCAAGCGCTGGTCGAACGCAAGGCCGAGTACGCGGACCTGGAGGCCACTTATGGTGAGTGGACCGAGTCTCAAACTGAGGTGGGTATCTTCAGTGTGCTGGCCGAGGCGACGGTGCGCCCCCGTGGCAGAGTAGGGCGAAGCAGCCGCCGAACAACTCGCTGAAGCCGACTCGCCTGGCGGACGCCAACGCATCGGCGCCTCGCCAGCCTAGTAGCCTTGCAATGATGGCATCAAGCCTGAGCCGCCGAGCGGCATAGCTAGAGGCCATTGGGCGGCTCACCACAATCGCAGAGGGCAGATGCATAACACGAGATACTTCACGTTTCTGTTGCTAACCTTGCTTTCGTTACAAGGTCTGATTGTCGGATGCACACCATCCATGGATACATCCACACCTGCGGTGCCGACGCCAGATTCCACGCCACAACCTGTAGAAACAATCGACTACCACAATGACGAATATGGGTTTAGCTTCTCCTTGCCGGCAAGTTGGAAGGGATATTCCATTGGAATTGACAAGTGGGAGGGCCACACTTCAGATAGTCTCAAGGGTGATGTAGTCGTCGAGCAAGGCCCTATGATCTCTATCGTCCACCCCAGCTCGACCCCACAACAGCCCCGCCAGGACATCCCGATAATGGTGTTCACAATCCAGCAATGGGATCACTTGCAGCGAGGCGACTGGCTTATCGGCGCTGCACCTATCGGTCCACTCGAGTTGGGACGCAACAGCGGTTATGTGTTCGCCCTGCCGGCTCGCTACAATTACGCTTTCCTGGAGGGCTGGGAGGAGGTTGAGCAGATTCTTAGTGATCATCCGATGCGGACGTTTGAACCAAGCGTACCCCCATAGACTGGAAATACACAAGGTCAGTGTGGTCTGTTGGGGGAAAACGCTATTGCATTTCCAGAGTGGGGAGCTATCCAGGGTGTAGGTAAGCCGCCCAACCACTCGCCAGCGGCAACCCCTTCGGCGGAGCCGCAGGTCCCGAGCAAAGCCGAGAGGCTCAGGACAACGCGGGGATGCGCCGCGATTTGCAGGCGATTATGAGTGTCAGGGCAGCGGGAAATCCTGACCGGGGTTAATGCCCCGGCGCCTCAGCTCGAGGCTGCTAGCCGGAGTAGATATGTCAGATGATGAAAACACTGCCGCAGTTTAAGATTATCGACCTTAACTATCTCGACGAGGATTTGCACCATCAGGCAGCCCATCTTCTTCTGCTCGGATTCGCTCATGATTGGCCAAATGCTTGGCCGACGCTCGAAACCGCGCTTGATGAAGTTAAAGAAACTTTAGGAGAAGAAAAGATTTGCAGACTAGCTGTTACAGAAAGTGGTGAAGTAATTGGATGGATAGGCGGTTTTCCTCAGTATGATGGGCAAACCTGGGAGCTTCACCCAATCGTTGTGCATCCAGAATATCAAGGGGTGGGTATAGGGACAGCGCTTGTGCTAGATTTCGAAGATCAGGTTCGTAAAAGAGGGGCTACGACGATTTTTTTGGGGACCGATGACGAAAGTGAAATGACAAGTTTGGGTGGTATAGATCTGTATCCAGATGTCCTTGAGCACCTTTCCAGCTTAAAGAGCCGTCGTTCCCACCCTTTTGAGTTCTATCAAAAGCTAGGATATTCCGTAGTGGGTGTAATCCCAGATGCGAATGGACCAGGAAAGCCTGACATTATTATAGCCAAGCGAGTGGAGAGTTAGCTGCACATACTCCGGCGAACTTCTCGCTGGAGGCCGTTATCATGAGCGTGGATCCGATCAAGGCAGGCATACCCAGCGTTGAGAATTGGAACATATTTATTGTAGGTTTCCTTGTCATCCTGGATTCGGTGCCTGGGGCGCTGACGATCTTACCGAGAATCATGCGATCGAGGAGCATCTGAAATCTCGGTTTGCAGTATGCGTCCACCGGGCTGGGATGGAACGATGAGATCTTGCTACAATCTGGACCTCGTCCATTCGCCATGACAACATGGCACTCAACTAAGGTGGCAGCAGAGCGCAAAACATCATTTGAATGACATCCATCACACTATGCATCCAAGGAGGATTACATGTCTACAACAACACTCTACAGTTTGAGCGCGCTCGCAGGTATCATCGCTGGCATATGCATCATCCTGGGTACGGTGCTCAACGATCTCGTAAAAAAGAACGGAGCCTTTTTTAACTTCCTGGGGGCTCTGATCGGTCTTTTTGGCATCACAGGAGTCTTCTTGTGGCAACGGAATGAAGCCGGCACTTTCGGCGTTGTGGCTTACGTAGTCGTTTTCATTGGACTGGCGTTGATCGCATGCAATGATTACGCAGGATCATTCATAACCCCAAACCTTCCTTCTGATGTTCAGACCCAGTTGGGAAATAGCTCCTTCATGCGGGTCATGTACATCTCATTCTCCATCTTCCTGGTGGGTGAGATCTTGTTTGGAATTTCAACGATCATGGCGGGTGTCTTCTCTAAGATTACAGCTATGCTATTCATGATCGGTTTCCTTGGGACAACTATGCGCCCAGTCAATCAATTTATCACGTTCATTGGCTTAACCATGTCAGGTGCTGCACTCATCTGGTGGGGTGTATCCCTTTGGACCATGGCTGGCGGCATCTAACAACAAGCAACGAAACGAAGCCCTCTCCCTGGTAGATACCCAACGGTCATTCGCTCAGCTCGAGGCGATAGGCTATGTCCGAGATCACGATGAAGCAATTCTTATTCTTGGGCTCGGTCACGATTGAGGTTCTTTACCTCGTCCTATTTGTAATGACCATTCGACGTCCGGATTTCCGATTTTGGCCGCCCCCTTCTCGCCGTTCATGGCAGTTCTTCACATCGTGGCTTCTCGCCGCATTGGTCTTGGTCGGTTTCTTCTTCGTAGGGCTTCTCGATTTCAATAGTTCCATTCTCAATACTTGGTTTAGATTCCCAATCGGATTGATCCTACACCTCTCAGGCGTCATCATTGGCTCATGGTCTTTCACAACCCTTGGGCTACTTGCCACAATCGGGCTAGGAGATGAACTCATAACAAAGGGTCCCTACCAATATTCACGCAATCCTCAGTACATTGGTGATATCCTTCACATCG
>DUEZ01000052.1 GCA_011174825.1 Anaerolineae bacterium | reverse complement strand
GCATTGGCATTGCTAGGGCGCTGGCGCTCAACCCCGATCTCATCATCTGTGATGAACCGATCTCTTCATTGGATGTTTCGATTCAAGCCCAGGTTGTTAATCTGTTAGAGGAGTTGCAAGGACGATTGGGAATCACTTATTTGTTCATCGCCCACGATCTCAGCATGGTGCGCCATATCAGTGACCGAATGGGGGTGATGTACCTGGGCAAGGTTGTCGAGTTGGCTGATCGTGATGAGATCTATCTCAATCCACTTCATCCCTACACTCGAGCTTTGATGTCGGCTGTCCCGATCCCCGACCCTTCACTGAAAAAGACTCGCCAGAGGATCATCCTTGAGGGGGATATTCCAAGCCCGGCCAATCCTCCGTTGGGTTGCAATTTCAACACTCGCTGTCCTTTAGCGATTGATGTCTGTTTCAATGAAGAGCCACAGTACCTGGAGGTTTCAACCGATCATTGGGTGGCTTGCCATTTGGTACAACCCGGCGAATCATGAGGTGTGTGGACGATCCTTAGGAAAGGATCGTGCCCTTCAGTATCGTCCGGGTAACCGAATGTGATTCGATCAACTTCTCCAGCACAAATCTCTTGTCGCCGACGCTCATATCAAACACTCCTTTTGCGCTGATGAATCATTTCCATGCAATTTCCCTCATCGCACCAATTACTTCGAATGCCCCCCTCTATGAAAACAGTAAGGGTTAATAATCACTCTGATCGTTATTATCCAGGTAGATTATCACACTGAAGTTACGTTTTATGTATTAATTTACGATAAATTCGTCTGTTTCAGAAATTATGTCGGCGCAGCATTGACATTTCGGTAACAATAAGTTATCCTGAAACTGTTTAAACAATATCTACTGCTAAGTCATAACGGTTGCGATGGTTTATCGTTCCTGAACGATAAACTACGCCGGGTTCCTGGCGTTAAGCGCACACAATCATTCATGATTCAAAAGATGCGCAAGCTTTCTTACCGATGGGGTGAGTCAAAGATAGCTGAATCAATGCGCCCAGAAGATGCTATCACCGATGCAGCTAGTAGCCGCCAAAATAGCTAACAAGGAAGAACACCATAAATGGTGTTGAATAACTTCTCCCCTCATTTAATCCATGAGAAGTCGGTTGAAATCCTGACCGAAGTTGGCTTCTGCGTCCCCGAGGATAATGTTCTGTCCCGCTTAGAACGCTTGGGTTTTATAGTGGATCATGATCATCAGATGGTGCGCCTAACACCAGAAATAGTGGAATCAGCGCTCGAGAGCTTGCCGAAAAATGTCAAACTATATGATCGTTCAGGTGAAACACCATTGCCTTTCAGTGAACGCTCGAGTTTCATGGGTGCGGGAACTCCGGTAAACGTCATCGATTGGGAGACCGGTGTACGGCGAGCGGCAAACCGTCAAGATGTATGTGATTTGGTCACCTTGCAAGATGCCTTAGGCCAAGTGGATATTGTCCGTCCTACCGTGACCGCCACCGATCAAGGGGAGAGCTCGGATTTAATCGAAATTGCCGAGATGCTGAGGAGAACATCCAAACCGATGGTGCATCGCACGCTCGCTCCAGAAAGGGTGGATGCTGCAGCCGAGATGTTGTTTGCTGTCGCCGGAAGTGAGGAGGCTTTCAAACAGAGACCATTTTTTGCTACCCTCTACTGTCCCATCAGCCCAGGATATTTCACGCCCGAGAATGTGCTCTGTATGTTACGTTGGGCGGAGCATGGAATCCCGATCACCTTGTTGCCGATGACCATGGGCGGCGCCACCTCCCCTGCTACACTTTTAGGAGAGCTGGTGGTGATCAACACCGACAGCCTGGCCTGGATCGTCGTATTACAGGTCCTTTATCCGGGAATCCCCCTTCTCTACGGCAGCGTTTCCTCCGTGCTCGATATGCGTACCGGGCTACTGGCTTTGGGATCTCCTGAACGGGGGATGATCAACAGCGGTGCAGCGGTAATGGCCCGCCATTATGGCCTCGCGTCGATGTGCGGCGGGTTTTCATCGGATGCGAAGGAATTGGATGCACAGGCCGGCTTTGAGAAAGCGATCACCGCAGTCCCCCTGATGTTGGAGCGGGCGGAGATCATCTACGGCATCGGTGCAATTGATGCAGGCTCTTCCATCTCGTACCTGCAGATGATCTTGGACGACGACCTTATTGCCGGATTGAGACGCATGATGCAAGGCATTAGGGAGCATGATCTTGCTGAGGAGATGGCGTTGATCAAATCTCGAACTCCGCGCGGGACATTTCTGGGAACCAAGCACACGCGCAGAACCTTCCGCGAGCATTGGCAACCGGCCATTCTCAATCGCGATCCATATGAGACCTGGATGACCAAAGGAGAAACCATTGAAGAGGTTTGTCGCCGCAAAATCCAGGAAATCCTAACCCAGCATCAGACTCCCCGTTTACCTGCCAGAGTAGAAGCGGAGATGGAGCGTGTTGTACGACGACACGTTAGCGAAGAATTTCTCTTCGAACCGTAGACACGAGGAAAGAGATTGCCGATGTGGCCTACCGGCATAAAATGCACAGTTGCTTTTACCTTTGATCTTGACGCGGAAAGCGTATGGATCTCAGGGAATCCAACCAATGCCGACAAACCGGGCGTCCTATCACAGGGTCGTTACGCGATCAGGGTAGCCGTTCCACTTATTCTGGAGCTCCTTGAAAGAAATGAGATACCTTCCACGTTTTTCATCATCGGTAAGGTCGCTGAGGAACATCCTGAGACTGTGAGGGCTATCGCGGATCGTGGTCACGAACTGGCGGCACACGGTTATACCCACACTCCGCCGACAGATCAGACCCCAGAAGAAGAGGAGGAATCCATCGTTCGAACGCTGAGTATCCTTAACGGATATGGTTCGAAGGTGGTCGGCTATCGCTCTCCTTCCTGGGAGTTTAGTCGGCACACACTCGAACTACTGGAGAAACATCAGTTCGCCTATTCTAGTAACATGATGGACGACATCCGACCCTACCTGCATCCAGGAACATCGATTGTCGAGTTACCCATCCACTGGCTCCTGGATGACGCCCCCCATTTTTGGTTCGCGAAGGACACTTGGAACAAGAAAATATCCGCGATCTCTGAGGTACGTGAAATATGGGGGGCGGAGTTCGAGGGTATTTATGAGCTCGGTGGCTTATTTATCCTTACCATGCACCCCCAAATTATCGGTCGCCCGTCCCGGCTCAAGATGTTGGAGGAGTTTATGACCTCCATGAGATCCTATACTGGTGTATGGTTTGCCACGTGCGCCGATATCGCTGAGCAGGTAAAGGAGCATCTGAGTTGAGCACAACGAACGATTATTAGCGTAAAAACACTGATTCGAGATACGCATATGTCCCAATTCCCCCACTTCCGAGTTTGCGATAGCCGAGGAAAGCAACTTCGCTGGCAGGCTGTTGATCGCATCGTGTGTGGTATTGAGATCTAGCGGGGTGTCTTCGCTCATTATGCAGGCTGGGATTGGAAACCATCCAGGCCCAGAATTATAATTAGGCAAAACAGGTCATGGTGATGTATGCTGGTTATGTTGCGGAAGGAGCTGCTGCCTGAGAAATTCAAACCTAAAGGGGTTTTTTGCATCAGCCAATTCATTCATCTCTCTATCGGCAACCCCTGACCAATAACCTCAAATGACAACGAATTGGTAAGATGTTATCAAGGTCGAAAAAAAATTAAGGAGGGTTTGATGAGCGACGCGGAATACTTCAACAAGCTGGCGCAAGCAGTCATTGCTGGGGAGCCGGAAGAGGCGGAGGAACTAGCGAGAGGTGCTCTCTCTCAGGGTCTTGATGCCTTGGAATGCATCAACAAAGGCTTGACGGTGGGCATGGAGCGTGTGGGGGAATTGTTCGCCACAGGTGAGTACTTTTTACCAGACTTGATCATCGGTGGAGATGCCATGAAAGCTGCCTTATCCATCCTTGAACCTGCCTTGCTGGAGGACCAACAGAGGGAGGTGTTAGGGCGCGTCGTCTTGGGGACGGTCGAGGGCGATCTTCATGAAATTGGCAAAACACTCGTAGGTACCATGCTGACCGCGAATGGATTCGAAGTAATGGATATCGGGATCGACCAGCCCGCCAGCGAGTTCGTCGCCGCGGTTCAAGAGACCAAGGCAGTGCTCGTAGGGGCGTCGGCACTGCTGACAACCACCATGCTCCAGCAGAAGAAGGTTGTCGAAGAGCTTAGGTCTGCTGGCTTGGGTGATCAGGTAAAGGTGATGGTGGGTGGTGCACCTGTGACCCAAGCTTGGGCGGATGAAATCGGTGCCGATGGTTATGCAGAGGACGCCATCGCCGCGGTTGGTGTGGCGAAAAAGCTCCTCGGGGTTGAATAGAGTTCCGACCCGATCAAGTTCGCTACAGCGAAGGTTTTCTGAAAGAGAAAATTCAGCTCAACGAGTGATCCAATAATAAAATCTATTTGAAGAAGTGGATACTCCAGAACGTGAAAGGGGAGAGAGAGGGGGTGGTTCGATCAGGAACTTGAGGTTGTAAAGATAGCCTTTTCATACGGCAAAACCTTTGCCGAATGAGCTTTCGCTACCGATAGGAGGAGACATGATTAATAAGAAGAAATTCGGAATGCTAGCGCTGGTTGTCGTCACAGTTCTCTTACTCTCCAGCCTGGTGAGTTGTGGCCCTGCGGCAACGGAAGAACCCCCCGTTGAACCAGGAACAGTGGAACCGGCCCCAACCGAAGCGCCGCCCGAGCCGGAGGAGCCGGAGCCCGAGGAAGAGACCAGCATCGTCATCCTCTTGCCCGATGATCCGCCGAACTTCAATGGGAATTTGATCTTCAGCGGCTACGACAGAATTGCGCAAGAGATGGTCTTGCTCAGTTTGGCCGAATTAG
>DUEZ01000051.1 GCA_011174825.1 Anaerolineae bacterium | reverse complement strand
GGAAAAGGGCCATAAGGTGATCGCGTCATCGAAAGAGCTACTCACCGCAAATAAATTCCCGGGGGGGTTGAAGGCCAAGTCGGATAGGAAATCACTGGGGATAAATGGTTCACTAACAGGTTGCCGAGTTTCCAGGTCCCAGAAGGTAATCGTGTCCTGCCAACCGTCTTTAAAAATCGTTCCCGAGGCCGCTAACCATCTGCCGTCGGGGCTAAAGGTTAGATGATCCACCAGGTTTGCAGTATAAGCGCTTTCGTTGCGATGGCCGATAAGTGGGGGACCGTCCATTGTCATAGTGGTCACATCCCATAGCTCAACGGCTCCCTGTACACATTTTGTCACCGGGCCACCCATGACCCCTTCCTCATGGCAACCTCCGACTGCCAGAAGGCGACCATCTGGAATGAACGCTAAAGACGGGACATTGCCCACATGACCTACTTCCAGGATATCAACCAGCTGGCGCGTATTGATATCCCACAGGAACACGCCCCCTTTCACACAGCGAGTTAGACCAAAATACTCTTCTTCCAGACAGACACCGGAAGCCACCAGATCACCATCCGGACTGAATGCCAGGCTTTGAATGAAATTGTCGGGTCCATAGAGAAAACTGTCGAGAGCACCGCTTCGACTGAGCGCATCCAGTAGGCTGCTGCGGGCTTCGATCGTGTCGTCCATACGTACAGCTTCCACACTTAGCAACAAGGCTAGATCAAGCTGTCTGTCGAGTTGAATGGCTGATTGTGCTGCGAGTTGACGTGATAGGGCCACGCGCAACGCTTCCTCTGCCTGTTGGCGGCGGAGCTGAGCTTCCGCTTCCGCAGCCACGGCTGTGCTGGCGATGATCGCCTGATCCTCCACCGCGGTAGCCTGCAGGTTAGCACGTTCTTCGGCGGCGTTGCGTTCCATGAGGCTGCGTTCCTGTACCGCGTTGGTCTGGATGATGATTGCGGTAACAATAGCGGCCACGATGAGCATGATGGAGGCGATGACGCCGCCTACCGTTATACGCCGCCTGCGGTTTTCATCTCTGCGACCGGCTGCCACATACTCCGACTGCAGTGGTGAGGGTTCGGGATCTTGCCCTACGCTCTCTGTGATCAGAGCTTCGGCTTCCCTTAGAGCCTCTCCACGCAGCAGGAAGCTGCTGCTGCGCTCCTGTCGTTCCCAAGTAGCGGCATTGCGCTGCAGTTCGTTGAGCGCGCGTACACGTTCAATGTCTTGTTCCAGCGCGCTGATAAGTTCCTGGGTCGGCTTCATCCAGTCATCGTGTGACTTGAAGGGGATATACTGCACGGCACTGATGCGTTGCCAGTTTCGATGGACGAGCTTTTTTAAGTCGCGCTCTGGGACGAAGATAGCCTCCGGTATGAGTTCTTCGTCAGGGATGGCATTGATCGCTTGGGTGATCTCACCCAGAGCGGAGGCTTCGTCCTCTCCATAAAGCATGATCGGAATTTTACGCTTGCTGTGTTCAACGGCGTGGGCGATTTCGGCGTTGCAGTAGGGTGAGACCACGGACTGTGGGCTGATGATAAAGACGAAGTTATCCGCTGCTTCGATGCCTTGCTCGATCTCATGCCACCATTCAGATCCAGCTGGAATACCTCGTAAGGGCACATCGCTTTTATCAAACCAGGGTTCCTTTCCGCTGGCAGCTAATTCGCTCGCAAGCTGTTCCACGAAATCAAGGTTTGATCGTGAGTAAGAAATGAAGGCGTCAGTTGTAGTTACTTCAGTATTCGACATGTGTTCAGATCACCTAGAGGTAGTAAAAATTTTGTGGGAAAGACACGACTTATCACGCATCACGCTTCACGTTTCACGTTTCATTCATTATTGAAATTCACTGCAAAGGCTATTGACGGTTTGTGCTCCAATTTATTTTCTTTATTCGACCTTGTTCAGGGTTTTGATTCTGATGTTGGAGTACGTAACACCCGGAGGCTCCTCCCAATATTGAGTTAAACCGATTCTGCCACGACGGTTAATTTCGTCGGGGATAAACGCGGAGGCTACTTTTTGATCATCTACATAAAAGTCAGCTATGTCTCCAATTATTTCAATTTTAAAGTTATGAGTTGGTTCCTCGAAATCGAAATCCCCATGATTCAACACTAACCAGTTTTCGCCTTGATGATAAGGTGTATGTTTTTCTATCTTTGCGACTCCATGGCCGTAAGCGAAAAAAAGACATCCATAGGAATAACCAGTACCGTCTCCGTAAATAATAAATGAACCTTCTACATCTGAAAGAGGACTTGTAACCTCAGCAATTAAGATCAAATCTCCTTCGACAATTTCAGTAGACCAGGTAAATGTATCTGTTGATAAATCCTCCGCGATAGTTGTGTAGCTGTTCTCCCCCGATTGGCGCCAAAGCGTGTCACTGGGAATATTGAAGGTTAATGTCCGCCACTCGCTCCAGCCAGAAGAAGGGGAGGGCGGTGTCTCCATCGAAAAGTACTCAAAATCAGCGATTGTTTCAGCTTCTAGGACTTGTCCAGCAGTTAAGCCGATCTGGAAAGGAGTGATATCAGAAATATGCTGACCGATGATCGTCCAACTTTCACCATCCTCGCTATAGTAACCCGTATAGGTTGTGCCCTCACGTCGTAAACGTAAGTATGCAATGGAAGGATTCGAAGTGACCGTCGCGAAGTTTTCACTACTATCGCTGGTGTTGTCAAAATAGATGCCATTACCGACACACAATTCAGACAAATCACAATATGCTCTACCAAATTGCACTGCGTTAAGATCATCTTGGTAAACGATCAATCCAGCGAATTGCACATTGCTGACAGGGGTGAAGTGAACCAATGTGGTGATCTCAAAATCGCCACTCGGTGCTTCGCGTAATAATACGTTGGCAGGAGGTTCAGGGATGGCATCGCCAATTGCACCGGCTTGAAGCGTGATGCGCCACGAGCCGGGTTTGTCGGTTAAGCTCCAATGTGTGGAAACTTCACGAAGGATATTCCATCCCTCTGCTAATGAATTGTCAAAATCATCACGGAACATTATGGAAGGCACTTCTGTTGGGGCGATCGTTGGTACATCAGGAATAGGTGTATCCGTTGGCTCAGAAATGATGACAGCTAAAGTTGATGGAACATCTGATGGTGTTGGTGTCGAGCGAGGTTGGGATATGGCCATCCATCCAACCCCACCCACGATCACCACAGCTGCGATAACGAGTCCGGCTATCACCCATGTCGGCAAAGGCCGTCGCTTTTCCGCTGGCACTTCCATAACGGTCTCGACCACTGGAGGAGGTTGTACTTCTGCCCCTACAGACATTAAAGCCTGAACCGAGTTAGCCAACTTTTCCAGATGTTGCTCCAGTGGAGGGGTCAAAGCATCCAACCAATGGGTGATCTGGAGGTAATAACTCATTTCCCGAGAAGGTTCTACATCTTCGATCCGTAATGGAAGAATGGGAATACCTTTACCCACGGCTCCACCGACCTCGCGGATCACCTGCTCTGAGGTATTAGAACCGTTGGATAATACAAGAACGAAGACTTGACTTGCATCAATCGCATCTACAATAGCTGCTGGCCATGATTTGCCGGGCGGCACATCTCGGGGAGCGATCCAGCATCGGATTTTTCTAGCTTCAAGGGTCGCACAGACAGCGTCGGCAACCGTCTTATCCAGATTCGAGTAGCTTATGAAAACGTCGTGGGCCATGATCCCTCCACCTACTTTGCCATCTTACGTCATTCCGTCAACAATTTCTTCAGTTAGAGCGTTGTACCTGAAATCCCACTCGGGATAGTAGTCGGGGCAGGTCACGGATGAAATCCCGGTTCTTGTCCCTTTCGTTTTCTGGAAGATCTGTCCACGGGACGAGCGCAGGGTGCACCTTTCTAGCATCATCCCTTGTTGGTCCATATCTCCAACCTTCACGACGCAGTTCTTGACACCAACGTTCGTGCTCCATGCGGGCCATGATTTCAATATCGTTCTCTTTAAACTCATAATCGACTGCGTTCCAATCCCTGAGCGGCTCGATCCTGTGTTCGACAGCACCTAATTTAATTCCCATGTGGTCAGCATATCGGCGATTAGATCCTTTCTTTTCCTCGGAGAGCTGATCCCAAGGCACCAAGGTGGGATTATCCTCGCTCGTATAGCCCAACAGCTTTTGCTCTTGAACATAGTCTTCATGAACTGCTCGGGCGAGCATTTCATGAACCCCGCCGAAGAGCAGCTCGGGCTTGCAGGTCTTATCCAACAGTCCATAAGCGTGGAGATTGCGGAAGGCACTACCTTCCTCGCTCGCTTCCCCTAACAGGGAAGCGAGCCCGTGCCCCTCCATCATCCGAACGATGATGGGGATGTCTTGTTTCTTGGTGCGGCTGAGGAGTGTCAGACCAACGTTCAGACCGAGCGAATCGTTATCGAAGCAGACATAGATAATATCGACCGCATTTCCTTGAGAATCGGACAGGAAATTGGCTTGGTAGAAGTCCGGGGATCTCACATCCATCGATAGAGTTTGGACCTGGCAACAATCCGTCAGATGGGGAACCCTCACCTCCAAGGATTTCCACTTTTCGGAGGCTTTAAGATCGATCATCGTAATTCTCAATGGATTATTGGAGTCCGGATTCCTTATGTGCCAGGTATAGGCAGCCTGGGTCAAGATGTTTTCACCCATCCGCCCCATTCCAATCAGGAGGATATGGGGTGCAAGATCGGGTTGTCCTCTTTCAGGACTGAAGGGGGAAAACTCCCTTAAGAGTAGCTGTGCCGCCCGTTCGAAAACGTTGAAAAGTTCAAGTCTCAGTTGGGTAAAGGTCTCGCCTCCGATCTCATTCTCGCGCAGCAAGTCACACAGCTGAGGGTCGACAATGTGAATGATGCAGGTTAGTGGATCGCGACTGAGGTCTTTTACGAGATTTTGCGCTTGGACGGCGATTTCAGCGTTTGTCCCATCATCGTCGCAAACAGCGAGCAGGCATCGTGCCCTGTGAACTGCAGCTCGATTCAAAACTGCTCGATCTGTCCCATCTCCTATCAGGACAATCGCACCGCGCACCTGAAGCTGTTTGATCAAATCGTTCCCCTCATCCAGTTCGATGACCACGACATCTTCTCCACATTCAAGAAGACTTCTCGCCAGTAATAGCCCTTTGCGACTGAGCCCGCAGATCACAATGTGATCTCGAATGAACCACAATCGCAGGCGTTGCCTTTGCTCACGAAAAAGCAATGCCAGTGCTTGGATCACGGTGTAGGCCGCCAACGTTGGAAGTGCGAACCTGGCGACCTCCAATTCCCAGGGGAGCGGTCCAGCTCCTGAGCCCGATTCAAGCGTGATGAGCTGTAAAGTCAGGTAGATCAGGTCGAGGGGTGTGGAGGATTCGCCTTTTGAAACTGCTGATTTCGAGAATCCTATATATCCTAGGATGAGAGCGGTGACCCATAACCCGCTGATAAGAATCCAGATGAAATCCTTTAAGGGTCGACCAAAAACCTGCTGTAACAACCTTCCCCTGAGTCTCCTTGGGTCTTTCATGCTGTCGGATTCAGCCTGCATTTTATAAGACGGACCCATTAATTTTCTCCATCGCCGGGTGCGGAATTCTGTAGCGAGAAACGTTCGAACCGGATTCTAACCACCCTCTCGCCGACATCTTGATCCTTCTGAACATGCAGTATCCAAGCTAAGGGTAACCCTTGTTCACGGGCAATGCGGACGATCTCACCAGTCCCACCTTTTCCCTTGGCAATCTGACCATCCCAGATTGCGATCAGGAGGTCGCATTGATCAAGGATATATTTCCCAACTGCGGCATAGGCTTCATCACGTGAGGTGGGGTGGGGTAACTCGATGATCTCTCCCGCTTGATCTAACAAGCGGTGAAATTCGATTTTAGATTCATCTGAAGGGAAATCCGTCAGGTATTGCGCGATGGGCAGGGGAAGGATCGCAGTGAGCTTCGTACCTTGGTGACGGAGAAGGCGTTTTGCCACAACACGATCCGCGCCTTGTGCAAGCGGGGAGAGCACGGTGAGGTTATGATCAGGATACGTCTGGTGTATCTTTTCGATGACATGATCGATCGCAGCGAGGACTTCCCTCGTCTCCTCGATCCAGCGATGTCCTGTGACACCGATAACGATTTCTCGCTTTGATGATTTGATTATGATCGTGCCCTCCAAATAAATCGGTCAGGATTTGACGATGGCGTACCCGGCCTTAGCTAGGATCTTGGGGATCTGCTGAATTAAAAACCGGTCTTTTTCCTTTTCTTCCTCAGGCAGCTCGTCCCATTCCAACAAAGCCGAGTGCAGCTTTTTTTCTTTCTCGGTTATTGGAGCGTGTCTCCAGCCGGCGTTGATCTTCTCCGTCATCCAACGTTGATGCTCCAATTCAGCGAGGAATTCCAGATCATCACCGGGGAAATCGAAGGGCGGTTCATTGCTGCGGGCAGGGACCATGACGTAGCCAACAGCAGCCAGTTTGTTGGCGATGTCGCGTACGTTGTCGCGGTTGGAATCCTTTTCGTACTCCGGTAGATCCTGATAAGGTTTCAATGAGCTGTGGGTTTTACCCTCCGGGTCCGTTTGTGAACCATAAATGTATCCCTTCTCTCTTAATCCCTCACAAAATATCTCATGTGCTGCTTCTGCGAGTTTCTCGAGAAGATCACCTTCTAATTTCATTTGTTGCATACGAGCGAGAAAATCTCGACCGTCGACGTGCAGATTGATCTGATCCTCCGGGGGTAAGTTCGAGCGTTCGAAAGAGGTCGCACCTGCAAGCAAGCTCATGTGGAGGATAGATTCCATGGAGCGCACGCCATGCTTATAGCGATCGGTTTCTAGGAACGCCCGTAGTATGCCATGGTCGATATGAACCCGTCTAACGCCACCCTCTGAACGAATGATTTGAGGGAGGTTGAGCTCGAAGAGCACGCGCAAGATGATCGCCCTACGGATGATGAAATACGGATCGGGGATGGGTTCTCCTGTACCCTCGTCAATGGGGCGAGCAATAGGGTTCGGTCCCAGGACATTCAAGAATCCCTTAAGACGGCTGATGAAGTCGGGCAGTTTCGTTGCCCGGCGTTCAACCTCATCGAGATCTGCTCCAAACTCTTCCATGCGGTGGCTGGTGCCACCCGCGAACACGAAGATAGCGCGCCCGATGGGGTGGGTGATCTGTCCTTCCTGGAAAGCACCGTCTTGCATGGGAGCTAAGAAATAGCGAAGCCAGCCCAAACGTTTCTCCTCAAGCGGTGTGTCAAATTCATCCCAGAAGACAAGTGGAATCTTACCCGAAAGGCCAATATCCCGGACTTGATGGAGCGCACCGAGGAGTTCCTGTGGATGGCCAAATTGGGAGATATTGAAACTTATGGGCTGGATCACTCCTGGTCGAGAAGACTTCGCAATTTGGGTCACACCAAAGGATTTGCCGGAACCCGGAGGTCCAAAAACCGCAATGGAAAGGGGGCGCTTGGGAGGACGTTCGCAATACTCTGTGATCAGACTACGGATGCTGTGCAGAGCCTCGATTTCCCTGCGATCCACGGTGACTAATGCGCCGAACTTGCCAATCGGTACGCCTTCTAACGCTGCATCGATACCCTCCAAGACAATGCGTTGAGCGACATCATTCAATGCTCCGGTGTAGTGATCCTCGAGGATCGTCCAGAAACCCGGCATCACCTGTAAGGAGTCCGGATCGGTGGGAGAAAGGATATTCCTAACAGGATCCTGAATAGGAGCTACTGCCAATGGCGTTTTCCCAAGCTCGATCTCGTCGATCACTTTGGTGATGGGAAACCGTAGTTCCGCGGTCTTTGGGCCTGAAGTTGGATAGCCATACCCCTCCAAATGCAGCCTTCGCATGGCAGAAACTCCGGACTGTATCCCATTTTTGAGCTCGGGTTGAGAAGGGTTGATCATCAGCTGATGCACCAATGAGGTGATCAAACAGGAGGTGTAACCGGACATGCCCCCAGGGTGTTTTCTCTCCCAATCCCCCTCCAAGTTGTGTGGATCAAAGAAAAGCAACGCTTCCGTCTCACCACCTTGTGGACGTGATAGTAGCACCGCACCTGCTGCATTAAAAGACACGACGACATGGGTGCAACGAGAGAGGTTGTTCACCCGAGGATTGTGAGTCAACTCCCAATAGATATCTTGCGCGGTACGTTCCCATGACACCTGCCGGCTGATTTGAACCTCGGTCTGTCGTAAGTCTCCAATTGTGGTGACGACGATGAGCTGTTCTGCATAGGCTTCAAGTAGATAATCCCACAAAGGTCCTTCAGCGACGGGTTTGGACATCTTGAGGATGATCCAAGGCTTATACTCACGGTTCTGGAGGGAGTTCGGCCAAAGCGCAGGGCGATCGCGGAATCCCAAACCGGCATCATCGAGGACGATAAGATCCACCCCTGTGAGATCGTCTACCACACGGAGCGTCTCATCGGTCTCGGTGGCTTCATCCCACAGGCAGTGGTCGATCCCGAGATATTGTGCGATACGCCAAGGGGTTTGATCGCCTGACTTGAATGGTGACCACAAGGCGTAGGAGTGGTGATAACGTGGATCTCCATGTTGGACGGGATCCATTGGCGTTGCTGGTTGATAGACCCTATAGGTGATTTGATCCTTCTCGGATGAGGAGGTTGCGAGGGCTTGGATCAGATCAGCCTGCAAGGCCGCGCCGCCGCGCTGCCACCAGATGCGGGAGCAGCGGTCGATCCGCCACTGGTCGCCACGTTCGCCTAAATCCCGAGCGAGGCTCCAGTCCATCGTGACGTCGCCGGTGACGACGATCTTCTTGATATTCTTTTCTTGTGACATCATGGGGAGCGTTCCTTATGATAGGGGCGGTATATCTATAGTAGTTGATAACCACTATCGAAATCAAATCCAATATTCGCGGTTCGAAACATGTTTGAGTGATTACATTCACGAAAGGTCATTTCCACGTGCAAACCATCGACAACGCTACTGTTCTATTACCCAATTTGATGCTCTAATACTCCTTTGTCGAAAGATTAAACGTAGATGTAAGAACTACTTTTGCAGACGAGAGGCGAAACGAAATGGATAACCGATACGAACTCCTCTTCCAACCGGTACCCATTGGCCCAGTGGTGGCCCCGAATCGTTTCTATCAGGTACCTCATTGCAATGGGTTCGGATATCGGATGCCAAGGGCTCTGGCTGCCATGCGGGGGATCAAGGCTGAGGGTGGGTGGGGGGTTGTATGCACGGAAGAGGTGGAGATCCATCACAGCTCCGACCTGATGCCTGGTATAGAGGGAAGACTTTGGGGGGATCGCGATATCGCTCCATTGCAGATGATGGTCGAAGCAGTGCATCAGCACGGTGCCCTGGCTGGGATTGAGCTGGTATACGGTGGCCATCATGCCCCGAACCTCTATTCCCGCGTTCCCCCAATGGGGACTCGATCGATGGGGGTATCTGGGTTCCATCCGTGGCAGGCGCGGCGTATGGACAAGGAAGATATTCGTAACATGCGGCGCTGGCATCGGGAAGCAGCGATGAGGGCAAAACGGGCGGGTTTCGACATCATCTATTGCTATGCGGGCCATGATTTATCCTTGGCGATGCACTTCCTGCTACGCCGTTACAACGATCGCACCGACGAATACGGTGGTAGTTTAGAGAATCGAGTGCGGCTCCTGCGCGAATTGATCGAAGAGGCCAAGGAAGCCGTTGGGGATACCTGCGCCGTGGCGGTGCGTCTGGCCGTCGACGAGCTGCTCGGTGAGGAAGGGATCACCCACCTGGGTGAGGGCCACGACATCGTTGCCATGTTGGCCGAGCTGCCGGATTTATGGGACGTCAACATCAGTGATTGGAGCAATGACTCAGGACCATCAAGATTTGACAAAGAAGGCTTTCAGGAACCGTACATCGCCTTTGTCAAGACCCTCACGAGTAAACCTGTCGTTGGTGTCGGTCGTTATACTTCCCCTGAAAGCATGGTTTCTGCGATACAACGTGGGGTGATGGATTTCATCGGCGCTGCTCGACCATCGATCGCCGATCCTTTTTTGCCGCAAAAGATCCAGGAGGGCCGGGTTGAGGATATTCGAGAATGTATCGGCTGCAATGTCTGTGTGATCGGTGATCTGCTAGCTGTACCTATTCGATGCACCCAAAATCCCACGATGGGAGAGGAATGGCGGCGCGATTGGCACCCAGAGACCGTCACGCCAACGAAGGATCCAAAAGAGGTGCTGGTGGTTGGGGGTGGCCCCGCCGGCTTGGAGTGTACTCGTGCTTTGGGTCAGCGGGGTTATTCCGTCGAATTGGTCGAAGCAACTAGAGAGCTAGGCGGGAGGGTGGCGTTGGAGGCGAAGCTCCCTGGGTTGAGCGAGTGGCGTCGGGTCATCGATTGGCGAATTACGCAGATCGAGAAAATTAAAAATGTTACCGTTTATCCCGCGAGCAGGATGAATGCTGAGGATGTTCTCGAAGCTGGTTTTAAGCATGTGGTGATTGCGACTGGCGCTCAGTGGCGTCGTGATGGCGTCGGGCGAACACGGTGGCGACCGATACCGGGACATGATCTTCCGTCCGTCTTTACACCAGATGACATCCTGGCGGATCGGTACCCGACAGGTCAGGTCGTCGTTTATGACGATGACCATTACTATATGGGCGGTTTGGTCGCGGAATTGCTCTCAAGTCGGGGGTGTTCGGTCACCTTGATTACACCAGCACCTTTGGTCTCATACTGGGCGCAGTACACCTTGGAACAAGAGCGCATACAACGCCGGCTGATGGCCAAGGGCGTTACTTTGTACACCCAACATGTTCTCACGGCCATCCGACCCGATAACCTCACCCTTTCGCATTCGGTTTCCGAATTTGAAACGGTTCTGCCTTGCGATGAAGTAATCCTGGTTAGCGATCGAACTCCCAACGACGGGCTGTATCACGCGCTCAAACCTGCCCTCGAGGAGGGTCGAATAGAATCCTTGCGAGTGATCGGTGATGCGGAAGCCCCCAACATCATCGCGCAAGCGGTTTTTTCAGGGTATCTCGCTGCAGCTGATTTCGACAAAGC
>DUEZ01000050.1 GCA_011174825.1 Anaerolineae bacterium | reverse complement strand
TTATTATGCTCCAAAATCGTCACCTTGTATTTGTTTCCAGGGCTATTCGTGGATTCAGCACCAGAAGGGTTGTCCCCCACAGGTTGATCAGGATGCGATCGTCTCCGATGGTCAAGATTGAAGTGGAACCTTGATCAGGATCACGAGTGCCCCCATGAAACACAAGCGTCAGATCGCCGGAATGAATATCCACCGAATAGATGATTATTTCACGCCAGGTGGTGGTTCTACTTTCTTGGGTCAAGTTGGTCTCATCTTGAGTTACCAGATAGGGTGTCCCTCCCAGCTCGATCAGTGAAAGCTCTCCTTGCAAGATACCTGAATAGGAACGCTGCCAACGCAATTCGCCATTTGATCCGATCAACATCAAACGTCTATCGGAGATGTCCGTATGATCAACGAGCACATTGCCGTTGGGTAAAGCGACGGTGTCACCTAGACGGATCATCCCATTTGGCAGGGAATATATCAAATCTGCGGATTGATGTTCCATATCTAAAAGATAAATCCCATCATCCGCGTATATCCAAACTTTTTCTTCGTGAACAGCCAAGTGCCCACTTAATGGAACCTCCCACGCTGTCGGTCCATTCTCGTCGATCGTCCATATGGGGTCGGTTCTCCCCGTCGTCGTTAGGAACAACTGCCCATTCATAAGTGCCCAGTCCATGGGTCGTGCAAAGGGATTGTGCTGCCACAGTAGTTCCCCGCTTGATGAAACTCCCAGAATTCTATCTCTTCCAGCTACAGCTATACCACCATTGGGAAGAGGGAGAAGCGTTGGTGCTCTCGAGGAGCCCAGCGGTATCTCCCAAATCGGTTCTATCGGTAAATCAGGAGCGGAAATTTGGTCTTCACTATCTAAATCACTCATTTCATAAGCTACAAGTTCACGCCTGTGATTGAAGGAGTAGATCAGCGGGAGCTGACTATCAAACAGCGCATCGGTCGATTGGTCCGAAATCGGTATTTTCCAAAGCAGACTGCCGTCCTCAAAGTCGATACCCAGGATCTCTTCAGTAGTGATGGCCACAACGGTATCCCTATTCCACAAACCGAGGTTTTGAACGATATTATTCGCTGAAGACCATAGCCATTCCACACCGGGCGAGGTCTGGATTCGATAGGTCCAAATGAATTGAGATGGGGGTTTCCAACCGGCTTTGGCGGGATCACTTGACCAATAGCCGCGGCCAGTCGAGGATGGCATGTGCTCACGAATCTCGAAATGCAGGTGGGGTGAGCTGCGGGGTTGGCCAATTTGACCGATCGGGTCGCCACGCGCGACGCAATCACCCAATCGCAGTGTCACACTGGGCGGGTGAAGATGACCGTAAAAGGACAGGATCCTGCTGCCATCCGGAAAGGTGTGACGGATGATGATGACCCCCTTGTCCCTACCCCACCCATTTGGCTCGGCATAGGTCACAACCCCGTGGCCAATACTGTGAACAGGAACTCCAAAGCTCGAAGCACGGTCCCCAGGCCCCCACCAATCTTCCCCCGCATGGTAACCATAATAAGCATCTCTGAACACACCAAAGTCCTGACCCCCGAAACGAACATTTTTTGCCTCTGGTGGATCGATAGGGAAATCGAGCGTGTCAACCACACCGCACCGCGCGCCAGGTTCGGATGACGGAGTAGATTGCTGAGCTCTCAGTAAACTATCGGTTATGGATATCGGTATTGCAGTCGACGTGGGAGTCGGCGTTATTGTCGGAGTAGCTGTCGGGGGAATGTCCTCAGTTGCTGGGATCGTGGTCTGCGTTTGACTTGGAGTAGTCAATAAAGATGTGGCTTGGAGATCCGTACTTCCGCATCCCGTTGCGAGCGCCGAGATCGAAAAGGCTGCAACCAAAAGAATGTAGCGATCATTCATGATTGTATTCCGATCTCCAACACCAAGAACCTCCCTTTATGACTTGTTAACCGATGATGGAATTGTATTGGATTTGATACGATCTTGTTACTTGACAGCATCATTGGAATGCATCTCAGATGAATCCCAGGCTTCAGGCGTAAACGGCCATCCCAGCTGCCGACAGATTTCCTGCCAACGTTCCTGCATCTCTGGGGCGCATAGAAAGGGTATGAATCCCAACTTCAGGTAGATCTTAAGCGCCGCTAGGCGATAATCCTCCGTATACAGATGGATTTTTCGGAAGCCCTCCTCGATGAATCGCGCGATGACAGCGGCGCTAACGGCTAAGCCTAATCCTTTGCCGGCATGTGTCGGATCACCGGCCAGCCATCCCAGCTCTCCCCCCGAAGGATACACATTCGAAAGCAGGGCCATGGCGCTTGCTACAATTTCGCCACTCGCCTCGTGGATGGCCATAAACCAGCCCTGTGGCAGAATTCTGGGGAGCCATGGCTGCAGCACATCTTCATCCCAGCCAGACCAACCCGCCAGTTCCATCAGTTGGAAGAATCGGGGATGATCTCCGGGTCGATGCGTGCGCAGTGAATATCCAGCAGGAAGCTGGACAGCAGGCGGAGCATTGCGCAAATGTTCCGGCCATACCATCTGTAATTGAGGGGAGGAGTTGTCCTCGGTCAAATGACCCTCCGGCCATATCACGCCTGCGAGCCTATATTGTATGTGGACACAGGACAATCCGAGGAGCGGTGGGTAAAAGCTGCAAGTTACAAGCTGATGTCTGGCTACTGCTGTCTGACTACTGATCTCTGATCGCGTTATTCCACCTTCGGAAGAGTCACTTGTTCAGCTTGACCGATCGTCTATCCTATCCCACTCATCTGGAAACACGGGATTCTGCCATTCTGGTGGGGGAGACCATCTCTCCCATCCATCACAAAAGGGCGATTGATTTGCCTCCGCTAATCTGATTACCCGCTCCCCTTCTGCTCGAATCGCTTTGGCCTTCTCCATAGAATACAAACCTATCTCGACGGCTTCTTTGAACTCGCCCCCATCCTTCCAGCGCCATTTTGATCGATCAGGGCTTATCACAATATCCAGCAGGTGATCCATCGTATCAAAGCCAATAGATGTTCGGCGCAAGGGATCTTGAAGATCTACATACCAGCACTTCAACCTTGTGTGTTTACTTTCCCACATTGCGTAAACAGCATGAGACGCGCCAGGCGTGACCAGCATCAACACATCCGTTTCTTCCCATGTTCTATCAACAAGATCCAACTTATGGGTCGTTAGCAACTCCATGGGCGTAAGCCGTTTTTCTGGGATCTTGTTAGGTGTGCCGGCACGCCAATACAGTGCAATTAATTCGGGGGAATCCTGAACGACAATCACTGGCAGTACGAACCAAATGATTTGGCGCCACACACCCCGTAAAAGGATGATGTCGCTAGCTGACCAGCGAGAAATTGCGTTCACGTGAGGGACTCCAAAACACATCCAACTTCTAGACCCGCCCCCCAGCCGTCAAAGAATCTATAAAAAGCCAGGAGGCGGTGAGATAAAGCCGCAAGCTTTAGGCTGCAAGCTGCAAGCTACAGGCCGCAGACTATAAGCCACAAGATGCAAGCTACATGCTGATAGCTGATGTCTGACTACTGATGTCTGACTACTGATGTCTGACTGCTATTTTCCCATGATCAAAAGGGCAAATCACTTGGTAAATCTAGGGGTAGATTGAAATCGTACGGATGGATGTTAATTTCGATTTGAAACGCGCCTAATACGGGCCCCATATCAAGATCTAGGGTGTGTCGAATGAGGTGGGGAAGATAGTCGGTTGTCTCCACCCAAAGTTCGCTTGAGACTTTCTCGATGATCCCTGTGTCTGTCAGAATCGTGGGCAGGATACGATTCCAAATCTCCTTATCCTCGGATCGATAACTGTATAAAAAATAAGGCTGCCCGTCTAGTGTGGTTTCACCTTCCGTCTCCCATGTCTCGTTAAGGTGTTCGCCAGAAAAGGGGAGACCCATAACGGGATAGAAGTCACCGGCTTCAAGACCAGATATACCTGCCAAGCTGGCCAATAGCGAGTAAGGGTGTTCCATTGAAACACTCGATGATCCCTGAGCTCCCGGTTGCGATTCAAGCAGCGAGCTTGTCATGGTTAACCATTGATCGTCTAACCATAACCCACTTAAAGAGACCTTATCGCTCTTGATGTAGATTTCAATTGATTTGTCCGATTCAATCTCTCCTTCGATGTTAAACATAAGATACGATAGGGTTTCCGCATCCTGCTCCTGAGTCTCGAATTGGGCCATTCCACTCAGGATGCGCACCTTGTTTCCTGTAGGCTCCAAGTAGTTCGCATCAATGTTGACTTTAAACCTGTGTACGGAATGCAGGGCTTGTTGGAGTGATTCTGCGACTGCGTTAGAGGAGATGGGAACTGGTGAAATGGGCTTTGCAACGGAGAGAGATCCGGATGTGTCGATGCCCTTGGCAAACGATATGCTTAGCACCAAGACACATAGAACGGAAAGCGCTAAAACCATCCAGGATATGTGGCCTATCCGCTCGCGGCCAACGAGCTTGCCCGTTTCTGGACAAAAAGATGCATCTCCGGCATGAATTTGGCCGCAGTGTGGGCAGTGCATATTATCTCCATATATCCAACTGCACCGATACCTCGAACTTCTTACCGACTTGCAAAGGTTCCAGTTCTATCCTACAGACTTGCCCCCGACGTTATTCGGTCTCTATGAACAGGATCATTGTAGCTCTCGCAACCCCGTTCTCCATCGGCGTGCCCGCAACGGCAAAATATGTGATCGGATTCGTGTAGCGCTCCCCCTCTTGTTCGAGGGATTCTTGAATCATAGAGGGTATGCTACCTTCGAGCGCAGCTGATAGTCGCCGGATATCTACAAATGTCACAGGCGACATATCACCCGGAAATTCCTGCCATACCTGATTGTAGCGTTCGCTGTCAGCCAGCGAAGGTCCACCTGTGAACAATTCATTGAGCGAACTTGTCGAAGACCCCAACATAAAGTAGCCCTCACCCATGCCGTATGTGAGGATAGTCTCTTCGATTGTCATGTCTATGAGCTCATACAGCGTGGTCTTCTCGGACTCTATTGTCTCCACCAAACCTATCTCCAGCATCGTAATTAGAAACCCGATCCTTTCCGTTACAGAACCGAGCTCTTCAGGGTCACTCGTCTCAGCAAGGAAAATAAAATCTAATGGAACACCAAGCCCCTCTGCTAAGATACCTTCTTCACTTGGCACAATGCCAAATGCCCACTCACCATCGAGCTTATTGAAAAAATCATCAAAAAGGCTAAACCCAAAAGTCATCTCGAAGAGCATCAACGACTCTGTGATGTCCTCCGCCCCCTCCATACTAAGCAAGTTCGTTTGGAGGTTTTCCATGGCCTGATTGATGCCCGAACCGACGTGGTAGACCAATGAACCTTCTGGCATCAACGTTTCTGTCTGCGGCCGCTTCCCTGCATCCTGGTAAGCGATCAGCGTCTCTTCGTCGATATCTTCCGGATCGAGGACAAACGCCAGGTCAACGCGTACACCAGCGTCTACGATGGATACCCCGGCAGCCTCATAGTGCGTCGGCCCGATTGACGCTCCCAATGCCTCAAAGGTATCCGCTTCACCCATGCTCTCAAAGAATCCAGATACCATCTCAAAGATCTGCCCCGAATCCATATAGATGGTCAGCATACGACCCGAAGGAAGCTCGGCGATTGTGTCGCGGAAGGCAGAAGAGTCCGCCAGGGATTCACCCTGCTGGGCATCAATCGCAGCCATGACATCGCTCTTCCCCATACCGAAGATTAGCAGGTCGCCGGAACGACTGAAGGTGTATTGCTCCGGGGCTTTTTGGGCGTCGACATAGTACAGTGTCGCGTCCTGATAGGTCTCTTCAAGAAACTGCTCACCGGTTTCCTCAACCATAACGTCGATCATCTTGTGCAGGAACTCATCAGCGGCCGCAGTGTCTCGAACTTCGATCGCGAATATGATCTCTGCATCATTGAGATCCCCGTAGATATCCAGGTCGAGATCACTCAACCCCATCGCGATTGATTCGCCGAGCCAGGGTTTCACATCATCGGAGTATGTCCATCCCCAACTCTTCTGCATCTCTTTGTCAAGGTCGCTGAACATTTCATCGATGGCGCACGTACCTTCCTCCTTGAATTCATCCGAAAACGCCCAGACGATGGGATTTAAGTCTTCACAGGTGATGTTCCCCAGATCGAGACTTAAATATATAGCCGCGTCGGTCGGGATAGCCTGGGCAGCGATCTCAGCTCTTTTCAAACCGAACACATTCCAGCCAAAGGGATCGATCAGCAACAGGGCAAGCAGAGCTATGACCAACCCCGTAGTTACCCCGGCTGCGATCATAAAGGTCCGCGTGCGATCGGGCGAGGTGGGTTCTTCTGAGGGATACTCATTCATCTTGAACTCCTTTATGCAGAGAATTTCTACTGAGGATTAAGGCCAGGGCTTTAGGGAGAGGGGTGTTCGGCTAATGTGCTCTACCTTTACTTGGACCTCATAATAATACATCCAACCTACAATGGGCGTGTTATGAGCAGAAAGTCGATCCAAGTGTCCTAAGCGCATTTCATTGTCCGCTCGGATTATGGGCCAAGATTCAGAGATGACACCGCTTTTGTCACCTGTCTCCGCTTTTTATATACTTCACGCCATCCTACGAACGCGGACTTCGATTCCCGGTTGCTCACTCAGCAATTCCACGATCTTCGAGGTATCGGTGTCACTGTAATGATAGGGATAAAGGATTTTCGGGCGAATAGTCATTGCGGCATCGGCGACCATCTCCGGCGTCATTGTGTAGGGGAGATTCATCGGTAGGAATGCGATATCGATATCCTGAAGCCCACCCATCTCCGGGATGTTCTCAGTATCCCCAGCCACATATACGCGTTTATCACCATAGGTCATGATGTATCCATTTCCGACGCCTTTGGGATGAAAGGGTTCCCCATTTTCGCGTTTGTGAACGATATTGTAGGCTGGGACAGCTTCAATCGTCACCCCCATAGTTGTGTGGACATCCCCATTCCTCATCACTATCCCACCTTCGACCTGTTTTGCGCAGGTCTCGGTCAGTATCACCTCCGTTTCCTCCATCCGCACGAACGCTAACGCATCCAGGTCCAGGTGATCGCGGTGCTCATGGGTAATCAAGACGAGGTCAGCTTTGGGGAGCTTTGAATAGTCCGCTACTCTGCTGAATGGATCAACATGGATCATTTTCCCGTTAAAGTTCAGCATCAATGTGCCGTGACCAAGAAACGTGATCTTCAGATCACCGGCAGAAGTTGGTATCACATCGGTCTCGTATTGGTTGTGAGGACTCATTGACCCTCCTCTAAAAAAATTCAGATGTCAGTAGTCAGACATCAGTAGTCAGACTTTTATACTCAGTTATCGGTTTATCGCCACCGATTCTTGTCTACAAATGCATCTAATAAAATTGGATCGATCATTTATCGTTTGCATCTTAAGTCTGAATACTGATATCTGACTACTGACTACTGAAAGTTGACTTCAGTTCTCAGTGTGCTTCTTCAGTACGGCGTGTTTCACTCTCCCTTTCGCGAGCTCTTCCGCCGCCTCCGTTGAGCTGATGCCGTGCTTTTCCGCATGAGCATAGATGTCCTTGAGTGTATTCCCAATCTCAACGATTCGATCTCGCGCTTTAGAAATGTCCCAACCCATACTTTCCGTTGAAACAAGGAAAATGGCTCCACCGGCGTTGATGATGTAGTCGGGAGCGTAGAGGATGTCTCGTTGGTGGAGAGCTTCCCCATCCTGTGACCCTTCGAGTTGATTATTGGCACCGCCGGCCACGATAGAACATTTCAATTGTGGTATCGTCTTAGCGTTGAGGATTCCACCGGTGGCGCATGGGGCAAACACATCACAAGGTTCTCCGTAGACCGCCTCTGGCTCCACGAAGGACAAGCCCAACTCCTGTCTGACTTTATCAATACGCGCTGAATCCAAGTCGCTGAATTTAACTTCACAACCTGCTTCAAGCAGCAAGTGTATAAGCGGTTTTCCCACACTGCCTACGCCTTGCACCAAGATAGAAAGCCCAATCATATCCAAGGAATTGAAACGTCGCTCACAACTTGCCCGAATACCCGAGAATACTCCCAGGGCCGTATAAGGTCCTGGATCTCCCATACCGCCAAAATCTAAGGGACACCCAAACACACCGTTGAAACCTCGACGAATGAGTGCCATATCTGAGGAGGTTGTTCCCAAATCCGGGCCTGTCTCGAAGATGGCATGTAGATCGGCAAGCCACTGCCCATAACGGGACATTAATCCCTCGCGCTGGCTTGGATCAAAAACTTCTGAAATGTTCAAGACGGCTTTACCCCCCCCACGGGGGAACTCAACACCGGCCCACTTGTACGTCATTCCTTCAGCAAGCCGCATGGCATCGAATAGCGCGTCACGAGGCGTAGGGTAAGACTTGAGCCGGGTACCGCCGGTTGCTACTCCTAGGGCCGTCGAGTGTATCGCGATGAACATCCACGTGCCCGATTCTCGATCAAAGCGACTTATGACTGACTCACCGTCCCATGATTGAATGAGCGTTTCCATGGCTTCGGATCCTTTCTTGACAGCGATGCCCTTCCCTTGCTCCTAATTGTGTTCTGAATGATTTAAAACGGGTGTGTGACCATGATAGTAGCCCAACTGATGCATGCGGTTGTGCAGGGTGCGATGTGCCGATGTCAGAATCAATTGCATGCGCTTGTGGGCCACGTCATCGGCCCGCGTGCCGATCGTGTCCATATAGGCCAGCACGCCCTCGATCTGTTCTAGGATGGTGACGGCATCGGCTGCGGCGAGCATTGGCGATCCCTCTATGTTGATCATCACCGGAGAGGAGTGGGCGGCGATGATCTCCGGCTTGTCGGCATAATGACCACGCACCAGCAAAGCCAGCCAGGAGCTCTCCTCAACCTTGACGGACCAATGCCCACTCTTTTCACCTGGCGGCACTGCTAGGCTCTCTCGAATCTCTCCGTTCACAATCAGTTCCACGCGAGACATCGGTATTGTGACACTGGCGACTTGCCACGCCACATCCACCGTGCCCCCGTTGCCCGACATTTCAATGCGGCTCCCCATCGGGTGCCCGTCGATGGCAAATTCGAGCAATGGACCGTACGTTACGAAGGTCTCCGCCCGTCGGACCGCTTCCATCCAGGTCTGATAGGTAAACGGATCACTCGGGTCGATGTGCGCATAGGTGCGCACGGTTCCTACTGCTGTGCTGGCCGACATCTTATCCGTACCACCCACGGCAGCGACAAGGTATCCGCAGTTCAAGTAGCGGTACCAATCTGACAGAGAGTAAGGATCGATGCCGCCATACAAGTTGCCCCAGGACGTCATTTCGAGGGCGTCAACCTCACCGCTCACGATGCTGGCAGCTTGCTCTGCGCGGGGATTCGGAAAGTGCGGCAGGACGACCAGCCCCCCCTGTTCTTTGCATCGCCGCGCCCACTCGGTCAGCAGGACCTCGATGGGATCGCCCAGGGCAGATTCGCTTGGTCCACCGGTCGTCATCGGCGCGATGATCTCCCCGCGATACCCTAACAGAGAGATGTGGCCCAGAACGTGCTGCCGGTTCTCCGTTCCCACGCGCACCAAGTATTCGCCATCACCGCCGGCTTCCTTGGAGCCCCAGGTGGTGTGACCGTCAAAATCGCCGACGTTGGTCACCAACTCTCCCCATTGGCTGGCCAGCAAGTTGACGACATTCACACCTTCGGCCGACCCTTCCAGCAAGGCAGACATCGGGGAGAGGAAATGTACATGCGTATCAGCGGTAACCCATCCCTTCTCGCGCCACGGGAGTAGCTTCTCGATCTCGATTACGATTTCCCGAGTGTCAGATGTCACCTCGAGGACCTCGCGCACTGACCGAATCTCGAACCCCTTGGATATCTCGATGAACACCCTCCCCAGCGGTAAATTAATTGTCGTCTCCCCAGGGATGTAGGTGCAGGGGTGAGCATCAACGGGTTCAGAGGAATCATCTGCCCACAGTCTCGTATGATCAAGATGCATGAAATCCACGCTGTAATCCTCGAACCAGGCCGGGTTGAGGATGCGATGACGATCCACCGGCGCCAGGTATTCCCCTCGTTCACCGTGGACATGCAGCTTTACCGGCACTCGTTTGCCACCACCTCGCTCAACCACCCGCAGCTTAACCCGCTGCGTCGCCGGAGCCACAAATTGCAAGGGGACAGCTTTTTTCTCGCTTTCGACCTGCGACAGGGGGATAACCTGTCCATCGGCGAGGTGGAAACATGCATCGGGGTGGGCGGTGTACTCGATCAGCACCTCGTTCTTGGATGTTTCCGGAATCTGATTGTTGTAGGTTTCCGACCAGGTGTCGTCGGGGTATATCGGGCGCAGTGTCCCTGAGATGACCTGCCCCATGTCGAGCTGGATCTGCTGAAGCAATCCGTTCTCGTTGAGATCAGGAAGGAAGGTCTCTCCTTGCGGTAAGCTCAAGCACGCTTTGCGACGTGTCTCCCAGCGCAGAGGTAACGAGGACGCATCCCCGGCTGAGATTGCTGACACAATAACAAGCCCCGATACGGGCTCAAAACGAACACCGAGGATGATTTTATCCGGGTATGGATTCTCCCACGCCCACAACCAATTGACCCACTTCACATCAGGCCCACTGTCTGGCTGAATGACGCGTGTCTGAGCCCGTCCCCAGTCGGGGGAGAGTTGTTCGTTTGGCGTTCGCAAGGGGTAGGGCTTATGGTGCGCGACCGCCTCAAAGCAGTTCTCGCCCCAACGGCGCTGAAACGCGCCGATCTGATGGCGCCGGCGGATCTGGACGCATTCCTCTGTTCCATCGGCGTAGAGGATCACGTAATCGGCGGCATGTTCGGCAAGTTGCCCTTCCCCGCGCATCGGCGCGATGAATCCGCTGGGGTCAGGATTGGCAGGCCGCAGGTCTGACGTGTGCATGAAGACGAGCCATCGGGTCGTCGTGGGACTCAGTTCGACCGCAACAGCTTGGTCAATGATCGCGATCACATCTCCGATCGCAAAGGTGATGCCCCAACCGATGCAGGTGCCGCTTGGAGCATGCTCCAGGGCCAGGGTCATTTCGTTTGAGATCCCAACATCTGGTAACCCAGAAAGGGGCACGTTGCCCTCGAGGGTCACGTGGGTAAACAAGGATGAACTGGGGCCATCCTGAACGCTAGACATTTTGAAATCCCTCTGCGATTGTATGATTGGCTCCACTGAAAAAAGGTCGACTGCGAGAAGAGGACCGATATATGTGGGGGTGCGGGAGAAGCCCGCGCCCCCTCACATGCCCCTCCCAACTCCTCGAGGTTAGTAGTTTCAGTGTACGCATTGTTTTATTCCATCACCTGACAGCTAGGGCAGAAATAGCACGCACCGCCTAAATACTGCATTTTCTTTATCACGCTTCCACATTCAGGACACGGATTGCCGAGCGCGTTTTTGTCCATGATGCGAACATATCCCCCTCGATGGTTATAAAGGTCAAATTCGTCATATCGCCCCCCTTTTTCCATGACCTCTCTAACTGTGTTCAAGATGGCATCGTATAAGTCGCGCTTCTGATCGTCGCTGAGATCAGGGATGAGATATTTTGGATGAAGGCGTGCTCGAAACATGATGTCCTGAGCAATAGCATTTCCCAACCCCGGGATGATTTGGTCCTGCGTTAGCAGCCCCTTAACACTTTGTTTCTTTTCCGCTGCAAGGTCATCTACCAGGGTGGAAAAATAATCGAGCGTAAATTGGGGCTCGACTGGCGTTGGTCTCATTCCCTGCACATACTTTCTGTGCTGTTCTTCTCCCTTTTCGTAAAGCTCCATCGCGCCCCACATTTGAGTCGTTGCGGTGAAAAAAGAGTCATCTTCAAATCTGAGATGCAAATGAAATTTTTTCGGTACCTTGGACCCTGGAGGATGATAAAGAACCTTTCCACCGCACTCACCAAGCAACAACACATAACCGGGTTCAACGGGAATGAAGAGCCATCTTCCTTTGGCCCAGGCTTCGCCGATTGTCTTTCCTTTCGTCAGCCTCTCAAACTCATCATGACTCCTGTTGTACCAAACAAACTTATGCGGAGAGTTTCCAAGGTGACCACTTCGTATGGTCTTTCCTTTCAGCGTCTTATTCATCTGCTTGGCCAAGGTAACATATTCGGGCAACTCAAACATCTCTTCCCTCCTGAGTAATCAGACATCAGTAGTCAGTAGTCAGATATCAGTAGTCAGTAATCAGATATCAGCTGTCAGCCATCAGCTTACAGCTTTAAGCTCTCAGCACTTTGGTTCAGTTTAGACAACGACTTTTACAATGACTATGTTTCGTTGAACGCT
>DUEZ01000005.1 GCA_011174825.1 Anaerolineae bacterium | reverse complement strand
TAATTTCGGGGACGGGATATCCAATGTAGCCGCACCCTTTAGGGTGCGAGTAGATTCGCAGGCTAAAGCCTGCGGCTATAGAAATGATGCCTCCCAGAATGTCATTCTGAGGAACAAAGTGACGAAGAATCTCGTTGCTGGGATAAGTAATTCTTCCACGACGGAAAACGAGATCCTGCGCTTCACTTCTCTACGCTCAGGATGACATTAATAATGTATAGGGGTGCACGGCCATGCACCCTATACATACGCCCAATAGAGGTTTACAAATTGTCACCCGCCGGCATTCCGATTGAGTACGGCAAGCATCTCGTCATGAAGATGACCATTGGTGGCCAAGATCGAGGTGGGCTCGGCGAAGACATTCGGCTCACCATTGGTGCGCGTGACATGGCCACCTGCCTCGCTCACCAGAAGAATGCCCGCTCCCCAATCCCAAGGCCATAAGCGCATCTCCCAATAACCGTCGAATCTGCTCGCGGCGACGTAGGCCAAATCCATTGCAGCCGATCCCATACGTCTCACGCCGCGTGTGCGTAGCGCAAAAGCAGCAAAATGGTCGAGGTTGTTATCGGGGTTGGTCCGAATATCGTAGGAGAATCCGGTCACCAGCAGGCTCTTGTTGAGCGAGGTCGTTGAGGAGACGCGGATACGACGATCGTTAAGCCAGGCGCCTGCACTGATCGCCGCGGAAAAAAGCTCCTCGCGCATCGGATCGTAGACGACCCCGAGGAGCGGTTGGTTTCCTTGTGTGTAGGCGATCGAAACGGAGAAGACGGGGATGCCGTGGGTGAAATTCGTCGTGCCGTCGAGAGGGTCGATCAACCAACGGTAATCACCCTCACCGATCGATCCGTCCTCCTCAGCGAGAATGGCATCCTGAGGGAAAGCCTGATGGATCCCTTCGATGAGCAGCTGTTCAGATCGCAGATCGAACTCGGTGATCAGATCGATCTCGCCTTTGTGCCTAATTTCGGTCACATGCCCGGCCCCCTCGCGCAGCAACGCGCCAGCTTCAAGCGCTAGGTCTTTTGCTAAAGCCAATCGTTCTTCTATCACGGCCACCTCATTTATTGACAAACAATCCACTGAAAACGGTCAATCGCAAGAAGAGCACTGGAATATAGAGGGGTATAGGCTCAGCTCGCACCCCTTTATCTAACTCTCTACTCCTCGATGATATTTCTTTCAGCGCGCTCATCAATCTGTTCACCCCACGGATATTTACGGCCTTCCATTTGTAAGGCCTTCAGCGCTGCCAGAGTGATACCGTCTCGATGTGGAATGTCTGTGGGAAGAGATCGATCGGTGTACAGCGTACGAACTGATACCCTGCTTCTGCTAATCTGCTGCCGTCACGAGCCAGGGTGGCCGGATCACAGGACACGTATACAAGGCGGGGTGGTGAGAGGTCGATGATATGTTGAAGGGCTACCTGACTGAGCCCAGCGCGCGGTGGATCGATGACGACCGCATCAGGTCGACCGTGTATTGCAGGTAGGGCGGCCTCGACCGGAGCCTCATAGAGTTCGATGTCATCGAAATCCTCGAGGTTCACTTCAAAATCGGAGCAGGCACGTGAAGACTCTTCAACGGCGATGATCCGCGCCCCCTCATGCGCGAGGAAGGCGCTAAAAAGACCGACACCGGCATATAAGTCGAGGATGGTTTCGCCTGACTGAACGTTGAGTTCTCGTGTCACAAGTCGGACGAGTTCTTCTGCCAATGCCGTGTGTACCTGGAAGAACGAATCCGCTGAGACCACGAAGGTGCAGCCTGAAATCTCAAAATCGAGGGATCTCTCCCCTGCCAGCACGAGAAGCCCATCCGGTGCAAGCCAGACGACGGAAGCCGGGAGATCGATGGTCACTTCCATCGCGGGTGCGCCTGTACCTTCGAGCATGATCATACATGTCCCCATGGCTCCCGAGCGGAGTCCAATACGATCCAAACCAGGGATGCGATCCACATCGAGGCGCGGCCACAGATCAGACAGAACCGGCTCGGGCAGGTGGCACTCCTCGATGGGGACGATGCGATGCGAACCGGCTGCCATAAAACCTAGGTGACCCTCGGAGGTTAGGTTGAACTGGAGGTGATTACGTGTGTTCCAGGCCGTAGGTGAAGGTACTACCTTTTCTATGGGCGGATCCTTAAGACCTCCGATCCGCTCTAATTGCGATTGTACGATCTCAGCCTTCGCTTGGAGTTGTACGGTGTAGGGCATATGCTGGTAATGACAACCACCGCAGTCGGTGAAGTGACGGCATCGGGGATCGACCCTGTCCGATGATGCCTCAATCACCTCAATGAGCTGACCGCGAGCCCATCGCTGGTGAGCCTCGACGATCTCCACCTTCACACGTTCGCCTGGTAACGCGAAAGGGACGAAGATCATCTTGCCGTCCGCATCACGGCCAAACGCGTCACCACCGTAGGCAAGTCCGGATAGGATAATCTCTGTCATTTCAAGTGTTTGCGTCACATCTGCAGGTCAGCGTCTAAAGAATCCTGAAACAAGGATCGGATGAAAGGGGGAGGCTTCTATTTAACCTGCTGCCTCATACCATTCCCATGGTCATTCTAACAGAGGGGGTGGAGGGGGCCAAGAATGACATTCACTTGGAGTAGAGACGCAATTAATTGTGCTCCTGCATCTTATGAGCTCAGAGGCGGCACATCCCCAAGTGTCATTATGAGCCGAAGTGGAACGTAGGCGAAGAATCCCTAGGATGTAGTGAATTCAAAAGGATCATCATAGGGATTCTTCGCTCGCGGGGAGGTTATTCCACTGTAGCCGCACCCTTTAGGGTGCGTAAAGAAACGCAGGCTAAAGCCTGCGAATACAGTGATGAGGCGAAGGGGATATAACCTCACCCTTCATGTGGTTTTGGAGTGCGCAAGCTCTGCTTGCGCCCAAAAGCAGAGCTTTTGGATTCCAAAAGCCTCATCCTAGGGATTCTTCGCGCGTGGTCTTTGATCTGAGCACCTCGGCTTCGCTCAGGATGACATTAATAATGTAAGTAGGGGCGACTGGCCAGTCGCCCCTACATGGTCTTGGGGTAATAGTATCCTGTCGGGAACGTGATATCCAACGTAACCGCACCCTTTAGGGTGCGCATAGATATGCAGGCTTAAGCTTACGGCTACAATCATTACGCCTAGGATGTGTTGAGATGGGAAGTATCATCCTATGGATTCCTCGTGGCCCGGCTCTTCGGAATAACCCAATAACAAAATTTTAATAGAAAAAACAGGCCAACCCCACTGCATCTAAAGAAAACACAAACAATACTTCAGAATACTTAAGTAAGACTTGACATTATTAATAAAATAGCTATAATGTATTAATATAATCAAAGACAAACTACATATTGTTGAGGTGTCGCATGATTGAGGGGAATTACCAGGTCGAGATCCAAGTCGTGGCAAATACCAGGATGATTCAACATGAGCGTGATCGCAGGCTCAGAGATGCGCCTCGTCCCGAGCAACGAGGACCGCTGTGGGATGGGATCGCCAGGCTTGGATCGGGCTTGGTGAGATTGGGGACCTCGATCGAGAGGTTTGCTCTGGTCAACGAGAAGATTCACGCGGATGTATGAGAACTGGATGTTAAAGGAGATGACTGTATGAACGTCTTACTCACCACCTGTCCGGTCTGCGACGAGCGGCTGTCGGTTACCCGCTACCATTGTCGAAGTTGTGATACGACAATCGAGGGCCACTTTGACGTCGGTCGTTTTGGTCGTCTCTCTGCTGAACAGCTCACATTTGTTGAGACTTTTATCCGTTGTGAAGGGAAATTGAGTCGCATGGAACCGGAATTGGGTATGTCGTATCCGACCTTGCGTGCTCGTTTGCTGGACATCATCAGGACCATGGGTTTCCCGATCGGACCTGAAACACCACGGATTAGTGATGAGGAACGACACCGTATTTTGGATGACCTTGCCACTGGGAAGATTTCGTCTGAGGAAGCGATGGTCTTGCTGGAAGGATAGTGAACGGTGAGGACTTTTCAGGTTAATCCTGAGGAGGGTAAAAGATGGAAACCATAAAGCTGGAAGTCGGCGAAAAACCGAGGGTGAAGATCACGACCATAGGCGGCGACCTTCGTCTTTCTGGCAGACTTGATACACAATTTGAAGCCCAAGCGCCGGAACAGGGCACACTGACCGTCGATCAGGATGGCGATCAGATCCAAGTGAGTTGCCGCTCGGGATGCTTGATCTTTCTGCCCGCTGCAGCGAAGGTGGAAGTAGAGCAGGTCGGTGGCGACGCTCGAGTGATCGGCCTCACCAGTGATTTGATGATCAAGACGGTGGGGGGCGATCTCAGTTTACGTCGCGTGGCTCGGTCGACCTTTGAGCTCATCGGTGGGGACCTTCATGCCCGCCAGGTGGATGGCGATCTGACAGTGGACCGCATCGGCGCCGATGCGGTCGCGGAGAAGGTCGAAGGGGACGTCCGCTTACGATCCATCGGGGCGGATCTCGTACTGCACAAAGTGACCGGCACCGTGGAAGCTACCGTTGGTGGAGATGCCAGCCTCTCCCTCTCGCCGCAGGCAGACTCGACCTCGGTTGTCAACGCGGGCGGTGATCTCACCTGTCGTCTCTCAGAGGATATCTCTGCCCAAATTTCCATGAAGGCAGGTGGCGACATGGCCATGCCTACGGATGTTGAACGTGAGAGTGAGAATGGGGAGACAGTCATCCGTTTGGGCGAAGCTGAGGCCACCATAAAACTGACGGCCGGCGGAAATCTTTGGCTACGTGTAGGTGCGAGGGAGATGGATTTTGCCGAGGATTTCGTTGGGAGTGTGATGGGCGAACTCGATGCGAGGCTCGCCGAGATGGAAGCTCGCTTCAACGCCATTGGGGCGGGGATGTACACTTTCGACGCCGAACGTATCGGTGAGAGGGTACGCCGCTCGGTGGAGAGGGCGCGCCGAAAAGCAAACAAAGCTCAAGGGCGGGCTGCCAAGCGAGCTGAGAAATATGCACGTAAACACGGCCGCAAACACACCATCACGATCGGTGGTCCTGAACCGCGCGGACCTGCGGTCAGCGAAGAAGAGCGAATGGCGGTTCTGCGTATGTTGGAACAGGGAAAGATCTCGGTCGAGGAAGCCGAACAGTTGCTCAAAAGTTTAGGGGGTGAGGACTGACCGCGGCCACCGTTACCCAATCTCGCACGGGGCAGTCCGGACTGCGTCCGATCCACCCGTGGCGCGATACATACGCGATAGCTGAACTGGTTGAGACCGTCTTCTCCGGCAGTCTTGACCCCGCGGGTCGCCGGATGTTGCGATGGATGCGCAGGCTCGGACACCTAGGGTGGATAGGCGGGCTGCTTAATTATTGGTTTCTCCCCTCCGCGGCTCGACCTTATGGATTCCTCTGGGAAGCGGACGGTCGCGTAGTGGGCAACGCCAACTTGTCGAAAGTTGAAGGTTTTCCGGGTCGCTGGGCGCTCTCGAATGTGGCTGTTCACACCGATTATCGACGGCAAGGTATTGCACGGGCCTTGGTCAAGGCTTCGATCGACCTCGTACGAAACCTAAACGGGAAAGTCGTTTTGTTGCAGGCGGATCGTGACAGCCCTGAAACCCAAGTGCTTTACGCCTCGTTTGGTTTCAGGCCGCTAGCGACCCGAACGACATGGATCCGTCGTGGAAATCAGGTTCCTACGGTGACGGAGATCGGTTTGGCCCGAAAACGAAGGCCGGAGGAATGGAAGCGGCAGTGGGAGCTAGCGAAGGTGATCCATCCTGAGGGTTTAATCTGGCCCTATCCAACAGCCTCCAGCTTCTTCCGTCCTCATGGCTTTGTCAAGGCTCTCGGTTTAGGAGAGGTTCGACATTGGGTCTGGTCGGAGAAGGGCCAATTGGTAGGGAGCTTGTCAGCTCGACGCAGGATGGAAAAAGAGAGTTGGCGGTTTATCTTAATCGTTCAATCTGAAGCTCGTGGGCGTATCGAGGCAGGCCTCTTGGGGCTTGCTCTGACTGAGCTTCCCACACGTGGTTCCATTGTTCTTGAATACCCTGCCGGCATTGCTGAGACGTCACTGAAATCATTTGGTTTCCACCCTGAGCGTACGCTCACTTGGATGGCGCTTGAACCGAAATGATTGCTTATCAGTAACTCTGAGGATACCGATCTAGCGAGTGGTGTAAATGGATACAGAAGACCTGATTTCAAGAGGAAGACGCGACGGTGAAAAACATGCGAGGCTGTCCGGAATGTCGGGTTTCACCATTGTCTGGGTGGGCCAGGTAATCTCGTTCCTCGGGAGTGGTATGACGTGGTTCGCGCTCACGATTTGGGCGTGGGAGATCACCGGTCAAGCGACCGCCCTGGCATTGGTGGCTTTCTTCGCTTTTGGACCGACGGTGTTGCTCAGCCCTGTCGCTGGCGCGCTGGTTGATCGCTGGAACCGGAAACTGGTGATGATGTTCAGTGACCTAGCCGCGGGCCTTTCCACGGTGGTGGTCCTCATTCTATACGCCAGTGGAAATCTACAGATCTGGCATCTCTACGCAGCCGGAGCATTCGCTGGAGCCTTTCAGGCCTTTCAGTTTCCCGCGTATTCCGCAGCCGTGACCATGATGCTGCCGAAAGAGCAATACGCTCGTGCGAGCGGGATGCTTTCGCTGGCCGAGAGCGCTTCCGGTGTCCTCGCTCCAATCATGGCCGGGGTGTTATTGGGTCCCATCGGGATCACCGGGATCATGGCCATTGATGTCTTCACCTTCTTGGTGGCGATCGGTGCCTTGCTCATTGTTCACGTCCCACAACCTGCTGCCACTGAGGCAGGGAAGGAAGGACGCGGCAGTCTGTTGAAGGAATCCGCCTATGGATTTCGATATATCTACGAGCGCAAGGGTTTGCTCAGCTTGTTGTTAATCTTCTTGGCGGCAAACTTGATCTTCAGCATCAGCTACACCGTCCTCTCTCCCATGATCTTGGCTCGCACTGCAAACGACGAGGTCGTGTTGGGGACCGTACGGTCCGTGATGGGACTTGGTGGTGTGGCCGGAGGTCTATTGTTGAGCGCTTGGGGTGGTCCCAAGCGTAAGATCCATGGGGTGTTGCTGGGCATGGCCATCTCCAGTGTCACGGGAACGATTGTGCTCGGGGTGGGGAAAGACCTGGCGGTTTGGTCCTTGGGAGCTTTCTTCTCGACCTTCTTAATGCCTATCATCAACGGTTCCAGTCAGGCCATCTGGCAAGCCAAGGTGGCCCCGGATGTACAGGGACGGGTGTTTTCGGTGAGGCGTTTAATCGCTCAGGTCTCTGCACCCTTGGCCATCCTCTTGGCCGGACCATTGGCGGACCATGTCTTTGAACCAGCCATGATGACGGGAGGGAGCTTGGTCTATAGTTTTGGGAATTTGGTGGGAACTGGATCTGGAGCCGGCATGTCGTTGATGTTCGTCCTCACCGGTGTTTTTGGTGGTTTCGTCGGATTGGTGGGCTATCTCTTTCCAGAAGTGCGAAACGTGGAACACATCTTGCCTGACCATGATGCGGTCCCGGTTAGCCCTTAGTTGCACATGGTTAGGGCATAGAGAAGGAAGTTTGGAGTGCGCAGGCTAAAGCCTGCGGCGAAAGTTGCGGAAGCTAAAGATACAATGTAGTCGCACCCTTTAGGGTGCGTAAAGAAAGCAGGCTAAAGTCGGCGACTACAGCGGGGGAGGTTAAACAAAATGTAGCCGTACCCTTCAGGGTACGTAGAGAAACGCAGGCTAAAGCCTGCGACTACAGCCTGCGGCTACAGCAGGGGAGGGATAAAAGATGGAAGGGGATGAGAAGCGTACCGAGATCTTGAAGAAGTTGGAAGAAGGAAGCATTGACGTCGAGGAAGCCATCCGGCAGTTATCGGGGGGTGTGGAAGAAACCTCCCAGGAAAAAGTGTTGCCAAAACAACCAGAGGATGTGCTGGATCAGTTGGAAAAAGGCGCCATCGACGTAGAGCAAGCTATTCAGCGGTTGTCGGGTGAGGGTGAGCGTGCTGAAAGTATGAAATCAGTGGTCCAGGACGCCCCACACCGCTGGCGGGCTTGGTGGTTGATACCCTTTTCCATCGGCATTGGTTTGACCGTCGCCGGAGCGGGAGTGGCGACAATTGGGGGCTGGTATTGGCTGTTGGCTGCACCGCTTTTGTTTGTGGGAATCCTGCTCACCACCATAGCCGCAGCGACCAGCAGCTCACCTTGGGTCCATCTGCGGGTGGATACCGGACAGGAAAGATGGCCAAGAAGGATAGCGATCAGCTTACCCATCCCCATCCGCTTGACAGCCTGGATCCTGCGGATCTTTAGCCACAGGATCAGCGGTTTCGAGGAAACGGGGATCGATGAGCTGCTGCTCGCCCTGGACGAGGGTCTTTTGAGCGAATCGCCGATCTTTGTCGAGGTGTATGAAGGTGAAGGTGGCGAAAAAGTAGAAGTCTACCTGGGATGATCCAGGAGGTGTGAAATGGCTTTAGATGAGCGAATGAAAATATTGAAGATGATCGAGGAAGGCAAGATCTCGGCCGAGGAGGGGACCCGGTTGTTGGAAGCGCTCGGCAAGCAGAGGAGAACGCGCCCAGAATCGGAAACCGGTGGGGCGCGTTGGCTTCGGGTGCGGGTGACGGACATTGATACCGGCAAGGAATCGGTCAGGGTCAACTTGCCCCTGAGTTTGGTCAATGTCGGCTTACGGATGGGTGCCCGTTTTGTCCCCGACATCGATCAGGAGCTCGCGATGGAGGAGCTGACCGAGGCGTTGGAACAAGGCCTTACGGGCAAGATCGTTGATATCGTCGACGAAGAGGATGGTCAACGGGTCGAGCTCTTCATTGAGTGACGTGGCCTCTCTGGTCGTTTACGGATGTACTTCTGGTGATCGCATCGGCGCATCCTCGTCCTTCTGAGGGTGTTCATGAATTTGAGGAGGTGAGATGGAAAGATTACTGATCCGATGGGTGATCAACCTCGCGGCGTTGTATGTCGCTGTGGGTACCGGTTGGCTCTCTGGAATCGAAGCTGGCAATACAACGGTGGTGGGGTTTATGGTGATGGCGCTGGTGTTTACGGTGGTAAACGCCTTTCTGCGTCCCATCCTCAAGTTGCTTACTTGCCCCATGATCTTGCTCACCTTGGGGCTGTTCACGCTGGTCATCAACGCGTTTCTTTTCTGGCTCACGGGTTGGATTGGCAACTTGCTCCCCGGTGGGTATGGGTATGATATTGAAAACGTCCTCTGGGCTTTCTTGGGGGCGCTTCTTGTGAGCGTGGTCAATACCGTTCTGACGCTGGTCTTCAAGGAGGAATTGAAGGGACCTAGGCGTAAGAAGGATTGAATTAATTTCCAAGAATCGATCCATGTGGGGCTGTCTAGGAGAGGCGCTAGTCAGCCCCTTTTATGTTGTTCTTTTGGCGTGTAGGGGCGCACGGTCGAAGATGCAGGGTGAACTTTCCTGCCCGTGCGCCTCAATATCTTTTTGTTGTCATCCTGTATAGAGCGAATGAAGCAACCCTAAGGAAACCTCCCCTCACCCTAACCCTCTCCCTGATAGGGAGAGGGCAGGGGTGAGGGTGTATGTTCACAGTCAGTCTCCTTACAACCCAAGTGTTGAACAGACGGTAGAACGCGTAAGGGCGACCGACCGGTCGCCCCTACATCGGCTGTATCCAACTGAGACATTCTGTGATCAGATGTGGCCGCACCCTTCAGAGTGATTTTTGGAGTGCGCAAGCTCTGCTTGCGCCCAAAAGCGGAGCTTTTGGATTCCAGATGCCTCCATAACCAGATATAGTCGCACCCTAAAGGGTGCGAAAAGATACGCAGGCTAAAGCTTGCGACTACAGCCTGCGGCAACAGATCTGCCACCTCCCACCGTGTTATTCCGAGGAGCCTTGCGACGAGGAATCCCTAGGATGAAACTATTGAATTCAAACCATCATAGGGATTCCTCGCTCGTGTTCCTCGCTCGGAATCAGAAACTGTCATTCCTAGGAGCATCAAAGAAAACTGGCATATATCGTGTGGGTGGGAGTGTAGGGGCGCAATTAATTGCACCCCTACCTCTAAACAATGTCATCCTGACCATGTCCATGGATTACCACCCTCCATAACTTATGTCACCAAAACGCGATCTTCCCACGCCTGGATCCTCCATGCAGGCATGCATAGAGTACCCATTACCCTCCCAACAAAGTAACATATTGCCCCGCAATACCCTTATGCTATACTCGTTGACATATGAGCGCGCTTATTGACCTTGCGTGCCCAGAGTGTGATCAGGTTTACGACGCTGATCAGATCCAAACCATCTGTGAGGGGTGCGATTCCCCCCTGTGGGCTCGTTACGATCTCGAACGTCTTGCGAGCGAGTTGGATCGAGAGCGCATCTCTCGCCGCCCAAAGGGCGTATGGCGTTGGCATGAATTGCTACCGGTGCGCGATCCTGCTTACCGCATCACGTTGGGAGAAGGGGACACGTCGCTCATCTCGGCCCCGCGAATTGCCGAGGAACTCGGTCTGAAGTCGCTCTTCGTCAAAGACGAGGGACCAAACCCTACCGGGACCTTCAAGGCGCGGGGCATGGCGGTGGCCCTTTCTCGGGCAGTAGAGCTTGGTTTGCGTGAGTTCGTCATCCCCACCGCTGGCAATGCCGGCGGTGCCTTGGCGATCTATGCCTCTCGAGCTGGATTAGAAACACATGTTTTCATGCCCGTGGACGCCCCGACCGTCAATCAGATCGAGGTACGCATGTCCGGAGCCGACCTCCGTCTTGTGGATGGCTTGATCGACTTGGCAGGTCGCCAGGCAACCACCGAAGCCCAGGCCAACGGCTGGTTCAACATGACGACCTTCAAGGAGCCCTATCGGGTGGAGGGCAAAAAAACCATGGGTTTCGAGCTGGCCGAGGCTTTTGGATGGGATTTGCCGGAGGTCATCATCTATCCGACAGGAGGAGGGACGGGCCTGGTCGGGATGTGGAAGTCATTTGATGAGTTGGAGACTCTGGGATGGATCGATGGGCGCCGTCCTCGATTGATCAGCGTTCAGGCTAAGGGATGCGCGCCGATCGTGAAAGCCTTGGAGACCGAGGCCGACCGAGTTGCCCCATGGGAGAACCCCACCACGATCGCGCATGGCATTCGCACACCGGGTGCGTACGCTGATCGTTTGATCCTCAAGGCTGTCCGTGAGAGCGGTGGCTTGGGTGTCACGGTCACCGATGAGCAGATTCGCGTAGCCCAGACCGACCTCGCGCAGCAGGAAGGGATTATGGCTTGTCTCGAAGGAGCGGCGACATTGGCTGGCCTGCGGCGAATCGTTGCGAACGGTTGGATTAACAGCGACGATCGAGTGGTCCTATTCAACACCGGCACTGGATTGAAAGACTTGTCATGAATGCAAAGAAACCTATCAACGAACGCGACCGAGCGTCTTTAGATCTCCTCTATTCGATCAGTCGCGAACTCTCATCCCAACTCGACCTGCAGGAGCTATTACGGCGGATTTTATGGCTGACGATCGAGGAGGTCGGGGCTTTCAGTGGGAGCATCATCGTTCTCGACGAACAAGGCATGCTCACCCAAGGTGCGACGGCCTACAATGGTGAGGTCCTCGAAGGTTCCGCCGAGCGTTTTTCGGATCCCTTTGAACGGGGTTTGGCTGGTTGGGTTTCCGAACACCGTCAAGCGGCGTTGCTCCCCAGCACACATGACGACAAGCGCTGGCTGCGGCTGCCAGGGAACACATTTGACGAGATATCGAGGTCAGCGATCAGTGTCCCTCTCGTAGCCCGAGATCGTGTTGTCGGTGTGTTAACCATGGTGCACCCTGATGCAGGGCATTACGGTGAGGCAGATCTGGCGTTACTTCAGGCGATTGGTGATCAGGCAGGGATCGCGGTAGAGAACGCACGCTTATACACCGCCGAGCAGAACCGACAGCGTTTTGCTTCGACGCTGCAGGAGATCGCCCGTACCATCAATTCCACCCTTGATCCGGAACAAGTCTTCCCCCAGATCCTGGAACAGCTTGAGAGGGTGATCGCGTACGATAGCTCCAGCATCTTTGTGCTGGAGGATGATCATTTGCACATCGTGGCTGCTCGAGGACTTATGAAGACGGACGTCGCTTTTGGCTTATCCATTCCCGCGGATCCAAAAATCCTCGTAGGGCGTGTCATCACAACTCGACAGCCGATCGTTTTGGACGATGTCCAGAGTGAGGAGGGCTGGCTGCAGATCGACGGACTCCCGGAAACAAAACAGATCCATGGTTGGATCGGTGCACCCCTGGTGGTCCGGGATCGTGCCGTTGGTGTGCTCAGCGTAGATAGCAACACCCCGGGAGCCTATGGACCCTCTCAGGTTAAGGTGGTCACAGCCTTTGCCGATCAGGCGGCCGTGGCGGTTGCTAATGCACGGCTATACAGCGAGATTCAGCGTAGGGTGCAGGCCATGATTGCCTTGGCGGACACCGCGCGCGTGGTGACCGCCAGCCTCGATCTGGACGAAGTGCTGGAGCGCATTCTGCATCAAACCATGGATTGCCTGGAGGTTGAAGGCACCTCTTTGGCGCTGCTTGATGAAGCAACGGGAACATTGGAGTTTCGAGCCGCAAGCGGGAAAGTGGCGGGCGAGGTGATCGGTGTTCGCCTGGAGAAAGGTGAAGGTGTAGCCGGTTGGGTCGTGGAACACGATGAACACTTGATCGTCCCTGATGTTCGTGAGGACCCTCGCTTCTCTTCGATCGTGGATGAAAGGGCGGGTTTCGAGACCCGGGCGATCGCTGGCGTTCCCATTCGTGTCAAGGAACGAACGATCGGTGTGTTGGAAGCCGTCAACCCAAGGCAGGGTGAATTCTCCGAGGAACAAATCGAGTTGTTAACAGGCATCGCTGCCCAAGCGGGAACGGCGATCGTGCATGCCAAGTTGTTTGCCGATACCCAATCGGCTCAACTACGATATGCAGGTCTGTTTGAGGACAGCATCGACCCGATCCTGATCTCGAATCTTAGCGGGACGATCACCGATGCCAACCGCAGTGCGGAGATCTTTCTTGGGTATTCACGTAAGGAGCTGCTCGGGAAATCCGTCCTGAGACTCCATCAGCCCGATCGCGAGCAATTGCCTGAGGACCTTTTCGAATTAAAGCCCGGTCAAACCGTGAGGTACGACAGCGAAGCACTTCATCGTGATGACTACACATTGGCGATCGAAGTTCACGCCAAACGCATCGATATCGGTCAGCAACCTTTCCTGCAATGGATCTTGCGGGACATCTCTGAGCGACAGGAACTCGATCAACTCCGTGCCGATTTGACATCCATGATCTTCCACGACCTGCGTTCACCGCTTGGTAATATCCTTTCGAGCCTTGAGGTGATGAACACCGCTATATCAAAAGATGACGAGGCAGTGCGGTCGGTGATGTCGATCGCGTTACGTTCGGGGCGGCGAGCATCACGCTTGGTCGAATCGCTGCTCGATCTGGATCGTCTCGAGGCAGGTCAGGCCGTGCTTGAGAAGGAAGATGGATCGATCGATGTTTTGATCACCGAGGCGGTTGAAGAAGTCCACCCGACGGCGGAAGCGAAAGGGCATGTGCTGAAGTTCGATCTTGCGCCAAACCTGCCACAGGTTGAGATAGACATCGACATGATCCGCAGGGTGTTGATCAATCTCATGGAGAACGCGATTAAGTACACGAGAAGTGGGGGCCGGATCGCGATCACCGCTCGTGCGGAGGACGATCACATCCTGGTCAGTGTCAAGGACAGTGGTCCTGGTATCGCTCCCCAAGATCAACAGCAAATCTTCGATAAATTTACTCGCGTTCGTCCAGAGTCACGGCTGAAAGGACGTGGTATCGGCCTCGCTTTTTGCCGTCTGGCGGTGGAAGCCCACGGAGGCCGCATTTGGGTGGAAAGTCAGGAGGGGGAGGGGTCGACTTTTCTCTTCACCCTACCGTTATAATATAAGCTCTCACCTTATCATATGGGAGCTTGCATGCGTAGAATCGCCCCTGGTGTTTATCTAGAATCAAAATATCCCGGTGTTCAACTTGGAGCCGTCGTCTCCGATGACGGGCTCTTCTTGATCGACTGCCCGGCTCGGGCGGAGGACGGACGGGATTGGTTGGCAACGCTCGCTGACTATGGAAAACCGCGTTATTTAGCGCTGTTGGATTCCCACCCCGATCGGGTACTTGGAGCGCGTAATTTTGACTTTCCCCGCGTGGCGCATGATTGGACTTTAGAAACAATGAGCAACTGGTCCGATTCCTTCAAAGGCAGCGCCCGTCCGATCGGTGCGGAGGTCGATTCGCTAAAACGGATCACCGGTGTCAAAAGGGCGGTGCCAGAATTGACATTCTCCGAGCAGATGGAGATCCATTTGGGTGAGCGAAAGATCGATCTCTGGCATCGACCAGGTCCTACGCCGGGTTCGATATGGGTCGTGTTCTCGGGCGCTAAAGTCGTCTTTGTCGGTGACGCCGTAACGGTGGCAGAGCCTCCATTTCTGGGTGACGCGGACATCGAAACTTGGCTTGATACACTCGATGGCTTGAGGACCGCGAGCATGCGTCCTTATAAGCTGATCTCGTCCCGGGATGGGCAGATCAAGTATGAGAACATCAATAAACTGGCTCGCTTCCTGCGCAAAATTCCTTGGAGGCTGGAACGCCTTGGTGAAAAGGGCGCCCCGCCGGAGGACGCTGGGGCTCTCGCACCTGAGCTGATGAAGGACTACAAGGTGCCGAAGGCTCGACAGGAACAGGTGATCTTGCGACTTCAGGTGGGTTTGATGCGCCTGTACAGCCGCCTCTATCTGACTGAAGCGTGAAACGTGAGGCGTGAAACGTGAG
>DUEZ01000049.1 GCA_011174825.1 Anaerolineae bacterium | reverse complement strand
CGGGAAGGTTTATGTTTTAACCTGAGTATCGACTTGAAATATGAAGATTGGCACAAAAGATGAAACATCTCAACAATGGCAAGAATATCCTTTGAGGAAAAGTTGCCTTTTCCCACGTCATTAGAAAGTCGGTATAATCGAGACGGGGGTTCATGAAGGAGAGCGACGAGCTCACATATGCTCGTGAGCGTATGGTTGAAGATCAAATACGCAGCCGGGGCATCAAGGATGCGCGTGTCCTCGAAGCGATGGCTACGATTCCTCGACATGTTTTCGTTCCTTCTGAGAACAAGCACCTGGCGTACGCTGACGCCCCCCTTCCTATTGGCCATCGACAGACCATCTCACAACCTTTCATTGTTGCCTTGATGACCGAACTCCTCTGTCTGGGTGGCGACGAGACCGTGCTTGAGGTAGGGACGGGATCGGGTTATCAGGCGGCCATCTTGGGCCGTTTAGCGAAGCATGTTTACAGCTTGGAGCGGATTCCAGAATTGGCAGAGCATGCCAGGGGAATCCTGAACGCGCTGAAACTTGATAACGTTGAGGTGTTGGTCGCTGACGGTTCACAAGGGCTACCGGAACACGCTCCCTTCGGGGGCATTATGGTCACCGCCGCGGCGCCAAAGGTGCCGGTTCCTCTCAAAGAGCAATTAGCTGATGGGGGACGGTTGGTCCTACCCGTCGGAGAGCAGGCGGGACAGATTCTCGAATGTTGGGAGCGCCAGGGGGACGATTTCCGTCGCGAGCGGGTAGCACCGGTGGCTTTTGTCCCTCTGGTCGGTGAACACGGTTGGGATTCCGATGAGCGCCCCTTCTCCTGGTGGTTGTGATCATTTGTACGCAGGTCAGATCCAGCCGTTTATCCCATAAGATTGGCGTTTGAGGTCGGCGCTTAATACATTGGCAGGACTCCCGCGCCGATGTCCACCCTTGTTTGTTAGAATCCTCAACCTGCTTAGGGCAGCGGCTGTCTTTCAATGGCTATATCGATGGACCAATTAACTAATCCCCCTTGACCTCGGATCTTAGGTAAGCCATTGCTATACCTGCATCTCCGTCCATTGCCAAATCAAGGTACGCTCCACCTGAAACAGTCGGGATATCGATCACCCGAATAGTGCCCTCCCAATCTGCATCGTCGGGTAGCAATTCGGTCAGAACGTTATCCGACTTCTCGAAGAAGGTGAGCGCAAATTCGGCCTCTGGATCGTTCAATGCGAGTGCCAGTGGGTAAATCTGCGCCTCGACCATATCTTGAAAGAAATGAGTTCCATAGGACGGTTCGGGCGCTGTTTCGTCATCTGCGATCTCGACCAGTGCGCGTGCGTTGTGGATCTCGGAGTAGGTGACCGGGATACCGAGATCGGGGTTGTTGCTTCCCCACCGACCCGGACCGAGGAGGATAAAAGTCTCATCATTCAGTCACCGGTTGAGCCGACCCACCACTCGTTCGAGGATCATTCTCAATCCCTCTACGATCTCGTCCGGAAGACGACCTTCCCGGAATTGGTCTTGGATCGTGGGGTAATCCGCGCGGATCTCTGCCTCGCTCTTGTATTTCTGGTCTGCGTGCACATGCAAACCGTTGAGTTCCGCAAATTGGTAGAACATGTCGGCTCCAAGGAACCATGATTGAGGGACACAAAGATGTTGGAGAAAATCCCAGTCGCTTGATTTGCGTAAGACGCATTCTGCCAGCATCACTCCAGCGGCCTTGCCACCGATTTTTCCACTTCCTATCCACCGGACGCGGATGGCTTGAAGATCGGCGATGTCGAACCACTCTTTGGCGATGCCGATGTACTCAAGGTGGTCGCTGATCATGGCTTTGATCAGCACAACTTTGATCTGCTCCAGGTGGTGTTCTACCCGCACCCGCTCTTCATGTTCTAAAGCTTCGTACGCTTCTCCCTGGGTGAACAACATTCCCAATGTGGCGAGTTCAGTGTGAATAGAGGGAACGATGTCTTGGGGGGGAACTCGCTGGGAAAGTGTCTGGCGGAGAAGGTCCTCGAAAAGTGTATGAGGCAAGTTATGGGCGAAGTAAAAATCCGTCAGGTGGTCACGCACGATCGTCTGGCGGTTGATCCAATCCTCAGGCGGTTCTTGAGAGAATGGGTCACTGAGTCCCTCGCGTATCTGAGATTGGACGGCCTTATTCTGTACTTCCGCCTAGAAGGCTTCCGGTGTGATCACGCCGCGTTTAAACAACTCCTGGCGCATATGTTCCCTCACCTTGGAGGCTAAGATCGGATATTGACTGAGCTCAAGATAGATCGTCAGGACCTTTGGGAACTCGGTTTGATCGGATGCCACGAAAACTCTCCTACTCAGTGTGTGAGGTTCGCAGACCGGTTTTGATTCTATCGGCAGGTGCTGGGTTTCACCAGGGCTCGCAACGTGAGGAATTCCCGGAGGAGATAAATGTCAAATGGAGCCGTCGTCTTGAGCGAAGGTTGACTTAGACTCATCATCAGAAGATCAACAGATGCTTTGGTCCGCGGGTTGGTTTCTGAGCAGGGTAGAGGATCAGCGACCCAGCTGCATGGGCATGATGACGTGCAGGAAACCTTCGCTTCCTACAGGACGGAGCACGCCGGGAGAGGTGGAGCCGGTGGTTTCTAGCGCGACGTTGGGTGTAGAAACCACATTTAAAACCTCGACCAAGAATCGCACATTGAAGGCGATCTCAATAGTTTCGCCCTCGATCGTGCCGTCGACGATGGTCTCGTTGGATCCGGTCTCGGCCGCGGTGGCAGAGACCTCGACGGTGCCCGGTTCCAACTCGCTTCCTGGTGTGATGCGTAGTCGAGCGGAGTGAGCGGCCTCGCGGGCGAAAATATCAGCCGCTCTACAGGCTTTGAGGAACGCGTCAGTAGAAAGTACACTGCGCGTGGTATAGCTGGTGGGGATGATCCCCTCGTAGTCGGGAAAGGTTCCTTCGATGAGTTGTGAGACTACTTCGAGGTTCTTGGCGCGGAAGATCACTTGCCCTCGATTTGGAGGCAGAGACATGGTTAGTGTCTCCTCGCCGTCGACAACGACTCGACCGAGTTCGGAAAGCGCGCGGGCGGGAATGATGGCTCGGATCGGTCCGGCAGAGGGAGTGGAGAGATGAGCCGAACGGACGGAAAGTCGAAAGCCATCGGCGGCAGCGAAAGTCATCTCGCCGCCGTCGACATCCACCAGAACGCCGGTGAGGACCGGACGGGCATCGTCGCTGGATGCGGCGAAGGTAACCTGGTGAATCATCTCACGCAGATCTTCGACGTTGAGCGTCAGTCCATCATCCAGATCAGAGGGGGGTAGTGGCGGAAACTCTTGAGCGTCGATGCACTTGATGTCGTTGTTGAACGCGCCACAGCGTACGTTGAGCGTTTGGGTGCGTACTGTGAGATCCATGTCGACCTGGTCATTGGGCAGTGTGTTAACCAAATCGACAAAGGTCCTTGCGGGGACCGTGGTGGAGCCTTCCTCTTTGATCTTAGCACCGATCCAGCAAGTAATCCCCAACTCTAGGTTGGTGGCCGAGAGACGCAGTTGCCCGTTCTCTGCAGCCAAGAGCACATTCCCCAGGACCGGCAGTGTGCTCCGCGGAGCGACAGCCCGGGAGACGATACTCAGACCGCGGGCTAGGTTCTCTTGTAGGCAGGAAACCTTCATAAGGGACAAATCCTTGGAGAGATAATATTGTGTGGAGGAAGTATACAATGAACATAGATGGGCGACAATGGTTCGTAGTTAACAAGAGGTTTTGGATGCTCAGAAGTACATTTCTCTAATGATTGTGTCATCACAAAAGCATTATCCATGGCTTTATAACCCATGTCGAAAGCTTTGTTGTTTAAAAACAGTCATCCTGAGCTTGTCGAAGGATGACTGTTTTGAAGATGTGGACAGTCTGTGAACTTTCTCTCTGAAATGCGCCCAGCATAGTATTGCCGGGCTTAACAGCTCCTGACTGCTGCCGATGTGCGTGTTTCAAGATGGGTTTGATGCGTTCTAGATTGAACCTCGACGAGGTTGAAGACCTTACTCCTCTGTGAGACGAAAGATCGAATCGCCGCGGCGTACACGCTGCTTGACCTTGATGGCCACATCGTCCCCCGACTTCACCTCGGTCACAGGTTGGTGCTCAATTTGCATGGAGGTGATTTCCTGTTGGAAGTCGGTGTGTCGACCAAGGAAGTGTACCGAATCCCCGACCGTCAGGTCTTGACTCAGTTTCAAAACCGCGACGCTGATCTTGTTATAGTAATGGGTCACCTCACCGATGCGTTCTCCGTTGGTCATCGCCTTTCTCCTCTCCTCGTCGGTGCTGACCAGCAACGCTTGGGGAACTCGAATTGTCCCTCTAATTAACTCACTCTTGATTGTACAACGCAATTATGTACATTCGTAGGTCTTAATTGGGTTTTATTCTGATAGGTATAAATGAATCAGAGAAGCCTTTCCAGCGCCCTCCTCTGTGCCCTGCCTGTAAGAAATCATATGCCTCTAAAGGTCCTGGACCCATCAATTATCGTATTGCCTCCGTTGTCCTCACCTGCGTAAGGGCGAAAACGGAGAGCAGGAAGAGGAGCCCGTAGATGGCGAAGAGAGCGACATAGCCCAGCCCTGGTATTTCTGGTATGTGGACGGTGAAAAAGTCGGCGATCGGTCCACCAATGTACGCCCCAACAGCTCCAGCTCCAGCTCCTGCCAGATTAGAGATACCCAGGTATCGCCCCGCCTCGCTCTTGGGAACCAATTCGGTACCTAACGCCCAGTTGGCGGTGAAGAAAAGGCCTGCAGCCAGGCCGATGAGGCAACCACCGACATAGATGATGTTGAGGCTGGTGGTGAGGAGGATGATCAGGGTCCCCAAAGTGGCCATGATTCCGCTGAGTGCTACTAAACGCTTATGACCGAACTTATCGGATAACCAACCGCTTGACAAAGCGGAGATCAAGATAAAGACTCCCACGACCATCATCAATTGGCTCGCCGGACCTGCGGCTTCTTCCTCCGCGTACCCCAATCGGCCTTGCAGGAAGTACACCGCGAAGCCGGAGAGGTTGGTTGTCCCTACCAAGAAAGCCAACCGGTTGATGATCCACCAGGTGAATGATGGATTAGCCTTGGCCGCCTCACCGATGCTGATTTTGACGCTGGCCCAGACCCCTAACCCAACGGCGATGGCCATGGCAGCGAGACCAAAACCTCCCATGAGAATCAGCAACAAGCTGGTAGATTCGATTCCCTCTAGCAGGCGTCCTAGTCCTCTAACAGATCCTCCCATGCCCATGATGATGGCGGTAAAGAATGCGGTCATGATAAATAGGCGTAAGAAGGGTGCCCAATTGAGCTTGGAGGGCGGCGCAGGGTGTGGCTGCTCGGGTACAAGCATGGTGATGAGCATGCTCAATGTAAGAATGGCCATCGCGATGATGATGCCGGTCCACATATTCCCTTTTGCTATGAGAGGGCCGATGGTGAAGGCGACCAAGATCACTGGGAGAGGGATCTCAAAGACAGCTTTCACGCTGGAGAAACGGCCGCGTTTATCCTCAGGTACAAGATCGGGAATAAGACCCTGCTCGGCTCCGTGGGCAGCATTGGAGGAGATCTGAAGCAGGATTGCCATGACAAACACAAACCAATATCCATTCATACCTGTGAGACCGGCAGAGAAACCGATCGCGAGGATGAAGACCAGGTCAGCCAACGTCCCGCCGAAGATGAAGGGGCGGCGGCGACCCCACTGGGAAGCGCTGTGGTCGGAGAGCATCCCCCAAAATGCCTGACTCAGCAGAGCGATCATCAATGACCAGAGACGGAGTGTCCCGAAGAAAGTGCCTTTGGTTTCTTCCCCGACGAAACCCTGGACGAGGAGCGGGAATACAAGGGGGGTCAAGGTTTGTGAGAGTGTCGAAAGGCCCAGCCAATAGATATTGACGGTGATGTAATCGTACCAACGTAGAGCTCTCTTCATGGCTCATCCTCCTATAAGGGCAGGGTTAAGCTGTAGCTTGAGGATCGGATTCGTAGATTTCTGAGCCTCTCCCTCTTCCTCTCTGGGAAGAGGGGATTTTCTCCCTCTCCCTTTTAGGGAAAGGGCTGGGGTGAGGGTGAATGAATCTGTTGCATCTCCCCTCACCCTAACCCTCTCCCCCTTGGGGAGAGGGGACTTGCCCCCTCTCCCTTTTAGGGAGAGGGCTGGGGTGAGGGTGAATGAATCTGTTGCATCTCCCCTCACCCTAACCCTCTCCCCCCAGGGGAGCGGTGATTTGTTCCCTCTACCTTGAGCATTTTATAGACTAAAGCTCTCTCCCGGTTTGATTACATGTGGGGTGGTTGAGGTCTCAGCCTGGACCCGCTCCGCCCAGGCGTCAGGATCTTGAGCGATCAAATCCCACGTGTTGTAGTGGATAGGGATCACGTGCTTTGGATCTAGCAGCTTGACCGCTCTCAAAGCGTCGTCCGGTCCCATGGTGTAGTTATCCCCGATGGGTAATACCGCCAGGTCAACACCCTCCTCACCGATCAGTCGCATGTCCCCAAAGAGCCCGGTATCACAGGCAAAGTAAATCTTCTTCCCCTCTGGGGTGGTGAGCAGAAAACCGGCTGGATTACCGCCATCAGATCCGTCGGGCAGCTTTGAGCCGTGCAACGCCAGGGTTAGCTTGAGATAGCCGAAGGGGTGATGGAAGCCGCCACCAATATGCTGTCCATGAGCTGGAATACCTTGGTCTTGGAACCATGCGGAAATTTCGGCGTTGGCGATGATCGTCGCCCCTGTGCGTTTGGCGATCTCCACGGCGTCGCCTACATGATCGCCGTGACCATGAGAGACCAAGATGAAATCAGCCTCGGTATCCTCAGGTTTGATCGCGCCAAGCGGATTGTCCTTCAAGAAAGGATCGATTAATAGCTTGATATCGTTTACCACAACACCGAAAGCGGCGTGACCATACCAGGTTACTGTAGTAGTCATAGACAACTCCTCCCATTTCCTGAGATTAAGTTCTAAAGATGAGTATAGAACGAGGCGTAATGGAAAGTCAAAGATTGGTGACTGAGGAGAGTGATCTTCACTTCTGCATGTTTGATCCACAATTTAATTAGCGTAGGGGCAATTCATGCCGTCTCGCACCCCGTTCGGGCTGTGAGCCACAGCCCGCCGGGGCGAGACGGCCGGCCCGCCGGCTGAAAGTGCCGAGTGTTCTTCTCGGCGTCTCGCGGCACGAACGGCGAATTGCCCCTACAGCGAAATATGTATCTCAGAGTGTTAGAGCGTGTTTCATCGGGTAAAACAAAGCTCTTCCCAGGTAAACAAAGGTTATAGAAATCGTCAGTCGTCCCTGAGAATGTCGGCAACACCGATTCCTGGACCGCGGGGGCGTTCGCGGGTTATTCCACGCCAAGCGTCCATCATGGAGGAAAGCTGGTTGCTGAGAGCCATCCAATCCTGAACCAGGAGCACGAAGGATGGCTGGTCGGGCGCGAGAAAGTAACGGTTAAAGAAGAGCCTAAGCACGCTGGGTCGTAAAGGCCACTCGTTTACATCGACCCCCAAGGCGGTGGCGCCGAAAAAGGGTCGCAACAGCCATCGATCGCTTCGCCTCACACTGGCAGGGGGAAACGTTTTTGCGAAGTCGATGGGGCGGGTGTTGTGAATTCGGCGATAAGAGATCTTCAACCGGTAGATCGGGGTTTGGAGGCGGAGATGATCTGCGTGCGGTTGTGCATAGGCCATGCGAGGGGCGATCAATGTGAAGAGCCAAAAGATCAAAGTAACCAGCCCTCCCGCCATCAACCATGGGGCGTTTGGAGGGGGGGGCCATTCCAGATAGTTTTCCTTGACCAGGTACCATAAAACCCAAAACAGCAGTGTCAAGGTTAACGCTGGCTGGCGGAATCGTTTGACCCTTCGTTCGTAAAGCAGAAGTCGGAAACGGTCTCCTTTTGTTTGGTCGGACATGCGCCCTCCTCTCCCCCTCGGTCCCAGGAGACAAGCGATGAAGGGGAGCATATGAACCATGTTTGTGAAGTGACTTGCCTCTGGGGTGAAGCCATGTCTCCAGGCAGGGAAGATAGTCTATCCATCCGATTTGAGCGTAACAGACTCAGCCACAAACTCTCGATAGTAGACACATAAATCCTGAAGCGTGCAACGGTCACAGGCAGGTGAACGCGCCAGGCATATTTGGCGACCATGTCGGATCAGGTTGAGATGGGCAGCATAATAGGTCTCCGGTGGAAAAAGTTTGCCCAGTAACTCGTGCGCTTTTTCTGCATCGACGCCTTCGGGTCGCAAACCCAATCGCCCGGTCACGCGATAAATATGCGTGTCAACCGGGAAGGCGGGCATATCCAGGGAGAACAACATCACGATCGCAGCCGTTTTTGGTCCCACTCCTTTGAAGCGTAACAACCAAGCCCGCACCTCATCGGGCGGGAGTTGGCGCAGGAAATCCAGGTTGATCTCGCCTCGCTCGTCGGTGATCTGTCGCAGAACCCACTGGATGCGAGGACCCTTTTGGTTCGATAATCCTGCGATCTTGATGGCATCGATCACGGCTTCAGGTTGGGCATCGCGCACCGCCTCCCAGCTGGGAAAGGTCTCCCTGAGCGAGGAGAAAGCCCGGTCGCGGTTTACATCGTTGGTGTTCTGCGAAAGGATAGTAGATATCAGCTCGTCCACTGGCGGCAAGCGTACCCGCCACACAGGTTGGCCGTAGGCATTTAGCAGCCGTTGGTGGACTTCGAGCGCTAAAGTTTCAGGTGAAAGCATGGAGTGATTATAGCAAGGATGAGGGGCACAAACCATGCGCTGGTTTATCGACCGTTTATTCGCGGATGGCGATGGATCGAAGGCGATTTGGCTGCCAGGTCGCGGTTAGCTCTCAGCGTAGCCGTGAGGATGGGTACGATGCCACTCCCAAGCGCTGGTAATGATGTCGTCAAGCATGGGGTGCTTTGGCTTCCAACCCAACTCACGCTGGATCTTCTCCGCGGAGGCGACCAACCGTGGGGCGTCTCCAGGGCGGCGAGGTGAGGCGCGGGCCGGGATGGGGTGGCCAGTGACCTCGCGAGTGGTCTCAATCACCTCCTGAACCGAATAGCCGGAGCCGTTGCCGAGGTTGTAGATTAATCGATCGTGATCTTCTAGATGGTCGAGAGCTAAGAGATGAGCTGCGATCAGATCTGAGATGTGGATGTAATCGCGGATGCAGGTACCATCAGGGGTGGGGTAGTCGGTGCCGAAGATCTCGGCTTCTGGGCGTTGTCCGAGCGCCACCTGGATCACGAGCGGGATCAAGTGACTCTCCGGTTGATGTGCTTCTCCTCGCCCAGGTAGAGCGCCGGCGGCGTTAAAGTAGCGCAGGGCGGCATAACGTAAACCGTGCACCCGGCGATACCACTCGAGGGATTGCTCGATCATTAACTTGGTTTGTCCATAGACATTGGCAGGGCCGAGAGGTGAATCTTCGGAGAGCGGTTCATCACTGGACATGTAGACGGCGGCGCTTGAGGAGAGCACGAAACGAGGCACACCAGCCTGGTGACAAGCCTCCATCAAACCCAGCGAGAGCACGACATTGTTGTGGAAATACTTGCCTGGGTTCTGCATACTTTCACCGGCCTCGATGAAGGCGGCGAAGTGCATCACCGCATCGAAAGGCTCCGACCCCAGGGCTGACTCTAATGCACTTCGATCGGCCAAATCGGCTTCGATGAAGCTGACCACTGCAGGCACCGCGGACCTGTGGCCAGTGACGAGCGAGTCGTAAACGGTGACCCGGTGTCCATTCTTAAGCAGAATATCTGCAGCGGCAGATCCGATATAACCCGCGCCACCGGTGATGAATATATTCATGGGTTAGCCTTTGTGGGTACGATCTCAAGGATATGTATTATAGCGTCCAACGTGGGGAAAGGGGATTGGGGATAAGGGGCTAGGGATTGGGAACTAGGGATAAGGGATCAGGGATTAGGGATTGGGCACCAAGTCGTCCTGAGCCTGTCGAAGGATGCGAATGGATAATAGGTCCTTCCTAATCCCTGATCCCCAATCCCCGATCCCTAGTCCTCCAGTATCGTAAGCCCAGCGAGTGAAGCGATCAGGTGTTTGATTTCACCTCCCTCGAATTCAATCGTGACCTCCTCATCGTCGAGATCTGTTTCCGTTGCCATCACGACGCCCTCACCAAAGGTTGGATGAAGCACACGCATCCCAATCCGGTAGCGAGCTTCGACGGGTCGTGTTGGAGCCGAATCCCAACGTGTCTGGCGTTGGTAGAAGGTCTGTTCCCAGGTCTTGTGTGTGTTCAGGTTGCCTTCCACCAGATCGGGAGGGAGATCCTCAAGGAAGCGAGAAGGGGTACTGAGGGAAGAGACCCCCGCCTGTCGGCGGCGGAAGGCACGCAGTAGGATCAGGCGGTCCATCGTTCGAGTGATACCGACGTAGAACAGACGCCGTTCTTCCTCCATCGCCTCAGGATCTTCGAAGGAGCGTTGGTGTGGGAGAACGCCGTCATCTAATCCGATGATGAATGCAACCGGAAACTCGAGTCCTTTTGCTGCGTGTAGGGTGAGCAGCGTCGGGGCGTTTTGGGTTTCGGTCAACGTATCCTGATCGGAGACAAGGGCGACATGTTCCAGAAAAGTGGTCAGCCCGACGTCTTCAAACTCCTCCGCGGCGCCGCGCAACTCCAATACGTTCGCCCAGCGCTCATAACCCTCCTCGGTGCCGTCGTCGATATACTCTCTGTAACTTGTCCTTTCTAGCACGTCGTCAATCAGCGTGATGAGGGGGACTTTATCGCGCACATCGATCCAGCCCTTGAGTGCCTTGCCAAACCCTGTTAATGCTGTTCTGGCCCGCGCAGCGAATACGCCAGCAAACTCGGAATCCTCACCGTCAGCGAGATCAAGCAACACTTCCGCCGCGGGCATGTTGGCGCGCGACGCGGTTTGGAGTAGAGCGTCGACCGTTTTTGCCCCGATCCCACGCGGTGGCGTGTTGAGCACGCGCAACAGACCAACTTGATCAACGGGGTTATGGATCAGGCGCAGGTAGGCGATCAGGTCTTTGATCTCACGACGTCCATAAAACCGTTGAGCTCCAACCAGTCGGTAAGGCAGTCCTGCTCGGAGAAAGGCCTCCTCTAGCGCGCGCGATTGAGCGTTGGTTCGGTACATCACAGCACAGTCACCCGGCTTGGCCCGATTAGCGTATGTCAGATTGGCGATAGTCTCGATGATGAAGCCAGCCTCGTCGTTCTCGTCGTAGGCTTCGTTGAAGACGATGGGTTCTCCACCCCCTCTTTCGGTGAACAATCTCTTCTGCTGTCGTCTAGGATTGCGATCAATGATCGCCATCGCCGCGTCGAGGATGGTTTGCGTGGATCGGTAGTTCTGCTCGAGGAGGAAAACCTTCGCTTGTGGATAATCGTCTTCAAAGCGGTGAACATTACGGTAATCGGCTCCGCGCCAACGGTAAATGGATTGATCGGGATCGCCGACCACGAAGAGGTCTGGTTCCTCCCCTGCTAATAATCGTAGCAGGACGTATTGGGCCGTGTTTGTGTCCTGAAACTCATCGACCAGGATGTGAGGGTACTGGGAGCGGTATTTGGCCCGCAACGCATCATGCTCGCGCAGCAATCGCACCACCCATAACAAAAGGTCATCAAAATCGAATGCGTTGTTCTCCAGCAGCAATTGCTGATAGCGCTCGTATACACGCCGGGCGATCTCAGCGAAGTAGGTCTCGGCAGCAAAGGTATCGAATTCGATCAACTCATTCTTTGCGCGTGAGATCACCCCATGCACACGTGAGGGTTGTACTTGTTTTGGATCGATACTGAACTCCTTGAGCGCTTGGCGAACGAGGGCGTGCTGGTCGCTTTCATCGTAGATCACGAACTCACGGGTGATGGGTAACAGATCGGCCTCGCGGCGTAACATTCGGGCACACCATGCGTGAAAAGTGCCCATGCTTATACCCCTCGGCACAGTGGCTTGGTGGGTGTCATCAGGGTTGAGGAGATCCCGAACCCGTCCTGCCATTTCACGTGCGGCTTTGTTGGTGAAGGTCATCGCAACGATCTCGCCTGGTCGAATGTCGAGGTGGTCGATCATATATGCGATGCGATGAGCGAGGACGCGTGTCTTTCCTGATCCAGGTCCAGCGAGCACCAACACCGGACCCGGCGGTGTGGTGACAGCCTTTCGTTGCTGAGGGTTTAAGTCTTCGAGAATCTTCATCGGATCGGTTTATGTTTTAAGCCCCCTCTCCCCAAATGGGAGAGGATTATGGTGAGGGGGAATTTGGTCTGTAAAATCCACCCTCACCCCTGCCCTCTCCCTGAAAGGGAGAGGGAGTAGGTCCCCTCTCCCCAAATGGGAGAGGATTATGGTGAGGGGGAATTAGGTCTGTAAAATCCACCCTCACCCCTGCCCTCTCCCTGAAAGGGAGAGGG
>DUEZ01000048.1 GCA_011174825.1 Anaerolineae bacterium | reverse complement strand
TTGCTCAGCTGCGCCGCGTGCGTACACGTAACGCAAAGACGGCCAACGCATACATCGCTCCAGCTAAGAGCAGACAGGCCAGCACACCTTGCCACATTGTTGATCCATCCCAGCCTTGATTGATTACTCCACGCATTGCTTCCAGCACGTAGGTGATGGGATTGATTCGAGCGGCGGTCTTTAGCCAACCATCGAGCAGATCGAGGGGAACGAAGGTGGGCGCCAGGAAGGTCAGCGGGAAGAAGATGAAGCTGGCGCCTTGGGTTGCGGCTGCACTACCACTTCCTAGTGCGGCCGAGACCGTGAAACCGGCAAACCCCGTGCCTAACAAGATCGCCAGACCTATGACGGCTAACAATCCAAGGAAACCAGTGGCTGACTCCAAACCCATAAGCAAGCCGATACCCACAACGATCGATGCTTGCAGTCCCAGAATGAACGCACCTGCCAGGATCGGAGCTATCAGCAATGTTGCCCTGCTTATGGGCGTCAGCAGCAGTTTGTCGAAGTAGCCGCTTTCGATGTCCCGAACGAGATTCTGGGCAGCGATACCCGCTCCAGATAAAGATGAACTGACAATGGAAAGTGGCAGGATGAAGCCTAGATAGCTGTTGCTGCCAATATTGGGGATGAAACCGGATGCTTTGCCGAGGGTCGAATCGTAGATGATTAGAAAGAAGACACTGATCGCGATCGGAGGCAATAGAGCTTCCGGGGTGCGAAAGATCGTTACCAAGCTCCGCCAAGTTACTAGCACGAGCTGGAGTGGGGACCATCTCTGCCGAGGGGTTCTACAGGGTATTTCTTGTGTATCTGTTAGTTTAGTCATTTGATACATCCTTTTCACTTGAGGCTGTGACACCTATTCAGATTGTGTTGGCATCGTGTCTTGGGCCATTAAACGCTGCCCAGTAACCTGTAAAAATACATCGTCCAGCGTTGGTTGGGTGAGCGTCAACGAGATGGGGTTGAGTTTTAAATCCTGCAACCGTTTGACAACCACCGGAATCCTTTCCGCGGCTTGGCTGACATAGAGTCGGACAACATCGCGATCGGATTGGATTCTCTCCGCCAAATCGTTGAGTTCAGCACTAGCCTTTTCGGCAATTTCTCTACTCTCGAAGGCTAGGTTGATCGACTCGTTTCCGACAGCAGTTTTAAGCTTTGCGGGAGAACCCTCAGTTTGGATCTTGCCTTTATCGATAATCGCGACAATGTCAGCCAGTTCGTCAGCCTCTTCTAGATATTGCGTGGTTAAGAAAATTGTCATGCCAAGGTCTCGATTAAGGCGTCGGACCTCCTCCCAGACATCGCGGCGGCCAGCAGGATCGAGACCGGTCGTCGGTTCGTCGAGGAACAAGATCTCCGGTTCATGGACTAACGCCAAAGCCAAGTCTAATCGTCGTCGCATGCCTCCACTGTAGGTCCCGACCCGTCGATCGACTGCATCGGTTAATTTCATTAGATCAAGAAGCTCTTTGGCGCGCTGTTTTGCGGCCGACCTGGAATTTCCAAAAAGCTGACCTTGGAGGGTGAGCAATTCCAGGGACTTCATGATTGGATCTAATCCAATGTCTTGAAGTGCAACACCGGCGATGCGACGCACATCAGCTGCCTCACAGACCACATCGTAGCCTCCGACAAAGGCATTGCCATCCGTCGGAAGCGCCAGGGTGGTCAAGATTTTGATCGCCGTGCTCTTTCCCGCACCGTTTGGTCCGAGAAAGCCGAAAATTTGTCCGCTTTTTACACGGAAGGAAATGTCATCCACCGCAACGACATCACCGGGGTATTTCTTGACAAGGTTCTCAACGCGAATCTCGCCATTTGCTTTGGAGGTACTTTCAACCACAGACATTTCATTCAATCCTTTCAAATTCTTGATGTTTTTCGTTTTATGACTTCGATGGGTATACAAAAAAGAAAAGCCCATCGTCATGATGACGCTAATAAGTCCTTTAGTGCAGTCTCCGCCTCAGGAAAGCGGAATGGATATCCCAGCGATTGCAGGCGAGCCGGGACCGCTCGAACACCATCCAAGAGTGTGGTGGACATCTCGCCGAATAACCATCTGAGCGCAAAGGAAGGGACACGGAATGTAGAAGGCCGATGTAAAACTTGCCCCAAGACTTTGCTGAACTCAGCATTGGTGAGTGGATGGGGTGCACACAGATTGAACGCTCCGTTTGCTTCTGGATGATCCATGAGAAATCGAATGCCCGCTACGACATCGGCGGGGTGTATCCAGGAGAACCATTGTCGGCCGCTTCCCAGAGGTCCTCCGAAGAAGAGCTTTGATTGGAGCACCATCGGGGGGAGGGGGCCACTCTCTGGATGAAGCACTGGACCGGTTCGAATGATGACTCGACGTATTCCCAGTTTTTCAACCGCTGCAGTAGAGCTTTCCCAAAAGGTTGTACACACTTCTGAGAGGAAACCGTCACCAGGTAGCGTTTCTTCTGTCGCGATCTCATCACCTGTGGCGTAATAATTAATTCCCGAAGCTTGAACGACTACCTTTGGCTTCTTGGAAGCCGCTTCAACGGCTTGTGACACCGCCTGGCCGACATGCAAACGACTGTCACGTATGAGGTTTTTTCGCTTTGCCGTCCAACGTAGCTTAAAGGGATTCGGACCAGCAAGGCGTGCCCCTGCGAGGTTAACGATCGCAGCTGCACCTTCGACCCACTCAACCCAACCTTCCGCGGTTTTGGCGTCCCAGCCAACAATGCGGGTCTCAGGCGGAAGAAAGGCTTTCCCCTTCACTGGGTTACGGCTGAGCACGATCACCTCATGACCCTCGCTGAGGAGATCCGAAGCTAACGCCCGGCCGATGGTGCCAGTGCCTCCTGTAATAATAAAACGCATGGGTCCCTCTCCCTTGTTTTGCATGTTCAGCCCTTCAGCTTTCCTTGGAACCCGGTTGCCAAGTCATCTTTTCTTTATTAATCGCTTCCATCAGTGTGCTTCCTCAACAAGTTGAACCAGGTAGGTCGAGATCAAGGAGCCACGCACTTCCAATTCACCAGCAACCGCCTCTGCATAGCTACGCAGATAGCTGCTGAATACCTGGCTTGGTATTCCCTGATATTCGAGCAGCCCTTTCACCCATTCGATATCGCTCCTGAGAAATGAGATATCACCAAGAGTCAACGCAGCAATGATGCTGCGGGCGAGGTTGGTGTTGGCGGTTTCCAAGTAACCAGGGTTCATCCCAGCAGCCGCTATCTGCTCCAGCACCTGAGCTTCCACCCAAAGCTGCCGGGTGCGAAATTCAACTAAAGCCATCAGACAACTTTGTGAGGGTGACTCAATCAGAGGCGTCGGGGGCGAATATTCGAGCAATTGATTAACCATCGAGGGGACTCGATCCAAGGTTTCACCCAGATATGTGCCGGGGATCCGATCACGAAGACCTGGAATAAGGTTGTAGATACGACCACCGAATGCGACAGGAATTTCGTATTCCATCAGGAGTTGTGCGACCTGTAATGATGTGGCTGCGGTGAAAAGTTGCTGAGAAATAACGATGGCCAATCTCGGCTTCGTGTTTTGAACAGTTAGCCCTAAACGTTCCAGAGGCACATTCGCGCCCAGGAAAAGAGCATCCCTTCCAATTCGTCGCAGGAGCAATGTGATCACCAGAGCACTGACGGTGTGCTGTTCCTCGGGTGGACAGAGCACCAAGATGTGCTCGGGAAAAGTGGGGTGGGGTGAAGCTGTTATCACACTCTCTAGGCGCCGAATCGCGAGCTCTGACGCGAAGTGCTCTTGTTGGACGATGATCTGACCTCGATACCAATCTTGGCCAATGGTTGCCAGGCCTTTGATCAACAGTTCTAAACACACAAACTCGACAGGATAGAGCGCGAAGGCTTGATTCAAGATCTGGTTGGCGGTTTGTTGATCAAAATTTATACACGCCTCTAACCAAGCATCACGTAAAGAATCGATGGCGACACCTTGAATGGGGAGACCATATTGGATTGGCCTTACATATTGAGGTGTCGTCAAAGGATCTTGTCCCTCGCTTTCTAAACTTCGCCAAACGTTCACGGCCCTGCTGATGTTTAATCCCTCATCTCGTCGATCTTTTAGCCATTTCAGGATAGCAATGTCATGAGGGGAGTAAAGACGATGGCCTCCCTGCGTACGGCCGGGCGTCGGAAGCCCATATCGACGCTCCCAAGCGCGAATCGTATCTGGTTTGAGGCCAGTCTCCTTGGCGGCGGCTTTGATGTTTAGCATTGGGATCTCATGGGGCACGTGAGCCATGGATGATCCTCCTTCATTTCGCCATTATGAGGTTATTAAAGAGCATACCCTCACATTCTTCTTTATCTTATCCTAGTTGAACACATTGTAGCACAATATCCATGTAATGTCAAGTAATTGTCAAATAAATACTTGACAACTCTTTGTTTTTCTGATATTATTTGGACAAATCTACTCTACATAGGAGGATAAGATGAAATCCCGTTACGCAGTTGGTTTGCTCATAGCTTTGTCCATGGTCTTGGCGGCTTGTGCAAGTGCGACCCCGGTCGCGACCGAAGCCCCCGAACCAACGGCAATGCCTGAGCCAACCGCCATCCCTGAGCCAACCGAGATGGCCGAGCAAGACATCGTTGATATCGCGGTCGCCGACGGTCGCTTCGAGACCTTAGTGGCAGCGGTGCAGGCTGCTGGGTTGGTGGATGCACTCAAGGGCGAAGGTCCTTTGACAGTCTTTGCACCAACCGATGATGCCTTTGCGGCACTACCTGAAGGTACGGTCGAAGCTTTGCTCGGAGATATCCCCGCACTGACCGATATCTTGCTCTACCATGTTGTTGCAGGCAAGGTCATGGCGGCCGATGTGATCGATTTAAGCCAGGCTCAAACGCTCCAAGGTCAGTTCGTCGATATCTTGGTTGATGGTGGAAAGGTCATGATTGATAATGCTGAAGTCATCCTCACCGATATCGAGGCATCCAATGGGGTCATTCATGTCATTGATGCTGTGATATTGCCCGAGAGCCGTGACATCGTCGACATCGCTGTCGAAGATGGCCGTTTTTCAACGTTGGTTGCAGCCGTTCAAGCAGCTGGCTTGGTGGATGCGCTCAAGGGCGAAGGTCCGTTGACCGTTTTTGCGCCAACGGATGATGCCTTTGCAGCACTGCCTGAAGGTACGGTCGAAGCTTTGCTCGGGGACATCCCCACACTGACCGATATCTTGCTCTATCATGTTGTCGCAGGAAAGGTCATGGCTTCTGATGTTGTCGAGCTGAGTGAAGCTCAAACACTCCAGGGTCAATTTGTTGATGTCATGCTCGATATGGGCAATGTTATGATCGATACCGCCCAGGTCCTGATCACCGACATCGAGGCTTCCAATGGTGTGATCCATGTGATTGACACTGTGCTCCTGCCCGAGTCTCGGGACATTATAGACATCGCTATCCAGGACGGTCGCTTTGAGACCTTGGTGGCCGCTTTGCAAGCAGCCGGTCTCGTCGACGCGCTCAAGGGAGAAGGTCCGTTGACCGTTTTCGCTCCCACGGATGATGCTTTCGCCGCACTGCCTGAGGGCACCATCGAAGCGCTGATGGCAGATCTCCCCACATTGACCAATATTCTTCTCTACCATGTTGTTGAGGGGAAAGTCATGGCAGCCGATGTGCTCGGTTTAGACGGTGAGATGGTCGCCACACTGCTAGGCGATAGCGTAGAAATCATGATCGCTGGTGGCAAGGTCATGATCGGTGACGCGCAAGTTATCATCACCGACATCCAAGCTGCCAACGGCGTGATCCACGTCATCGACGCAGTACTATTACCCCCAGCATAGTGAGTTAAGATACTGAATTGAGAGAACCTCCACGTTTTCTCAGTATATCAAGCGGGTTGGGTTTCTATGCCCAACCCGCTTTGATTTAATTCAAGACCGGTGCTGTGATATATTTATGTGATATTCTCGTTCATCAAGCTGACAGATAATCAATTATTTGATGTGGTTTTGATTCAAGAGTATGGTCAGTTGTAGGTCGTCGTAATTAGTAAGATTCATATTAAGATGAGTGTCGGTACTCCCTTGCTCTGTTTGTGATCTCGATTCCTTGGCACGAGATTGGCGCTAATTGGGCTGGGGGAATCCTTTAATACTGTAATAAATCCTTGCATGATGACTGCTGTGCGAGCTTGGGGTGAACCTTCCGTTCCCTTTAGAAGTGTTTTAATGACAAGCTTATGAATACATCCGACAAACAATCCCTGCTCACCCCCCTGATGCGCTGGTTTATGTTCGCCATGGTGATCGCGAATGTCGCGAGCAGCATGTTCCCCATTTTGTTACCCATTTATCTTACCGAGTTGGGAGCCAGTATTGGACAAGTTGGCTTAGTGTTTACGCTTATTTCGGTCGTGATGTTCATCCTGCAAATATTTGGCGGGTGGATCTCGGATTCGATTGGACGCCTACGTGCCATCGCGATCGGCAGCATCGGAGGCATTATTGGCTTCATAGCCATGCTGCTTGCCCCCACCTGGCAGTGGATGCTCTTGGCCCTTGCGGTGCTCCGCTTCCCCTATGCGCTTGTCGGACCCAGTTTTGGTGCCTTCATCGCCGAGAACTCTGCGGAGGAGCATCGGGGGAGAGTGTATGGAATCACCGACACCATTTATCAGATCACGGGCGTACTTGGTCCTCCCCTCGGTGGATTTCTTGCTGGTGCATATGGCTTCAAGTTGATGTTGTTGGTCTCCACGATCCTCTATACGGTCGCAGCTGGCTTGCGCATTTGGATGGCCACTACCATGCGTTCTCCTGAAGAATCTCCCCCGCAACGCCTCACCACGGATTCGTTGCGAACCAGCCTCAAAACCATGGCCGGCATGCTGGTCGGAGGTGGGGTGATCACCTGGATCTTGATCACCGATGGTGTGCGCGACATCGCCTTTCGTCTTTCAGGTGAGTTACAGCCAATCTACTTAGAACAAATCGCAGGACTTTCTTTTGAACAGATCGGATTACTCGGCTCTGTCTTTTCCGGATCCATGATGGTCACACCGATGCTCTCTGGTCGCATTTCGGACAGATACGGTGAACGCGTACCCATCTCGATCGGCTTTAGCTTTGTGTTTCTAGGTTATTTGATCTTTCTGCAGGTTTCTGCCTACGCTGGCTTTATTGTTGCATGGATGGTCTTCGGGATCGGTGTAGGTCTGTTGAGCCCGGCGTACATGTCCTTGATCTCTAAAGTGGTTCCCCAGAGGATGTTAGGCACCTTCAGTGGCTTGTTTCAGAGCAGCATAGGACTGATATCGCTGCCAAGCCCTTGGATCGGTGCCCAGCTATGGGAACGTTTTAGCCCACGCCTGCCTTTCTCTATCACGGCTGTTGTCGCCCTCATTACTGTGATCCCTACGTGGTTGAAATTCAAGCTTCCGGATAAGTCAGAAGAAGCGACCCTCGAGCCAGCAAAATAATCATCTTCGAAATATTTCCTAGGATCATTAGGTGTAAGGGAAGGTTCTAAGAGAATCGAAATAACCTTCATGTTGAACCTCAAACAATCAAGATTTATGGAATAACAAAAGAGCGCCCAAAGCCTGTCGAAGGGTGCGTGCCAGAGTTATCCGTCATCCTTCGACAGGCTCAGGATGACTTTTGTTTTTGAGATCCATCGTTTTCATCGTGATAAAGATTAAGGTTTTTGCTAGCCCAGGTGACATCTTGTGGGGTCTTAAAAATTCTGAGTATGCTAGAATTGCACCGAATTAGTTTTTCCATCTCCGAACCATGTCTACCAAAGTGAATCATGCGATGATTGAAGTCAATAAGTTGCAGAAGGTTATAGATCAAAATACGGTCATTGATATTGATCACCTCCGAGTAGAACCTGGAGAGGTCGTCGCGCTTATCGGTCCGGCTGGAAGTGGCAAAGGAGAGTTGTTGGATCTTCTTATCGGAAATGCGCGACCGACTGTAGGGACTGTTCGCCTGGATGGATCGAATCCCAAATCGGAACGGGATGACTTTAGCCGTCAAGTAGGTGTTCTCTTTTACGACGATAGCCTTTATGTACACCGCTCACCGTTGGCTAATTTACTTTTCCATTGCAGATTACGTGGTCTACCAAAGACACGAGCTGAACAGGTTCTGGTGCAGGTCGGTCTGGCGGATCATGCGAATGCGAAACTGGACAAACTCCCGACGGGGCTTGCGCGGCGTTTAGCCTTCGGGCGTGCTCTTATACATGAGCCTTCGAACCTCATTCTCATGGAACCTTTTACGCGATGTGATGAAGCATCCATATCTCTGTTGAGTGATTTGATAAGTCAACTGGCCGAGGATGGTGTCGCGGTACTCATTCTCGCGGAGGATAGCACCAATCTCACTACACTTTGTGATGCGATCCACGTCTTGAACAAGGGTCGGATAGTCGAGACCTACAGTCCGAAGGAAGAGCGCGAGGCGGAGTTGCCGTTTAAGATCCCTGTCCGACTCGAGGGTAGGGTTGCGTTGGTTAATCCCGCCGATATCTTGTATGCCGATGCAGAAGAAGGTAGGGCGTACGTCCAGACAACCCAAGGCCGGCTTCCGACTCAATTTACGCTTTCAGAACTTGAGGAGCGACTCTCACGAAGTGGTTTCTTCCGCGCCCATCGCGGATATCTGGTCAACCTTCAGCATGTTACCGAGGTGATCCCTTTCACACGCAATACATTCAGCCTTCGATTGGATGATCCCGAGGGTACCCTCATTCCTTTAAGCAAATCCGCCGCGGGCGAGTTACGTGAACTTTTAGGCTATTAGATCCTCAAAAACCTCGTTCCATTCGACCCCAAGAATACTCCATCTACCCTCCGAGATGCGCCGTTCGGCGCTTTTTTATTGCAGCGTCGTTTCCTTTTTTATATAGTGCAGTCAGAAATTCGTGTTCAGTCTAGCGAAAATCAAAAAGAGAGGAGAAGGCATGTCTCAGCAAACGAATGATCGGATGAAAGAAAAGGAACGCTGCATGGGCTTGGGGATGGCGCTCGGTCTGGCCATGTTCGCCCCAATCGGCATTGTGTTATCCATTGTGACCGATAACCCAGGTCTGTTAGGTGTCGGTCCTGCAATTGGAACCTCTATCGGCGTTGCTATTGGTGAGCACCTCTATAAACGAAGCAAACAATAGATAGATTTTGTGGGAGATGAGAGATGAAAGCGATAGAGGCTTTTGACCTGACACGTAACTTTAACGGACTTTGTGCTGTGGACCGCATAAGCTTCGCTGTTGAGCCGGGCGAAATCTTCGGCTTCCTGGGTCCAAACGGTGCTGGCAAGACGACGACAATCAAAATGCTCACGGGGCAACTAAGGCCGACATCGGGAAAAGCTCAGGTGGTTGGCTGCGATGTGGTCGAGGAACGTCAGGAACTCAAACCACAAATTGGGGTAGTTTTTGAGTATCAGAATGTCTATGAGCGTCTATCTGCCCGAGATAACCTCGTCTTCTCCGCCAGGCTTTATGGTGTCGACAAAAGGCGGGTGGATGAAGTGTTAACACAAGTCGGTCTCGTGGGTCGGGAACGTGACAAGATCAAGACCTATTCCAACGGCATGAAGCAGCGCTTACTGATTGCGCGGGGGCTGCTCCACGAACCCAAAGTTCTTTTTCTGGATGAACCGACTCGTGGTTTAGACCCCGGTGTAGCCCGAGACATCCGGGCTATCATTGCAGAATTGGCGAAAGAGGGTGTGACAGTGTTCTTGACCACCCATTACATGGAAGAGGCGGATCGCCTCAGCGATCGGGTGGCGATCATCGATCAGGGACGCATCGTTGCGCTGGATACACCCGAACAGTTGAAGAAACAATATGCTGAGGGTGAAGAAATCACGTTAGAGGATATCTTCATCAAGCTCACAGGAAAATCGCTGTATCGAGGGAGTTGAAGATGGGTAAGCGAAAGGAAGAGACTGCCAGGGATGTCATGCAGGGGCTTAGATCCGTGGATTATCGCCAATTGATGTGGAAGCAGGTCGCATTTGGCGCTCGTGAGTTCGAGCTGCGTGCAGGGGACGATCTGGTGGGAAGGCTTTACTGGCCGAAATGGCTCTCAGACCGGGCGGTTGCCAGGTGTGCTGATGGGGTATGGCTGATCGACCGACTAGGATTCTTCAGGGATAAGATTGTTGTGACCGATATGGGCTCCAGGAATAAAGTGGGGAGTTTCGTTCCCAATTGGTTAGGTGATGGTAGGCTGTCGCTGATCAATGGGCGTGTATACCAATGGTACAAGACAAAAGCCTTCTCTAATTCCTGGGCTTTTGTCGACAAAAACGATGTTGTGTTATTAGAGATCCATGATTGGATGCGTTGTTTCAAACATGAAGCAGATGTAAAGTTGCGAATCGGGGCTGCATCGTTGCCGGAACTTACGCTCTTGGTCCTCATAGGCTGGTACCTCGTATATATGTACATTCAGGATACCGCCGCCGTAGTTGCAGCGTGTGTAGCAGCAACATAGACAATCAGGTTAGGGAGCTTCGAATGTTGAATGTAAATATTCGCAAAAACTTACGCATCATCTGGGCGATCACGGCCAAAGATATCGTCGATGGAATCAAGAATAAAACGACACTGAGTGCGATCTTAACGACTCTCTTTGTGGTTGTGATTTATCGAGTGCTCCCATTATTGGATAATGGGGACGCGTTACCCAATTTAATCATCTATGACGAAGGGGGATCCTCTATCGTACCGATGTTGGAAAACAGCACGACGTTTAAGCTCTACGAGCTTAATTCTCGAGAGAGGATGGAGAGATTTCTTACGGAGGAGGATACTCCGGCACTAGCCTTGGTGATTCCCCAAAATCTCGATCAAGAATTGACGGGTTCAGGAACTCCAGAGGTAGAAGGATATGTTCTTCACTGGGTAAGTGAGTCTGATGCAGACGAACTCAAGACTGTTTTTGAGAGGGAGATCAGCGAAATCGTAGGACATCCGATCCGCATCCATATCGAGGGCAATATTGTATACACCGCGTCAGATACCCTGGGTTTAGCTTTTCTGGCCTCCATTGCACTGGTCATCGTGATCACGATGATCGGTATCTCATTCACGGTGAACTTAATGTTCGAGGAAAAGCAAACCAAAGCCATTGATGCACTACTGGTTTCACCTGCAAGCAGTGGGCAGGTGGTCATGGCAAAGTTCCTGACCGGACTGTTCTATTGTTTGTTAGGAGCTGCAGTCGTCCTTGCCCTCAACAACTCACTCATCACCCACTGGTGGTTGGTCATCCTGGGGATCATCGTTGGGTCGTTCTTCACAGTAGGGTTGGGTATTTTGTTGGGAAGTATCTTCGAAGTTCGGCAGCAGTTAATGTTGTGGGGATTTCTGATCTTCTTCCCCTTGCTGCTGCCGCTTTTCCTCTCCATTATGTCGGATATCCTTCCTAAAACCTTGATCGATGTTTTCTCATGGGTACCGACTGTAGCATTGGACAGGGTCTTTCGGATATCGTTTTCAGCTCACGCGCCGTTGACACAAGTTGGGCCTCAGCTGTTGTTGGTAGCTTGTTATACCGTTGTGCTCTTCACTTTAGTCGTGTGGGTTCTGCGCCGATCGGATCGGTGACGGGTAGCCTTCAGCTATCCCGTCAATCATTGGTCGGAGGACGAACGAATAGCAGTCAGCGCGCAGCCAGTGATTGAAGTAAGAATGGATATGGATATACCTTAGGTGAGATAACGATGAAAAGCACACTCAGTAGCAGATGGAATGAAAGTTTGAGAATTGTCTGGGCCATCGCAGCCAAGGATATTGTGGATGCGATCAAGAACAAGACCACAATTTCGGTCATCCTTGGGATCGGCATGATGATGCTTTCAAGTCAAGCACTTCCTCTACTTTTAAGAATTAAGTCAACGCCCACAGCGGTTATCTATGATGCTGGGGAGTCGGGCTTTATCGATGAGATGGCAAACAAGAAGGATTATAGATTGCGCGAAGTGCCCTCCCAACAGATGATGGAAAAGGTCCTTACGGAGGCCAGTGAAACGCAACTCGGTTTGGTCCTTCCTGCAGATCTTCGTCAAATTCAGCAGACTGAGGGACGAGTTGTTCTCGATGGTTTTGCAGCATATTGGGCAAGACCTTCAGAGGTGATCAAGCTGGTGGAATTCTTTGAGGGTCAGCTTGGAGAGCTGGTTGGGGCACCTGTTCGTATTGATCATGAAAGCAACATTGTCTACCCCGTGCCCGATTCAGAGGGACGGCTGTCCATGATCTCATTATCGCTGGTCTTGGTAATCAATATCATCGGCGTTTTCCTGGTCCCCTATCTCATGCTTGAGGAAAAAGAGAAGCATACGATGGAAGCTCTTTTGGTTTCACCTGCAAGCTATGGGCAAATGGTGCTTGGAAAGGCCATCGCTGGCTCATTTTACTGCCTGACGGCTGCTGTTGTGGTGTTCGCCTTCAACCTTTCGATGGTCAACCAGTGGGGAATAGCTCTCCTGGCGGTAATTTGTGGTTCGCTCTTCGCTGTTGCAGTAGGGTTGTTGCTAGGAACCTTGTTTGATAATCCAGGGACGATGAATCTGTGGGTGAGTTTCGTTATTTTGGTCCTCCTGGCATCGACGTTCCTTGAACAGTTCGTAGGGCCTAGTTGGCCGCCAATCATACAGACCCTCATACCTTGGCTGCCTACAGTGGCTATGTCGAATGTAATCCGGATTTCTTTCTCAGATAGTACGTATCTAAACCTTATTCTGCCCAGCCTGGGGGTCATCTTGGGGGTTAGCTTCTTGTTGCTCGCTGTGGTTGTCACGAAGGTCAGAAGGATGGATAGGTAAAAAGAAGTAGTCAGCTGTCAGACATCAGCTGCCAGACATTAGCTAACGGACATGAGCGTGTCCAGTGATAAACAATCGTAGATTGATGGAAGGCAAATACATCTATGCGTAGCTTGATGGGGCATCTGTGATGAGTCAATCGCACTCAATACGAAGCATTCTATTGGATTCAGGCGGGCCATCACTTTCGAAGCTGCATTTCTAAGAATTCCCGATTTGTAATACGCAGTTCTGTGCGACGAATTTCAATTGCCCCCTCTTCAGCGAAACGATACAAATGACGGCACACCATCTCTCGGGTGGTACCGATATGTGAAGCCATGTCCTCGAGCGTTAAGTCCCGCGCCATGAATTCGTCTTCTGCATCACCAAAGATATCCAACAGCAATCCTGCTAAACGGCTCATGACGGGATGGAAAGCAAGATCCTCAACAATCCCGCTTGCAAGCTGCATTCGCTTGATCATCATCTGACAGAGCCTCCATGCCATGATCCCATTTTCCTTGATGATGGGTATGAGATCTTCTCTGTTCCAGGTGTAGATGGTCGAATCCTGTTTTGCCTGGAGGTAAACCGGCATTGGAGCGTCCTCGATAAAGAAGGAAAGCCCCCAGAAGATGTCGCCAGATTTCAGTGAGGTTGCGGTAAACGTGCGTCCCTCCGGTGATTGCTTCACTGCATTGATTTCCCCATTGGCTAGAAGAAACAAAAATGGCCATACATCTTCTTGATGAATGATGATTTCTTGGGAGGTGTACGTTTTTTTAATCGCGCTTCGTGCAAGATCATCCAAAGTATCATCAGGTAGGTGCTTAAAGAGCGGATGGTCGGGAAGGAGATTCGTGAGGGAATTCAAGGTACGGCTCCTTACTGATTGAGCTGGAGCATAAGGCCTTTTAGTTTCTACATGAGGTCTTATGATCTCATCTTTAATAGTATCTACTATTTTATTTACGTTTCAACACCCACTACAACAGTGGGTGACGATTTGCGTTAAAGCAAAGAGCGCTCCACCAATAAGTGATACATTTCACATAAGAGCCATTGAGCACGATGAGGGAAATGGTGGGGGATTGTATTGATGTGAAGATGGATTTGCCACTTCGGACAATTGCTATTGTTCAATCATGCTAGCCAGCGGAGGTGAAATATGAAAGCCAAGGATCGTTTGGGTACCCTTCTGTCCCTTCTCGGCGCCGTTCTCGGTATCGTTGGTACCTATCTCATTTTCCTCAATTGGTATACGCCAGCGTTGACCGCGGAGGCCGCCGAGCCAGGCTGTGAAATCCTGCTGAAATACCTCATGCCCGCGCTCTCGGACTTTGGAATCCTAGCCGGGGTGCTCTATGCAGTGAGCGCCTACGGCTTCTTCACGGCTGCGGGATGGGCGTTTCCAGTGGTTGTTATCGCGAATGTGCTGGCACTGCAGGGCAGTTGGTTTATCAACGTGCCCTTCATGGCCGCGGGTATGCCGCCGGTCTACTTCATCATCTTCTGGCCCAATCTGATCCTTTATTTCCTCCTGATGAAACTTGTGGGGGGAGTGTCTTGGAGCCGGACGCTACTCGGTTTGGTTTCCGGCATGGCCTTCATCTTTTGTTTTATGAATGGCGTTGCCAGCATGAGCCGCATCATAACGATCGGCGCGCACATCTTTGTCGCTGTTCAGCGTCTGAACTGGGTCGCCTCTCTCGGGTGGGGTGTGGCTACGGTGGGGATCCTGCTTCGACCTAAAGAATGGACGCGGGTCCTTGGACTTGCGGCTGGGTCCTTAGAGCTTGTGGTGGGTATTCCACTTGCAATTAGTACAACCATCGGCTTGGGAAGATTCTCGCTGTTCTCCCTGGGACCGATCTTCAGCCTGCTGCTCGTCGTGCTGTTCGTATGGCCCAACGTGTGGCAGCGGCTCACCCAATCCTCAGACAAGGGTAGGCTGGTTACCCAGGCAGCGTGACTTCCGGGGAACCAGTCCTTTTTGGTACGTGAGTGTAACGTTGTGAACTAAAACCCGATTATCCTGCGGGGCTCAAAGTCTCGCGGTAAAGTAACTGCTCCACGGATATATTCCGTGGAGCAGTTTTCGTTGATGAATAGCTCTACGTAGACCTATTTCCAACCCTGCCTTCTCCCTTCTTGTTTGCCTAAACCAATAAAGACACCTGCTTGTCCGTTTTTGGAATGCCGAATCATGTCCGGTCATTTAGTTGCTGACGATCGGGAATCATTGGTATTTGAACCGACATGATAACGATAAAGTGTGTCGCAGATCACATCAAATAGTACCCAAATTGGAGTATAATAGTCCTAAATAGATGATACTGAAACAGGTAATTCAGATTCCGTGCGTCATTGTTTCAATTAATCCAAGTAACCACAATCTATGCCCCACTGATTACGGAGGTATTTCAATGGCTACAAAGGAAAGCATCTTAAAACCTATACCGTTAACAGCTGAAAGGGCTTCAGCTTTACCAGATCGATTGACTCTTGTCGCGTTTACGCTTTTTATTCTCTTTGCTGCTGGCGCGCCTGTCGCAATACGCTTCACGTATGCCGAATTACCACCATTTTGGAGTGGAACGGCTCGCTTTGGCGTTGGCGCTCTCGTGTTCTGGGTTCTAGTCCTCCTTCGCAAGATACCGATGCCCCGTGGGCGAGCATTGGTTGGTGCCGTCCTTTTTGGCGCTTTGGGTGTCGGCGGAGCCTTTGTTTTAGTTTCCTGGGGTTTGGTGAAGACTCCCGCATCCTTAGCCAGCGTGCTTCTAGCGTTGATGCCACTTCTGACCATCTTCCTTGCCTATCTGCATGGATTGGAATCCTTACGTTGGCAAGGATTGATTGGATCGCTTTTAGCTGTCGTTGGAATTGCCGTCGTGTTTGGCGGATCCACAGGTACAGCGCTGTCCATCCCCCATGTATTAGCCATGATTGCCGCGGCTGCTTTCTTGGCTGAGGCGGGTGTTGTGGTCAAGAAATTTCCACGCAGTCATCCGTTCGCGACCAATGCCATTGCGATGACGGTTGGAGTAGTCATACTTGCTGCAGCCTCGTTAGTTAGTGGTGAAAGATGGGTGATCCCGTCTCAGGCGAACACCTGGATTGCCCTCGGCTATCTAGTAATCGTTGTAACCGTCTTTGCGTTTCTTCTGTATCTCTATGTGCTAAGACGTTGGACGGCGTCGGGATCGTCTTATGCGTTTGTCATGAGTCCGCTCATCACGGTTATCTTGGCAGCTCAGTTGGCTGGAGAGCAGATCACATCGAGCTTCATCGTTGGTGCTGGCTTGGTCTTGTCAGGTGTTGTGTTCGGAGCACTCATGCCCTCAAAGGCGAATGACAGTGTTGGCTAATCGGAGTTATCTCAGATGAAGAGAAGTGCTAAAGTGCAAAAATGTAGAAGGATTAAGGGTTTGGGGACCATATATTTAGGACCGCATATACATCCGCGTGCCTGGTGGGACCTCAATCCAAATCTGACTGTCGAAAAATCAACTAATAGATATCCATTCAATCGCATGCAGAATAACCTTTAAGCCGGTTTTTCCTCTCAACCCCAACCAAATTAATACAAAAAACCGCTCGACAGGTATGCCGGGCGGTTTCTAATCTACTCATCAGCGCTCTCTGATGATGCTTATGCAACCTCCAACTTCTCTGGAAGATGGATGGCAAACCTACAGCGAAAATCTCCCTTGAGCACGGATTCAAGCACCTCAACTTGGAGAGTTTGATCAAAAATGACCTCCCAGGGTTTCTTATGGAATCCGCCACTGCAATTGCAGAAGACGGCATTCAGGCGTATGTTGCCGTTCTTGATGGCTTCGCGCGCCCAGGGGCAGTGACAGGCATAGTAACGCTTCAAGGTCGGGTCGGTCTCGTTGAGGTAGTGTTTAGCATTGTATGGGATTTTCGAAACGTAAATGATATTTCCTTCTCGCACGCCACTTTCGATCTCCTGGTTTCCCTTGACGAATGCTACGACCTCGTCTGTAATTTCTTGGGCGAAGAACAACTCACCTTCACGCTGGGATTTTCGAATCCATCTCACGAAGGAGCGGTGTTTCTTCTTCAGATAATCGTCGATATCAAGGGCCTTAACGTATTTCCGCCTCTCGTTTCGGAAGTATTTGTCGGGTAAATCCCGCAGGCATGTGGAAAGCAGCCGTTCACTCTCCTTCTGACCTACTTTATCGATCAGTCGCTCGATCACGGGGAACATATCATAGGGCTTTTCTGGCGGTGGTTTGCCCAAAGGTGAAACACCGATGCCGGCAAAGACTTCATCGCGCACGGCTTCGCCGAACATATCACCAACTTTTTGATATAGGTTAGGCTGGGCTTCTGCGCCGTCGAGTAATTCAAGGATGGCGATGTAGATATCATTGTTCTTCATGAAAATGCCATACCGCGCCACAGTAAGGAGGTTATCGTAGGTGTTTTGCCCCTCCTCGATAAGGATTGTGCAAAATGCCCAAGTGGTCTCTGTGTCTGGTTGCCCGCTAGTTGTGTCGATAAATGCCTCAAACTGTTCGGCCAAGGCGATCGAGGCTGCGATCTTTTCTTCGGTGAGCTTGCGTGTTTTTAACAACTCGCGAAAACCTTCTGTATCCATAGATCCTCCAATCCTCATGGTTCTCCCATGAAGTTGTGAACTCTATCAACGGTACCCAATCCACCACCATTCCCTGATTATCAATATGTTCCAACAGTCTTTGGAAAGTCATTAATGATTTTAATAGCGTTGTGTTGCTGCGCGCGGATTGGTTACCTTTTCTTTTTCGCTATACCCATTTTTGAAAATCTTGATTGCATCCTAAGCGGATTCATACATACCCAGCCCAGGCGGCATGCCAATGACCATGTTCTACTGCCGCTAGCACAGATCAAAGTTAGTGTTTGGTGTTTCTAGGTGGTCCATCTCGACAACAGCTTGCCTGCGAACACAATAGGCTTTTCATGTGATGTCTATAGAAAGATTGTAGCAGGTCTGATTATAAAGTTTCAGCCGCCTTGATGGCGGCTGCTCTTGTGTGCCCCCACGGGGATTCGAACCCCGGTTTTGGGCTTGAAAGGCCCACGTCCTAGTCCCCTAGACGATGGGGGCGCAGCGCGAATTCTACCATGCGCATTTTGGACCGGTCAACGCTTTGGTGGCCGTCGGGCGCCACGACCCCGATAAGCAGGGACTGTGATTTTCTTAACCGTGCACAAGCGGCGATCGAGCATCCGAGCGTAGAGCCGCGAATCGATTTCCGCCTCTCGGTCTGCGGTCGTGATCACGGTGGGAAGAGCAGCGTTATAGCGATGATTGAACAACTGGTAGAGCTTCTCCCGAACCCACGGTGTCATCGCCTGGGTGCCAAGGTCGTCCAACACAAGCAGTTGTGCGGCTCTTATCTCCTCGAATCGACGATCGTACGACACCGCACTTGCAGGATTGAAGGTCGCTCGTAGATGATCGAGAAGATCAGGTACAACAACATACATGACCGGGTAGCCTTGACTGGCGCGATAGTTCGCGATCGCAGCCGCTAGATGTGTCTTCCCTGAGCCGAAGGGTCCCATCAAGACCAACCAACCTTGTGGATCCTCTGCGAACTCCCGTGCTGCTTGGAAGGCTTCCTCCAAGGTTTTCGCATCAACAGGCTGTAATTTTTCACCTTTCCGGTCACTGAAGGTGCCAAAGGTTTGATTGCTGTGATTCTGAAGTGAGGACAATTCGTGTTGCCCAGTATCCACTACAGGTCGACGATAATCAGGAGCGTGAATGTATACGTGCGTCACGAGTTCAGGATCCGATAGACGAGAACGCATCCGACCTTCGATCTCTTCCAGCGCCAGATTGGTCGTGATGACGACGGGCATTTGATTGATGTAGCGATAATTCAGGATCTGGAACAATTTTTCCTGGGCCCATGCAGTAGCGCTCTGTGTTCCGAAGTCATCGAGCACAAGTAAGGACGCATTGCGGATTTGATCGAAACGCTCCTCGAAGCTGACTTCCTCGGCGTCGTATGTGAAACGTAGCGTATCGAGCAAGTCCGGAACCGTGAGAAACAAGGTCGGCACACCACGTGAGACGCACGCATTGGCGATGGAGGCAGCTAAATGTGTCTTACCGCTGCCGTAGCTACCCCGAATAAGTAGCCAGCCACTGAGCGTTTCGGCAAACGCCTGCGCTTGGTTGTAGGCTCGTTCGATCGAATCTTGCTGTTGTTGACCCAATCCAATCCGCCCGCGCGAGTTGAATGTGTCGAAGGTTAAGTCTCTTAATTCATCGAGATGGCTTAGACTAAAAAGGCGCTCGCGAATACGGGATTGGACATCCGCCTGCCGACAAATGCAAACCTCAATTCGGCCGAAATCGGGATGACCAGGGGCCAGATCTTTCCGTAAATAGCCCGAACCTTGACAGTGTGGGCAATTTGGGTCACCTAGAGTTGATCTGGGGACCTCGCCACCTTTGAGCTCTTGATCAGTCACCGAGCTCTCCTTCGAGGTAGCTGCGGCGAGCCTTTTCAGTGTCTCCGATATCTTCTCGTTCATCCCTGCCCTTTGTACGCCAATCTTCTAGTATAGCCTCGATATAGCGCCACTTGCGAACGTTGTTCTCTACGGCGATCCGGATGGCATCCTCGATCCATTGAGGCGGGTAATCACCTTCGGCTTCTCTCAACCTCTCAGCGATCATCGGTGTGAGCGGGCCGATGTTCTGCTCATAGAGGACATAGATGTTGGGCCGCTCGATTCTCAATTCAAGTGGTCTGCCCTCTTCTCCACTTGGCATCCATTCACCGCTTTCGATCCCTTTTAATGCGGCACGCCCTTTGGGGGAATTAAGAAAGAAAAAGGACTCCGTTCCGCCCTCGAAATCTATGGATGCCTGCAGCAGTGTCCCCCGAGCGACAGCACGCTCGATGGCGTCATCAAGAGAGTCGAGCGGTCGCAAACCTGAAGACCTGAGACTGTCAAGCAAGATCTGATCGGAGACCATCTCACCGCGTGTCAAGTAGAGAAACCGACCTTCCTTCTTAGCCAATGCCCAGAAGGCGTAAAGTGTGACCTTCATCTCCCCAAGGTGGTCAATGGCAGGTAGCAATTCGCTGAAGAACAGGTTGGGGATCGGGGTCACCTTTAACTTATCCTCGGGGAAACCAGGGAAACCCTTCTGGGATTTCATCTTTCTCGTCTTGTCGTGGGATCGGACCCCAATAATCTGTAATAGATAAGGCGGTTCGTTATGCTGGATTATTCGGCCATAGCTATGTCAATCGGTCGTGTAGCTGCATTCTCGAATTTTGCCAGTGCCTGGCGGAAGACCAATTCGACACTGCCGACTGGCCCGTTGCGATGCTTGGCGACGATGATCTCAGCGATATTCTGCTTCAGAGTGTCTTCTTCGTATTGATCCGGTCGGTAGATGAACATCACGACATCGGAATCTTGCTCCAGACTCCCAGATTCTCGCAAATCCGATAGTATCGGGCGCGGTGGCCGTCGTGATTCCACTGCTCGCGAGAGTTGCGCAGCCGCCAACACCGGGACCTTTAATTCTCGCGCAAGGGCTTTCAAGTTGCGGGAAATGTAAGAGACCTCTTGGACGCGGTTCTCAATCCTCACATCACCTGTCATGAGTTGGAGGTAATCAACAATGATGAGATCCAAACCCACCTCCATGTGCAAACGACGGCATTTGGTATGAAGCTGTAATGGGGTAATGGCTGGAGTATCGTCAAGGTAGATGTGCGTATCACCCAAAACACTGACTGCTTGGGTGAATATTGGCCACTCATCATCATGAAGGTTGGCCAATCGCAGACGTTGGGAATCGATGCCGGTCTCTTGTGCAACAAGACGCTGCACGAGTTGATCGTTGGACATCTCGAGGGAGAAGAGAGCCACATGCTTCTTGTGTAACTGACTGGCGTTTTTCGCCACGGAGATACAGAAGCCTGATTTGCCTTGACCGGGTCGTCCAGCGATGATGAGTAAATCGCTTGGTTGCATACCACCTAGAAGACGGTCAAGATCAATGAATCCGGTGGGTACACCGATGGTCTCGTCACGATGGCGGGCGAGGTAATCAATACGGTCGTAATACTCACTGAGCACCTGACTGATCGGTAGCAATTGATGCGAGAGTCGATGCTCACTGACACCAAAGACCGCTTTCTCTGCGTCGTTGACAACATCTTCAACCGGTGTACCAGATTGGAAGGCCAAGCGCGCAATTTGGTTCGCGGCTTCCAGTAGGCGTCGACGAGTTGCAGTCTCCTCGACGACTTTTCCGTAGGCTTCCGCATGTAATGAGGAGGGGACATTGTTTATCAGCGCGGTCAGATAGGCAGGACCGCCGACTTCTTCAAGTCGTCCCTGTCGTTCCAGTTCTTCAGAGACGGTTAAGATGTCGATCGGAAGGCGTTGCTCATGCAGGCTGGTGAAGGTCTCCCAAATCCATCGGTTACGATGCAGGAAAAAATCGTCACCGGAAAGGAAGTGGACAAGATCATAATACACTTCCTTAGTAACCAATACAGAACCCAGCACGGCCTCCTCGGCCTGTCGATCGTAAGGAGCTTCCTGAGCTTGGCGACCATCACCGGAGGACTCGGGGCTGGGCACGGGGAATGGATACTCACTCATCGTTATTTGGTTCTAGATCCGTTGTTATGGTCGCTCTGTCATCCGTATGACATGTTCCCTTCGCTGCGGTCCCATGTTTGAGGAAGAAGAGCAGGATGTGGATCAATTATTATCGTTTTCGGGAGATTCCAAATCATCGAGATCCAGTGTCTCGACAAAATCCTTGAAGACCTCCAGTCGCTCGTCGCTGCCCTCAGCAGCCTCTTCAGTCTCGACATCCGCCTCTGGTACAGATGCCGCTTCATCCATTACAGTTTCAGCAACGAAGATCGGGACATGAGTTCGTACTGCTAAGGCCAAGGCATCTGAGGGGCGCGAATCGATTTCCAACTCTTGCCCATCCAAACTGATCACGATACGGGCATAAAATACATCGTCGCGTAATTCCGTGATGTTGACTCGGAGCACTTCGGCTCCCAAGACCTTAAGCACATTTCGCAGCAAGTCGTGTGTCAACGGGCGAGTGACCTCTAGTTCTTGCAGACTGAGGGTGATGGCGTCTGCCTCAAAAGGTCCAATCCAGATTGGAAGGAAACGCTCCGAATCCATCTCTCGGAGGATAATGATCCTTTGAGGAGACATCAGGCTCACCCGGATACTATCAATGACGACCTCTACCATCCTCAGGCCTCCACCCGTATCACAAAAAGGGAATGGTGGCATTCTAACACACGGTATAAGGGCCTGCAACGGTTGGAAGTATTCAATGCAATACCCTTCTGCTGAATCGTGAGGATCATTGTGCTTTAAACACCGAAACCGTCAAGTGAGCCACATTCCTCATCTCCCATTGAGAGCATAGCGAGAGTTGAGATACACCAGGCTTCGCAACCCGGTGCCGTATAATTTCTGCTATCATTCATGAACGTATTGAAAAAACTATCTTCGAGGAGTAGGAAGGGGCTGTCTTAGAAGCCTTGCCCATGGACAGCGAGAATACCCTAAATCACGTGATGTCATTGCGAGCCGAAGGCGAAGCAATCGATGCTGCAGGCGCTACACTTAGGTACCGCTTTTAATACAGTCCCCGATCCTCCCTCGTAGTTGATCTTTTTCAGTGGATTCATTCATGTTCAGAATTTAACGGAGGCTTTGATGCTAGATACTTTTTTTTCACCTCGAGGGGTTGCGGTGATTGGGGCGTCTCAGAATCCAACAAAGCTAGGTTACGGAACCGCTCGTAATTTAGTCGTCTCGAGCTATAGAGGGTCTATATATTTTGTGAACCCTCGTGGTGGCCGATTGTTTGATCAGCCCATTTATCCCAACGTTGCTAGCGTTCCTGATCCAGTCGATCTGGCAATCATCATGATCCCTGCCGCTTCCGTACCTGACGTACTTGAGGAATGTGGACAGAGAGGCATTCGATTTGCGATTGTGGGGGCAGGGGGGTTTCGTGAGACAGGTCCCGAAGGGGAAGCGTTAGAACAGCATTGTTTAGACATTGCGCGCAGTCACAATGTTCGTGTTCTCGGACCGAACTGTATCGGCTTTCTCGACACGCATCTTCCAATCAACGCCACTTTCCTTCCCTTACCTGGACCAATACCAGGGGATATCGCCTTTCTCTCGCATTCAGGAGCTATCTGCGAAGCTGTCATCGACTGGGCGCGAGGTCAGGGGTTTGGTCTCTCGCGGTTAGTAAGCCTGGGGAATCAAATGGACCTCAATGAAGGTGATATGTTGTCAGCGATTGCTACCGATCCAAACACCCGCGTTGTGGCGATGTACATGGAGGGCGTGGGTGATGGTCCGACTTTTATTAGGCAGGCGAAAGCGGTGACGAGAGAGAAGCCGGTGGTGGCGATTAAGGTTGGGCTCTCAGCAGCAGGGCGAGCAGCGGTTGCCTCCCACACCGGTGCTTTAGCAGGAGAGGATGCGGCATATGAGGCTGCATTCCGCAAAGCGGGCGTTATACGCGCACGGCATAGTGAGGAGATGTTCGATTGGGCGCAAGCGTTGGCTTGGTGTCCCTTGCCATCTGGCCCGAGAATCGCGATCCTGACCAACGCGGGCGGCCCGGGAGCGATTGCCGCGGATGCGCTTGAATCCGAGGATCTATCTTTGGCCGAATTAACCGAGGCCACACGGGATCAATTAAAAGAGTTTCTACCACCAGCGGCCAGCTTGCGTAATCCAATCGACATGCTGGCAGGTGCAGGACCAAGAGAATACGCGGACGGATTGCGTGCTCTTCTCGCGGATGACGCCGTCGATGGCGTGATCGTCATCCTGCCACCTCCACCTATGACCACAGCAGCTGAAGTGGCGGGAGCGATCATCCCGGTTATCCGTTTAGCATCCAAGCCAGTGATGGTCGCGTTGATGGGCGAAGAACTTATCGCTCACGCTGCGCGGTTATTCCGTCAATCTCATATCCCTGACTATCGATTTCCCGAGCGTGCTGCCTCGGCCATGCGTGTTTTAGTTGAACGAAGTCGCCAGCTTGAAGCTCCAGAAGAGATCTCGCTCAAATTGGATAACATCAATCTCGAAGCCGCAAAGGAATCAATCAACCAAGGAGAGATCGGCAAGTCAGGCTTTCTTGACTCGCTGGAATCCGCGAAGGTGGTCCAACGATACGGAATCAAAATACCCTCTGAGATCTTGGCTGAAACCGCTGAACAAGCGGTCGAGGCCGCAAATCAACTTGGTTACCCGGTGGCTCTGAAGATCGTTGCTCTCGATGTCCCTCATAAATCAGATTTCGGAGGCGTGGTCCTTGATCTACATTCACCACAAGAAGTCCTTGAAGGCTTTGAGAACATCTTGGGGATGACCAAGGTGAAAGTGCCTGAGGAGCAGATTCGAGGCGTGTTGGTTCAGAAGATGATCCCCGATGGTCAGGATGTGATCGTTGGTGTTGTCCGCGATGACCAATTCGGTCCACTTGTGATGTTTGGCTCTGGAGGCGTAGAAGTTGAGGCCTTGGAGGACGTGGCCTTCGCTTTGGCCCCACTTACCCATCACGAAGTGGAGGAGATGGTAGAGCGAACTTGGGCCGGTCAACGCTTACGTGGGTACAGGAGTCTACCCCCAGCGGATCGAGAGGCGGTGATCGAGGTTCTCTTACGCTTGGGGCAATTAGTAGTCGATTTACCGCAGATTGTGGAAGTGGAGATAAATCCTTTACGCGCCCTGCCAGAAGGGAACGGTGCACTTGCATTAGACGTGAGGTTGCGTCTCGAGAGATAGGGTATGGAGTTACACCTCCAATTTTCTTGGGGACCTTCCCGTAAGGTTAAAGCTTCCGGGAAGGTTTTTTGTTATAAGTTAACGCCTTGGCAATCGTAGCCGCGACGTGCGCATTGTTCTTAAGGAGTTCAAGATTTGCTCTCAATGTCGAGCCTTCAGTAAGCTCAGCTAAGCGACTGAGCAGATAAGGGGTTAATTCGTTACCGGTAATGTTAGACTTTTGAGCATCCATTTCCGCTTGGGCGATTGCTTCTTCAGCTGTTTCTCTTGGTACGGCTGCCTCTTCCGGGCACGGCACGCAGATTAGAACACCACTTCCGATGCCCATTCTCCAATGCGAGCGTAAGAAAGTCACAATCTCGGCGAGGGTGGTCAAGCTTGTGCTGACGGGCAACCCGCTCTCCCTACTGAAAAAAGCAGGGAATTCATCCGTCCCCCAGCCGATGACTGGCACAGATTCTGTCTCAAGCCATTCTATGGTTCGCGGCAGATCGAGAATGGCTTTGGCACCCGAGCAAACCACTGCGATTGGTGTACGGGCAAGTTCAGGTAAATCAGCAGAGATATCCCCAGTGGCGCCACGATGAACACCACCTATACCTCCAGTTGCAAAGACTTGGATCCCAATAGCATGCGAAATGAAGATCGTGGCTGCCACAGTGGTTCCACCGGTCTGACGTCTGGCTACCGCCGTCGCAAGATCGCGGCGGCTTATTTTGTGTACTTCTTTGGCCAAGGCTAAATTCTCGAGCTCTTCATTAGAAAGGCCTAGGCGAACGACACCATCCATGATCGCGACCGTGGCAGGTTGAACGCCGACCGATATGACTTCTGTTTCCATCCATCGAGCAAGGTCAAGGTTTACGGGTCGAGGCAATCCGTGGGTAATGACGGTCGACTCCAGTGCGACGACCGGTCTATCGCTTAGAAGAGCATCTGCGACATCTGGATGGACATGAAGCCACTCGGGGATTTCACCAGGCATTTTCTAAAATCCTTAATTGAATTTAAGAGAAGGGATCAGGGATCGGGGACTAGGGACTAGGAATCTATTTCTCCAACGCACCGATCCTGATCCCTGATCCCAAATCCCTGATCCCCATTCCCCCATCCCCTCATCTTAATCCATCATAGAGCATTTCAATGGACAGGTTGGTCGCAACAGTGCCCTGCGAACGCAGGGTGAGCGCAGCGGCTGACAAGCCCAAACGAATCGCTTCATCTAGTGGGATATCGTTGAGTAAGGCGAAGATAACTGCCGCGGTCAGAGCGTCACCTGCACCGGTCGGATCTACGATCTCAGTAAGGAGCGCTGGAACGTGGCCGCTCCTGTTCGCGCTAGCGTAACCCAGACCGAACTCCGCCATGGTGATGATCGCGATGTCCACGCCTTGTGACACGAGATGACGAGCAGCGTCGATCGCCATATCTCGATCAGCATGAGGTACGGGGTGGGGGCACAATACTTCTGCCTCGGTCTCGTTCGGTGTGATCAACCATAAACGCTCAAGGTGTGGAATGAGCTCTGGTGCGAGACTGACTGAAGTTGGATCAGCGGCAATTGGGATCTTAGCCCGCCAGGCGAGGGAGATGGCTGTCTTGAGGGTTTTTGGTGGGAGGTTGGCGTCGACAAATACAATGACGGCGCCTTTGAACAGCTCCCTCTGCTGACGGAGATATTCAGATGTAATCGAATCGATCACTCTCATATCGTCCATCCCCAAGTGGAGATTCCCTAGATGATCCAGAATCGCCAGATAGGTTCCGGTAGGCTGATCGTTAACGATTAAGACATGATCGACATTCACGCCGGTTTCTGAGGTTTGGTATAGGAGTTGTTTTCCTTGAGGGTCATCGCCGACAGCGGTTATGAGAGCTACGTCCGTACCAAGGCGAGCCAAATTTTCAGCCACGTTACGCGCAGTACCACCAAATGACATACGCAGATTGCTGGGATTGGAGGTTCCGATGTGGAGGTCTACGTTAGCTCGGCCAACGATGTCTAATCCAGCAGAACCTATGACAAGTACATACCCTGCTGACGGCGTCAAGCCTCGTCCTCTCCGATTTCTCTCGATCGGATTAAAAAGCGGATGTGGTTAAGTGCCGCTACGATGTCAGGAGGTGGATTCAAATCTGACTCATTTTCCAGTTGCAGGAGCATCAACTCCATTTGTTGTTGGAGGTTGTACAAAGTCTCGAAGCAGCGGTAGGGTCTAGGCAATTCGCCATGTTTCCAGGTTTTGATGATTTCACCGATCCCCTCGGCTGTCCGCTCGTGCAGGCAACGATCATACTCTCGCGCCTGGTAATCCGCCGAAGAGTAGAGATTGGATCGTTGGAGATCACGCCAGGTGGCGGTAAGTGTTTTCGCGGGACCTGTCTCGCCGGGAGTTGAAGACCGTTGATCATCGCGCATTTCCCAGGTGCCCACACCAACCCATGCTAGCTCCAATCCTTGGTTTCTAAGACGTTCTCTTAATTGATCAGTGTGGAAGTGTTCTGTAAGCTGGCGACGGGGGATCTGGATGAGTGACTTGGGTTCTTCTTCCCCTTCATTAAAAGGTTCTCCATCTGCTAATTGACGAGAAGGTTGCAGTGCGAGAAATTCTTGAATGGAGTGCTGAGAAACAAAGGAGCGGATCTCGCGACTCACGATTTCGGGGAGCAAGTCTACCCAATTACTCTCTCCTTCGTGTTTTACGGCTTGTCCATAAATCAGGCGTCGAATGCCTTCCTTTGTGAACGGGTAGGGATTTTTAAGACTCCTTTGCTGATCACCACCGTAGACACGAAACAACATCTGTGCATCGCGAGCATAGACTTCGATGCCGTCCCGTGTCACGGCTCGAACTTCATCGACCTTGCCCAATTGATCACGTAAGTCAATTACGCCCCTAAGCCGTTCAAACCCCTCGATAAAGAGCCCAGTTGTTTCATCACCGCTTCTCGGTGATCCATAGACTTTCGGTATCCCATCCTCGGTTTCGAACACTGCTGCGTAGCCAAGGTGGACGATAACGTAACCGGGACCGCCGATCTGCAAGAGAGGATTGCGTGTGTGGAGACCCTCCAGCTCGCTCATATCACCTCGGTTGATGGAAAGTTTCGGGTAACCCAAACCGAAGAGGGATGCAAATAGGTATGAGGCGGCGATCCAGAAAGACTGAAGCTCAAATAGGTCGGTGAGGTAAAGCGATGCGATGAAGAAGCTTACCAAGATGGCGAAAACTACAGGGAGAAGATGGATGAGAACCTGAGGGTGGAAGAAGGGTGCGATCGTGTTGATGACGATGAATGCAATTGAGGGGAGGCGATCTTGCCAATCAAGTGGAATCTCGCCTGGGAAACCGGCTAGCCAAACCAGCACGAACCAGTAGACAACAAAGGATGCGCCTATCAGAACGAATCGAAAGGCGGCGCTCGTTCTGTTCCTGCCAAGAAGAAGGTCAAATGCGGGTTGAAACAAAGACCAGATGGCATTGGCTGGGCGAGTAAACGCGCTTTCGCTCATCCTCCACCTCTTCTCTCGGTCTCCTGGCAGTTTTCATCCAAGATGGATAACTCGTCCATCATTTCAGTAAGCTGTATCACAAGGTTCGCTCGATCGGCTACCAGACCAGGTTGAGTACAGATGCGGATTGCATCGCCCACGATTGAACTGAGCGTCCCTCGTAAGTTGGGGGCGCTACCCTTTCCTATTTGCTGCCGTAGACCCGCGGTCAACTCGCGCAGGAGGGTAAGGTATGCTTCCGATTCTCCTCGGTGGCGGACTTGTTTTACCTCCTCTTTCGATTCAGCAAGCGCCTCCTGTACGCCTCCGGCCCAAGACTCCCGCCAGCGGAGCATCCGTTCTTTGTGGACTTCATCAGGTAGATATACGCTGGTTATACCGCCAATGCCTAAAACACGAATGCCGCGCGATTGCAGCACATCGAATTCACGACTGGGCTCCAATCGTCGCTTGCCGTCTTGCGCGCGCGTTTCTATGGTTGGGGATGTCAACCGATTTATGATCTCTCTCTTGAGCTTCAGAAGAGGAAGCTCATCCGTGTTTTCTTGTCCTATCAACTCGAGAAGGGTTTTCTCTTTCACCAGTTCGCGCCACAAATCGACAACCAGGCGTAAAGGCAGTTCCGTCCATGGTAGATCTTCGAATTCACCATAGGCATGTCCATAGACGGCTTTCTCCGCAGCTTTTTTGTTGAACTCATAAGGTGGCAGGGTGGCATCGCGGCCTTCACGCGGGTCGCCACTATGACCTGGATCCAACATGAAGGTTATGCTTAGATCTGTAGAGACAGGTATCCCATCTCGTGTGATGGCAAGCGAATTGACCGCTTCTAGTTTGGCGGGTTCTCCAGAAGAAGGCGTAAAGCCTTTTGTCGAACGAACTTGACGGCGAAGATCGAGTGACTCAGCACGCCATTCACCACGATTACTGAAAGTCACACCTGGACCAACAGGTCGAGTGAATTGGACATCAGTTCGCAACACCGCAGCGCTGGCATGATCAATTAAAAATACACCAGGTGCTCGTCGCATTCGCTCACCGTAGGCTTCCCTGACCTCGCCATTGCGGATAAATGTCACTGGCCCTCTCTCGCCAACCATAAAGCCGAGCAGTCGACGGATCACGGCCAATCGATTTCCCTCTTCGCGAACAGGCAAGACAAACTGGGCGGATAGACTGAGTATTAAAACTAGAATCAGCAGCCCCAAATCAAGATGGGTAAGCACTGTGCGCGTGATGGGTGATGCCGAGCCAAGAATCAAATATGCATTGATCGGGATCCAAGCGCCCAATATGAAAAGCCGGATGAAGGCTGCGATGGTTTTCTGTGGCTCTCCGATCCAGAAGAGGAGATTGGCGATGAACAGGAATAAGATAACAACAGAGAAAAGCCCCAGAATGAGGATTCCGTCCGTGAGAAGCGTACGAGGAACATGGGTCTGAGATGTGGCACGCAAGGTCCAGTAGTAAAGACCTGAGGCGATGATAAGACCAAGGGTGGCCACAAATCCGGACCGCCGGTGAAGTGGAAGAACGTCCATCGCGGTGAGATTGTATCCCAAAGGTGCGGTGAGGCCAACTGGGAGTTGAGGTTGTTGAAGGACATGGATGGCCGCCCTTATAGGATGTTTCGCTTATTGATCGAACGAACGATATCATGGGATAAACAATCTAAACACGGGCTTGCCTTAGCAGCTTACTCGGGATACCCTAAAGGTGAGGCACGTGAACACCGGCTGATCAATTGGGAGTGGACAGATGGTTACACGTCAATCAGAACTGCTTCGTGTCCTAGGGTTACTTGCGGAAGAACTACCCAACCCCCATTGGGTTGCTCTTGTGGATAGCGATGGTTTGGTGGTAGCCTGTGTACCTGCTGAGCCTCCAATCAACCCAGAACGTATCTCTGCCATGACCGCAGCGTTTGTGATGACCGGTGATCGTGTTCTTGAGGAAATCGAGGGCGGTCATTATCTATATTCCAGTATCGCTGGTTCGACCCGTCAATTGCTGGCTGTGCAGTTGAGTGAGGATCGATTCCTGTCCATCGGGTTGGGACCAGAGATTCCGCCGCGGACCACTTTCAGCCTGCTCAGCCGTAGAGTGCCTGAATTAATTAATGCGCTTCAAATGAGGTTCGGAACATTGTAGAGTGAGAGCAACAAAGACGAACATTGCTTCAACCTCAAGGGATACCCGTAGAAGTTTGTTGGCAAAACTCTATCAAGTAGCGAGATCAAATTCTTCTCCTCATCAGAAGCGTTGAGCATCGGGCGCCTTCGAGCATCGTGCGAGGTAAAAATGGAATATCAATCCTACATCTATGGGAAGAATCATTGGCATCTCGAACCAGATCTTAAGGTCATCCTAGAAAAATATTGGAAGGAATTCCCGGATCACCAAGAAGACCTTACGGAATTCGGATCTCTTATTGGAAGCAAAGCGTACGAGGTTGGTGACCTGGTCGATCGGCACGCAAGGCCGACTCTCATCATGCATGATCTGGATGGACAGCGGATCGATCGTGCTCGGATCGACCCAGCACATCGTGAGCTTTTAAAGCAGCTAGCGACGATCAACCGCCCGCCCTATGAAGGGGGATCATGGCATCATCACTTCACATTGGGCTACCTGTTAGCTGACCCGGGGTTGTACTGCACAGTGATTGTCACCAATCAAACGGCATATGCGATACACAAATACGCTCCCGAACATAAAACTTGGTTCGAAGCACTGCTCGCAGGAGATATGTGGGGCGCTACTTGGATGACGGAGACCCAGGGCGGTAGTGATTTAGGGGCCAATACCACAGAAGCCAAGATGGAATCCGGAACGTGGCGTTTGTATGGTGAAGAAAAGTCTTTCGCCAGCAACGCCGGGCTTGCCGATCTAGCTTTGGTCACGGCCCGACCAGAGGGCGCGATACAAGGTCCTAAAGGATTGGCGCTTTTCATCGTGCCCCGTCTCTCACAGCAAGGGAATCTAAATTTCACGGTACGCCGTTTCAAGGAAAAGAGCGCTACACGGGCGGTGCCTACAGGTGAGGTGGAGATGGAGGGAAGTGAAGCTTATTTGGTGGGAGAGGCCGACCAGGGTATTTATTACACCCTTGAAGTGCTTAGCGTCGCGCGGTTGGCCAACGCCATCGGAGCGATGGGCTTGGCACGCAAAGCTCATCTGGAATCCCTCTATAGAGTCCATGAGCGTAAAGCATTCGGTCGAGCGTTGGTTGAACATCCTCTTGTGAGGAGGGATTTAACGGATTTAGCGGTACGTCTAGCGGGTGGATTGAGTCTCGTCTTCCACGCGATCGAACGCTTCGATAACGCATGGAATGATCTTCCGCCGTACACATCCGATTACCACTATGCTCGATTTCTCGCGCACCTTGCCAAGAATCGCACTGCGGACCATGCGGCGGAAACCACACTGTTGGCCATGGAGCTCTTTGGTGGACTCGGTTTCTTAGATGAAGTCGCCGTCGCTCGCCTGCACCGAGAGGCACTGATCACACCGATTTGGGAGGGAACCAGCAACATACAGGCCTTAGACATGTTGGAGGCAATGCAAAAGAAGGGCGCCCATGAGCCCTTCCTCGATGAGTTTATTCCTCTTCTAGAAGGTGTTGGTACTCCTGAAGCCCACCAGGCACGTCAAACGATAGAGAGGACGCTTGGACAACTTGCTACCCTTGAGGCAGAGCATGTCCAATGGTATAGCAAGGACGCTCTCACGCGGCTTGCAGATGCTGCCCAGGTGGCTCTGTTATATGCGTTAGCTGAGATAGCGGGAGAACGCTACGCAAAATTAGCCGCGCTTTATGCCCTTCGCTTTCTGCTTCATGAACCTTATCCCGGGTGGGCTTATAAAGACGAGGAGATCTGGCTTCCAATTGATATCGATTCCTAGTCTTTGATGTTTTTACGCGAGCATAAATGAAGTTCTTTGCGATCGAAAGATGTAGGGGCAATTCACGGATTGCCCCCTACTGTTTAACTTACCAAAGATGTAGGGGCGAAACAATCTACTACCCCATTTGTCATTGCGAGGAGCCGTCAGGCGACGAAGCAATCTTTTAGTTGAGGAGATTGCTTCGCCCCTACAGGGCTCGCAATGACAGAATGAGGGGGATTTCAATTGATGAAATCGATCAGATTTAAAGCGGGTTTACAAAGAAACTCTCACATCTTCATTTCAAATAATTGGCGAATATCCTCCCATCCGTAACCGACTTCAGGCAAAGAAACGCCTCCGATCTCAATCTCTTGCTCAGCCACTTTCTCACCCCCAAGCCCTTCATAAAAGCTTCGCGAAGGATTTTCTCTAAGCACCCAGATGATTAAGGAATGAAACCCTTCTTGGACCAACTGTTGACAAATCGCAGAGGTTAAGCGCCGTCCTACGCCTCTACGTTGGAATTCCTTGAATACATAGATAGCGTAAATTTCTCCGTCGTATGAATGTTCCCCGGTTCGTTCCGCACCTCCGGTGACGAACCCCACAATTCGGCCATTTGGAATCGCAGCGACAAAGATCACCCCCAGTGGTTCGTGAGTGGATATTCTCTCCCGCCACACATTTTCAGCCCGCTCATACGATAGTTTTGCTAGATAGTCGTTCGGAATGATGCCTGTATAAGTGGATCGCCAAGTATCGATGTGGACTTTGGCGATGCCACGTGCATCTTCAGGAAGAGCCTTGCGAATAACAATCCATTCTTCTGACATCAGTTCTCCGATAAAAACATGATTGCGCTTGGGATAAGTTCAATGTGAGCAGGGATTATCCTGCCCATCGATCAGTGGTTACAGCGTATCACAATTCGTTTGCCATGTGCTCCTTGATGCAGATTTTTTCGTGGTAGACCATTGAACCATTTTATTCTTCCGTTGGTACCTTTGATGTTACCCAGGAATTTTCCTCTTTATTAAGGTAAGGGGTATAACAAAGTTGGACGGACAATTATGAGAAAAGCCATCAGGATCACATTCTCTGTTCTTGCCATCTCATTAGCAGTTTATTTAATCACAAGCTGTGGTGGGGGACAGCCTGATCTACACGCCACGCGACCATCGACGGTGACAGTGAGCATTCCGACGGTCGCGTTAAAATCCACCAGTGATCAGCTTACGCCATCACCACCTGTATCCTTCGTAGCTGATATCACAAACAAATTAAAGGGTCTACCAATCGATGAGTTCTTTGATGAGTCATACAAGCAATTGGTGCTTCGATCTCCTGAATATGTCACCGCAATGGGTATGTCTGAAGCGTATGGCCTCCAGAACGATCAGCTTAACAACCTCTCCGATTCGTATTTGAGAGAAACCGGTGATTTACAGGTTGCCATCTTGGAACTGCTGCGAGGATATGACCGGTCAGAGCTTACACCGGATCAACAATTATCCATGGACG
>DUEZ01000047.1 GCA_011174825.1 Anaerolineae bacterium | reverse complement strand
GCAAAAATAATGGCTCCCTCAGAAAGCGATGCAGCCTCTCTCAATTGATCAGGAAGTCCGTGACCGAAAAAGATGTTGTCCCCAAGGATGAGGCATACAGGTTCCCCTGCAATAAAATCCCTGCCCAGCAAGAACGCGTCAGCCAAGCCTCTTGGCTCTGGTTGCTCAGCGTAACTGAATTTCAAGCCCCACTGGTTTCCATCACCCAATAACCTTCGGAAGGCTTCTAGCTGGTCAGGCATGCTGATAACCAAAATATCACGGATACCTGCAAGCATCAGCATTGCCAGAGGGTAATAAACCATCGGCTTATCGTATACCGGAAGAAGCTGTTTGCTGAGGCCCATGGTTATCGGATGGAGTCGTGTCCCATGTCCACCTGCCAAAATGATCCCCTTCAATTGACCCCTCCTCTCCTCTCATAATTGCATTCTAGCCATTCACTATACTCGGATCCGGCACGGATCGAGTCCACCCAATCGATGTTTTCAAGATACCAAAGCACGGTCTTGTGCAACCCGCTCGCTAGATCTTCTCTCGGACTCCAATCGAGTTCATGTTGGATTTTTCGGATGTCCATCGCATAGCGGCGATCGTGCCCAGGCCGGTCCGTCACGAAGGTAATAAAACCCTCGTGCGGCGTATAGGGTGATTGAGGAAGATGCTCATCGAGGATCGAGCATAGTTGTCTGACAAGCTCCAGGTTTGTGGGTTGGTTATCCCCACCAATGTTGTAGGTCTGGCCTAACCGACCTTGTTTAAGGACAAAATGTATCGCCTCGCAATGGTCCTCTACATACAGCCAATCACGAACTTGTAGCCCATCACCATAGATCGGTAATGGAAGTCCTTGCATCGCATTTAGGATCATTAACGGAATGAGTTTTTCTGGAAATTGGTACGGTCCATAATTGTTTGAGCAGTTGGTGATTGTGATGGGAAGATCGTATGTATGAGCATATGTTCGTACCAGATGATCACTGGCTGCTTTTGAAGCTGCATAAGGTGAATTGGGAGCGTAGGAGGTCGTTTCCGAAAAGGGAGGATCATCTGGACTGAGAGAGCCAAATACTTCATCGGTTGAAATATGGTGAAAGCGAACTTTTTCACTAGGTTGAACACCCTCCCCTAACCAAACCTGGCGTGCTGCGTCTAATAATGAAAATGTACCAAATACATTTGTCTGGATGAATTTCGCTGGTCCCAAGATCGATCGATCAACATGTGATTCTGCGGCGAAGTGAACGATGGTATCGATATGATGCCGACGCATAATGTCCTCTACCAGAGAGTGGTCGCAAATGTCCCCCTTGATGAAAGTATGTCGTTCCTCATCCGGAAGGTTCTTTAAATTCTCAAGACTGCCTGCGTAAGTCAATGCATCCAAGTTAATGATCTGAAGATCCGATTCTTTTTCGAGTATGTAACGGATGAAATTCGATCCGATAAACCCTGCTCCGCCGGTGATCAGAACATTACGCATCATCCAACCTCGTGCCTCACCTAATAAGAAGGCTAGGCTTAGAAAATATCCGCCAACATGTTAATCAAAGATCTCAGCCTCACTCAACGGCTCACCTTGCGCGTCTTTGTCGGACAAAAGAGGGGGCTTCCCATCGATCAATGGCCATTGGATCCCAATCGCAGGATCGTTCCACAATAAGATTTTTTCCCACTCCGGCGCATGGTAATCCGTCACTTTATAGATCACTTCAGCCCATTCACTGAGAACATAAAAGCCATGGGCAAAGCCTGGGGGAATCCATAGCTGATGCCGATTCTCACCAGAGAGGGTGATGCCGACCCATTGACCAAAGGTCGGTGAGCTTCTCCTGATATCAACAACTACATCAAAGATCTCCCCAATCACTGCCCGGACCAACTTTCCTTGTACTTGTCGGATCTGATAGTGTAGACCACGAAGTATCCCCTGGCGGGACCCTGAATGATTGTCCTGTACGAATTTTTCGGGTAGTCCCAGTTCCTCAAAATCACGCTCTTGGAAAGTTTCCATGAAGAAACCTCGTGGATCTTCGAAGACGCGTGGATGGATCAAGACGACATCAGGAATTGAAGTGGGTTTTGCCTTCACAGCTAATCCCTAGCTTACTTAGATGCAATTCGTTTATCTCCCAAGGCATGGATCGTTCAAACTTTGAGAGTTGACAAAGCATGGTATGGCAATTGATCATAGATCGGTCGAATTGTGTCACGATCTAGAAGAGAGGACAACCGCACAATCTGACGTCAACTCAAATGCTAATCCTTATCGAGGATTTGACCTTCATAGCTAACGAAACCCTGACTTTGAAGATGTCCCACAATCCTCTGTGGTTTTTTCTCCGGTGCGTATTCCACCGTGACTAACCGAATCTCTAGATAAATGGGCGCCTGATAAGGGTCGTCTATGTCAGTAAATCCTTTCATCTCTCCTCGGCGAATATTGGCGCACAATCCTTCGCAATCTCTCTGCTCACACACCTCCAAAGGCGTATCGACGAAGACCGCGATCTAATGATCCTTACCCCCCATACGCATATCG
>DUEZ01000046.1 GCA_011174825.1 Anaerolineae bacterium | reverse complement strand
GTCAGTAGTCAATAGCCAGTAGTCAATAGCCAGTAGTCAGTAATCAGTAGGCAGACATCAGATCTTTTTCGTTGGTTTCTTTTATCTGATTACTGACTACTGTATATGTATTGCTACGATCAGCGTGAGATAAAATACGTTTCTCTGCAACATGGTCGTTGACTCCTTACGCATCAGAATTCATCTATATGACATTTTCTGACGAAAAAGAGTTCCTCGTTTTGATTACGTGAGAGTATTCGACCTGCTCAGGTGCAATTGCATACCGGATTAGGGGAGCGTTTTCTCAGTTCCAATCAAGCTGGATTTATGGCTTTCAGCGAACTTGGTACATTATCTTAAGGAGCTCGTTGGATGCCCAGAGAGATATTTCATTGTATGATCATAGCGGCTCCATTCAGATCAATACTTCCACTGGCCTAAGTACAATATCTAGATAGGAGAAAAGATGAATACTACATTTGATGAAGGCGACATGAAAATCCATGTGCCGCTATTGGGTTGGCTCTTTGTTGCGGGGCATGCAATATTCCTGATCCTGGGAATCTGTGGGCTTCTGCTTCTAGCAGGCATCGGTGGAATTACAGGTGATCCTGTCGCGAACCGTGTTTTGACATTAGTGGGAACCTTTGTCGCGGTCTTCTTTACCCTTCTCTCATTACCGGGGCTTTTAGCCGGTTTTGGACTAGTAAAGCGTGAATCTTGGGCAAGGATCTTGGCCCTCGTCATAGCCTTTCTCAATCTCGTCAACTTCCCCCTTGGGACGGCGCTCGGAATCTACGCCTTCTTTGTGCTTCTTCAGAAGGAGGCAACTGAATATTTCTCGTAAGTCAGTAGTCAGACAACAGTAATCAGTAACCAGTACTCAGTAATCAGTATTCAGTTAACAGAAATCAATGAAAAGGATCTGATGTCTGACTACTGAAATCTGACGACTGAGTGGCACAGCACGACAGAAACAGCTAAATATCTGCCGGAATTTGGAAGATGAAAGAAGAAGTAGAAATCCTGACCTTGGACGCCGACAATATCGAACGACTTGGTTTCTTCTGTTATAAGAGCCAACCGAAGACGCAAGGCTATAAGAAAAAGCTCGCCTGGCTTAGACAACGCTTTTGGGAAGGAATGAGAGTCAAGATCCTGTATGAGAATGGCAGATCCAAGGCCTTTATTGAGTACCTCCCCGGCGAGTACGCATGGCGCACGGTGAATGCCAAGAATTACCTTTTCATCCACTGCATCTGGGTAGTAGGGAAGGCCAAGGGTAAGGGTTATGGTTCGCGCTTGCTTAATGCGTGCATTCACGACGCACGCGCAGAAGGGTTTGATGGCGTCGCGATGCTCACCAGCAGCGGCAATTGGTTAGCCGGTTCGGGCCTTCTCCTCAAACATGGTTTCGAAGTCGTTGCCCAAGCCCCACCTTCATTTGAATTGCTTACGCTTGGATTCCGCCAAGCTGACCCACCCGCGCTACCTAATGATTGGGATGATCGGCTTCAGAAGTATGGCAGTGACCTCACGGTAATCTACACGGATCAGTGTCCTTATATCGATCGTTTGATAGAAGCCGTTTACAATGCCGGTCACAAGTTAGGAATCGATGTTCGCGCCATTGAGTTTCAAGATTGTGAACAAGTGCAACGCAATGCTCCATCCGCCTATGGGGTTTATAGCGTCATCTATCGTGGTGAGCTTATGAGCTACCATCCGATCGGTGGGAAAGATCTTGTCAAGCGTCTTGAAGCACGCATTCTCTAGCTAAACTTGGATGTTGATGGCGCGCTTTTCCATTCCAAGGATCGGATGAAACCTTCAGGGAGATCGAACATCTTCTGAGTCATGTCCCGAGCGCAGAGCATCGTCTATCGTGGAAACCAAGTGCTTATGGTAAAACATCGCCACCAGGGGATGGAATGGTGGTGTTTGCCGGGTGGTGCTATTGACGGTGAAGAAAGCCCTCAAGAAGCTGTACTACGAGAACTTTCGGAGGAATGTTGCGTAGAAGGGAAAGTGGTCCGTCAAACCAGTTTCGTCGAAGAGCCCGGTGGTGAGAAAACATACACTTTCCTCGTCGACATTGAGAACCAGGAACCGCGCCTCGGATTTGATCCGGAATTCAGGAACAGCGAACAGATCATCACAGATTTGAGATGGCTCAAGCTCTCCGAGATTCCAGAGAGAGATCGGGCCTTCTTATGGGCCGCAGGTCTGTTAAGCATTGCTGGTTTCCTCGAAGAGGTTGAGAGCTGGGGGGAAAGCACAAGCTATCCGGGATAGCCTGAGGCTGCTCCACCAAGGCTGATAGTACGCCGCGTAACACTTCATTTGGGATCCAAGTTGAGCATATGGATCGGCAACGAACCGGGGATTCAGCGGTATATTCTATCGAGAGATCAAGATCCTACCCTCTCACACCTCAATCCGAAAGGAGATTCATCGTGGAAGTATCGCAGAGGGAGTATCGTAGATCTAGGCTTGCTGCTCTTTGCCTTGTGTTAAGCAGCTCGTTTCTGTGGAGATGTTCAATTAATGACCCGGCGTTTGGTGAGGTCGACGGTGTGGAGAGCAGGGATCAAGAGCAGGCCGATCAGGTGGTAAGCACATTGGCAGCAGATGTGGTCTCCTTGGAGGTTACGGGTGGTCCAAATGCGTACACATTCTCCGTTGAGATAGCCAGCCCGGATAAGGGCTGCCACCAGTATGTCGATTGGTGGGAAGTTCTGACCGAGGAAGGTGACCTGGTTTACCGGCGCATTCTCACCCATAGCCACGTCGACGAGCAGCCTTTTGTACGTTCCGGTGGACCCGTTGCGATCGATTCCGATACTGTTGTCGTCGTGAGGGCACATATGCACCCGGGTGGATATGGTGGAACGGCAATGATGGGGACTGTCAATACGGGCTTTGAGGAAATACCTTTTGATCCAGACTTTGCCCTCGAGGTCGAGGACGAACCGCCTCAACCGACAGGTTGTGCGTTTTAACGCCAGTAATCAGTAGTCAGTAGTCAGATATCAGTAGTCAGTAGTCAGACATTCCGTCTCATATTGCTTGCAGAACGAACGTTTACCAGCCTACAAGATGGGAGGTCATAAACTAAACTCTAAGTAAGTACTTTCATCTGAATACTGGCTACTGACTACTGACCTCTGAATACTGATCTCTGACCAAGGAGCCACATCTCATGCCGAATCCAAAAACGATCAAAGTGCTCCTGATCTGCGCAGCTGGGATGTCCTCCAGCTTATTGATAGCGTCGATCATGGAAGCGGCCGAAAGGGCTGGTGTCGATCTGGAGGTCAGGGCATATTTCGCCAATATCGGTACATACTGGGATTTTGAAGAACATCCCTTCGACGTGATCTTGATCGCTCCCCAAGTTCGATTCATGAGGAAGAGCGTCGCGAAGAAGGTTGAGCCCTTGGGCATCATCGTCCAAGGCATCGATCCTCAGGCCTATGGGATGGTAGATGGGGAAAAAATCTTTCAGCAGATCGTCGATGCGTTGAAAGCTCGGGATGCGACAGGGTCGTCATCTATGACCCTGGAGTAGTCAGACGTCAGTAGTCAGTAGCCAGACATTAGTAGACAGACTTCAGACATCAGCACTCAGCTATCAGTAATCAGCCGTCAGCAGCCAACGAGATAGAGGGTTTTTACTTTATATGTTGAACTCAAGAAATGGTACTGAAATCTGACTACAGAGGTCTGACTGCTGATAGCTGTTACAAGACAAGTGTCTGACAGCCGCCTTGCCTCAATCCTTTATCAAGCAGCAAAGGACAAACCACATGCCGATGCGACCACTGCAACTACCTAACGATTTTCTGCCTATGGCAGAGACGATCTTGGACACCTGGCAGTATCCTGAAAATCCTGAGTGGGGTCTTCAACAAGACGAACAGGAATCGATGATCGATGGGATGAAGAACCTCAAACGCATCTGGCCGATCATACGACTCGCCCAATGGCTTTCCCCCAACCTGCGAGACATTTTACGTGGTTATGTGTGGGAAGAAGATGGGCAAATGGTGGGTTTCACCAACACCAATCGTCAAGGCGATACAGATACGTGGTACATCTCTGCGGTAGGCGTGCGACCCGACTATCGAAGGCGGGGCATCGCTCAAAAGTTGGTGCAAGCCACCAACGAGCTGATCTGTGAACATGGTGGGACAAGAACCTTGTTGGACATGACCGACGGTAATGTCCCAGCCTATAAGCTCTATGAGAAACTTGGTTACGAACATTACAGCAGCAGTGGCATGTATACCATCACGCCCGAAGAAATCCTCCCAGAGCCGCCCTTACCGGAAGTTTATTACCTGGAACCGCTGGATTATACAGACTGGCAAACGCGATACGAGTTGGAAAGACGTGCCACACCAGAGCCGTTACTAAAATATGAGCCCGTTGAGAAGTCACGATATCGCAGAACGCTCATCGCAAGACTGCTGAGACCCATCGTGATGACGGCCGAAGGATACCGAATAACCGATTTTGTGATTCGTACCAACGAGGGGAAAGTGGCTGCCTGGGCATGGTATGAAACCCGCACCCGCGCAAGTGGAGTGAACCGTATTAATGCCACCCTCGATCCCGCGCACCCTAAATTAGCAGCTTATTTGATCGATTATCTGCTGCACAAGACGGTTAGCTTGAGTCCTGGCCACCGGGTGGAGATCATTGTACCAACATGGATGGACGTGTTGATTAAGGCCGTTGAGGAGGCAGGTTTTAAACGCCGTCTGGGAGGATTGCGCATGGGGTTGGTCCTTTAACGCTTGATCTGAAGGGCGCCGGTTCTAGCACACGGTCTTCATCTCAGATTGGTATAAACTCAAATGGACTGCGGGACGACCAACGCCTGCAACGGTAAATCGAGCATCCTTAGTGATCATCAAACATGGATGAACGTGGAGGAAGTGTTGTGAAGACAATCGGGCTTCTTGGTGGCATGAGTTGGGAATCATCCATCGAGTACTACCGCATCATCAATGAGACTGTTCGGGATAAACTTGGCGGTCTTCATTCCGCAAAGAGCGTCATGTACTCGGTGGACTTCGCGGAGATCGAAGCACTGCAACATGAAGGGAAGTGGGATGCGGCGACCGATTTGATGATCGACGCTGCGCAGCATATTGAAAATGGTGGAGCCGATTTCTTGGTCATCTGTACGAACACGATGCACAGGATGGCAGAAGAGGTTCAAGATGGAATTGGTATACCCCTGCTGCATATCGCAGACGCTACAGCGGTAAAGATCAAGGCAGGAGGGATGAGGAAAATTGGGCTACTGGGCACAAAATATACAATGGAAGAAGAATTCTATAAGGGACGCCTCATCTATCGGCACGATCTGGATGTGCTTGTTCCAGGTGATGAGGGACGGGAGATCGTTCACAAGGTGATCTATGATGAGTTGGTCCTGGGGGTGATCGAACCCAAGTCGAAGGCTCAGTACATCCAGATCATCGAAGAGCTTATCATGGAGGGCGCTCAAGGAATCATCTTGGGCTGCACGGAGATCGGTTTGCTGGTCGGTGCAAAGGATGTCACTGTGCCGGTATTCGACACAACCCTCATCCACGCCACGGCAGCGGTTGAGTATGCACTAGGTGAATCAGAATTCAGTAGTCAGTAATCAGTAGTCAGACGTCAGTACTGTCTTAGAGTTGAGTAGAGTAAAGATTTACCATCCTTTATCGGCTTTTACCCGTTTGTTCTGCGAACGCTACCGATTTCTTCGTCGAGTCATTGCGTGAAGCTTACCCTGAAACCATTTGGTACCGTGACCAACAACCATCAATCTGAGCTTGAATGACCTAATCGAGGATGTGCATGGACATCCCCACCATCAAAACAGATCGATTGATCCTGCGCCCATTCACAGAACACGATGCTGAGGAATTGCATCGTGTTCTCTCTCAAGAGGGGGTTCTCCGCTATTTCCCCACCACGGATCCACCCCCTTTGGATCGAGTCCAGAAGTTCATCGCTAGACAACTCAAACACTGGGACGAACACGGTTTCGGATGGTGGGCAGTTGAGCCAAAATCGGAAGGGGGAATCATCGGTTGGAACGGGCTCCAGTATTTGCCGGAGACGGAAGAAGTTGAGATCGGTTATCTCTTGTCCAAACCAACTTGGGGTAAAGGGTTTGCGACCGAAGGCGCCAGGGAAGGGTTGAAGTACGGGTTTGAAACCTTGGGGCTGGAGAGAATCGTGGGGATCGTTCACCCTGAGAACATCGCCTCCCAAGGGGTCCTCGAGAAGCTCGGATTGACGTTCAGCAACGAGGCCGAGTACTTTGGGATGAGCGTTTATCGGTATGTGATCGATGCGGTGTCATACAGTAGTCAGTAGTCAGAGGTCAGTAATCAGTATTCAGACATCAGCCATCAGCGATCAGCTATCAGCCATCTTAGTTGTCAGCCATCAGCCTTCAGCTATCAGCAGCCAGCAGAAGAATGGGACGTATTAAGCTGAACTCAAGGAAAGTACCAAGTCTCTACTGAACGCTGATAGCTGATAGCTCTTTTCACTAAAGTAATAACCAGGCAAATCATATGGCTTATCTTCGAGAAGCACCATATATAAGCAGACACCTAAGGATTGATGAGAAGAAAACGATCGAGAGGTTTGTAGATTACTTACAGGATCTCTCCGAGAGATTCGCTACAAGTGGTGTCCTAATCGGCCTCAGCGGAGGCATAGATTCCTCGGTCTTGTCCACGCTGGCTGTCCATGCGATGGGGAAGGACTCAGTCCATCTCGAATATCTCTATGATCAGCACAGTGCTAACGATCTCCGACATCATGCCCGGTTGATGGCAGAATGGCTTGGCATTGAATTGCAGGAAAGATCCATTGAACCTGCGATGAGGGAAGCGGCTGTATACGCTCCCTTTGGCATGATGGTTACTTCATTCTCGGGTCTTCTTAATCGTTTTTTGCACCAGACATATCGATTTGTATTTCGAGAAACCCCTTTTATCTCCTCACTGCGATTGGGGAGCGCTGAGGCTTCCAAAGGAGATTTATCACAGCCGGGTTTTCGTATGATTATCCGTCAACCTGAAACCGGGCTAAATGTGAGACACCAATATCGCCGCCAGGTTCTTGAAGAAAAAGCACATGAAAGGAATTGGCTGCTGCTGGGGGCCGCAAATCGAACCGAATGGTTGGTCGGTTGGTTTGTTAAGGATGGAATAGATGACCTTCCGATTCAACCGCTCATCGGCTTGTACAAAACTCAAGTCCGGCAGATTGCAGCCTTCCTCGAGATTCCTGCTGAAGTGCAGCACCAAGCTTCTTCGCCAGACATGATGAGGGGTTTTACAGACGAGTTCACCCTGGGGCTGAGTTACAGTAGGATCGACTTAATCCTTGACTATCTTGATGGTGGTCTTACCAAGGAGATGCTTCTGAATACCGGCATTAGGAACAAGGAGATTCGCCTGGTTCAAGAAATGAATCGACTTTCGCATTGGAAGCGAGGGCCAGCACACACCCATCTCCCCGTTGATGGTGGCCTCGATGGGGGGTTGAGGCTCTAGGGCGAAGAGGGGGCAACGATTAGCAGTCAGACTTCAGCCATCAGCGGTAAGCTATCAGGGGACAGATCTCCATAGTCAGACTTCAGACCTCTTGTTGAGTTCAATTTGTGAAATAAAATTCCTTTTCTCGTTGGCCGCTGACGGCTGACTACTGATAGCTGATTGCTATGATGTCTGACTACTGAATCATGATATAATTCCGACAGTTCTTATCCAAATAGGAGCACTATCATGGACAGATATCTGATCGAAACACCGCATACAAATGAGAACTGCAAACTTTTGGTTAGCCAGGTCCATGCGCTTGGCTATCTTCACCATTTCGACTGGGGCTGTGGCGATGGTATTCACTGCGGTTGGGCCATCATCGAGGCCGAGAGTGAAGAACAAGCCAGAATGGCTGTGCCATCGGTTATCCGTGACGCCGCGCGAGTAATTCGACTTGTAAAGTTTAGCGCAGATCAAATACAACAACATCACCACGCGTGATCGAAGTTCCCTGCTGAAGACTGAGCGCCAAGGATCAAGTTCAGTACCCGACTAGGGCGAAGGCATCAAAACCTGTTTGCATTGGACCCCCCCATCGCGATCCTCGAATCGCATACTTTTCCTCAACCCATAAACCTAACGCTGCATGATTGCGTCACTTGCCGTTAAGGGCTATTAACATCACAATAACCAAAGGTCCTTTTCTAAGATTGGTATGAGGGCAATCTTGCAGTACATTTGAATGTCGAGATCGATCAACGATCAAGGAGGGCTAGAATGCCGGAATTTATTACATTGGGGAGCTGCTTGTTTCTTGTCCTGATCTTTCTTGGGGGCTCTCTGGTTGTGGGATCCATCCGCCTCTTGTATGAGTATGAGCGCGGTGTGGTCTTCACGCTGGGGCGCTACACCGGCACGCGCAATCCGGGGCTCACGCTCGTATTCCCCGTCATCCAGTCCATGCGCAAGGTAGACATGCGCCTCAAGACGGCTGAAATCCCGCGCCAGGAGGTGATGACCAAGGACAACATCCCCCTGCTCATCAACGCGGTGGTGTATTTCCGGGTGATCAGCCCGGAGGACGTGATCATCAAGATCGAGGATCACATCTTCGCCGTGCGTCAGTATACGCAGGCGGCGCTGCGTGACGTGATCGGGAACGAGGAGATGGACACCGTCCTCACCGAACGCGAGGCGATCGCTGAGAATATCAAAAAGATCGTCGATGCCGAGACGACGGGGTGGGGCGTGGACGTCGAGTCGATCAAGATCCAAGAGGTCGAGCTACCGGCGGAGATGAAGCGCGCCATGGCCAAGCAAGCTGAGGCCGAACGAGAAAGGCGAGCGATGATTATTGCCTCTCAGGGTGAGCTCACGGCTTCCGAAAACCTGAGCCAGGCGGCCGAGAGAATGGCCAAGACCCCCGGAGCGCTGCACCTGCGCACACTACAGACGATCCGCGACATCGCCGCCGACCCCTCCGAGAAGATCGTACTTTTCGTCCCGTCAGACTTGACCGGGTCGATCGGTGCGCTGCTGGGCGAGAGGGAGAAAGGATAATCCGTGATCCTGGATACGAGAACGCGGTACCTCCAGATCGCATTCAACTACGATCTGGGGTTGGTGAAACGCGTGCTCCCGACCATCCCACACAGCGAGCGTATCTTGATCGAAGCCGGTACGCCGTTCATCAAGCGAGAGGGGGGCCGCGGGATCAGCACTATCGCACAGATCTGGCCCGGGACTGTGGTGGCGGACCTGAAGGTAGCCGATGGGGCACATGGTGAAGTGCAGATGGCGAGGCGAGCCGGCGCCAGTGCCACTACTGTGCTTGGTAACTCGGCGACCGAGACCTTGGATATCTTCGTCGATGCGTGCGACAAATTAGGCATGGCGTCGATGATCGATATGGTCGGCGTGGAGGATCCACTTGGAGTCGTGATGCGTATGCGGCGTCCGCCCGAGGTCGTCGTGCTTCACCGCGGCCGAGATGAGGAGGGCACGCGCGGCAAGGTGATCCAGTATCGGCATGTGAACCGGGTACGCAGCAAGTTCGATGTGCTCATCTCCGCTGCCGGGGGTGTGGATCTTAGAGAGGCGCGCAGCGCCATCTTCAACGGCGCCAGCATCGTGGTGGTGAACCTGGTGCAGCCTGGCGATCCATGGGAGGGCATCAGCACTGAAGAGGATGTGGCCGCGATGGCAGAGACGTTCTTGATGACCATCGAATAGCGCTGGAAATCTGTTATGTGTTGGATCAGCCGTCGTGGGGCAATGGCGGCTGATCTTGGTTTATTTTGCGATCGAAGGTGGATGGGTATCTGACGCCCCGTCTAGCGGGCTTTTGACGGCGAACGGACCACGGTTGAGGACATGGGTGTAGATCATGGTGGTTTTGACGTCCTTGTGACCGAGCAGATCCTGCACTGTTCGAATGTCGTAACCGTTCTCTAGGAGATGGGTAGCGAAGCTGTGACGAAGGGTGTGGGGAGTGACATGTTTGTAGATCTTCGCAATACGGGCAGCACTACGGATCGCTTTTTGGGTTCCGGAGGGGTTCACATGATGTCGGCGAATTTGGCCAGAGCGAGGATCTCTTGATAGACGTGGTGAGGGGAAAACCCACTGCCAGGGCCACTCACCTTCGGCGTTGGGATATTTGATGGACAGTGCGAAGGGCAGGTAGACCTTGCCGTAACCGAGATCGAGGTCCTGAGCGTGCTGTAAGTGAATGTCCTGTAAGTGGTTTTCGATCACATTCTGTAATTGATCGGGCAGCATGGTTACTCGGTCTTTGAACCCCTTTCCATCTCGAACGGTAATCTGGCGTTGGTTGAAATCGATATCCTTTACCCTTAAACGCAGGCATTCCATCAATCGCAGTCCGCTGCCGTAGAGCAATTGCGCTCTCAGTTTGTTTGTCCCTCGCAGGCATGAGAGCAGTTTAGCGACCTCGATCTTGCTCAGGACCGTCGGCATACGTTTACGCTTCTTCGCCCGGACGGCGTTTACGGTGAGGTCGAGTTGGTCATCCCTCAGGACCTGTCGATACAAGAAGATAATCGCGTTGAGGGCTTGGTTTTGGGTTGAAGCGGCGACCCTACGATCGAGGGCGAGGTGGTTGAGGAAGGCCTCCAGTTCCTTGGCGCCCATCTCCATTGGGTGACGTTGATTGTGAAAATTGAGGTATTGTCGGATCCAACGTAGGTAAGACTTTTCCGTTCGGATCGAGTAATGCTTACGTCGCAAGGTCGCTTTGGTGAGATTGAGGACATCCAGCGTGTTCATCATTCACCCCCTGGCATGAACGAGGCTAGTTGAATCGCGTGTATTTATCGGTTACGCTATTGGATGAATATCTGTAACCCAAGATGCATTTCGCCCCCTATTCGCCATAATACGGCATACCGTTCCCGTTTTCTATCCACTCATGGGGGGATATTCTGACTCCACGCTGTATTTTGTGCCTATATCAGGTAATATTCAGGGGGGTTGCGGGAGAAGTATAGTTAGGCTTCAAAAACATGGGTGATGAGATTATTAGTAAATATTCCAAAGAAAATCGGAAAAATATCCGATTAAATATATCTAAAAAGACTCAATTACTTATCGCAGTAATGGCGATCTCTGCCATTTACTTCTTTTTTCTTCCAATGAAAATACCTAGGCCATTAGAAGTAAAGCCAAATGAAGATCGCAATGAATGTGTTGTATCTGAAGTTCCTTCAAAGTTTGGTTTTGATCCATTTTATAAGAAATATTGTGACATGGATGGGATTCCAATTATTAGTTCGCAAGCTGTAAGTGATCACGCTCTTCAACAAACATATTATATTGTTAAGAACATGCTATTAGCGATTCCATATGTAAAAGACGAATTTATTGAATCTGGAATTTATATAGCTATTATTGGAAAGAATGAGAATCAAACTACATTGCCAGAATATTCTCACATGGACAGTGAATATTGGGATAATAGAGCAAGAGGTTTAGGGGCTAGCGGTAAAGTTAAAATCACTTCAGTTGGGGAAGAAAACTTACTTTGTCTGAATTCAGATCGTTATCAAGGGGAAAGTATACTTGTACATGAATTTGCCCATACGATTCATCTTATGGGATTAAGAAAAACTATTTTTGGTTTTGAAGCCAGGTTAAGACTTCTATATTATGTTGGGAAATTTGAGGGACTTTGGAGGGAAACTTATGCAGGTTCCAACCTCAAAGAGTATTGGGCCGAGGGGATACAAACTTATTTTCGAACAAACATAGAGAAGCAAAATCCAGATGGTATCCATAATTCAGTAAACACACCTGAGGAATTAGCCGAGTACGATCCACGCTTATATAAATTTATTGATGAAATTTATGGAGGATTTAACTGGACACCAACATGCCCCTCTGAATAAATCAACTTTATATTGCAATCAAAATCATCGGATGTATTGCAACAAGTCGCATGACTCACGTCGTTGTTTATACAACAAATTCAAGACTTGACCAAAACATGGAGTTCAATATAAATGAACTACGTGTATATGGCGGCAAGTATAGATGGGTATATCGCCTCAAGGGATGGTGATGTTGAGTGGCTTCACGAGCATCCAAATCCCAATAATAATGATTACGTGTATTCAAAATTTATGGAAAATATCGATGCCTTGGTAATGGGATGTCATACTTTCGAAAAGGTCGGAACTTTTGTTGAGTGGCATTGCTTAAAAAAAGGTGTTCGTCCTCAGTTCTGTGTTGACCGAAGTCCCAGATGAGCTGATTGGAAAAGTAGAATTTATTTCAGGGCCATTAAAATAAATTTTATCCAACCTCAAATCGCAGGGCTTCAACAATCTTTATATTGATGGCGGCTTAGTAATTCAAAGCTTCTTGTCTGAAGATCTCATAAATGAACTTATTGTCACACGAATTCTGATTTTACTTGGTGGTGGAATACCATTATTTGGAGAGTTAAGTAAACCATTGAGGTTTGTTCATAGAAATACTGAGGTATACGATAATACCCTTATCAAGAGTCATTTCGTTAGGGCAAAGTAAAAGCCTAACAACTCGCTGGAGCGAACGCAGCCTCAACGCGATATCATGCCCGGAGTAGAGTTGCTGCGCCGCTCAGCTCGAGGCCGTTAGCCCGCATTATTCCTAGAAAATTCAATCTTGAGGCAATTGCCTATGTCGTCTCTGATCTTTGTTACAGAACCCGAGCAAGTCCTAACTGGTACCGATACATTAGCAACCTCGCCCGTTGGGGAACCTGCGTTCTTCACAACAAAAGCTTTCATTGTGCCTCATCTAAATATGATCATGTGTGGGACCGGAATGGGAGGATTCCTCGGCAAATGGTTTATCGAAGTGAACGACAGAATGCTCGTTCGCGGTATCGACAATCTAGACTATCACACACCTGAAAGACTTCTTGATCTCTGGCTCGATTTTAAAACATGCAATTCCGTGCCCGACAATCTTACAACCACTATCTATCATTTTGGCTTCTCTGAGGAAGATCGATTAATTCATTCCTACGCATATAGATCGGTTAGCAAATTCTCATCCGAGTCGCTGACTTATGGTATGGGTATCAAGCCGGAGTGTATTTCCACTGAAGGCTTAGAATTTCCGGGCGACATCAGAAAAATCATGGATGAGCAAAGGCTCCTTCAGCAATCTCGGCCAAAAGATGAGAGGATTTATATCGGAGGTGAGATCCAAATTCATCATCTTACAAGAGAGGGCTTTGTCGTTTACGTATTAGATCAATTCGAGGATTTCGAGGTAATCCAAAACGCTATGTTTGATAGTTACCTATCGCAAGAAGGAAATACTGGCTAACAACGGGATGGAGCGGACGCCGCGCGCAGCCGATTTTCAACTGCTCGGTACTTTGCGCCGCCGCTCATCCCGAAGCCGTTATGCAGCCTTTATTCTATGAACTGTCGAGAGAAAGAAAATGCAAATTATTCCAGACCTTAACCTTGAATTAGCCAACCAATGGATCCTTCTCACTATCTATTTCGTGGTCTTTATTGTCTTTGTGTTTCGATTATCAAAGGAAAAGCGTGAATGGCTCTTTGAGGATCCAAAACAGATGATGCACGGTTGGAAAAAACTCACCCTTCGTGCTGGCCAACTCCTTGCATTCATCATTATTATCCTTTTATGTTTCACCCGGTTGCCAGTAAAGATTTTGGGTTTTGAATTCATCGGAATGGTCCTATATCTGACTGGTGTTTTTCTTGTCCCTCTTTCACTTCACTACTTTGGGAAAGCGCCACTTGATCAGCCAGTGCTTGATGGTCCATACCGATACTCTCGTAATCCTCAGTGGGTTGGTCTCTTCATGGTTTTGTTCGGATTGGCGATTCTCGCGGATTCCATACTTCTTGTCATTCTGGTAACTCTTGTCGGACTTTCTTACCACATACAAATTCTAGGAGAAGAGGAAATTTGCCGAGCCAAGTATGGAGCCTCCTATGAGGAACATCTCAAGACAGTTCCAAGATACTTGATTTTCAAATAATCTTAGGCTGCATAACAATTCAATAGAGCAGACGCCGAGGGCAGGCGAAAATACAGGTTTGATTTAGGCTTCAGGAAGCGCGAGGATAATTGATGAGCATGATCGGCGCTGCTCATCTCAAAGCCGTTAGGGGGCTTGTGATACATAGCTTTGTAGTTATTTGAGCAGCGATAGGAATTTGTATATGAAACAAAAAACTAGGCTTATTGGCATTATCACGGGAACAGCAGTTCTGCTGTCCCTAATCCTTTTCTTACTAATAGATAACAGGGTAATTGTCTTTGATAGAAGCCGGGAGATTGTTAGGGGATTATCCACAGGGGGGTGGCACGTCGAGCGCGACTCTCTCGGTGTCGTATACCGTGGATATTTCATCATCTTCAAGGATGAAACTGTCATCAGTAACAACCTCACATACGAAAGAGTGGTTCCATATGCTGCGATAGGCGACGAAGTATTTAGCATTGTTCTCGGAGAGCTGAGTCCCGATTATCTGGCCTTTTCTGTCCAAGTTTCGAGTGAGGATGGATTGATAGTTCTTTCGGCACCCATCCCAACCGAGCCATATCGGTGGCAGGTATTCCTTCGAAAGGTCGTAGAGGATACAAGCGCCGGCAACTACTATGTTGATTTAGCGGGAAAATGGCGAATATTTGGCGCAGATATCTTCGCCATTGACAACCCGATAAGGGATGGTGACTCTGGGACGATTGAATTCTTACGGAATGGCGCCGTCAACATGACGCTGGACCGTCCTCCTGAAATCAGCCACGGCTTTGATTTCCCTGAGGTCGTAAGGTTTGGCATCGTTGACAACTACCTTCTCCTTCTTACTCGCGCTGAGATGTCGGTCGTATATCGGATACACAGCCTTGGTGACCTGCTTGTCTTGGAAAGAGGCGAGAAGGTGCCTTGGATACTCGTGCCGATGGAGGAGTAACTTTGCGGGCTACTTTGATCCGAATAATTATGAGTTTGGGCATTTCGCCTTACCTGCATGTAATCTCTAACCGGGTCGCTAAGCCCCCTAACAATTCGCTGAAGCGGACGCCGGTAGCAGCGGCAAAATCAATTGTAGGTTCTATCCGGCGCCGCTTAGCTCAAAGCCGTTAGGCGGTTCGATGAAACCCGAAGTTTGTGTAAACAAATGAGTGAAAGGATGTAAACATGCGAGCAAAGGAATTTATCCCTAGTACATTGTTAATACTTTCTCTACTTGTTGCATGCAACTCAGAAACCACATTTTCAACAGAGTCTATTCCAACCGATACGATTCTCCCAGCAACCCATACACCGACTCATACTCCGGCCAAAACTTCAACAGTTACTCCTACCGAAGAACCGGAAGAATGGACTTATGTTGTGCTGGGAGATTCTACATCATGGGGTTTCCCGGATTTCTATGCTAAATACATTGAATCCGACTTAGGTGTCAATGTAACAGTTTTGAACAGATCGCGTAGTGATCTAAGTAGTGGACGATTATTAGAAATGATTCGCGAAGACCAAGAGCTTAGAAGCGAAATCGAGAATGCTACAGTTATATCGTACACAGCGAATCCGACAGATCACATTGGATTGCGTTTATCATCTGGATACGGGAAACACGATTGTTCAGATGAAGCGCTTGAGGGATACAAAGCAGACCTAGAAGAAATTGTAAGTGAGATATTTGCACTGCGGCAAGGGTCTCCCACCATCATTCGGGCAATGGATTTATATTGCCCAACTTATGGCCGGTGGGAAAAGCGTGAAGATGGAATGTTTGATGAATATCGGAGATGTTTTGATGCTGTGAACGATGTCATTCGTCAAGTGGCGGAGGAGAATAATATTCCATTAGCGAATGTTTATGATGTGTTCAATGGAATAAATCATGATGAAGACCCGGTTGAAAAGGGTTATATCTTATCAGATGGCGAACACACGAATCGAACTGGCAGCCAGGTTATAGCTGATGTATTTCGAGAATTAGGTTATGAATTCATCACTCCATGAAGGCCTATGTAATTATTTATCTTAATTAGAAATTAACCGCCGAACCACTCAATAGAGCAGACGCCGGGGGCAGGCTAAAATCCAAGTTTAGATTGGGCTTCAGGATGTGCGAAGATAATCGATGATCATAATCGGCGCTGCTCATCTCAAAGCCGTTATGCGCAATGATCGCGAAAGGAGACTGATATGAAGAAAATGCTATTTGTGTTTCTGGTTATGCTTATTCTCACAGCTTGCACAGCTGTAGAATCCCCACCAACCCAGACTGAAGTTCCACCGGCAGATACCAAGGCTCCCCCAACGGTTACTCCTTTACCACCTACTCCAGACCTGACCGCTGATTGGCCAGAATATATCAACACTGACTTGGGGTATTCTTTCAAGTATCCTGCGGGATGTTTTTTGGGTCCCATGGGCTCTCATTGTAAACAGAATCCCCCCGAGGAGCGGCCGCCCGAATGCCTATGTTTTCTAAATCCTGAGGATCCATATGGAGTATTTATGCAATCATTTCTCGGTGACCCTGCGGAGGGATTTATAATGGTGTCCTTTTACGTAATGCACCTTGATACAGAGGCGTTTAATCCCCCCGAGGGGGAAGATTGGGTCAAATGGGTGAAAGAAAAGTGGTCATACTTATCTGATGAAATGCCTGATGAAGCGAATCTGACATTCGGCGGACTTCCAGCCGTCCGCATCTATACACCTGGAGGGGGAGGAGGTTCTTCAGCGGATAATATCTTCGTTGAAAAGGATGGCAAACTTATCCTAATCAGTATGATAAATGTAGAAATTGAAGAACAACGAGAATTCTATGAGCTTATCCTGGCCACATTCCAATTCAGCGAGTGAGAGAAATTAGCATTTCGTTTGATTCAATCATCTCGATTCATGATTCCAGGGAAGGTTATTGCCGCATAACCATTCGCTGGAACGGACCGGGGGAGCGCGGGGTTTTGATAGCGATGTTGTATGATGGGTGTGTGGTGAAAAGATAGCGGTCGGGCGTTCCCCGGCCGCTCAGCTCAAAGCCGTTATGCTGCCCTCTTAGTTTAACTATTTCAAGCTAATTAATATAAGGAGATCATTCAATGGGAGTTGACTGTAGCAAGGAGTTTGAAGAACGATTTGATTGGAGGCGAAACTCCCATATTCAGAATCTCTCCGATCTATCTGCAATAGCCAATCCTGGAGGTTCCCATTCCTTAAAATCTCTTCCGTTTCTGGCTTCATCATTATCAAGCGACGATCCCAAGGATGCTTTACGATGGTCGATAATGATGCTCTGGTTGCAGGCATCAGAATGCTATATTTTTGGGCAATTTGAACCTTGCATTCTTACATGTGGTGCAGTCCTAGAGAGATGCCTAAAGCTCGAATACCAGGAGTCTAAGGGACATCTTCCTTCTGGAAATTGGTCTCTTGGTAAGTGTGCGTTCGAGCTAGATTGGGAAGGAACCCGCATTACTTCCGAAATTCTCAATAAAGTGAAAGAATGCATTCATCCTCGGAACTGCCGAGCGCACGCTCTTCTTGAGCACTCCAATCCCCAACTCTCGATAATTGGAGGAGCTCATAGAGGTATCAAGGTTCTTAGCAATGATCACTACTCAGTGGAGCCCTATAAAGGTGAGGCAATTAAGTTAATAAGCAATACTTGGTTTGTACTATCTAGTCTTTATGGTAAGGAGAAAATCTCAAACGAAGTATGGTCAGCATAACCACTCACTTGAGCGGACGCCGCGGGATGGGAGAATATTTAAGTGCCTAGCTATGCGGCGCCGCTCAGCTCGCAACCGTTAGGCAGCATGTTAACTGAGAACTGTTTATGAAAAAAAACAATCAGGCAACTAGAGCATCCATGACTTTAATTCTTCTTGGTGTTGTTTGTTGGATTATTACATCATGCGCACAGAGTAAGAATCTTATTAAAATTGTAGGAGTTTCCATGGAGCCGAGTTATCCTGAGGGAACTCAGATGAGAATTGAAGAGGTAAAGCCGACAGAGTTAACTCGGGGAGATTTAATCTACTTTAAACTCGAACTGAATAGCCAGTATTATGTAAAGCGTCTAATTGGTCTCCCAGGTGAAACTATAAAACTCGCCCCTGCTGGCATTTACATTGATGGTGTACTTCTATCAGAACATTATGATGTGATTCCTGAGAGTTACGATACCAAGACATTCATCTTGAGTGAAGATACTTACTTCGTTCTTGGCGACAATCGGCCCAACAGTCTTGATTCCAATAATTTTGGGGCAATTCTCGGATCTGAAATAATTGGTAGAGCAGTACCCATTGATTGAATAATTTCGACTCAGTTTGATTTAGCTGCCTAACCACTCAATAGAGCAGACGCCGGTAGTTGCGACTAAACTAATTGATGGAACGATCCGGCGCTGCTCAGCTCGAAGCCGTTAGGCGGCGTTGGACTTCCTATACCACTTTTTGTTGAGTTGAACTGGCGATGCTAAACGTATCCACCCGTTGTCTAAAGATCGTGGCCGGTCTTATATGGTTTACCGGAGCCCTCGTGCTGGTTGTTAAGGGAGGCAGTCTGCTTGCTGAAGCATATATACTTAGATCAGAATTGCACTGGCCTTGGTTGGCTGTCGTTAGCGGACTGGCACTTGGCTTCCTACAAGCAAAACTAGTCTTCATAAACAGCTGCCGTAAGAATCTAGACAGGATATCCAAGCTGGAGCGACCAAAGCTGTGGCAATTCTTCACGACAAAATTCTTTGTGATGCTAGTAGCAATGATTCTGGTTGGCGCTACGCTTTCCAGGTTGGCACACAGAAACTATCCCTTCTTACTTAGTGTAGCCGTTTTGGATCTCAGTATTGCCACCGCTCTTTTGGCGAGTAGTTACGTCTTTTGGAAACACGGTGATTCATTTAACATTTACGCCGCCTAACCATTCGCTGGAGCAGACCGGGGATGCATGGCAAATTGCATGTTATGAAGATCGATTGGGAATGATGAAAAGTTTGAGTAGGAGCGAACCCCGGCTGCTCAGCTCGAAGCCGTTAGGCGGCCTTACATCTTACGCTGTGATGAGAATGTACAACACGAATGGGATTGTGTATTGACATCCAAATTCAAGTCTTTTCTCTACAATGAGCAAGCTGCTATAAAGCGTCTCAAAGTCGCTAGCGTAGCAATGTCCTGTGATCGCGATCCCGATGCCAATCATGCCAAGATTGCCGACACTTTAAGCTCCATTACGCAAACGCATCCAGATATCAAATTGGTGATATTCGGCGAAATGATCCTCGGCTGGTATAACCCTGGTGGGATGCCAGAATACCATCGCCGGATTTCTCAACCTATTTCGAACGATACACTCCAACCCTTTTCGGCTCTTGCGGTGCAACATGCGATCCATCTTTGCTTTGGAATGTCTGAGATCGACGGTAAGTCACTGTACAACACTCAGGTGTTGTTAAACCCGGAGGGCCAGGTCCAGGCCATTCACCGCAAGTGGAACTTGAAATCCGGCGAGAAGAATGCGAACTACCAGCCAGGGCCGGTGCCGGTAACGATAACGGATATCAAAGGGATCAAGACTGGTATAGTGATCTGCTCTGACGCGGCGAGTCCACACGCAATGTGGAAACTGATGAAAAGCCGTTTAGATTTGATCATCCTCAGCTTGGCAGATGACATCGATAAAGGGCTCTTCATAGCCAAGTTTAATGCGCGGATGTATGATGCTTGGGTTGTTACAGCGAATCGGTATGGCGATGAGAACGGAAGCTTCTGGAATGGACACATGGTCATTTCGGACCCCGTTGGTAGATTACGCGCCACAGGTCAAGATCAAGAACAGTATTTGGTCTACGAAGTAAAATGCTCGGCTGATTCATCTTGGCCAAAGAGGGTCATAAGGAATGTGTATGTAAAGGCACCTTTATTCTTTCATGTTCTGAGAAATTGGAAGATGATCAGAGAGTATCTGTGATTCAGTATGCATCAAGGCCGCCTAACAAATCGCTGAAGAAGACGGCTAATTGGCTGCGCCAAATAGCTTGGCAGAATTCAAGAAAAATTCTGCGCGCGTAGAGAAAAATTGTAGAACGCCGCTGCTTAGCTCCGCGCCGTTAGGCGCGCAAGAGTTCTCAAACAAAAAGAAGTAATGAAGGAAATGACCCGGGTGGCACAGGACAACCTTCCGGCGGGAGAAACCCTTGAAGGCATTTCTGGATTTCTTCACTTTGCTGGATTCCGTTACTGGACTGCCTCCCTGCTTCCGGCGCTCGTTGGCACAACGTTGCCGTTTTGGCTCCGCCCGCCGGGTTTCTCCTTCAGGTGGCTTGGCGCCATTGAGTTTCTTTTCGCAACTGTTTTGTTCCACGCAGGATTCTCATTCCTACAGGCGTGGTTTGAAAAACGATTTACAACCAAGTGGTCTAGATCCAGACTTCTGGGGTACTCTTGCGGGTGCATAGTCTTGGCATGCCTTCTGGGACTGCTCATCAACAGCGATTTACACCTCAATGAATATGTCTATGAAAACATCTTTATCGCTTTTGGAATCTCAGCCATTATTGTTGGTTTGCTCTATGTGGCACCGCCGGTTAGCCTCAGTCGGCGCATTGGCGGCGAGATTGTCATCTCTGAAGGCCTTGGCATGATGCCTGTCCTTGGAGCATATCTTGTCCAGGCCGCCGACCTCACACGAACAGTGTATCTAGCTTCACTGCCGCTAGTTGTCGCGACCGGCTTATGGGTTTGGATAGACGAACTCATTAGCAGGAAGGATGATGAGAAGATAGGGCGCCGGACGTTGGTGATTGACTTTGGCCCGCAATTTTCGGGCCGCTATGGAGTTCTCGCGCTTGCGCTGCTGCTTTTCGCGACATTGCTTATTGCCGTGTTCTCAGAATCTATAAACCCATTGGCATTGGTCACGTTGCTTTTTGGTGGACTCGCGTGGAGGATCGTGACCATATCTTGGACCAAGCACTTGTGTCCGGAAAGGATGATCGCTATACGAAGAAACGCGTTTGTGCTACATTTCGTCATATGCAGCACTGTTGCCATGTCGTCACTGTTGACGCAGCTTGCCTGATTTCATCGCAGTATTGCATGCTTGAAAATATCAATCGAGCTGTGTTGCGAAAGTCAGATTGGTGAGTGGCGGGTGCGCTTAACCAATCGCTGGAGGCGACCCGGCTATCAAGAATGGTTGGGGAAGTTGGAAAGCTTGTGTTTCAACTTTGGAGGTAAAGGTGATGAGCCAGAGTCGCCGGGCACCTCAACTCAAACGTTAGGCTGCACGTCAGTCTTACAGAATAGATTTACTGATAGGGGAAGTGCATTCTGCGAGTAAGGAGGCCTTCCTTGGATCGTCGAGACAATATTAGACCCATGGGGATTCTGCCAACTATAGCCTACTGGGTAATTCCTGCCGCCATCCTTTATGTTTCACATTACATCCTGGCTCCCATCTTCATTGAACAAACCGGTCAGCCATATCTTGTTGGCTACCTTATCGCTTGGGTCTCGACGATGGTGATCTTCTTCATCGCCGCCTTAGCCGCCTATCGCCTTGAAGGTAATCCCATTCGACTGACCACCTTCACCGAGCGATATCGACTTAGAAGGATGAGCCGGCAAGACTGGATTGGGACCCTAGGGATACTTGGCTTTGTGATCATTAGCTACTTTGGTCTCGCGTTCACATCCGAATGGCTTGCCCAGTGGTCGTTTCTTGCGCCGCATCCGGTGTTTCCACCTGAATTCGGACCCGAAGGGGCAGCCGCACGCGCCTCGGGTACGTTCATGGGGATGACGATCACGGGCTCGGGTTGGGTTGCTGTAGTGTATCTCTTCGGATGGCTTTTTAATATCTTTGGCGAGGAATTATGGTTCCGTGGCTACATTCTGCCTCGACAAGAAAAAGCATTTGGCAAGCACGCTTGGGTCGCTAACGGTTTGATGTTTACACTCAATCACATTTGGCAACCGTGGAATTTGCTGCTTATTTTGCCTGGGGCGTTGGTTGGGGCGTTCGTTGTGCAGAGGAGAGAGAATACGTGGATCTTAATCATTTCCCATGGACTTGCCAATGCAATCTTACTGGCCCTCATCATTCTGAATGCGTTCGGCTTAGCCCTATAAACACCTCGAAGCCAATCGTGGGCAGGCCTAATGTACAGTACCCATCCCTCGTGCAGCCTAACAACTCGCTGGAGCGGACGCAGCCTCAGCTGACCATGATGTCCGAAGTCGTATTGCTGCGCCGCTCAGCTCGAGGCCGTTAGCGGACGCTCTAAACATATTCAATATTCAAGAGGGAAGAGATGCTAGCAAATTATGATCCTCATATGCAACCTGATCCGAAACTTTGGCTGTTGATGGATGAAAGTGAAAGATTGTTTTTGGTAAAGGAATATCATCAGGAATCTGACATAGAAGTGCCAAATATGATGCTCCATTGTGCATTTCATCTCACGGTAGAAAACCAAATTGCCATGGGGGAAGAGCTTCCAGTGGAACGAAAGTTAAAGCAATTATTGGGTGAAGGTCTGGATCGACACGAAGCGATTCACGCGATAGGGAGCGTACTCGCCGAGCATATATACCATATGCTGCATGATAAAAGGAGTAGTAAAGATCCCAATGAGGAATATTTCAAAGAACTAGCATCTCTGAATGCACAAAGTTGGATATCTTCTTATGAAGATTTGGAATAATAAGAAGAGTTGTGTGGAATTTGCACAAGGAGAATTGAGCGCCCGCTAACAAGTCGCTGAAGCTGACGCCGTGGGCTGGGCGAAAATCAAATAACAGCGTTTTGCGGCGCAGCTTAGCTCCCGACCGTTAGC
>DUEZ01000045.1 GCA_011174825.1 Anaerolineae bacterium | reverse complement strand
TTTCGCCTCACCCACCGGAGCTCGGAAGCCTACCAGGTAGAAACATGGCAAACCGTCTCTGGATTGGAAAATGGCTGGTACACGCTGCGCGCTTGGGCTCGGTCAAGCGGCGAGCAAAATGCAGTCTATATTGCCCTCAGGTGTGGGAGCGACGAAAGGCATGTGAATGTACCTTCAACGATGCCGGGGTATCGCTGGATTCAACTCGTGGTGTCGAACCAAGTCATGGATGGCGAGTGCACGATCAGCCTGTACTCTGATGGCAACCCAGATACCTGGGCCAGCTTTGATGACGTTGAATTGGTTCCCGGCCGAGCCGCCCTCTCTATTCTTGGGGCAGACATATCGAGTTTGATGAAGTCCGAAGACATGGGAGGGGTTTACAGAGACGCGGATGGAACGGAGGGGGACGCCTTAGAAATCCTCCAGCTTCACGGTCTGAATTACGCTCGCCTGCGGATTTTTGTGGATCCGGCCGACGGCTACCATGGCAAGGAAGAGATCTTATCGATGGCCTTAAGGCTGAAAAGCCTGGACATTAAGTTATTGGTGGACTTTCACTACTCGGACAATTGGGCCGATCCCGGTAAGCAATTCAAACCCGCTGCTTGGGAGGATTACGACTTTGAGCAACTCACAGAGGCTTTGTATAACCATACTTTTGATGTTTGTCATAGCCTGGTAGCTCAGGGAACGCCCCCTGATATGGTTCAGGTGGGGAACGAGATCAACGCCGGGATGCTGTGGCCGGATGGGGATTACAACCACATGGACAACCTGGCCGCGCTGCTCAAAGCGGGCTACCGGGCCGTGAAAGATTGCTCCCCTTCCACACTCGTCATGTTGCACATCGCTGAGGGAGGCGATAATGATATGGCGCGCTGGTGGTTCGGTCATATGACAAGCAGAGAGGTCCCCTTCGACGTGATCGGCATCTCATACTACGCCTTCTGGCACGGAACTCTGGCGCAATTGCAGTACAATCTGAATGATATTACCGCCCGTTATGATAAAGATGTCATCGTGGTCGAAACCGCGTATGCATTTACCGACCAGGAAAACGATTTTCTCGAAAATATTGCCAATAGTAGCATGGTGATTCCGGGTTACCCGTATACACCAGAAGGCCAGCGTGCCATGTTGAGGGATGTCATGGCGGTTGTGCGAGCCGTGCCCAATGGACGCGGTTTAGGCGTTTTCTGGTGGGAGGCCACCTGGACAGCGGTGCCAGGCAATGGTTGGGACTCAACGGAACCTGATTCCGGGAATGCTTGGGAAAATCAGGCGCTATTTGACTACGATGAGATTGTGTTACCGGCACTGGATGAGTTCTTGAATCCATAGACAAGCGTTCAATTCTTTTCACGAACCACCCAGAAAAAGCATACCGAATGCCCTTGAAAATGGGAAAACATCGGAACAGGTTGAGTTATGAAATTAGGCGTTTGCTATTATCCCGAACACTGGCCACAGGAGCGCTGGCTGCAAGATGCAGAGCTCATGCGCCAGGCTGGCCTCTCGCTGGTACGCATTGCGGAGTTTGCCTGGGTGGTCATGGAGCCCAGAGAGGGCCAGTTCACCTGGGATTGGCTCGACCAAGCGATCGAGGTGCTGGCTGCTGAGGGTCTTCAGGTCATCCTCGGCACGCCAACCGCATCCCCACCTCCCTGGCTATGCAGGTCACATCCGGACATTCTCCCGGTGGACGCCCAAGGTCGCCGTCTGCGTTTCGGTTCGCGACGACACTACTGTCCCAACAGCAGGAGCTATCGCCAGCACACAGAACGCATCGTCACAGCGATGGCCTCCCGTTATGGGAATCACCCTGCCGTTGTCGGCTGGCAAATTGATAATGAATTCGGTTGCCACGGCACAGCACGCTGCTATTGCGAGACGTGCGCCAGGGTATTTCGCCTCTGGCTAGAGGCGAAATATGAAACCATTAATGATCTCAACGAAGCATGGGGCACGGTATTCTGGAGCCAGACCTATGGAGATTGGAACGAAATCGATCCTCCTAATCTTACTATCGCTGAACCCAATCCCAGTCACGTTCTTGACTACTACCGTTTTTCCTCCGACACATATGTCACCTATCAGCAACTCCAACTCTCCACTCTCGAATCACTGATCTCGGAACGCCAATTCGTCACGACCAATTTCATGAGCCAATTCACGGATCTGGATTACCATGATCTTGCTAAACCGCTCGATTTCGTGACCATGAGCTCTTACCCAACCGGCCACGCTGAATCCAGACATTCTCTTTACATGCCCCAGAGCGTTCGACCTGTCTACGCCTATGACGTTGGCGATCCGTACATCACTGGCTTCGGGCACACGCTCATGCGCGGTTACAAGCCCAATCGTCCATTCTGGGTGATGGAGCAGCAGTGCGGTAACGTCAACTGGAGCATGTACAACACCGGGGTTCGACCTGGCACGGTAAGGCTGTGGACATGGCACGCGTTGGCTTCAGGTGCCGAGGCCGTCTTATATTTCCGCTGGCGAGCCGGCCTATACGCCCAAGAGCAGTTCCACTCTGGCTTGCTTCGTCACGATGCCTCGCTCGCTGTGGGCTACGTCGACCTCGAGGCGATGAAAGCGGATCGACCGCTGATGTCCGAAATCTCCTCTACACCATACGAAGCGCAGATCGCTTTCCTGCTCGATTATGACGCTCTTTGGGCGACTCAACTACAGCCGCACCACCGCGACTTTGACTATATACGCTGCCTCTTCGTTTATTACCGCGCCTTACAGCGCCTCGGACTACCGGTCGACATCCTCTCAGAGGACGCGGACCTCAGCCCGTACAAGATCCTCATCGTGCCGACAGCCTTCCTGACCACAGAGCAGCTTGCTGCTTCCCTCAAAGCCTTCGCTGAGGCTGGGGGCACGGTACTACTCGGTGTGCGATCCGGCTTCAAAACTAGCAACAATCAATTCACCGATCATCCCTTACCCGGTCTCTTCCGCGATCTGGTTGGCATTACCGTGAGCGACTGGCACTCGCTTCCGCCGGGTGTCAGCTACGATCTTAACTCCAGTATCCCAGGCTTGGTTGGACCAGCCACGATTTGGGCTGAAGCACTTAACCCTGCAGATTCCCAATCCGGAGATCCCGATCTCCAAATGCTTGCTAACTACAGCTCTGGCCCTTTCAGCTCCCATGCAGCCCTGACTCAGTACAAAGTCGGGGCTGGGCTCGCCCTCTACCTGGGTTGGTATCCGAACAGTCCGCAGGCCGAAGCCCTCCTGGCTCATCTGGCTACCCATGCTGGTGTTCTCCCCTTAGCTGACCTTCCAGATGGTCTGATCGCCTCCCGGCGCGGGCATCACCTCATTCTGCTCAACTTCACCGAGGAACCGCTGACGGCAACCGTTCAAGGACGGACTGTTTTGATCGGACCGCGAGATGTGGAGGTTGTTAAGACACAAGGATCATGATTGTTTAAGTAAAATCTATTGACAACCAGTACCTAATAAGATAATTTTGTATATCAACTGTTGATGCATCAACCATTGCGCCCATGATCCTGAAATTCCTTTCAGCATATCTAGCGAAATCACGTTCGAGAAGATCTTGAGCGCGTTGAGGTTCATCGACAAGCGCAATACGATCAGCCGGATCAGAAGCATAAATGAGGAGGAGCTGGTTCGACATCATCGTAGTGAATCAGATTGTCGAACCTATTATCCTATCTGAGCGAATTAGGTACCAAGCTTTTTAAGCGCGCCTCGGCAGCGTACGATACATCCTCGTAGGATCGCTACCCGGATCTTGATTTTAATATCGAAGCGGTTGTTAATAACTTGGAGGTTATAATACACTCACTAGTACGAGAGCCGAAGCGAGAGGAATAAGGAGGTGGAAAGAGGAGCATTTCAAAACGCCGATTCAAAATATAAACGCCAAATTTGATCAAAAGCCGAGGCCACAGCGTGCTACTGGCCCGGTCCATGACAATATCAACAGAGGAGAGAGAAATGAAGAGAAAATTCTGGACTATAATCACCCTCGCCACGGTTGCACTCCTTACGCTGGCGGCTTGCGGCCCAGCCGCAACACCAACGGAGGAGCCCACAGAAGTCGTTGTGCCGCCTACTGCAACTTCACCGCCGCCGCCCACGGAGGCCCCCGAACCGACTGAGGAAGTGGTGGAGCCCGTGGCCACCTTGAGGATCTGGGCCGATGACACCCGCACGGACCCTTTGCTCGATCTCGCAGATGATTTTCTCGCAGACTACAACGTGGAGCTCATCGTCGAAGATCTGGGTAGAGTTCAAGACATTCGCTCGCAGGTGATCATCGCGATTCCAGCCGGTGAAGGGCCCGATATTTACATCGGCGTCCACGACTGGCTAGGGGCGCTTGTCGAAAGTGGTCTGGTAGCCCCAATCGACCTGGGTGACAAAGTAACCGAATTTGTCGGGTCGAATTTGGAGGCTTGGACCTATACCGACCGAGTTCTCTACGGTTTGCCATATGCCTCAGAGAACCTTGGGTTCTTCTACAACACCGAGTTGGTCCCAGAGCCGCCCACCACTTGGGACGAGGTGCTTGAAGTTGGCCGTGCCCTGAAGGCGGAAGGCAGAATCATCTACGCGATCGCTGTATCCACTGGACCGTTGTACAACGCCTTACCTATGCAGACAGCCTTTGGTGGTTATATCTTCGGCGTGGATGAAACCGGTGCCTGGAATCCACAGGATGTCGGTCTTGATAGCGAAGGCGAGATCGCCGCAGTCGCCTGGATGAGAACGGCCGTCGAAGAGCAACTCATGCCTGACACCTTCGACTACGAAACGGCCCACTCCCTGTTTGAAACCGGCCAGATTCCATTCTTGATGGCCGGACCCTGGGCGCTCGATCGCATTCGTGCCTCAGGTGTGCCTTACGCTGTGGCGCCATTCTTCCCTGACGATGGCGTCCCTTTCCTCGGCGTGCAGGGCTTCATGGTCAATCCCTTTAGCGAAAATCTACTGCTGGCGCAGGCATTCCTGACCGAGTACATCGCCACTGAGGAATTGATGCAGGTGCTCTACGAAACCGGAAATCGTCCATCTGCCTTTAAGTCTGTCCTAGCGATGACAGAAGATCCTGACCTGAAAGCGATGGGAGATGCTGGTGCTAACGCAATGCCGATGCCCAACATCCCCGAAATGGGTTCAGTATGGAGTGCAGCAGATAACGGTATCACCCTGGCGATAACCGGAGAGCTGACTCCAGAGGAAGCCATGATGGACGCAGCGAACCAGATCCGTGATTTGATCCTTGGCGCACTGGCCGGCATGGTTAACGTCCCCGGCAGTTACCAAGATCAAGCAGGATGCGGTGCAAATTGGGATCCTGCCTGCGAGGCGACCGCCATGGAGTTGGGTGATGATGGTTTGTATCGACTCGTTTCCGAAGCCGGTGAGTTAGCTGCAGGCGACTACGAGTTCAAAATCGCCTTGGACGGTTCCTGGGCCGTGAACTATGGTTCGGATGGCGAGCTTGATGGGCCCAACTACACCATCACTGTCCCTGAAGGCGCAACCATAACCCTAATCTACGACCCCGAGACGCATCTGGTAGAGATCATTATCGAGTAGCCAGATGTGTAAAAACGAAGGCCGGGGAAATCCCCGGCCTTCATCCCCTTCCTCCATCTCTGTATGAAAACACGGAGGTAAAACATGGGTGTTAGTACCTCTGAGAAGATCCTCAAGACAAGACCATCCTTATCGATACCAGCTTTACCTCGACTAGTACGTTTGGCGATCTTGATCGCTATGGACGCCTCGGTACTGTGGTTCCTCAATAGACTGTTCTCCTTAGGTTACGTTCCATTAGCAGCTGCAATCTTGGTTATTCTGATTTTTGTAAACGTTGTGCTTCTGCGTCAGGAAGCCTACCCTGTCCGCTGGATGGTCATTGGGCTGGTATTCATGGCGCTATTTACCATCTACCCGATCCTGTTTACGATCTGGGTCTCCTTTACGAACTACGGAGAGGGCCACCTGGTCACAAAAGAGCAAGCCATCGATCAGATCTTAAAAATGAAATATCTCCCGGAAATGGGTACGGCATATAGCTGGACGGCCTTCAAATCTCCAGAAGGTGATTATGCGCTCTGGCTCAAGGATGCAGAAGGGATTGGATACCTGGCGACACCAGGTGAACTACACCCACAACCCCAGCCCGGTGAGTTGGGGATTGGGGAGCTCGACGATGGAGGCATCCCAAAAACAATCGAAGGCTATCAAAGATTGAACGCGATCGTTGCCGCTACGGATCAAAACCTTACAGAGATCCTATTTGGCGAGGAAGGAAGGACCATCCAGGTTCGATCGCCACAGGAAGCCGCGGAGTTATTGCCCCTTTACAGGTATGATTCCGATCAAGATGGCATGGTCAGTTTGGAGACTGGGATCGTATATCAGAATATCCGGGGTACGTTTGCTTCACCAGATGGCACAGCGCTCCGACCAGGTTTTATCGAGACCGTCAAGTTTGCCAATTTCAGAGAATTTTTCGTCAGCCCAGCCTTACGCGGACCCTTAGTACGGATCGTCGCCTGGAACTTCGGCTTCGCTTTCTTTAGCTTGTTGTTGAATTTCTCTCTGGGCTTAGCGATTGCCATCATGTTCAATGATCCGCGCTTCCCCTTCAAAAAGGTCATCCGCTCTCTGCTTATCATTCCTTATACAATCCCTGCTCTGATAACCATTTTGATCTGGCGCGGTATGCTGTTTCCCCCTCTTGGTATTGTCGACCGCAGCCTGGAAGCATTGTTTGGGTGGGCTCCGCCCTGGTTCACCGACCCGGGGTGGGCTAAGATTGCCATTCTGCTTGTTAACCTCTGGCTGAGCTATCCTTACTTCATGCTGATCTGCAGCGGGGCGCTGCAATCCATCCCCGACGATTACTACCATGCAGCTCAAGTGGATGGGGCCAGCTCTTGGCAGCAGTTTTGGAGGATCACTTTACCCCTGCTGCTGGTCGCGGTCGGTCCGCTGCTGATCGCCTCGTTCACTTTCAACTTTAATAATTTCAATTTGATCTATATCTTCAACGCGGGCAACCCGCCCATGGCCAATACACCCACGCCTGCGGGGCACACGGATATCTTGATCAGTTATGTGTATAACCTCGCCTTCACTGGCAGGACTGGTATCAACTACGGCTTTGCCTCAGCCGTCACCATCGTCATCTTTTTGATCGTAGGTGCCATCACCCTCTTCCAGTTCCGCTATACCCGCATGTGGGAGGAGGTCAGCGAAAATGTCTAGTGTGGCTTCCCTTCAACGGCTCCGCACTTCTGCCAGCGCACAACGCAGGGTCAGCATCGGTTTGCGGTTTTTCATAGCTGCTATCCTGATTTTCTTCTCGGTTTTTCCTGTCCTCTGGGTTATCTCCGCCTCTTTCAGTCCAACCGACTCTCTGGCAACCCAAAAACTGATCCCGGATAATGCAGGGCTGGGAAACTACATCGAGCTGCTGAATTCGGAACAGTTCCCCTTCTGGAGATGGTTCGGAAATTCGTTCAAGATCGCCTCAATCACTTCTTTGCTTTCGCTTTCGATCACCACGATCGCGGCTTACGCGTTCTCTCGCTTTCGCTTCCGTGGTCGCCTGACGATGCTCAAAGGCATCCTACTCATCAATGTGTTCCCCGGCCTGCTGGCGCTCGTCGCCACGTTCCTGATGATCTCTCAGATCGGGGACATCATACCCACCATAGGTTTGGACACACACACAAGCCTGATCCTGGTGTACTTGGGTGGTGCGATGGGTATCAACATCTGGCTGATGAAAGGTTTTCTCGACACTGTCCCGCGCGATATCGATGAGTCGGCCATGGTGGAAGGAGCGACCGACTGGCAGATCTTCACCAAGTTGATCCTACCGTTATTACGTCCGATCTTGATCGTCATCGCGATCCTCAACTACATTACAACCTATGGCGAGTTCGTCCTGGCACGAGTGCTGCTCAAGAGTACCGAGCAGTACACCCTAATGGTCGGCCTGCAGATCTTCACCGGTGCACAATTTCAGCAAAGGTGGGGGGTATTTGCGGCCGGCGCGTTGATCGGCGCGCTGCCGATCATGATCATTTACCTCGTCCTGCAAGACCAGATTGTGGGGGGCCTGACTCAAGGCGCGGTGAAAGGATAGTTCGTCAAACGAAGAGGCCATACGCAGCAACCCAGGTCTCTTCATTGCGCTCTCACTTCTGCTCCCGTAACTTACTTTTCCGGCGAACAGTTTGCCAGGGAGGTCCACTCTTTTTCAGAAAATGGATCCTGATGAGGCTCGTTCATCTAATTTCCCCCCTGAATCAAACCACTAATCAGACAAAAACCACTCAACATCATCGAGTGGTTCGTTAAACACATGGAGAACAGGCTTGCTGTTCTCCTTTCGCAAGGCGTAGCTTTGCAGTGGTGACCCGCACAGGACTCGAACCTGTAACCTACTGATTAAGAGTCAGCTGCTCTGCCAGATTGAGCTAGCGGGCCAAGCTTGGTTATTATACCAACGCGCTTAGAAGGGTCAACGTCTATGAGGTAAAGGACATGAGCAAGAGCGATTTATTTTAAATCATCAATCTTGCTCTCCACTGCCTGAAGCTGCCTGTCTCCCTCTGGCTGCGGTAATCGCCAAGCTGCAAGTGCGCCTGCAGCCAAGTACAGCACTGCCGTGGCAACAAATGTCGCTCGAAGACTAAACCACACCGCCACGGCCGCACCCAACATCGGTGCGACAGAACGAGCGGCTGCCTGAACCGAGCTGTCCAATCCAAATACCGCTCCCTCATCACCGACCTGGCTGTAGCGTGTTAGCAGGGCACTGATCGCCGGGAGGATGCCCCCCATCGTAATCCCAGCCAAGGTCTGCAATAACAACAACTGCCATCCCTCAAGAACGAAGCTGTGCACCACGTAAAGTACCGCAGCCATGAGCATGCTTACAATGATAATCCGCCGATGCCCGATCCTGTCACCCAACCGACCCAAATAGATTGCACTTATGGTCATGCTGGCCGCCCCTCCACCGATCACCAATCCAGTGAAGGTGTTGATACGTTCGACATCCCGCAGAAGGGTCTCGATGAAGAGCGGAACCATGGGAAGGATCATCATCCTCCCGAGATTATTCATGAAACGCATGCCATAAGCCATCACCACACCTGGAGCATTGAGAACGCCACGCCACTGCGCCATGAAGCTGCGTACCCCACCATTGAGCGCCCCCGCAGGGACAAACTCTTCCTCGACACCAACCAAGACCAGAATTCCAGACAAGAAAAGAAGACCTGCCGTGACATAAAACGCAGCGCTGTATCCTAACTCATCCGCGATCGCACCACCGATCAACGGACCAAACGCGATCCCAGCGCCCAATCCGACCTGCAGGAGACCCATGGCATAGCCCGAACGTTCGCGTGGAGCGACAGAGGCGACCAAAGCGCTTGCGGCGGCTACGCTTCCCGTGATCAAGCCTTGAATAGCCCGCATGATCACCAATTCCTCCGCCGAACGGGCGAAAGCCATAAGCAACAGCATCACTGCACCACCAAACATCGCCCGCTGAACCATTAACTTGCGTCCATAACGGTCAGCGAGCGTGCCCCAGATAGGCGCGGTGATCATCATCGTAAAAGCCTGCGCGGAGAACACCAACCCCGCCAAGAACTCGATGCTTAGGTTCGAAACCGCACCCAGATCTTTTACATACAGGGGAAGGAAGGGAAAGATGCTCGAGAAGCCGACTGCGGTCATCAACTGGGCAAAGAAGATGATGTATAAGGTTCGCTGCCAAGGTGTAGTGACAGCTTCTCTTAATCTACGCAGTATCATCGATTCACTCTATCAATATGGAAAGGATTAATACAGATCTCAACAAATTGCCTCGACGAACACACAAATTACAATTTTACTTGCTTTCTCATTCGATTACCGAAATTGGTAGAAGGCACAATGTATCTAAGGTTAAGTCAATATTAGAGCTTCTATTCGGGGAAGGAAAAAGTAGTCGGTTGGAAGGCTTACCGATGTAGCGGATACTCGTATAACTCGAACATATTTAATTAACACTGATTCAGAGGAATCAAGGTACCTTGAATTCATAATCAGGAATCCCTTCTATTCTGTTTTAACCAGCCTTCCTGCTAAACAGTGAATGGGCGAAGAATATTCACAAATCCATTCACATGATCCAGAAGGCTGGGCCAGCTTACCTTGATGATCTACGATCAGAGTCTGACGTCCTGGGGTCTCGCTAACCGGCACTTCGCAATCGTTTTCAATATCCGATGGATCAAGAATGCCCACGATTTGGTTCGAGAGTCGTTGCCCATAAATCAATAAGTAAAATTCATGATCCACGGGAGGTACGATGAGAAAATCTGCTTCAATGTCAGGGTAAAGTTTCACTTCTCCTGGTGATACATCGTTGTCTATAAACGTTGGACTTCCTGAAATATTGATTCGAAGTGAGGATCTCTGCATTTCGATCATGCTGTAAGCGTCATATAGAGGTCGTCCAAGATGCAGACATACGGCGGTCAATAAAATAATGTAAACCCATGATGGACCCTTCGCGGCTAATCTTGACAGAGCACCACCCACGCAAATGATGACCAAAAGGACAAGGGTCATCGACCATCTCGGCAACCAGAAATCCTGGATCACGATCGCTATCACTCCAAATAGCATAATAATCAACGTGGTAGTTTTACTCATCACTTGATCAACGATCGGCAATGTGATCCACAATAGATAGAAGAAAATGCCTGCCCCAAGAATTCGGCTATCAAAGAAATCTCTTGGCCATTCACCTGGAACAAGCCACCCTCGCCGGAAGCTTTCAAGTAGTCCTTGCCAGTTCGGAGCGATCAAACCAGCGGCCCGGGCTACTTCGCTTTGCGCGACGCCAACTTTGGATGCAATCCCATAGAAACTGAATTGGTAGGGGAATATAGGGCTGCCATATGTTAAATATCTACTCAAGTGGAGGGCGGCCGTGGGCGTAATACCTATGACGAAGAAAAGGATCAGAATTACTGGACGCTGGAATGCTGCCTTGCCAGGCTGTCTCCTAGAAGAAATTTCCATTTTCCAAGGGATGGAATACCAAAAAGTTAGTACACCTGTGATGAGAATAGCAATGTAAGGTGCTTGTTGCCGGCTCATGCTGAAGATAAAAGTGGCCAATGAAAAAATGGTTAACGAACGAAAGGAGGGTTTACCTGACTTTAGAACTTTTAGAAGTGCATAAAGAAAGAAGGCCAGAGCACCGATCACTGCGAAATCGATATATCCTGAAAAGGGCTGGGTGTTTACGAAGGGAATGGCAATATATACCAGAGCGCTATACATTGCCCAACGGGTGCTATCCGTGAGTGTTCGGACGAAAAGATAAACCGAAACAATAGAAAATGGCAGCAACAGCGTAGAGAAACTGAAGTAAAGCCCTTTCAAACCAAACAGCAAAAGAAATGGGACATGGACCCACTCAAAAAAGGGATAAGCATAAATTGCTGGGGGGTAGTTAAACTTCCATCCACCCAGATTACCATTTTGAACAAACTCAACGATCGGGGGAATACGATAAGATAAACCGTCCCATGAAGTAAATCCTAGAAACCAGTAGTGTGCTGCAATGAAATAAACGCACAATGCGATAAAAATATAGACGATAGACCTCAACAAGAGTTTGTCTATCTTTTGAGCTAACGTAGTTTTCGTTTTTGGCGCCATAGGTTTATCACACTATGTAATTCATCTTCTGGACGCCTGCGTCCCAGAAATCAGCTGGCCAATCGCTCAACCGTTCAAGCTATAGAAAAGCACTTTGCTTCATTCTACACATGAGGCAAAATCGTCCGATTGTAGCTTTTCTTAGACGATATTGCAGAACCTAAACAGCCTTCCATTGAAACAGCATAATCCAGTAAATAGAAAACTCAAGATGGTAAAAGGTCATCCTCGGGTCTTTTGATCAATTCCACTTCCAGTAGGTCAGGCTCAGCATTTGACCGATCCCCCAACGTTGTAGGGGCGGTTCGCGAACCGCCCCTACGATGTCGCAGGTTGCATTTCACTCTTTGTCAGGACGGGGTAACCCCGCCCCTACAGCGTTGTATATTCTACTTCGCTGTTCGTAGGGGTGATTCAAACCTTCAAATCATACCCCTTCTCAATCAATCGCTGGCGAATCTCACGTATCCAGCGGAGAGTGTAGGGATCGCCCTTTTTGTTTCGAATCCCCTTCTCGACGGATAAACGAGCAGCAATACGCTCGTCGCTGATCTTCAGCCCGGCATCCCTCAAATCACGGTAGACTTCAAGGATTCCATGCTCAAGCTCCGATAAAACAGGAACACCGGTTTTATCAAGACCCTCGAGCCACAATGTGGCTCGCTCTGCCAGCGTCATGTTAATCACCCGTTCATGCTCCGCTAAATATACCTCCACTCTTTCCTTATCCTTTTCAAGAGTTCGACGTTCATCTTCATCAACCTCTTCTGCCTCGGAGGACTCAGCGACCTTCACCAGCTCGAAGAAGCGATTTAAAAATGTGCTTTGATCATCAATCAGGATCGGTGTGAACCCCGAGATCCACCCGATCTCGTCAAACAACTGACCGATTTCATTCCAGGTCCTACCAGCATCGTCGCTGGGAGGCATCAAGCCTGGCGGCTTGAGCTCAAGCTCAGTAAGATCCTTTTCACTTTCAACGGCCGTGAGAATACAGTTACTCACGCTCCACACCGCAGCTGATGGTAATTGTTTAAACAAGCTCAGGCCGAGTTCATAGTTCGCGTTCAAGCGCTGGAGACTGCGCACGATCTGGTCCAATCCCGACGATACAACCAGCTTGAACTTAGGAATCATCAACCTTGCCTTAAACAGAGAGAACGCTCGCCGTTAATGCGAGCGACCCGACTGTATGCATTGCTTCGTTCGCCACGCGCAAAAACCGCGTAGGCCATCACCAAGACAATCAACACCCCTAGGTGATTTTATGCACAATTGCCAACATTCTACAGAGAATATAAGGGGAGCGCAAGGTCACTGCCCGAACATTTCCAGCAAAACCGGGTTTATCTTCGACCAATCCGGTGCCAACACTTGGGCCCCACTTTGGGTGGTGAAACCCTGCACCATGTCACGCCCAACGACACGGGCGTCAACGCCCTCCGGCCCAACCCGCAGGAGCGTTAGGCCAAGGCTAGGCCACACCCAAGGGGGTATGTTCGTGTCAAAGTTCTTGATCATGGAAACCCATATGACGGGTAATCGCGGCCAGATCTCCGGAGCCAAAAAACGCCTGAAAACAGCTCGAATTAACATCTGCCCGCGCTCCATGCGGAAGAAATCATCACTCCCGGCACGGTCGCGTACAAAAGCTAAAGCTGTTGCCCCATCCAAAACGTGATTTCCCGCGGGAAGAATGGCTGTTGCTTGGTCAAGCTCAATGGGCACCCCTCCCAATAACTCAACAATGTCCTGAATGCCGTCAAATTGAATACGCACATAGTAAGGTACATCCACACCGAAGTTGGTCTCGAGAGTCCTCATCGCAGCTGATGGACCCATTCCCTGCTGCTCATTTTCGGCCAAGAAATATGCGGCATTGATTCGATTTTCACCCACTCCAGGAATGCTAACCCATAGATCACGCGGTATGGAAAGCATCCCTACATAGGATTTCAAAGGTTGAACGGTAACAAGAATGATCGTATCGCTTCGTCCAACAGCCGTTCCCGGAGGCGTACGATCGATTCCAATGAGAAGTATGTTGGTTCGGGTAGGCAGGAAGAATAAAACAGATACGAGGAGACATACCAGGATGGCAAACAACAGCACGGAAGAGCAGCAGCCTGCCAATCGTCTGCGAGGTTTCACAACCTCCTCGGATTGGATTTGATCGTTAGGGGAGAAACGTTTTGCCGCTACCGGCTGTGTATCCGCACTCGAAAAGTTATCAACCATGGCGGCAGATTCTACCACCCTTGCTGAGAATATCGCGATGCTTTTTCGTAATCTACTTTGGACACGAATTCACGGAATTATGGATCACCAACCACTTCAAGCTTAGCGGATGATATTCTCCCCCACCCGCGGGTCATAAATCCTAAGATGGTTCATTTCGTCAAGTCACAATCATTCGACAAGTCTCAATCTTAACCTTCTCCCCTAGAACCATCGGGGAGAAACGCGCTCATCAAGGAGGCAACCTGTCCAAGTGACTCAGGGGTAACTCGAGCATCACGGAGGTCCGCCCCACGCAGGTCGGTGCCCATAAGTTGCGTGTCACGTAGATCGGCTTCGCGCAAGTCGGCCCCTCGCATGTCGACTTCCTGAAGGTTGGCCTTTCTCAGATCTGCCCCATGTAATTTCGCATCATACAAATTCGCCCCCTCCATATCCGCCTCTCTAAGGTCCGCCCAACTGAGATCAGCTCCCCTGAGATTGGTCCTACTGAGATAGGCACCGAACAGATACGCGCTGCTCAATTTCGCTTCACTGAGATCAGCCCGGCTCAGAATCGCATTCATGAGATAAAGCCCCGACAGATCGACACCGCTTAAATCCACACCACGTAAAACAATCCCAGTTTTCATCGAACCCTTTTTATCCCCTGCCATCCATCCATGCAATGCGATGATATTCTGAATCTCCTTGCGAGTGAAATCCGCCATGGTTGATCACTCCCTCCTGCGTCTATCATGTCTGCCAAAATGGGGCGACGGTGATCTCAGTATAGTCAAATACTGGTTGAGTGCATCTTCTCAAAACTTTCCCAATCGTTGAACTCCACCCCTGCTTATGCTAGCACAAGAACGAGCCCGCCCCAAGCTGTATATTGCCCGCATTGCCCCATTATTCGTTCAATCCATGAGTGCACTGAAAAACTACCATCGAGGAGTAGCGAGGGCTATGTGTGTGAGTGCGGGCTGCCCCCGCACCCACACACATAGCGGTCCTCTTCTCGTTGTTGATCTTTTTTCAGTGGAGTCATCCATCATTTCCTGCTACAATTCTTATTGTGGATCTCACCCGCCCAATTGTACGTGCACCTGAGTTCCCACAAGCCCCCTGGGTCAACGCCCTGGAACCTCTCACCATGACCGGTTTGCGTGGTCGAGCAGTCATGATTGATATCTGGGACTTCACCTGAATAAAATGCCTGCGCACTATGCCTTACCTGCGAGCCTGGTACGATCGCTACGCCGATCATGGACTTGAGATCATCGGGGTCCATACACCAGAGTTCAAATTCGCTCGCGATCCTGGGCAGGTGAAGGCGGCCGTGGGTCGTCTGGGAATCCGTTGGCCAGTGATCCTTGACAATGATCAAGCCATATGGACAGCTTACGCTAATCGTTATTGGCCAACCATGTATTTGGTCGATAGCAAAGGGTACCTGCGATATCGACATATCGGTGAAGGTGCTTACGCTCAATCCGAGGCCGCCATCCAATCACTCCTGACGGAGATGAACCCGGATCTAGAGCTTACGGAGCTCCTGCCTCCTCTTCGTCCAGAGGACGCAGCAGGCGTAGTTTGTTTACCTACTACACCCGAACTGCACATCGACGCCTTGGGGAACGCACAAGCGCCTCTCGAAGAACAACTCACATTCAAACGACCCACAGAGCGCTTCGACGGGCAGTTCTATCTCGAGGGTACGTGGCGTGTGATCGATGACGGGCTGACCATGGAAAGCGAAAAAGGAACCATCACCCTGCCCTATCATTCCGCCTCTGTTAATGCCGTCCTCTCACCATCAGCAGATCCCACCCTGCTGTCGTACCGCAGAGATGATCCATTACGTGTCACTATCACTCAAGATGGGAAGCCTCTTCACCCTGATTCATTCGGAGAGGATGTATATCTCGCTGATGGTCATGCAGTAGTAAGAATTGATGCACCGAGGATGTACACCCTGGTGCGAAATCCCGATGTTCAATCACGAGAAATCACCCTTTCGATCAACGAGCCTGGCCTGACCTTCTACGCATTCTCATTCGGCTCCTGTGTAACATCGATTGCGAACCACACGGCTAAGGAGTGAAGAATTGATACGCGCCATCCTCATTTATCTATCTAAAGCTCCCTGGGCTCTCCGTGTTGTTACCGGCTGGCGTTTTGCTCGTCGTGCGGCCTCTCGTTTTATCGCCGGTGACACACTGGAGGAGGCTTTGAAGGTGATCCAAACGCTAAACGCTCGCAGTATGTTCGTCACCCTGGATCACCTAGGTGAGAACGTCAACACTTCCGAAAAAGCCCTCAGCGCGACAGAGGATTATCTTGAATCGCTCCTGCGTATCAATCAGGCAGGAGCAGAATCGAACATATCGGTGAAATTGACGCAGTTGGGCTTAAACATCGATGTAGATCTTTGCTTCTCAAACCTGCACCGTATTGCTTCCCGAGCAGCGGAGTATGGCATCATGGTCCGAGTCGATATAGAAGATTTTTCGACCGTCGATCGAACCTGGCAGATCTTTCGCGCCCTGAGAGCTGAGGGAGTGACCAACGTTGGGATTGCTGTCCAGTCCTATCTCTACCGCAGCGAAGAAGACACCAAGGAATTACTTTCAGAGGGAGCGCACTTCCGCCTTTGCAAGGGTGCGTATCGCGAGTCTCCAGATGTGGCCTACCCTCGTAAAGCGGATGTTGACGCGAATTTTGACCGCATTGTTAAGATCCTCATCGACGCTTCACTAACCAATGGCGAGGTCTCAACAGGCAAAGTTCCTCCAGTGGCAGCCATCGCGACCCACGATCCAGCACGGATTGACTTCGCTAGAGCATATAGAGAGAAGGCGGGGCTGCCGAAGGAAGCGCTTGAATTCCAGATGCTACATGGTATCCGCAGTGATTTGCAGCAGGAGTTGAAGGATTCAGGCTATCCCGTCCGCATATACGTCCCTTATGGGACTGAGTGGTATCCCTACTTTATGCGTCGATTGGCTGAGCGTCCCGCCAATCTATGGTTCTTCCTTTCAAACCTTTTCCGAGGATGATTGAAATCCGGAAAGAATTGAACAATCAGCGTTCAGCTATAAGCTATCAGCTAACACCTTTTAGATCTTTGTCCCCATACTTCAATTCAGACCGTGAAGCATGTACTGAACTTTTTATGTAATTACTGATAGCTGAAAGCTGATAGCTGATGGCTATCTGAAGGATGTGGGCTAAACCATTGTCAGACCATCTTTGATAAAATATCGTAATACTCAAAATCATGCCTGAAACATATCCGATCCACGATCTCTACATCAAAAACATCCAACCCATCGAAGAAACCGGGATTATCCGATGGCCGACTTTGCGTGACTCGGATCACATCTTGCGTCGTTTTGGGTTCGCAGAGGTAGTCCGTACCTACCCCAAGTCAGCGGTGAAACTAATGGTACGCGAGGTCGCTGATGAGGTGTGGGCGCTGTGTGAAGGAAAGGTCGAATTCCATTGGCATGACCTTCGACAGAACTCACCAACCTTTGACAACCAGTATCGTTTGATCTGCGATCGTCCTACTTTATTGCTCGTTCCTTTCGGCGTGGCCTTCGGATACCGAGTGCTAGAAGGACCAGCGACTCTCTTGCGTCTAGCGACTCACGATGAAGGCATTCATAAAGGTGATTATCAAATCCCCTGGGAGGTCGAGGCGTGAATATAACCCTCGGGCGCACGCGGCTCTTCCTCCGTCTCAGTCACCCACTACCCTTATTAGGCGGAGCCCTGCTCTATGGTCTCGGCTCCGCTATTGCTTCTTACCTTGGTCGTCCCTTTGATGTTGGTATCTATTTGCTCGGTCAAAGTCTGGTGACTATATTGCAATTAGCGGCACACTATTCTTTCGAATACCACGAACCTCAATTGGAGGTTGAAGGTTCTCGATCTAACCCATATCTAGGTGTTAGCAAAGCCCTCGCTCCAGGAGGGTTATCGCCACAAACCGCGCTCAACGCGACCATCATATGCTTGGTCATCGCTGCCACATTAGTCTCGATTATGCTCGTTGGTGGTCAGATCCCACTTGTAGCATGGTTGATCTTGCTGCTAATCTTTCTCGGTTACTTTTTCTACAGCACCCCACCCGTTCGACTTATCGCCTCTGGATATGGCGAGTTGGCCCTTTCACTGGTCATTGCAGGACTGATTCCAACTTTCAGCTTCACCCTGCAAACCGGTGAACTTCACAGACTGATGTTAATGAGCACCACGCCGTTGGTCGCACTGCATTTCGCCATGATGATCAGTTTTGAACTCCCAGAGTACGCTCGTAACGTCAAGCTGGAGAAGCGAACACTGATGATCCGCTTGGGTTGGGCAACCGCGATGCGTATCCACGATCTCGCAATCTTCTTCGCGATCGCAAGCTTTCTCGTCGCGTTTATCAATGGCCTCCCGAGGCGGGTTGCCCTCGGAGCTTTGATCGCGCTTCCATTGGCTGTAATTCAAGTCTGGCACATGGAACGAATCCGGCGTGGTTTTCCCGCCCGGTTACGTAACTTGACCATTGCCGCACTAGGGTTGTTCGGGTTGACAATCTATCTTGAATTAATCGGTTATCTCTTGAGCTAAAGATGCCAGAGTTCCTTCACCTGCTCACATCCACTGAGGCCTTAAATCGTTTCCTGAAATCTATCCCCGAATCCGCCCAGACAGTAGCGGAACGAATTCCTGCGGTGGAAGCCCTGAATCGTGTTTTGTACGAACCTGTGACAGCGCCACACCCTCTACCACCCTTCGCCCGATCGACACACGATGGGTACGCCGTTCGCGCTGCTGATACATACGGCGCTAGCCCAAGCTTACCTGCGTACCTTAAACTGATCGGAGAGATCCATATGGGCGTCCCGGCCAAATTGGTCGTTGGACCCGGTCAATCCGTGCTGATCCACACCGGAGGGATGATCCCCGATGGCGCCGATGCCGTTGTGATGATCGAAGACACACAGGTGATCCGTGAAGGGGAGATAGAGGTACTCAAACCGGTTGCTGTTGGGCAGCATGTCCTCATGGAGGGTGAGGACGTGAAGACTGGCGAAACCATCTTGGAAGCTGGGATGCTGATCCGGGCTCAAGAAATTGGTGGGATGTTGGCACTTGGTGTGACCGAAGTCAACGTTGCGCGTCGTCCACGGGTGGGGCTCCTTTCAACGGGTGACGAGATCGTAGCTCCGGATGAGGAGGTACAAGCAGGTCAGATTCGTGATATCAACACCCATACACTGAGCGCACTCGTTTCCCAAGCCGGGGGTGAGCCGATCGCACGCGGCATCATCCCCGATCGTTACGACGCCCTCTATGAAGCGACAAAACAAGCACACGCCGAGGATGACATCGTCGTCATCACGGCCGGTTCATCTGTCAGTGCGAGGGACATCACTGTTGATGTCCTAGGCGCTTGTGGAAAGCCTGGCGTTCTTGTCCATGGGATCGCGATCAAACCTGGAAAGCCAACCATCTTAGCCGTCGCAGATGGTGTACCGATGATCGGTCTCCCTGGCAATCCTGTAAGCGCCTTGGTTGTAGCTGGTTTGTTTGTCGTGCCTTTGATCAGAATGCTGATGGGAATGAAACGGTCGGCTCTGGTTCCGAAGGTATCGGCTCAGATGTCCATCAATGTAGCCTCGGAAGCAGGGCGCGAGGACTACCTGCCAGTCCGTCTGCACATCACAGAAGATGGATTGATGGCCGAACCTGTTTTTGGGCGCTCAAACTTGATCTTCACCCTTGTCCGCGCCGACGGACTGGTTCGTATCTCTCCCGAAGCGACCGGTATCTCGGCAGGCACAGAGGTTGAGGTCAGATTATTTTAGCTTGTAATGGAACGCCAATAGGTGTTAACAACGAGGATCCCTCGTAAGTCTTATGGCTGATGAACTCGAGGTATCCAAGGGAGTCTCTACCTCACGATGAATACTGACAACGAGTTGGAAAACATTTATTTACGCGACATCCCCCTCGAAAAGGCATGGGACATATTGATCGAAGCGCTAGAGGCTGTTGGTCTTTGGGAACCTTTAGGATTCGAGGGGATCCCCTTGGAGAATGCCCTTGGGCGTGTGACGGCAGAACCTGTATGGGCCCGCATTTCTTCACCTCACTACTACGCAGCAGCGATGGACGGCTTTGCCTTACGCGCAGCTGACACGAGCGGCGCCAGTGATCGAAAACCGATCACACTGCAAGTTGATCTTAACGCGACGTATGTGGATACCGGTGACCCGTTACCACAGTGGGCTGATGCTGTGGTGCCGATCGAAAATGTTGAGCCTATCCAGGAAGCAGGAGAACCGTCGATTCGAATTCGCGCCGCGCTTGCGCCCTGGACTCATGTGCGCGCCATGGGAGAGGACATGGTCGCTACGGAACTGGTGGTACCTGCTAGTCACGAACTGCGCCCAGTTGATCTTGGGGCTATCGCCGGTAGTGGTCATGATGAGGTTCGCGTTTGGCGACGACCACGAGTTGCCATCATCCCTACTGGTACCGAATTGGTCCCGATAGGCTCGGAGGTAGAACCAGGAGAAACGATCGAATACAATTCCCTTGTTCTAGCAGCTCAGGTTGAAACCTGGGGTGGCCAGGCTACAAGGTACCCCAGCCTGCCGGATGACTTTGAACGCATCCGTGAAGCCGTGTCAGAGGCGGCAGCCAACCACGATTTGGTACTGGTCAACGCCGGGTCTTCCGCTGGATCGGAGGACTACACGGCCAAGGTTGTCGAAAGTCTTGGGAAACTCCTCGTTCATGGCGTCGCTGTCCGACCAGGCCACCCAGTGGTCCTTGGATTGGTTAAACGTACGCCTGAAGGGAGCAGTCTGGCGCGTGCCTTTGTCCCTGTGATTGGCGTCCCGGGATACCCAGTCTCCACCGCCCTGACGGGTGAGATCTTCGTCGAGCCCTTGTTGGCACGATGGCTTGGTCGACCCCCACTAGCACCGCAGACGATAGACGCGACCTTGACCCGGAAGGTACGTTCATCACTCGGTGATGACGAGTATTTGAGAGTCACGGTCGGTCGTGTTGGGGAGCGTATGATCGCAGCCCCATTATCGAGAGGTGCTGGCGTCATAACCTCCCTTGTGCGGGCCGATGGTATCGTGCTGATACCCGCTGGTGTTCAGGGACTCCAAACCGGTGAAACTGTCAGCGTGCGTCTCTATCGGTCGCTTGCCGATGTCGAACGAACCATCCTCGTTCTTGGTTCACATGACCTGACGATCGATCTGATGGCCCAATTCCTAAGCCAACGTGGCTCTCGTCTCAGTTCTGCAAACCTGGGAAGTCTAGGCGGATTGGTCGCCCTTAAAAGGGGGGAAGCCCACCTGTCCGGGAGCCACCTTCTCGACCCCGAAAGTGGGGAATACAATCTTTCATACATAGAAAAGTACCTTCCCGAAGTTCCTGTCGTCGTCGTAGGATACGTCACACGTGAGCAAGGTTTGATCGTCGCACCAGGTAACCTAAAAGGTCTTACAGGTCTAGCGGACTTAGTTAAGGACGGCGTTAGCTTTATCAATCGTCAACCAGGCGCTGGCACGCGCATTCTTTTGGATTACCATCTAGGAGAACTGGGAGTCGATACGGACTCCATCACTGGATATGAACGGGAGGAGTATTCACACCTGGCCGTAGCAGCGGCGGTCATGTCCGGAGCTGTAGATTGCGGGCTCGGTATCCGAGCTGCAGCGGACGCACTGAAGCTGGATTTCATTCCACTGTATAACGAACGGTTCGACCTGGTGATCCCCCTCGAACATTATGCAAGCACAAAACTAGCGCCTCTCCTTGAGCTGTTACACGAGACAGAATTTCGGGATGCAGTTGACGCCATAGCTGGCTACGGCACCACACCTATGGGCGAGATCATCGCTGAAATAGGGTGATCAGCGGTTGGTAAGAGGAATTTCTGTTTCTCCGATATCTATGCAGCAAGGAACTTGGATCAGGGATTGGGGATCTGGGATCAGGCGTCCAGAGCATTAACTCCAGTAAATCCTGATCACTGTTCCCTAATCCCTGATCCCTTTTCTCAGTAAATAATGAATCCATAGCAGCCGCCTATACCAAAAATCGAGTAGGGCAAAGTAAAGGTATAATCGATGATCTCAACCTAGCCGTTAGGATTTACCCATCACAATCAAATGGAGGAATTCTTATGCCGATGTTAAAACCCGGTGAATTGGCTCCGGATTTCGAACTGCTCTCAGATGCGGATCAACCGATCAAGCTAAGCGATTTCCGGGGTCAATATATCGTGCTCTACTTCTACCCAAGGGCGGACACGCCAGGATGTACAACAGAAGCCTGTGGCTTCCGAGACGATTACAGCATGTATGAAGACAAAGGCGTTGTGATCCTGGGCATCAGCCCCGACACTGTGACCAAACAATCCAAATTTAAAGCCAAACATACCCTACCTTTTACGTTATTGGCTGACCCTGAAAACCAAGTAAGTGAAGCCTATGGCGTTTGGGGGTTGAAGAAAGCCATGGGCCGCGAATACATGGGAGTGCATCGAACGACCTTCTTGATCGATCCTGAGGGTAAGATCGTTCAGATCTTTGAAAAGGTCAAACCTGCAACCCACAGTGCTGAGATTCTCGACGCCCTGGGGGATGTTTAACATCTGTTTAAAGTTGAGGCATTGATGACATTCTACCTAACTCCGAGGGACAAATTGACTATTGCTCATCTAGGGAGTTGATGTTTTAATGCGTGCGTCGTCACTTGATCTTCGGGTCAATGTTGCGACCGCCCCCGGGCTTGCCCCCCTCAGGTCTGGGGGTGCTCCTTTTTAAGAATCCAACCTTAGCCTTCGACCATCTTTTGCTAAATTATTGGAAAACTCAAATACCTTCGCATAATCCAATCAGCGGCAACGGGGTGGTTTGATGGTCATTGCACCGCGTGAACCAATTTCTTTAAAAACAGGTATATTTGTAGGTAACCTACTCTCAAGACATAATTGGCCCTCTCCCCCTTTCTTTGATGACTTTGCCGAGGGACCACCTCAATCAGAACGAACAAACGAGAGAGATCATAACTATATCGACTTAGGGATCTCGATGCTCAAATTCATCATCCGCCGAATGGTCCGGGCGTTCGTAACACTAATCCTCTTCCAATCCCTACTCTTTGCATTGATCCACGCTCTCCCGTACGACTACACCGCCTTTACGCTCCAAGGACCAACATGGCGTGCATTCATGCAGCGTCAACTAGGGTTGGATCTTCCACTTTGGATACAATACCTTCGATGGTTGGGTAAATTTCTCCAGTTGGATCTAGGTGTATCGTTCCAGAATTGGCCTACCCCCGTCAGCGCTATCCTCTTTAATCGCATCTCTCGAACCCTTCTTCTCTTCCTTTCGGCAGCCATTCTGGCATACATGTTGGGTATCTGGCTAGGCAAGATGATTGCATGGCGCAGGGGTGGATGGCTCGAATTTGGGGTGACCTTAGGTGGTGTCGCGACCTATACCTCATTCGCACCTTGGCTGGGCTTCGTAATGATCAACATCTTCGGCTGGTACCTGAAATGGCTCCCTTATCAGAGGCTTGTTAACCCCAACGTATGGTTCAATGCACCCGTGATGATTGACACCTTGCTGGAACGAATGTTAATAACAAGCGTAATTTCCCTCACAGCCTTCTTACTGGTTCGACGTGCCTCTCGCGGAATAAAAAAACACCACTGGCGTAGGATAGCGCAGGCAGTTGGAATAGTGATCATAGGAATTGGAATTGGGATTTGGTGGTCAAGATCAGGACTCAGCTATCTAGCAATCGATGTCTTAGCGCACCTCACATTACCCCTAATCACGGTAGTTCTGCTCTCCTTTGGAGAGACAATGATGATCATGCGCGCCGCTATGTTGGAAACAAAACATGATGATTATGTATTAACAGCACGTGCGAAAGGACTTCCTGATGCTGTGATTCGCGATCGGCACGTCGCACGTAATGCCATCCTACCGGTGATCACGCGCATGGCGCTTAATTTACCATTTATCTTGGTTGGAAGTTTGGTAATCGAACGAGTCTTCACGTGGCAAGCTACAGGGGAGATCATTTTTAGTGCCATTGAATATCAAGACATCCCGGTTCTCTTAGGTATCCTTTCAATCGTTGGAATCCTTGCCCTCATCGCCCATATCCTGCTAGATATCCTTTACAACTACCTCGACCCTCGGGTTCGATATAGAGGATTGGAATAACCTCCATGGCCCAACAAGGACCCGACGCCTCTACACGAGAAAAAATTCGGACATACCTACTGCACCGATGGGCTCACCGACGGTGGTTTTATAGCCACTGGGAGCTGTTCCTCCAACAACCTCTTGGCAGGCTTGGATTGATCATGATCTTCATCTTTGGGCTGATGGCATTGTCTCACCCAATCCTTATGGAGACCGTTTGGAATCGCACGCTATTTGATCCCTCCATTGGTTTCGATATCACCATCATGCCCCACCCCACCACACCATCCTGGCGACACCTCCTTGGTACCGATAACTTCGGTCGCGATGTATTAAGCCGTCTTCTTGCCAGTACACAGACATCGTTTTCAGTAGGTATCGTCGCTGCGATCATCGCTGTTACCATCTCCACCCTGCTTGGTGGCGCTGCAGGATACTTCGGCGGTGTGGTTGACGCAATCCTCATGGGGATCTCCGATGTGTTTGTACTTCTCCCCGCACCGATCGTATTGTTAATTTTCGGATTGTTGTTGCGATTGGAATGGCCCATGGTAGCGATCGCTTATGGCGTTGTGACAGGATTGGGAGGGCAGGCGATTGTAGTCAAATCCCACACTTTGAAGATCAAGGTTAAACCCTTCATCGAAGCTGCACAGGCAGCCGGCGGGAGTGATGGTCATGTGATCCGTAAGCACATTTTGCCCGGTCTCCTGTCGTTGACGATCGTTCACGCAGTCTTTACCGTTGTTGGTGCGGTCCTCACGGAATCACTACTGTCCTATTTTGGCCGCACGCAATACTACCTCAGCTGGGGAACCATGATATGGATTGGTCAGCAGACCTTCCGCTGGTTCACCCTCAAAGGCCAATGGCACGTGATCCTCCCACCGGCTTTCGCAATCATGCTCTTTTGCAGCGCCTTCTACCTCGTCGGACGCGCCCTTGATGAGATCTTTAATCCCCGACTGCGTGTGCGATAAGATAATTTTCCTCACGGAACAGCACCAGGATATAGAAATCCCTACAATAATCTACATAAAGCAAATTCAAAGCAGGGGCGGTTCGCGAACCGCCCCTACGGAAAGACTGTAGGCTGTAGGTGTAGGGGCAATTCCCCTTTCGATCATTATTTTCATCAATCGCTGCTTCTATTCGGAGTAATTTGGTACAATATATCTGTGGAAGAACTCGTTGAACAAACACCACACACGGAGAATGAGATGAAAGTACAATCACATAAATGGGTATGTATGATCGCAATGATCATTACCGTCGGATTGCTGGCTGCCTGTGGTGGTTCTGAGACCTCCCAACCAACGGTGCCTCCAAAGGCAGAGGAGTCAACTGAAATCCCAGATGTAGTTGAATCCACGATCCCTCCACCCTCGATTGACGGAGAAGCTCTCCTCCAGCAACGGTGTACTGCCTGTCATAATCTGAATCGGGTCACGAACAAGAGCTGGTCACTGGAACAGTGGGAGCAGAATGTCTCTGAAATGGTTGGTAAGGGCGCACGGCTTAATGCTGAAGAAAAAGAGGTTCTGATCAAGTACTTAGCCGAGAATTATGGGCCATAGATCAATGATGATGGTGACGCTTCCCTCCTGAGAAGGTGATAGCCAACCAGCAGGAAAACCTCAATCCGCCACACCTGGTTGATTCGAAGATCATCCAGGTGTTTCTTTAAGGCTTCCCTCCGGCAACATCGGCACTTGTGTATGACTTTTTTTAGCAGCCATTCCGGATCTGCATTATCCTGCCTGCCCTAAGCCCCCTGAGCTTGCCGAAGGATTATCGAACGATTGCCGAGATGAGCCTGTTGAAGGTTCGAAGGACTTCCATGCACATCCCTCCTATTAGACCTATAATGCAGCCCAGTGTTTGAATGAATTCAAGAAGGGATAGGTCATGAAGCCTCGATGCAGACGCAATATCATCCTGTACCTCTCTTTCACACTGATCATGTCTGTATTTTCCGGGGGCTGCGGAGGGCTTGACAAGGACATCACTCCAACGCCATCAAATGTGCCGGCTGATGCTACTGAACCGCCCTTGAATACCGCAACCCTCGTACAACTCACCACCCCAACACATTCCGATAGTCTTCAAACCTCTACACCTCTCGAACCTACAAGAACATCAACCCCTGAGCAGCCTGAGGCAATTGAATCTACTCCAATTTCCTCATCCATCCTTCCTCCGGATTTGGAGATCATCGCGCCAAGAAATGTCACTTATCTCCGACCGCTCGCGAGATTCACCATCAATCTGGGTGGTTATCCACCTTCAGACCCCGTTTTTTCTCCTAGTGGGCGGATGCTAGGCGTGGCATCAAGCCTAGGCGAGGTCATCCTATGGGATCTTGAGCAAGGTAAAGTTTCCGAAACTCTCAATACCTTATTTGGGCAAAGGTCGGAGGGCTTATTGGAGGGAGGTTTTATCACCCACCCTCGGCTTGCGTTCTCTCCCGACAGTCGATTCGTTGCAGCGGTGATGGAAGACAGTACTTCCCCCACTTCTGATGTGGGTGCTGTAGGCGTGTGGGAACTGGACCCAATCGGTGAACGCCGGGTGCTTGAACCGAGTTGGCTTATGGCCGCCAGTGCCGCCTTCTCACCAGATGGGAACCTGCTGGTTATCGGTACAAAAGATTGCTTCATGTGCGGATTGAGTCAGATGGTTTTCTACGAATTCCCCAGTTGTGAGGAGATCAGAACCATTGAGGTCGAAGGTGAAGGTGTGAAGGACCTAGCTTTCACTCAAGATGGGCGAACGCTCATCGCTAGTGGACACCATGGAATTGTCGGTCTATGGGATGTAGACAGTGGCGGATTGGTAGCGGAGATTGGTAAACCGATGTCGTACCAACTCGACATCTCACCGGATGGGAACATGCTGGCCATTGACAACGGATCGGTATGGGATCTGAACAATGGGGAAATGATCGTGTCATTGGAAGCCACTCAGATGGTTTTCTCACCGGATGGGCGTATGTTGGCTGTGCTTCACGACGAACTCTGGTTCTTAGATCTCACCACATGGGATCTTCTCCATGGTCTTGATGCTGAAGAGAGAATTCAAACAACAGCATTTTCGCCCGACGGTCGGATCTTCGCTACGGTGTCTGAACACGGGATCGTCCAATTATGGGGTGTCCCGTCTGAACCAGATCTTCATCATGCTTCACTCCTACTTGAACCTGAAAATGTGAGCGAAATACAGATCCTTGCGCATCATGGAATCGGCAACGCCACAGATGTAGCCTTCTCCCGAAATGGTGTCTTGCTTGCTGTAGGACACAGCGATGGAAGGCTGTCATTGTGGGATTCCAACCTGACCAGGTATTTACGTGAACTACATGGACACTCGGATTGGGTCTATCGCCTCACATTCAAAAAGGGTGCAGCGGCCACACTAGCTTCCGCTTCCAAGGATGGGACGATACGACTCTGGGGGTTCCCCTCTCCCGGCACGACGCTGGTCGGGCATGATGGTGAAGTGACTTGTGTGGATTTTTCACCCACCGAGTTTGGCGTTCTTGCTTCTGGTTCGGAAGACCAGATGGTGAAGATCTGGAATATCTACTCTAAGGAGGAGTTACGTAACCTATCCGGTCACACCAGTTGGGTCTGGGGGATAGCTTACTCACCGGATGGCAGCTTGCTCGCCTCCGCATCAGCCGATGAGAGGGTGAAGATCTGGGATGTTGAAACGGGTGAGGAAATCCAAACCCTTCAAGGGCATACCTCAACCGTATGGCAGGTTGATTTTTCTCCTGACGGAGGCATTCTGGCTTCGGCTTCGTGGGATGACACGATAAAGCTATGGGATGTCGACACTGGATCGGAACTCCGCACCCTCAGTGGACACTCTGATTGGGTTTACGATATCGATTTTTCGCGCAATGGGAGGATTTTAGCCTCAGGTTCTAAGGACGGGACGGTGATTCTATGGGACGTAGCCACTGGTGAACAACTGTACATCCTGCGTGGCCATTCCGCAGCCATACGTGGCGTTGACTTCTCACCCGATGGGCACTTCTTGGCTTCGATTTCGGAGGACGGGCGGCTAAATATCTGGGGTATTGAGCCATAGGGTTTTATAAACATTATCGTAGGGCGGTTCGCAAACCACCCCATCAGATCAATAAAAGTGAATATGTCTCCCCCTTCACCCTGAAAACGAAAATCCTTCTCACCCTTCATTATCCTTCACAGCATCCCAGAGAGCATCCATCTCCTCTAACGACATAGCGTTTAAATCACGACCTTTGGCTTTCGCAGCCATCTCGAGTTGACTGAAGCGACGTCGGAAACGCAGATTTGTTTCCCGTAATGCAGCTTCTGGATCTACCCCAAGCCAACGAGCATAATTCACGATGGAGAAGAACACGTCCCCCATCTCAGCGGTCCGCGCTGCAGGATCTTTCGCCTGCCCCACCTCTTCAAGTTCCTCAATGATCTTTGAGAGTACGCCTTCCACTTCTGGCCAGTCAAATCCAATTCGCTTCACACGTTCTTGGATCTCGGCTGCTTGCGACAATGCAGGCAATCCCAGCGGAACGCCATCCAGAAGACCCTTCCCCTCTCCCTCCTCCTCTCGTTCGACCGCCTTTAGAACCTCCCAATTATGAAGGACATGTTCCATGTCGTCTACGTGCACTCCTCCAAAGACATGTGGGTGACGCCGAACGATCTTTTCCTGGATATTCGCGATTACCTGCGCCATGGTAAACTCGCCCTCTTCAGTAGCGATCTGTGCTTGAAGCACGATTTGGAGCAATAGATCTCCCAACTCCTCCTGCAAAGCCGCCATGTCCTCTGCGTCAATCGCTTGCAGGGCTTCATAAGACTCCTCTAAGAGATGCGTACGCAGTGTCTTATGCGTCTGTTTGCGATCCCATGGACACCCATCAGGCGCCCTTAGGTGCGCCACAGTCTCCTGAAAACTTTCGAAGGCGGATTCTCTGGGAAGTTGTGGGACATAAAGGGCCGTCAAGTTTCCAATCTTCGAGCTTTGATCGATCTCATGCAACCGTAAGGCCTCAATATCCGCTTCAGAGGTGCCAGCAGCATGGATCAACTGGACTGGATGATCATCTGGGTACTGATTCATTAAGCTGAGTTTGACATCAGCGGCCACCATGTTCGAGTACAACTGACCGATCAAGACAGGTGAATCTGGAGAAAAGGGTGGATGATGTCCGCTGGCGAGATCAAGAGCATCTGCGATGTGCAGACCATCGAGAGCATCAATGCCAACCATGGCTAAACAGACTTCGATAAAACTTACACCATGTACAATCCGAATTGATAAACCCAATTCATCAGCTTCTTCTCTAAGGGACTGTACAGTCGCTTCAGCAACTGTTGGATCTCCCGGTACCGCGTAAAGGACTCCCTCGGGACGCTTCGCTAGCTCGGTGATCTTTGTCACGATAGCTTGGTAAATGGCATCGAAATCATCGAACTCTTGGTAAAGATGATCAAACGTCTTCACCTTTACCCCACGAGGGAGGCCCTTAACAACAGGATGTTCACCCGTTCGCAGGTAAACTTCAGCAGCACTAGAGAGCACGTCCCATGCCTCACGCGTGAGCGATGCAGGAGCGCCCGGGCCTAATCCAACGATCGTGATCTTTCCCACCACAGCTTCCTCCGCTTGAAAAGATTGGTCGGGGAACAGGTTGTTCCCCGACCAATTGATGCTTCAAATCCATAGGGGCATCGCCCCTACTCCTTAGACACTAGCGTTTCGTGTAGGTCGGCGCCTTACGAGCACGCTTGAGTCCGGGTTTCTTGCGCTCCTTCATACGTGCATCACGAGTCAATAACCTATCTTCCCGTAATTGGGAGCGTAATTCTGGATCCATCTTGATAAGCGCTCGCGCCAAACCATGACAAACGGCCCCCGCCTGCCCGGTAATCCCGCCACCGTTCACCTTGGCGGAGATATCTAGCCTGCCTTCCATATCCACAGCCCGGAGTGGTGCGAGGATTTTTTCCAAATCCCCTACTCTAGGGAAATATTCCTCAGATGGTTTATCATTGATTACGAACTTCCCATGACCCGATGTAATCCGTACCCGGGCACTGCTCGTTTTGCGACGACCGATGCCCTCATAATATTGAGTTGCCATTTATGTTGCCTTCCTCCATCTTCGCGATAGATCCTGCATGCAATATCAGTCAGATTGACGATCCGCCTCCAACACGAATTGTTGGGGCTTCTGGGCCGCATGAGGATGATCAGGACCAGCGTAGATCTTAAGCTTCTTCATCAGCTTACGACCATAGCGGTTATGAGGAAGCATTCCCCAAACCGCGGCTCTGATGACCCGCTCAGGGAACCTTCCCAACTGGTCCCTCAGGCTAATCTGCTTTATTCCTCCAGGATACCCCGAATGCCGATAATAGAATTTATCATCAAGCTTCTTACCTGTGACTGCGATCTTCTTCGCATTAACAATGACCACGAAGTCCCCGATATCCACGCCTGGGGTGAACTGCGGTTTGTTTTTCCCGAGAAGGAGGCGTGCCACCTGGGTTGCGAATCGACCTAAATTCTGGTCAGCAGCATCGATTACATACCAATCGTGTGTCACCTCACCTGGTTTCGGATAATACGTCTTCTGCACGTTACCAACTCCTTACCACAAACTTCGCGGTTGGTCTTGAGCAACTTCTTTCAAGCTGCCCTAAGAAATGACAAGCTTAGCTATCGCTCTGATTTTTATTTCACTCGTAGATCACCGCTTCCAAGCACAAACCTCGAGCCGCAGCTAGCCTTCCTTCCCAACGAAGTTTGGGGTCGTCCAAGAGCGCTCGAATTTCGTTCGCGTTCGCCCGACCCGACCCAACCTCGATCATGGCTCCAACCAAGCGACGCACCATGTGATGAAGAAAGGCGTTGGCTTCGATCTCGAACACAATGACATCCCGCTTACGGCGCCACTGAGCCCGAAAAACCTCGCGTATCGTGTGCCCATCACTGGAGGGCGCCTGACCAAAAGCGCCGAAATCAAAACGCCCAACCAACATGGTCGCTGCAGCTTCCATCGCGTCCAATTCCGGCTCCGGCCAGGTTCGCCATGCAAAACGCTCACGCAATGGATCTCGCACTGGCGCAGAAATGAGCGTGTAGCTGTAGCGCCGTACCTGAGCCGAGAAGCGCGGGTGAAATCCTTGCGGAGCTATCTCGGTTTGACGCACGGCTACATCTGGCGGGAGATTGGCGTTGAGTGCCCTCGTAAGGCTATTGATCTGATGGCGCCAGTCCAACGCGAAGGTGATCACCTGACCTCGAGCATGAACGCCCGCATCCGTTCTACCAGCAGCCGTAATCGATCGCTCCTGCCATCCGAGACCGTGCAAGGCGTTTTCCATCACACCTTGTACTGTGCGGAGTCCCTCGGTTTGCCGCTGAAACCCCTGAAAGTCGGTGCCATCGTACGCAATGATCGATTTGTAAGTTGCCATCGGCGCGCACCTTCAGGCGCTCGCCTGATTGGACCATCCGTTCCAAACATCGGTCCAAAACCTAGACGGAAGATCACGTCTCAGGATGCTATTACACTGTGGTAATACACCCACAAATGTAGATCTCTGTCTGATAAAGAGTTTAGACGCAAGCTCAATCGATCGAGTTGACTGACAGCTCACGTCGTAACCTCAAGCCTGCTTATTCTTCAACCAACTCGAGCAATACCATCTCAGCTGCATCGCCAGCACGCGGTCCGATCTTGATGATCCGTGTGTAACCACCTGGGCGATCTACATAGCGAGGAGCGATCTCATCGAATAACTTCTGGACGATCAAGGGGTCGTTAAGGCGGGCCGCCGCCAGACGACGAGCATGAACTGACTTTGCTGTCTCCTCGACAGCATTGCCACGTTTAGCGAGTGTGATCAATTTCTCCGCTGCACCTCGAATCGCTGCAGCCTTTGCCTTTGTTGTGCGAATACGTTCGTGCCGGAACAGCTCCGTAATAAGGTTGCGTCGTAAAGCGTTACGATGTCCCACAGAACGATTCAGTCGATGCCCTTTTACTCGATGCCTCATCTCAGCCTCACTTCGCCTCTACTACCACCTCAGATTCGTCTTCGCTATCCTCTTCAAAATAGCCCTTTTCCTGCAATCGTTCTTTAAGTTCCAGGAGGCTCTTCTCACCGAAATTTCGTATTGAAAGCATCGCCTCAGGACCCCTCTCGAGCATGTCGAGGATCTCACCCACGTTGGTTATACCTGTACGCTTGAGTGAATTGAAAACCCGAACGGACAGGTCTAAATTCTCAATCGGTATCTCGTAGACTTCGCTCGTCAATCTCGGCTCTTCTTCCTCAGTGGCAGCGAGCAACAGACTCTCCTCCGTCACTCCAGCAATATCTCGAAGATGTGCCATCAAGATCATAGCGCTCTTGCTTAACGCTTCTTCAGGTTTGATCGTACCGTCTGTCCAGACCTCAATCATCAGGCGATCAAAGCTGGTATCCTGACCGACGCGAGCACGCCCGACCTCATAATTAACCCGGCGCACTGGACTAAAGATCGCATCCGTCGGGAGTTCACCTATCGGCAACCGACCTCGCTCATCGGATGGTGAATAGCCACGCCCAGCTTGCGCGTTCATCTCGATCTCGAGGTGCGCCTTATCATCATCTACGGTGAATAAATACAATTCAGGATTAATGATCTCGACCTCCGCAGGCGCCATGATGTCTGCGGCTGTTACTACGCCCTCGCCTTGAACCTCGAGGCGTAATCGAGCACCCTCGCCATCATGAAGGATCAGACGTAACCTTTTGATATTCAGCATGAGCTGCAATACATCCTCTCGAACGCCTGGAATATCAGAAAATTCATGGGGCACATCGGTGATTCGTACCGAGGTCACCGCAACCCCCTCCAGGGACGAAAGGAGTATACGTCGTAGTGCATTGCCTACGGTGATGCCGTATCCGCTCTGGAGCGGACTAATAATGAACTTGCCATAATTCTGTGCGACTGCCTCTCGCTCAATCTTAGGCATGACTATGTTTGTGGTAACGGCCACTTTATCCCTCCGTCGTTCTCAGACCACGTGCAGCGCCCTTGCAAATGTGTTCCTCATTGACCGGTCTTGATATGTTCGTTGTCGATCTTCTTGACTTACGAACATGGTGATCAGGGTGAAGCTACTATCCATAGTCTGCTCAGCGCTAACGCGAATAATATTCAATGATTAACTGCTCATTTAAAGTCGCATCGACATCCCGGCGCTCAGGCAATTGTAAAACCCGCCCATTGAGGGCCTTAAGATCACGATCCAACCAATTTGGTGCAGTCTTTGCTTCAGCGATATCTGGCAAATCCGTAAAGTACGATCGCTTGAGTGAGCCCTCACGAACCTCGATGTTGTCGCCTTCATGCACAAGCATTGAGGGTATATCTGTTCGACGGCCATTCACGTTGAAATGCCCATGGGTTACGAGTAGACGGGCATGTGATCGACTCTCAGCGAAGCCGAGCCGATAGACAACATTGTCCAGACGTCTTTCGAGCATCTGAAGCAGATTTGTGCCTGTCAGACCTCTCTTTTGCAGAGCCGACCGATAATAACGCCGAAATTGGCGTTCGGTTACACCATAAATACGCTTCGTCTTCTGCTTTTCGCGTAATTGCTTTTGATAATCCGAATCTCGTCTGCGGCGGTATTGCGCTTCTCGTCCATGTTCACCTGGAGGATAACTTCGTCGTTCAAAGGCGCATTTCGGGCTGAAACATCGCTCACCTTTGAGAAAAAGTTTCTCTCCCTCACGACGACAAAGCTTGCAAACTGGTCCTGTATACTTCGACATATTATTCGAGTTCCTTCCTTAATCTAAACGCGGCGTTTTTTCGGAGGTCGACAGCCGTTATGGGGAATCGGTGTAATGTCACTGATCGAACGCACCTTTACCTCGGATGCCTGAATCGCTCTGATGGCCGCTTCACGACCAGGGCCTGGACCCTTGACCATCAAATCCACTTCTTGTAATCCGAGGTCCTGAGCTTCCTTTACGGCTTCTTGGGCCGCAAGTCGTGCGGCATAAGGTGTGCTTTTTCGTGAACCCTTGAAGCCTGCGGAGCCAGCACTGGCCCATACCACCGCGTTGCCCTGCGTATCTGTGATGGTGATGATCGTATTGTTAAAGGTAGCGTGAATATACACTCGACCATGCGAGAGTGTCCGCTTTGCCTTGCGGGATGCGCCTCGTCTTGAACCTGTTCCTCTTGTTGCCATATGTATCCGCCTGTCCTCTCCGTAATACCCAGCAGTACACTTAGCGATCTTTCCAGCCGCTGGGGTGGAAGGAAGCCCGCCCCACCTAGAGCCAATCGCTCTTTGCTGCTTGGATTACTTCTTCTTGATCCCCCGCCTTCTTCCACGACCGGCGACGGTCTTCTTAGGTCCTTTACGAGTTCGTGCATTGGTGCGTGTCCGTTGACCGCGCACCGGCAGGCCTCGACGATGACGCAGACCTCGATAACAACCGATTTCCATCAACCGCTTGATGTTCATCTGCACTTCACGCCGTAAATCCCCCTCGACGGTGATATTCTGGGCGATGTAATCGCGGAGTGTCGTGATCTCCTCCTCGGTCAGATCCCTTACCTTCGTATCGGGACTGACCCTGGCGGCAAGAAGCGCCTCGTGAGCAGTGGATTTCCCAATGCCGTGGATGTATGTCAAGCCGATTTCCACCCTTTTATTACGCGGTAGATCAACACCTTCAATACGTGCCATCTTTCTATCCTTGTCTCTGCTTGTGACGCGGATTCTCGCAAATCACATACACTTTACCGCGACGCCGTACGATTTTACACTTCGGACAACGCTTACGGACCGAAGATGATACCTTCATCTGTATCGACTCCTTTTGCTACAGCCGGGCTCACCCGACCGGCAAAGTATTGATTATACCGAATCAACCTCTCCTCGTCCAGATTCTTATCCAACGTGGTCAGAATCCACGGCCCATTTAGCGTCGCGGCTACTGAATGTTCAAAGTGAGCCGTGAGCTGACCGTCCCGGGAAGCCACCGTCCACTGATCTGGTAAAACCCTGGTGTCCGGTTCGCCTGTCAACACCATAGGTTCGAGAGCGATGGTCATACCAGCTCTGATCGGTAACCCACGACCTGCTTTGCCGTAGTTGGGGACCTGTGGATCTTCATGCATGTTTCGACCGACTCCATGGCTGGTGTATTCTCGCACAACATTAAACCCATTTGCTTCAACATACATCTGCACAGCAGCTGACAGGTCCCCCGTCCTATTCCCAATGCGCATCTTATCGATGCACTCGAAGAGCGCCTGTTGGGTGACATCGATCAAGCGTTGAGCTTCTGGCGAGATTTCACCCACACCGACGGTGATCGCTGAATCAGCGACGAAGCCCTCAAAGATTGCACCACAATCTATGCTTACGATGTCCCCTTCTTTCAGTCGCCGTTTACCTGGGATGCCATGCACCAGCTCATCGTTCACACTAACAGTCGTCACGGCTGGGTATGGGTATGGTCCGGGATAACCCAGGAATGCTGATTCGGCCCCATGCACTCGCAGAACCTCTGCTGCCGCTCCGTCTACGTCGGCTGTTGAGACGCCGTCCCTGATAATGGACACCGCAGCAACCAATGCCTGGGCATTGATCTTCCCAGCTTCACGCATCAAGGCCAACTCACGTTCGCTCTTGATCACCACCCCTCGACCCTGGCTCATGCTTTTGCTCCCGCTGACAAGACATCCACCGGGAGTTCGGTCATCTCAGCTATCATTTGATCCATATCAACTGCTACCAAGTGACTCTATCCACGGTATTAACAGATTAGCGAACCAATAAAGCTTGATCATAGCCTCTAAGTTTGAGCTCGGCTTCGATCGAACGATAAACATCCCGAATCACACCAACAACGATCAACAAACCGGCTGAGGAGACCAACAGTAATCCTGTATTTTGACCTCCAACGGGCCAGACAAGCCCCACCAGGAACGGCATCACCGCCACCAGTCCGAGGAATAATGCACCCGGAAGGGTAATTCGCCGCAGCACCCGTGTCAGATAACGCTGTGTCGCCACACCTTTGGTCACGCCTGGCACCTGCGCACCGGAACGCTTTAAGTTTTCCCCATAATTCTGTTGGGCGAACAATACGTCTGTGTAAAAGAATGTAAAGCCGACCACAAATAGGAAATATAGGACCCAATAGGTGCTGCTGATCCCGCCAAAGGTTTCCTGAAGCCAGACAGCGATATTTTGCAATGTCGTGTTGGTTGAACCGATGAAAAACTGCGCCACCACAGCAGGAAAGGTCAGGAGAGATTGGGCAAAAATGAGAGGGATCATCCCGGCCATGTTTACCATCAACGGCAATGTTCCTTTAACGGGCATAGACATTCGATGTCCGACCCGCCGACCCGGATACATCACAGGGACGTTCCGACGACCCTCCTGGACGAAAACAATGGCGAAGATCGTGGCGATCATGATGAAAACCACGAAGAGTAAAAGCGATCCGCGTTGTTCTTGGTCGACGAGGATCCGACCAAGATTCGAGGGAATACGGGAAACGATGCCGGCAAAGATGATCAATGACAACCCTTGGTTACGGATGCCGAACTCGGAAATTAATTCACCTAACCAGATGGCGAACATCGTGCCGGCGGTCATACTTAAGATCGTAGTGAAGGTGCTGATGTTCATTCCCAGTTGATAGTTAAGAACATTCGCCTCCTGTCCCATGGCGTATTGTTGAAAGAGACGGATCTGACCAATTGCATTTAGAGCCGCCATGGGAACTGCAAGATAGTAGGTCCATTTCTCCATCCACTTACGACCTTCTCGAGGATCCTCTTCCATCCGTCTTTGAAGCGCCGGGATGATCGGTGTCACCAATTGAATGATGATCTGAGCAGTAATGTAGGGATAAACACCCATCGCCAACACGGAGAAATTTGACACTGTGCCACCGGAAAGGAGATCCAATAAGCCAAAAAGCGTCTGACCCTGGCCTCCGAGAACACCTGCAATGGCCTCACGATTCACACCTGGCACAGGAACATGGGCCACGAAGCGGTAGATGATAAGAAGGAGGATCGATAGCAACAACCGGTTTCGGATATCGGCTGAAAGGAATAAGAAACGCCATGCTGAACGTCTCATGATGAGCTCCTATCGATTGCCTGGGGGTTTCTCATTGCGGGATAATCTCCACGGTGCCCCCGGCTGCTTCGATCTTGGCTCGAGCACCACTTGTGACGCGATGTACCCGTACCTTCAGCGGTACGGAAACTTCGCCCCGCCCGAGCAAAACTACAGGGTGACGTAGATTACGTACGATACCGGCATCCTTCAGGCTTTCCGGTGTTATCTCCGAATCAGGTGTAAACTCATCGAGGCGTTCCAGGTTGATTTCGGTCCAGACTACGCGGCGGAAATTGGTAAAGCCACGTTTGAATGGAAGCTTTCGGAAAAGTGGTAGATTGCCACCTTGACGATAGAGGCTCCCTCCCGAACCAGCTCTCGCCCCTTGGCCCTTGATCCCACGACCAGCAGTCTTTCCCTGTCCGGCGGATATTCCCCTTCCAACCCTTTTACGACGTTTTTTCGAACCGGTCCTCGGTTTTAAGTCATGAAGTTTCATCGCTAATTCACTCCTCTACCGCTACCAGATGGCTCACCTTGGCGATCATACCTCGCAATACAGGAGTGTCAACTTGCTCAACGGTTTGATGCAAGCGATGTAGGCCGAGCGCACGTACGGTCCTCTTCTGCCGTATGGAGTACCCTATCGGGCTCCGTACAAGGGTGATCCGTAGCTTCTTCGCTGAACGTTTAGCCATCTCGCTTATGCTCCCAGAAAGGTCTAAGCTCGCTGGGATTTTTCCCTCGGTTGATCGCCTCAAGCTCGATATTCTTAAGCTCCCTAAGCCCCTTCAAAGCCGCATAGGCTACGTTGAGAATGTTTGCACTCCCTAGTGACTTGGTGAGGATGTCGCGCACGCCAGCGGCTTCAAGTACGGCTCGCACCGATCCGCCTGCGACCACACCTGTACCGGGGGACGCCGGTTTTAACAACACTTTTGCTCCACTGTGTTTCGAAAACACCTCATGTGGAATTGTCGTTCCAATGAGATGAATTGGACGCATGTCTTTTCGGGCTTGCTCCGCTGCTTTACGGATCGCATCAGGGACCCCTCGTGCTTTGCCAACCCCTAGCCCGACCTGACCACGATTATCGCCCACCACGACCGCCACGCGGAATGCGAAACGACGACCGCCTTTCACGACCTTCGCTACGCGAGCGATATCGATCACGCGTTCATCCAACTCTTCCCGTTCATCCCTGCTTCGGAAATCGCGTCTCACTTTTCAACTTCTCCCTTCAGGTGCAGTTACAAATCACGTTCGAACTCTTATCTCTCTCGAATTCAATCCGGAACTTGATTTGACTCCCTTCCACCCGATATGTAATACCCTTAGAAATTCAATCCTGCTTCACGGGCCGCTTCCGCTAACGCTTTAACTCGTCCATGATAACGGTAGCCACCACGATCAAAAACCACAATCTTCACACCCTGGCTTTTCGCCCTTTCTGCGATCGTTGTCCCGATGAATTTCGCCTGTTCGACCTTTGACAACTCTTTGATTTGTGGTTTGATCTCCCCATCGAGTGTCGAGGCTGAGGCAAGCGTATGACCAGCGGTATCGTCGATCACTTGAGCGTAGATCTGATTCAGGCTTCGATAAACATTCAAACGCGGTCGTTTAGCCGTTCCCACCAACTTCTTACGCACGCGTTGGTGACGCCGTTTTCGCATTGTTTCTCGAGTTTGTTTCGACATGATTATGTTACCTTACCCGCTTTACCAGCCTTGCGGCGTACATGCTCACCCAAATAACGAATACCCTTGCCTTTGTAAGGCTCAGGTGGGCGTATTTTCCGGATATCAGCTGCAACCCGACCAACCAATTCCTTATCAATTCCCTGCACCTTTACCAATCTGGCGCGAGTGTCTACATCAAAGGTGATGCCAGACGGAGCAGGTACATTCACCAAATGTGAAAAACCCAAATGGAGCACCAAGTTCTCGCCCTCTTTCTCTGGTCGATAACCGACCCCTTCAATCTGGAGCGTTTTCTCAAAGCCCTCACTCACACCAACGACCATATTATTCAAAAGAGCACGTGTCAGGCCATGAAAGGCACGCATCTGCGGCTCGTCCGAAGGGCGATCAACCGCGATGACACCTTCCTTAAAGTTAATGGACATTTCAGGCCGGAAACTACGGGACAACTCGCCCTTAGGACCCCTTATCCATACATGTGAGCCTTCGATTTTGACCTCTACTCCTTCGGGCACAACCACAGGCATGCGTCCTATTCTCGACACATTTTCCTCCTAGCTACCTCCGACTACGATCGATAACGTTCCAGGTCGATCCATCTTCCATCTAACGCCGGGATCAAATTCGACTACCAGACCTCACAAAGAATTTCACCGCCCACGCCTATCTGACGAGCGCGCACACCACTCATCACACCCTTGGGAGTTGAAAGGATCGCTAAACCAATCCCTGATCGTACCCAGGGGATCTTTTTCTTTCCAACGTATACTCGCCTTCCGGGTCGACTTACTCTTCTCAACTCATTGATTACTGGACGGCGTTCACGTCTTTCACCAACGTATTTCAGTTGGATGCGAAGCACGCGGTGGGATTTACCCTCCACCTGACGTTCTTCAAAACCCGCAATGAAGCCCTCCTGCTCCATAATTCGGGCGATCTCCACCTTGATCTTGGAGCTAGGCACCGAAACGGTCTGATTACCCGCCATCAGGGCGTTGCGGATCCGTGTCAACATATCGGCAATCGGATCAGATACAGTCATAACGTTCTCTCCGGGTCCTTCTTTACCATGAAGATTTCACCAAACCAGGGATTTGTCCTTCAAGTGCTTTTTCCCTGAGGCAGATCCGGCATAGTTGGAAACGGCGATAATAGCCTCGCGGTCGTCCACAAATTCGACATCGATTGCGTTCTCGTACTTGATATTTCCGTCGAGTCTCTCGGATCGGCATACATTTTTTAGCCATATACTGCACCTCTCCCAAAGGGCATGCCTAGCATTTCTAGAAGCCTTCGCCCTTTCTCATCATCCGGTGCTGAAGTGACAATTGTCACTTCAAACCCTCGTATTTTGTCGATTTTGTCGTAATCGATCTCCGGGAAGATCAGCTGTTCTCTAAGCCCTAACGTGTAATTGCCTCGTCCGTCAAAGCTGTTAGGTGAAACGCCTCTAAAGTCCCTCGTACGGGGCAGTGCTACGTTGATCAATCGATCGAAAAAAGACCACATACGATCCCCGCGTAAAGTGACTTTTACGCCGATGGAACGCCCCTCTCGCAATTTAAAGGTCGCGATGCTTTTGCGAGCTTTGGTGACGATGGGCTTTTGTCCGGTAATGGTTGCAACATCCTCAACCGCAGCGTCGAGGGCTTTCGCGTTATCGATCGCTTCACCGACACCGATATTGACGACGATCTTTTCGATGCGCGGAACCTGCATTGGGTTGTCTAAGCCAAAATCCTTCATCATCATGGAGATGACTTCGTTTTGATACCATTCCTTTAAGTGATGTGCCATGCCTCTTACACTCCATCCAAGATCAGGAGTCAATGACTACCTGACATTTCTTGCATACTCGTTGCCGGTGCCCGCCTTCCACGAGCATACCTACCCGCACCAGTTCATTACACTTAGGGCAAACCAACATGACGTTTGAAATATCGATAGGTGCCTCGAATTGAATGATTCCTGGGTTCATCGTTCGACCACCAGCCTGAACCTGACGCTGGTGTTTCTTACGCATGTTTGCACCTTGGACCACGACTCGACTCTTGGTGGGCAAAACGCGTAACACTTCACCTCGATGTCCTTTATCGCGCCCGTTAATCACTTCTACCGTATCACCACGTTTGATCTTCATACCTCCCCTCCTAGAGGACCTCAGGCGCGAGGGATACGATTTTTGTAAAACCCTTCTCTCGCAATTCGCGCGCAACCGGACCGAAGATCCTTGTTCCCCTCGGGTTCCTGCCATCGGTATCCAAGATCACGGCTGCATTATCGTCGAAGCGTATGTAGGAGCCGTCCTTGCGGCGATATTCCTTTGCGGTCCGCACGATAACTGCTCGAACGACATCGCTCTTGCTTACTGCGCTGTGTGGCGTAGCTGATTTGACTGTCGCCACGACCACATCGCCTACATGACCATACCGCCGCTTCGATCCGCCCAAGACGCGTATCACGAGCAGTTCACGTCCACCCGTATTATCAGCAACCTTGATGCGGCTTTCTTGCTGAATCATGTCTCTTTCTCCACCACAGTCTCTTCCGCCAACTCCTCAATGCTTGCCGTGACCTCGGCTTCGCTTGGACGCCGTAGAATACTCTCCACGACCCATCGCTTCTTCTTTGAAATAGGTCGGCTCTCCACAATTTGTACCAAATCACCGAGTTGACAGCCCTTTTCATCATGAACCAGGTATTTTTTGCTTGTACGGATCACCTTCCCATAGAGAGGATGGCGATAGCTCCGATTTACGCGGATGGTAACCGTCTTCTCCAGCTTGGCCTTGATCACCTCGCCAGTTAATCGGCGTCGATTTTTAGTCATGTTTCACTCCCCTCCAATTCAGCAACAAGCTCTCGCTCTCGTAGAATGGTCGCCAGACGAGCGATTTCGCGCCGTGCAATCCTGAACTGAGAATGATCGGTCAATTGCCCGGTTGCAAATTGAAACCGTAGCTTAAAATAATTATCTCGTGCATCATCCAAGCGTGACCTGATTTCTTCCGTTGAAAGGGCTCGGATCTCTGAAACTTTCATCGCCTAACTACCTCCAACCGTGTCCAATCGCTTGATGAACTTCGTCTTCACAGAAAGCTTATGAGAGGCCAATCGCATTGCCTCTCGAGCGCCCTCCTCATTGAGGCCGGATATTTCAAACAGGATCCTCCCCGGCTTTACCACAGCTACCCAGTGGTCAACAGCCCCCTTCCCCTTGCCCATTCGGGTCTCGGCCGGTTTTTTCGTTACCGGCTTATCAGGGAAGATTCGAATCCAGACTTTGCCACGCCGTCGCATATATCGCACCAAAGCGCGGCGCGCAGCTTCGATCTGACGCGCCGTAACCCATCCTGGCTCAAGGGCTTGAAGGCCAAAGTCCCCAAAATTGACTTCCGTCCCCCGGCTTGCTCGACCTTTCATCCGTCCCCGCATCTGTTTGCGGTATTTAACTCGTTTTGGAAACAACATCACTTCACCTCATTACCCGCATAACGTAGCGGAGGTCCTCATTCGCTGACGTAGACATCCATCACTTCGGGTTGTTCCTCGGCCTCAGGGAGGATATCTCCCTTATAGATCCACACCTTGACACCAATCCTTCCATACGTGGTGAGTGCCTCAGCGCGCGCGAAGTCAATATCAGCTCGCAGTGTTTGTGCGGGTACACGCCCTTCACGTACCCACTCGCGACGCGCCATCTCAACGCCTGCGAGACGTCCGGAGCACATCACCTTTACACCTTTTGCACCTTGGCGCATCGTTTGAGCCACGGCTCGCTGCATCGCCCTCCGATGGCTGATTCGACGTGACAGTTGACCAGCGATATTCTCTGCCACCAAACGGGCATCCAAGTCGGGGTCTTTGATCTCCGAGATATCGAGTTTTACAGCCACCCCGGTTTGAGTTTGCAATTGACGTCGCAGCTCCTTCACGTTTGCCCCTTTACGGCCGATGACGATACCAGGTTTGGCCGTATGTACTGTGACATGAACACTGTTGGGGTAACGCTCAATCTCGACGCGCGAGATGCCTGCCCTGGGTGCTGATTCATATACCAGTTCGCGGATTGCGATATCTTCATGTAGCTGATCAGCATAATTATCAGGATTGGCAAACCAACGCGATTCCCAAGTCTTGTTGACCTTCAATCGAAAACCGATGGGATGTACTTTACGTCCCATATCCTCTCCTCTCGGCCAATTCTGAGGCTCGAAGTGACCCGTATGGACCACGAGCGATAGGCGCTGTGGTTAACTCGACGCACATTAGGACTCTTCCTCTTCTCTTTCTCGCAGAATAACAGTGATGTGCGAATAACGTCTTTGGATAGGTTTAAACCTTCCCCGAGCTCCGAATCTGCGCCACCGCCGAATCGGGCCTTGATCAGCGTAGATCCGATGAACGACTAAATCGTCCCTGTTTAGACCAAAATTCTCTTCAGCGTTTGCGATCGCTGAGTTCAAAAGCTTGAGGACTGTATTGGCGGCCGACTTCTGGGTGAAGCGAAGGATGTCCAACGCCTCCATGACATCCAAACCTCGTACCATGTCCAATACCAGCCTGACTTTCTGTGGTGACATCCTCACGTATCTGACGCTCGCATGGATGTCAAATGCTTGTTCCATCATCCATTACCTCGGTCGCGTGGTCCGATCCCTCGTCACATGACCACGATATGTTCGTGTCGGTGCGAATTCACCCAACTTATGACCGACCATGTTCTCTGTGATGTAGATCGGTACATGGCGGCGCCCATCATGCACTGCAAGTGTATGGCCAACCATTTGTGGGAAGATCGTGCTCGCTCGACTCCAGGTGCGTACAACTTTCTTTTCACCTGTTTCGTTCATATCCTCGATCTTCTTCAACAACTTCGGGTCGGTGTAAGGACCCTTCTTTAATGATCTCGACATCTACCTGCCTCCGACTCCTTGATAAAAACAGGCCTAGCGGCGCCGTTTGGATCGTCGCCGGATGATGTATTTACCGGTCCGCTTATTACGCCTGGTCTTCTTCCCCAATGTTTTCTTGCCCCAGGGGCTTTTTGGGCTTGGCATACCAATGGGTGTACGCCCCTCACCCCCACCATGAGGGTGATCCTTTGGACTCATCGCTGAGCCACGCACTGTAGGACGAATGCCCAAATGACGTTTTCGGCCAGCTTTACCGAGCTTGATATTGCCATGGTCTGGGTTGCCAACCTCTCCGATGGTCGCATAGCAATTTTGGCGAACGCGCCGTACCTCCCCTGAGGGCAAGCGAATTGCAGCATACGCGCCTTCCTTACCCAGGAGTTGAGCTGAAGTGCCTGCCGCCCGCACAAGCTGGCCCCCTCGCCCCTCATAAAGCTCAATGTTGTGCACTAAAGTCCCTAAGGGGATATTCGCTAATGGAAGGCTGTTGCCCGGTCGAATATCTGCCTCGGGACTGGCCAAGACCTTATCGCCCACTTGAAGGCCCAATGGGGCAAGGATGTAACGCTTTTCACCATCTAGATAATGTAAAAGTGCCAAACGTGCTGAGCGATTGGGATCGTACTCGATCGCTGCTACGTTCGCTGGAATTTCACGCTTGTTGCGTTTGAAATCCACTGTACGCAAGTGCCGCCTATGGCCGCCGCCACGATGGCGAACGGTGATCCTACCGAGGTTATTTCGTCCCCCACGTTTGTGCTTAGGGATCAGTAAGGATCGCTCTGGTTCGCTCTTCGTGATCTCTTCAAAGGTGTGACCAGACATGCCGCGCCGACCTGGGGAAGTCGGCTTATACTTTTTAACCGCCATTATGTCACCCCTTCAAATACATCGATCGAATCACCCGAGGCTAAAGTGATAATCGCTTTCTTGAACCCCGGGCGTCGTACGAGGACTCTACGGCTGCGTGCTCGACGGCTGCGTTTAGCAGGGACATTGATCACATTCACCCGCAACACGGTTACATCAAACAAGGTCTCAACCGCCTCCTTGATCTGAGCCTTGGTGGCTTCATGATGGACTTCAAACACATATTGATTGAGTTCGCTGCTCTGATAGCTACTCTTTTCCGTGATGATTGGTTTACGCAAGATATCGTAGATGGTCGTCATTACGAACCTCCCCCGTCCCCCAAGTATGACTGAATGATATCCAACGCGCGCAGAGGCATAATGAGTCGATCGTATCCAAGCAAATCGCGGATATTTAGGTAATTGGCTCTCAAGGTTTTGGCCTCTTGCAGGTTGCTTACCGATTTCTCAACAGCCTCATTTGCCTCCGCCAGGAGGATGAGTGCGCTGGCTTCTCCAACCAAGCGCTCCAATGTGGTGAGCATATCCTTTGTGTTGGGGCCTTCCATCACCAACTCTTCGAGCACAATGACTTCATCCTGAGCAGCCTTGATCGACAATGCCGACCGCAAGGCAGCACGGCGCATCTTGCGAGGCATATCACGTGTGTACTTGCGCGGTTTCGGCGCATGCGCTCTACCACCACCCACCCAGATCGGGGAGCGTCTCGAGCCATGCCTGGCTCGGCCAGTGCCTTTCTGGCGCCATGGTTTTCGACCACCCCCGGAGACCTCGCTCCGTGTCTTCGTATTGTGGGTCCCCAATCGGGCGTTGGCCAATTGACGAACCAAAGCCTGGTGCATCAGATCTTGCTTGATCGGAGCTTCGAAGATCCACGGTGGCAACTCAGTGGTGCCAACTTTTTTACCCTGCATATCTAGCACATCAACCTTCATTGTCCATTAGCTCCCAAAACTTACTGCTTTCGTACTTCCTTGATCATAACCAATCCACCACGAGGACCCGGAACGCTGCCACGTACACCGATTAGATTCCGCTCTCCGTCGACGACCTCCACGCGCACATTCTGCGATGTCACCCGGACCGAGCCCATATGACCAGGACCTTTTGAGCCCTTGAAAACCCGACCAGGCGTTGAGGTGGCACCATGTGAACCCGGCGCTCGCAGGCGGTCCGACTGACCATGTGTTTGGGGTCCGCCGCGGAAACCATGACGTTTGACTGCGCCAGCGAAACCTTTGCCTTTACTTTTACCGATGATGTCGACGCGATCACCAACGGAAAAAATCTCTACCGTCAAAGCATCCCCTTCCTTAACATCTTTTGTCGATCTCACCTGAAATTCGCGTAAATACCGCAAAGGAGGTAGATCATGATGCTTAAGGTGACCCAATTGGCCGCCCGTCAGTCGGCGGGGGTTCACCTCTTCGAAGCCCAATTGGACCGCAGTGTAGTTATCTCGCTTAGGTCGACGTATGTGTGTCACATAACAAGGCCCAGCTTCGATCAATGTCACCGGGACGACCTCGCCCGTCTCATCGAAAATCTGGGTCATGCCAATTTTCTTGCCAATCAGCCCTTTCATCATTTGTCTCCTGATTGTGTTTGGGACTGTCAGTCAGGGCTTCGACTGCATCATCCCTGATCGCCGGGCAGTCAGATCGAATGTGGCGAAGTTCGGCGATTTCGATCCGCCCACAACTCGTCTCTTGCCAAGCCTTTTTAGCTGTCAGCTATCAACTGTCAGCCTTCAACTTTCAGCTTGGTTTGGAGTTCTCACCAAGGTACTCGTAATCTATCCTATTCCAGCTGCTGTCTGACTACTGATGTCTATATTTTTATCTCGATATCCACTCCGGCCGGTAGATTCAATCGCATCAAGGTGTCAATCGTTTTCGTGTCCGGGTCTAGTACATCGATCAATCGTTTATGCGTTCGGATTTCGAAGTGCTCATGTGAGTCCTTATCAATGAAAGTTGAGCGTCGAACAGTGAAACGTTCTATTCTCGTAGGCAACGGCACTGGGCCGACAACTTTCGCCCCTGTTCGTTCCGCCGTTTCAACAATACGCTTGGCTGACTGATCGAGTACACGATGGTCATAGGCTTTAAGCCGGATGCGAATCTTCTGCTTGGCCATAGCTCACTTATTCCAAAATCTCGGTGATCACGCCTGCGCCCACCGTCAAGCCACCCTCTCGGATAGCGAACTTCGATCCCTTCTCCAGCGCCACCGGTATGATCAGCTCCACCTGCAGATTGACACTGTCCCCAGGCATCACCATCT